>OMXL01000031.1:37087-39748 GCA_900314985.1 uncultured Prevotellaceae bacterium | reverse complement strand
GATGGTGAAGCCCGACACGGAGTCGCGCAGAGAGGAAATGTCATAGGTGTAAACTTCGTAGCCACACAAGGCCATGTGCTCCATGAAGTCTTCGGGCGTGGCTGCTACTTTTTTGATTTGACTTTCCCTTTGGCCGTCGATTTTCAATTCTTGTCCATGCCCCGCCATTGCAACGAGGGCGAGGAGGGTGAGGATGATGTTCTTATTCATATTTGTCAGAATCTTTCTGCGAGTTTCTTTAGTTCGGTGCTTTTGAACTGGCCGACGTGGAAGTCGTGCTCGATGAGTTTGCCATCCTTACTGACCAAGGCACCACGAGGAATGGCAGTGAAGTTCAGCATGGTCTCGAACTGCTTCCATTCGTTGTTGGTGATATAGATGTGCTCGCCCTTGATATTGTTGTCAGCCATCCATTTTTCGCCAGATGTTTTCTGGTCTTCGGTGGTGATGTAGAGGAACTTGACGGCCTCGTCCTTCATATCCTCCACGAGTTTCTTCTGACTCATCATACCCGCACGACATGGGCCGCAACTCATCGCCCAGAAATCGAGGAAGAGGGTGTTGCCCTTGTAGGGCGATACAATCTTGTTCCACAGCGCATTCTGCTCTTCTGTCCAGTTGTTACCTTTTTCGTCTCCACCTGTTTCGGTAGCCTTTACGAAGTTACGGTACTCATTTACGATGGCTTGTGCCACCTGCACGTTCTGTATGCCAGCCAAGGTCTCACCGACTGTGTTTGCCATGTAATCAAGTATTCCATCACGGTGTCCATGTTCATCAAGCCGACCTAACTTGTCTTCCTTTAGGTTATTATCCATATGGTTAACAATATCCTGTGAGAGACGGAGGTCGTTCATGAAGGTACCCGCCATACCATAATCATCGCGGCGTCGCTGACCTACAATAATACCTTGCTCGTTGGTTATGGTCTCCCATTGCCCAAGCAACGGACCGAAGAGCGTACGATTCACGAATACCCACTGGCTGCTTTCGCTCACGGCAAGAGGGTTGTTGTAGATGAGTTCCTTATTCTTCAAAAGTGTACCATAGACAGCCTTCAGGTCAAGCGGAACGTAATTGGAATTCGGCTCACTCTTCCAGCTGCCATCTTCAAGTTGTGTGTTGATGGTCTTCTTGTAGTCATAGCTATCCGCCACATCTTCTATCTCAATGCATTTGTTGGCCACAGCCGATATCATAACGAGATCCTTACCCATGGTGCTCAACGGAGAGTTGATGAGAGCCTGACGGAAGGCCTCGTCGGCAATTATCTCGTTGGCCTGACGAGCCCAACGCTCAAGCATGGGCTGGGTGACATCCTTACCCTTCGCTATCATGGCTTCAGCCTCTTTGTAGTTGTATTCCTTCCTGCCATATTTCTCCAAGTATTTAGGCAGAAGGGTGTTTATCATGGCTGATTCGCTGTTGCTGCGGAAGGCCTTGAAACGAGGCCCTCTGCCATCAGGAGCCCCTTCCATGGTGGTGAACATCTCGAGTGTGTCACCAGGAGCGACGTAGATATCACCGAAAGGATTTGTATAAACAAACTGCTGATGAGGAATATCGAGTTCGAGCGTGTAGCAGTTGTTTTCATCCATCGAAGCAACTGCATTCTCCTCGTGGCGCGTAATCTGATCAGACACCCTTGCCGAAACATCGGGAAGCATACTTGCAAGTTCCCTTGGTGTCTTTGTCACGTAAATCTTAACCAGTGCCTTTCCAGATGGAAACCCATTCTTGTAAGGTTTGTTGCTGAAGTGCCATGCGGTGTCGGGGGTGAAAGGACGACTCATATAGTAGTCGAAATCAAGTGATTCAGGGTCGAACACCTTTGACTTTTTAGAGGCCTTTGCCTTTGGCTGCAACCTGATGCCATAGTAGTTTCCCAATGGATTATTGCCCACCTCTATATAATTAAACTCCTTCACGTTTGCATCCAGCGGTTCGAAGTATATGGTGCATGGTGTGCCGTCGGCAGTAGCCCGCTCTTGAGCCTTTACGCCTTCCACACGCAAGAACTTAAACTCCTTGCCTGTGTTGCGGTCTGCAAGCACGGTGTTGTTGAGGATTGACGAGCCCTGCCTGAGAACACCTCTTACGATTGTGGCCTCTTTCGTCAGTTCAATCTCGGTAATCTCCATCCACGAAGCGGAGTATTCAATGACCGGATTCTTAATCACTTTTCCCGCCATCACCTGTAGCGAGACTAATAAACTCAAAAGTGTTGTTGTAATAAATCTCATTGTCTATTTTTTTATTTTGATTGTTCATTTTATTATATATACGCCGTAATTGCGGAAATATGACGCTGTGGGGCGTTAAACTTTCCTAATCCACTGGGCATAGAGAAAGCGTGAACAACCCATATCTTTCCCTCGTGGCTGTAGGAAGTGCCAAAATAGTCAGATAAGTTTCGCCCACGCTATAACGTGAACGCTCACCTTATCTATTCTCTGACTATTATTCCTTGAAACTTCCTACATTTCGAGGTCATTGAATGAGATAGCGAACGCCATTTCTCTTGTCCACAATGTCTTTGGGTATCGCACGAATGCGAAATCCAGCGACAAAGGTACGAAAATATTAGAGAAATAAGATACAAATAAGGAGTTTTTTACGCTTTGCGAACAAAAATCGAGGATTTTGCGAACAAAATGCAGA
>OMXL01000031.1:0-37052 GCA_900314985.1 uncultured Prevotellaceae bacterium | reverse complement strand
GCTCGTAAGTTGCTGATTTTCAATGTGGACCAGCCAGGGCTTGAACCTGGGACCTCCAGATTATGAGTCTGTTGCTCTAACCAACTGAGCTACAAGTCCAGTGCAAATGCAATTTGCGGATGCAAAGATACAAAAAAAAGTGAAAAGTGAAAAGTGAAAAGTGAAAAATTTAATTCCGCACCCTTATTTTTTGCTAAAATGGCAAAAAATGTCGTACCTTTGCACCCGATATGGAAATAAAAAAAGAAGGATTAACAGCCGCTGAGGTGGAAAAAAGCCGCCTCGAGCATGGCGAGAATGTGTTGACACCACCTCGCAGGCAGTCGATGTGGCGTCTATATATAGAGAAATATCAGGACCCCATGATCCGCATCCTGCTGGTGGCCGCTGTGGTATCACTGGCACTGGCCTTTGTCAAGCAGGACTTCATAGAGACGTTGGGCATCATCTTTGCCATCATTCTGGCTACTACGGTAGGTTTCTTCTTCGAGCGTGATGCCGCCCGCAAGTTTGACGTGCTCACCCAGTTAGGCGAAGAACAGCCCGTCAAGGTGGTCCGCGAGGGAAAGGTGGTAGAGATACCACGGCGCGAAGTCGTGGTGGGCGATGTCGTCATCGTAGAGACTGGCGACGAGGTGCCCGCCGACGGACAGCTCTTTGAGTCCACAGACCTGCAGGTCGACGAGTCGAGTCTGACCGGCGAACCTATTACGACGAAAGAGTGCCTTCCCCTATCCCCCTCTATTGCAACACCGCACTCTGACTTTGAGTCAAAGAAAGAGAAGGAGAACTCAGACGAAGCCTATCCAAAGGATATGCTGCTACGCTCATCAATGGTGATGGGTGGCACGGGACGCTACGTAGTATCAGCCGTTGGCGACGAGACAGAGATTGGTCATGTGGCTCGCCAAGCTACAGAACTGACAGGTGTAAAGACCCCATTGAACATCCAACTCGACAAGTTGGCTAAGATGATTAGCAAGGTAGGTGGCGGACTGTCTGTCGCAGCCTTCTTTGCCTTCCTTATCCACGACATATTGACCAACGACTTGTGGCATACCAGCGATTACCTCTCGATGGTTGAGGTGGTGTTGCGCTACTTCATGATGGCCGTCACGCTGATAGTGATGGCCGTACCAGAGGGTCTTCCTATGGCCGTCACCTTAGCATTGGCACTGAACATGCGCCGCATGCTGAAGTCAAACAATCTGGTACGTAAGCTACAGGCTTCAGAGACGATGGGTGCCGTCACCGTGATTTGTACGGACAAGACAGGTACGCTGACGGAAAACAGGATGACGGTAGCAGCCTCCTCCAACCTCCCCCAAAAGGGAGAGGCTCATGATGACCTCTACAAAGCCATCGCGCTGAATACCACAGCGACACACGACGTGGGCAATCCTACGGAACAGGCGCTGCTGCGCTGGCTGACGGAGCAAGGCGTAGACTATCAGCAGTTGCGTGAAGAGAATACCATCACAGCCCGTGAGCCCTTCTCAACAGAACGGAAGTACATGTCGACCACCGTTGGCGACACCTTATATATAAAAGGAGCCCCTGAGGTTATCATGGCTCGTTGCACGCTGACAGATGACGTGCGCCACGAATTAGAGCAGCAACTGCTGGACTGGCAGAACCACGCCATGCGTACGCTGGCAGTAGCCCAAAACGACGAGTTGTTGGCCCTCTTTGCCATCAGTGACCCCTTGCGCAAGGAAGTACCTGACGCCATCCGCCAGTGTAATGAGGCAGGCATTGACGTAAAGATAGTGACTGGCGACACCGTAGCTACCGCCATGGAGATAGCACGCCAGTGTGGTATCCTCTCACCTCTCACCTCTCTCCCCTCACCTCTTACGATCACGGGTGCAGAGTTTGCAGCACTCTCTGACGAGGAAGCCTTGGAGCGTATCAAGGAACTGAAGGTAATGTCGCGTGCCCGTCCTACCGACAAGCAACGTCTGGTAAGCCTGCTACAGCAGCGTGGTGAGGTAGTCGCTGTCACTGGCGACGGTACCAACGATGCCCCAGCGCTGAACCGTGCTCATGTGGGTCTCTCGTTAGGCTCGGGTACCAGTGTTGCCAAGCAAGCCAGTGACATCACGCTGATTGACGACTCATTCAGCAGCATCGTCCATGCCGTGATGTGGGGACGTTCGTTGTATAAGAACATCCAGCGCTTCGTCTTCTTCCAGCTCATCGTCAACGTAGCCGCCCTACTACTGGTACTCTGTGGCGGTTTCATTGGTACGGAGATGCCGCTGACCATTACCCAGATACTATGGGTGAACCTGATTATGGACACATTGGCTGCCATGGCACTTGCCTCACTGCCACCCTCTCGCGAAGTGATGGAAGAGAAGCCACGCACCAGCGATGCCTTCATCATCACCCGTTCCATGAAACGAGGCATTCTGACCATTGGCGGACTGTTCTTCGTGGTGACCTTTGCCCTGCTGTGGTATTTCGAGCAAGGAACAGGAATGGACGACATCAGACTCACCGTCTTCTTCACCATCTTCGTTATGCTACAGTGGTGGAACCTTTTCAATGCACGCATGCTGGGCTCCTGCCATTCGGCCTTCCGCAGAATATGGGCATGCAGAGGATTCCTCTTCGTCCTGCTCTTTGTCTTGGTAGGTCAGTGGGTTATCGTCACCTTTGGTGGCAGGATGTTCCGCACCGTACCGCTATCGTGGCAGACATGGGCAGCCATCATCGGAGGCACCTCGTTGGTGCTATGGGTAGGTGAAATCTACAGATTCCTGAAAAGGCGCTTCGCTAGAGAATAGTGAATAACGAATAATGAATAGTGAGATGGAAGGATATGTAGCCACCATAGGAATGTTCGACGGCGTACACCGTGGACACCAGTTCGTCTTGCAGCATGTTGTTGACGAGGCTCACCAGCGTGGCTTACAGTCGATGGCTATCACCTTCATAAAGACGGCGCCACAAACACTGACACCACTCGTCCAAAAGCGCATACTGCTGACGAAAACGGGGATTGACCGCATAGAAGTGCTGATGTTTGACGATTCCTTGAAGCAGATGACGGCACGCCAATTTATGGAGCAGGTGCTGCGCGACAAGTATGGTGTCAAGGTTTTACTGACGGGTTACGACAACCGCTTTGGATACAACCGCGTAGAAGGTTTCGATGACTATGTGCGCTATGGCAAGGAGTTAGGCATAGAGGTGAAGAGTCTCCCCCCAGCTCCCTCCAAGAGGGAAGAGAGTTGTGTGAGCAGTTCACTCATCAGGGAACTGATTACTGATGGTAACATCAGCGAGGCCAACGAACTATTGGGATATCCCTATACCATACTGGGCAGTGTGGAGCATGGTGAGCACATCGGTACAAAACTGGGATTCCCTACAGCCAATATCGTGGTGAGCGACCCTTGTCAGCTGATTCCTGCTGCAGGAGCATACGCTGTAAAGATTAGAATGGAAAACAGTGTAGAATGGAAACATGGCATGATGAACATCGGCATGCGTCCCACCTTCGACGGCCAGCACCAGACCATAGAGGTACATGTATTCAGACTCAAAGAAAACCTCTACGGCCAACAGCTACAAGTAGCGGTGGTGGAAAGGCTGCGAGGAGAACAGCGTTTTGACAGTATAGAAGCCCTTAAAGAACAATTACGACAAGACGCAGAAGCAGCAGAACTGCTGCTACGTTGAACATTGAACGTTGAACATTGAACATTATGAAAAAAGCATTTAGTTATCTATTCATCTTTATTGGCCTCCAACTTGTGGGAGGCGCCATCATAACTACCTTATGGAGTTTGATAGCAGGCAACAGCGACAAGACGGCTGCCATGCTCATTACAACGACGGGAGTCATCGGTTTGCTAACTATCGTCATCTTCCTATGGACACGCTATGCCGAGGTATCTCCTACATGGTTAAGGACACGCCCTTGGACCGTACTCTCATGGAGCGTCATTGCCGCCTTGGGAGCACTCATTCCTTCTGCCTGGATACAGGAACAAATGCCAGAGCTTCCCAACTTTGCCGAACAAGAGTTTGGCACCATCATGGGTACACCATGGGGATATCTGGTAATCGGTCTGTTAGCACCGCTAAGCGAAGAGATAGTGCTACGCGGAGCTATTCTTAAGGAACTGTTGAAGTCAGAGAAGCTGTCCACATGGACAGCCATCGCCATCTCCGCTTTGCTTTTTGCCTTGGTACATATGAACCCTGCCCAGATGCCTCATGCCTTTCTCATCGGACTCTTGTTGGGCTGGATGTACTACCGCACAGGCTCCATCCTGCCTGGCGTTGCCTACCACTGGGCCAACAACAGTGTCGCCTACGTCATGTATGCACTCTATCCAGACCCCGACATGAAACTAATCGACATCTTCAAGGGTTCAGAGCAGCATGTCTATATGGCATTAGGCTTCTCGCTATTGATACTCCTTCCCGCTCTGTACCAATTGCATCTATGGATGCGCCGTGCAGAGTAAGTATTTCCCACTATTTCTTTCCAAGGAGAAACGAAAGATGTTAGCAAGTCATTATTACGCAGGGAAGGTAGAGGCAGGCTGTGATGAAGCAGGCCGTGGCTGTCTGGCAGGCAGCGTGTATGCTGCTGCCGTCATCTTTCCAGAAGACTATCAGAACGACGAGCTCAACGATTCCAAGCAGTTGACGGACAAGCGTCGCAAGCAGTTGCGCGAGATTATCCAGCGCGATGCCGTGGCATGGGCGGTGGGTATTGTCACACCAGAGGAGATAGATCGCATGAATATCCTCAACGCTTCCATCCTTGCCATGCACCGTGCGCTGGACCAACTGACGGTACGCCCCGAGGCTGTCATCGTTGACGGCAACCGCTTCAAGCCCTACCATGAACCAATAACCAATAACCGTGAACCAATAACCATCCCCCACACCACCATTGTCAAGGGTGATGGCAAGTACCTTTCTATTGCTGCCGCCTCCATCCTCGCCAAGACTTATCGTGACGACTATATGGACCTGCTGGCCCAGGAGTATCCACAGTATGACTGGCTGTCAAACAAGGGTTACCCCACCAAGAAGCACAGAGAAGCAATACGGCAGTATGGCATTACGCCATACCACCGTAAGACTTTTAACATGCTGGGCGATGGCCAGCTGTCGCTAAATTTTGAATATTAGTAAGCAGGCTTGCCTGCTTCAGCGAGTAACAATCAGTCCACCCATGGGTTGGATGGTAACCTTTGCAACGCCCTTCTTATCTACCTTGAGCGAACGCAGCACAGGTGTGCTGGGCATACCCTTCTTACCAGGCTGGTCGATATAGCACTGCACTGTCTGTCCAGCAAACATAGGCAATGACAGTTGCAAGGTCTTCGCCTGCTGGGTACCATTCAGTCCAGCAATATACCACTTATTACCCGTACGGCGTGCCAATACTACATACTTAGTAGGATAGCCGTCGAGAAAGCGTACCTCGTCCCATGTGGTAGGCAACTGCTTGAGGAAATCCAGTTCAAACTGCGGCACATCCTGCAGGTTGTTGGGGTACATCGCCACACAGTTAACGCTGGTCTGCAGAACGATACCCGTTGCCAGCTCAAAGATGTCTGTCGTATAGCGACGATGACGACTCTTGTTGTCACGACTGATCTGGCGATTCATAATGATGCCACCCCAGTCGAAAGAGCCAATGACGTTACGAGCAAAGGGATGCATGGTGAGTTCGAAACCCTCCTGCTTAGCGTGATACTCGCTGAAGTTGATATTCTCTGAGGCCAGACAGGCTTCAGAGGCCACATAGTTAGGATACATGCGCTCCCAGCCACGAGGAATGGTACAACCATGGAATACCACCTGCAAGCCATAGCGGTTGGCATCGGCAAGAATATCTTCGTAGAGCTTCAGACTCTCCTGCTTGTCACTACCCAGGAAGTCGACCTTGATACCAGCAATGCCCAACTTCTGCAACCATGCCATCTCGCGATTGCGCGCCAAGGCGGTATTCATGCAGTGCTTAGGCGTCTGAGGTGCATCGTTGGCATAGCCGTTACTGTTATACCACAACAGCAATTTGACACCTTTGCTATTAGCATAGCGGTTCAACTCGACAATGCGGTCGCGCCCAATCTGCTTGTCCCACCAGTTGTCGACCAGCACATACTCGTAACCCATAGCGGCAGACAGGTCAATCATCTTTACCTGGTCCTCGTAGTTGACACTCTCGTCGCCCCACAACAGCCAGCTCCACGTATAGCGGCCAGGCTTGTAGTCCTGAGAGGGTTCATAGAGCGGATCTACCACATCATAGGGTATCGTGGTCTCTACGATAGGCTTCAGCGTGGTGCCCAGCGTGATGGTACGCCAAGGGGTACTGCCTGGCAGAGGGATGCCTGCACAGTGACTTCCCAGTCCGTTCAACTCGCCAATATTGGGGAAGGCGATGGTATAGCCATTGACGGCCTCGTAGTCGCTGAGGTGAGAGGCGCAATAGTTAGAGCCTACGCCCGTCTCGCTGACGAGTACCCAACCATTAGGCACCTTAAACAGACAGGGAAAGGTAAAGCCCTCACCAAAGGCAGAGCGTTCTGTCATGGGGACATCAGCTTTGTAATCCTCCTCATACGATGGTTTGGTACGCTGCCAGCCCACCATTGGCAGACTCTGTGGTGTCAGAAACGTTGTTGTACCTTCGGGGAAGTTAAACGACGACGCCTCGCTATAGATGACGGCACTCAGTCTACTCTCCCCTTTAGGCTGGAGGGTATAACGATAAGCAATATCGTTGTTCGACACGCAGAAGGTGACAGTCAAGGGCAATCCCTGACTATTGGTATAGGTAATATCAGTCTGGTTGGCCACATAGTGAGCTGACGATGCCTTAGTACGTGTCATTGTATACGTCTTGTCTATGTTGCTTCCCTTCATCTCTTTGAAAGTCATACCACGGGTAAAGTCACCAATATCAGTCTTCAGTCCCAGTGCCGAAGGTTTCAGCATGGTCTGTCCCATGTAGCTGACACGGTAGGTCAGCAGTCCCTGTTCATCATCAACAGTTACCACCAACTTACCGTCAGGTGATTTGACATTGATTTCTTTTCCACTAACAGTCAGTGCCAAGAGCAGAAAGCTCATGGCCAGAAGTTTTCTCATCATCTTATTCTCCTTTTGCAAATTGTCCGAAATACTTGAGACAGGTGTCGCGCCACTCACGGGCATTCTCCTGCTGGTGGTGCAGGCGCTCGTCAACCTCACGCCAGCGTTGTTCGTCGATAAAGTGACGCATCTTGTTATGCCAGATGTTATGATGCTGTTCTACGGTGATAACGCCACGGTTATAGTGGTATTGCAGCGACTCCCACAGGGTGCTGCCATCCTTCATCTTATAGTCCCAAGGCACATGGTGGAACCACAACAGAAGATTCTCAGGACAGGTCGCCAAGTTGTCGTACTTGCGAGCCAGGTCAGCACGGTACTGTCCTACAGCATTGGTACCCTTGCTGCTGCGATCGAAGCCTACGCCCTGCTTGTCAGCCTTGTGGTAGTAGACGGGACACCACTCCAAGGGATAGCTCTTGATGAAACCGTCAGGTTCCGGACCGTAGTGGTGGTCGAACTTAAAGATGTGATGTAAGCCCAGTGGCATCATGTAGTCTACACAAGCCTCACGACTCTCAGCCATGATATTGGCTACTGCAGCAACAAACTGTTCGTTGGTGGTAAAGGTCTGTTGCAACCACTCACGGGCAATCTTGTCGCTGCCCAGTGACGGGTTCCATGCCAGACGGCCAAAGGCATACCAGTTGGCCTGTGAGAAATGGTGACCACACCAGTTGCGGTCCAGTCCTATATTTGCCACGCCAGCAATACCTTTCAACGAACGTGGATTGACCTGCGAGAAGAACTCCTGCCACATCGGAGCGAGGTATACCAGATGACGCGACTGGCCCAGATACTCCTGTGTAATCTGCAACTCCACCATGTTGGGTGTCTGTTTGATCTGGTCGAAGATAGGACTGTACGGCTCACGGGGCTGGAAGTCCAACGGACCGTTCTTGGTCTGCAGAATAACATTGTCGCGGAACTGTCCGTCGAGCGGTTTGAACTCCGACACAGCCTGCTTCACACGGTCTTCTCCCTTGTGGTTAGCGCCATAGACAAAGCAGCGCCACATCACGATGCCCTTATAGGGTTTCAGTGCATCGGCCAGCATGTTGGCACCATCGGCATGACTGCGCTTGTAGTCGCCGGGGCCAGGCTGTCCCTCACTGTTCGCCTTCACCAGAAAACCGCCAAAGTCAGGGATGAGTTTGTAGATTTCCTTAGCCTTCTTCTGCCACCACTTAGCCACCGACTTGTCCAGCGGGTCAGCCGTCTTGGTATCACCCAGTGCCATCGGTGAGGCGAAGTTGATAGACAAATACACCTTGATATGGTAGGGACGCAGGATATCGGCAATCTTCTTCACCTCTTTCAGATAAGGGGCTGTCAGCATCTTGGGCGACGCGTTGACATTGTTCAGCACCGTGCCATTGATACCAATAGAGGCATTGGCACGAGCATACTCCTTAATCAGTTCAGGGTTGAAGGTGGAGATTTGGCCGTTCACTGTCTTCCAGAAAATACTTTCGCCAGCATAGCCACGCTCAATACTGCCGTCGAGGTTGTCCCAATGGTTCAGCAGGCGCAAGTCGTACACGGGATGTGTCTCCATATTGGTATCACCACGCAACAGAGCATAGGCACCATACAACAGACCAGCCTCACGACGGGCAGAGAGCGTACTGCCATCAAAGCGGTAACCGTCGTCATCGGGCATCGTGGCATCAAGTTTCAAAGCGATGTGCTCTCCCTGATAATAGGTTTCCAACTCCTGTTTGGCAATCTCAATTGTTGGCGACTTACTGTCGCAGATAACCTTTGTTTTATTGACAGGCTGATAGCGCAGCCATAACTGGTGACCATCCTCAGCACTCATGCTGACAGTGGTCATAAATACAAATAGTGATAATATCAGTTGCTTCATGATGGTGTTTTATTGCTTCATAAGATTGAGTGGCTGCTGCGGAGCCAGTGCATTAGAGGTCTTCTCCGTATATTCCTTCAATGCCAGAGGCAGGGTTGCCTTGATGTCACGACTTGAGAAACCGATACGGAAAGTATAGGTACCTGCCTCTGTGAGCCACTGTGAGGCAGCCTCATCGAAGCTAGCCAGGTCGCGGAGCAAGAGATTCATGGTCAGCGTCTGGCTCTCACCAGGTTTCAGCTCGCGGGTCTTGGCAAAAGCCTTCAGCTCCTGAGCAGGTTTCTCCAGCTTGCCTTTCGGTGCCTGGACATAGACCTGTACAACTTCCTTACCAGCAACCTTACCCGTATTCTTCACTGTGACAGAGACCTCTATACGGTCATTTTTCATCTTTAATCTTTCATCTTTCATCTCGAAGGTGGTATAGCTAAGACCAAAGCCGAAGGGATAGGCAACCTCGCGGTTGAAGGTGTCAAAGAAGCGGTAGCCCACATAGATATCCTCTTCATGGTTAGTGAAGTCCTCGTTGGGCACGCCACTGCCCCACCCCTGCATAGTCTGGTAGGTGTACATGTCCATCTCCTGCGGGAAGTTCTTGGTCGACGGATGGTCAGTAGCAGCAATGGGCCACGTCATGGTCAGCTTACCACTGGGATTCACCTTACCCGTCAGCACATCAGCCACGCTGTTGCCACCCTCCTCACCAGGTTGCCAGGCACAAAGAATAGCGTCGGCACGATCGCGCCAAGAACAGGTTTCCATGACGCTGCCGCTGTTGATAATCACGATAACGGGTTTGCCGGCAGCACGGAACTGACTGCTCACGCGGAATATCATGTCCTGCTCGATTTGCGACAGGTTGAACTCGCCATCAATCTTGCGGTCCACACCCTCACCAGCCTGACGGCCGATGGTTATAATGGCTGCATCGGCCTCCTTGATTTCGTGGGCCACGCAGCGGTCTGATATCTCTATCTCGTCGAGCTTGGGCTGTCCCTGGTCGAGGAACCACATCATGGGGTTCTTGTCTGCCTTCAGCTTCACCTTGGCATACTTCACATAGTTTTGGTATATCTCGGTCAGCATGGGGGTGGTCTTGACGCCAATATTCTTCAGTCCCTGCACCATATCAACAACGTATGGCACGTTGACACAGCCAGAACCCAGACCGCCTGAGAGGAAGTCGTAACTGTTGACGCCAAACAGCGCTACGGTATAGCCTCTCCCCCCGCCCTCTCCAAGTAGAGAGGGAGCCTCGGAATCCCCCCTCTTTTTGGAGGGGGTTAGGGGGAGGCATCCGTTGTTCTTCAGCAGTACCATGCCTTCGGCAGACGACTGGCGCGTCACCTTTGCATGTGCGTCAAGGTCGGGTTTGCTATACTGATAGCCCTTAAAACGTGGTGTCTTGACGACATACTCCAGCATGCGACGCACGTTCTGGTCAACATACTTCATATCCAGGCGACCAGCCTTCACGGCCTCAACGATGTCGTTAGCCTGAGCAGGATAACCTGGCGTCATGAGGTCGTTGCCAGCCTCCACCTCCATCTCTGTGGGCAGATCATGACGCTTACTTATCCAGTCAGTCATCACAATGCCCTTGTAGCCCCAGTCGTCGCGCAGAATGGCAGTCAACAGGTCTTTGTTACCCTGGGCATAGCGTCCGTTCACCTTATTATACGACGACATGATGGTCCATGGGGCGCTCTGGCGTACCACAATCTCAAAGCCTTTCAGGTAGAGCTCGCGAAGGGCACGCTGCGACACGCGCTCATCGACCTTGGTACGGGCGTGCTCCTGGGAGTTGACGGCAAAGTGCTTAGCCGACACGCCCACTCCCTGACTCTGGATGCCCTTCGTCACAGCAGCACCTATCAATCCCGTCACAACGGGATCTTCGGAATAGTATTCGAAGTTACGGCCACACAGCGGATTGCGATGCAGGTTCAGTCCAGGACCCAGCACCACGTCGCAGCCATACTCCAGCGTCTCGTTACCGATGGCTCGTCCCACCTGCTCCACCAACTCGGTATTCCAGGTCGAGGCCAGACACGTACCAATAGGGAATCCTGTAGCATAATAGGTCTTTGAATCACCCTCACGAATGGGGTCAATGTGTACGCCAGCGGGACCGTCAGTGAGTACTGTTGCCGGAATACCCAGTCGCGGAATGGCTACCGTAATACCAGCGGCACCAGCCACCAGCTTCTTCTGGTGGCCCATCATGGCACCAGAGCCAACGAAGGCATCGTTGCCACCGCCCACCAGCAGCTGGGCTTTCTCTTCTAAGGTCATGGCCTGCAACACCTCGTCGATATTATCGGCACGCAGTTGAGGAGTTTGAGCTTTCATTGTCGTTGTTGTAGTTGTTAGTAAGGCCGTTAAGCCAAGAATAATAAGTCGTGTAGTTCTCATATCATGTTTAATTGGTTCCGTCACGTCATAGGTAGTCGTGTAATCAGTTTACAAATGTACGCTTTTTTTATGACATAGCCAAATTTTCGTTGTTTTTATTTGTTTTTTTACACGTTTTGAGTTACCTTTGCGCAACAAAAAGAAATACAACCAGAAAACTATGAATAAGAAAGTACTGCTCTTTGCGATGTTGGTGGCAGCAGCCTCAACAGTGCAGGCCAAAGTGCGCCTGCCCCACTTGGTAAGTGACAACATGGTGATTCAACAACAGACCGACGTACGTCTATGGGGTTGGGCAAAACCAGGCAAGAAGGTGACGGCAACAGTATCATGGTCAGATCAGCAAGCAAGCGCCAAAGCCGACAAGGAAGGACGCTGGCTGCTGACCGTCAAGTCTCCCAAGGCTTCCTACGAGCCGTTAAGCATCACGTTTGACGATGGTGACGGCAAGGTCTCTATTAATAATGTACTCGCAGGCGAGGTATGGGTCTGTGCCGGTCAGTCGAATATGGAGATGCCCGTCAAGGGTTTCTGGGGCTGTCCCGTGAAAGACTACAACCAGACGGTGCTCGACGCTAAGAACCATCGTGGCGTGCATAGCGTAAAAATTCCCAGCATTATGCGTATGGAACCTCAGGACGATGCAGACTGCACATGGCGTGAGTGTTCACCCGAGACGGTAAGCGACTTCTCTGCCACTGGCTATTTCTTTGCCCGCGTCATGCATAGTGCCTTGGATATTCCCATTGGTCTGATTGAGGCCAACAAGGGTGGCTCACGCGTAGAGAGCTGGCTGACGAAGGAGAATCTGCAGAAGTACACCAGCGAGCCGACAGACTCGGCAGGCATCGTAGCCTTTAAGCCCGAATACGACTACCAGCGTGCACTGTTGTGGGGTAATGGCACGTTCAATCCCATCCTGAACTACACAGTGAAAGGTATCCTCTTCTATCAGGGTTGCTCGAATGTGGGAGACCCTGGCAATCAGTATTCCGAGCGTCTGAAACTGCTTGTAGAACAGTGGAGACAACAGTTTGCACTGGGCGAGATTCCTTTCTACTTTGTGGAGATTGCGCCTTACCACTATGACGACGTAAACGCCACCAATGGAGCGTTGCTTCGCGAGCAGCAGTTCCGTGCCCAGCAAATCATCCCCAACAGTTCACTCGTCTGCACCAACGACCTCGTCTATCCTTACGAGACGACCCAGATACACCCCACTCAGAAGCAGCAGGTGGGCGAGCGTCTGGCCTATACAGCACTGGCTCGCGACTACGGTTTCAGCCAGGTACTCTACAAGAGTTCGACGTTCAAAGACATGACGGTGAAGGACGATGCCATCTACCTGCACCTGCAAGACAACTACCACGCTGATGCACCCTATGAACAGATTGAGGGCTTCGAAGTGGCTGGCGAGGACCGCGTTTTCCATCCTGCCACAGCCCGCCACTTCTGGCAGCCAGGCAATGGCTACTGGGACGAGGCTATCATCGTCAGCAGTCCTGAAGTGAAGAAACCTGTGGCCGTACGCTACTGCTTCAAAAACTTCCAACTGGGTAATGTCAAGAACGCTGGCAACCTTCCCCTATTCCCCTTTAGAACAGACAATTGGTAATGGAGCATCCATTAGAGAAATTCAAATACTGTCCTGTTTGTGGCAGCAGTCATTTTGAGGTCAACAACTTCAAAAGCAAGAAATGCAGCGACTGTGGCTTCACCTATTATGCCAATCCCTGCTCTGCCACAGCAGCATTCATCATCAACGACAACAATGAGTTGTTGGTAGTACGTCGTGCCAAGGAGCCTGCCAAAGGCACCCTCGACCTCCCTGGCGGTTTCTGCGACATGTATGAAACCGTTGAGGAGGGCATGCGTCGTGAGATCAAGGAAGAGACGGGACTGGAGGTCGACGACATCCAGTACCTCTTCTCCTCACCCAATGTCTATATGTACAGCGGCATGGGTGTCCATACCCTTGATATGGACTTCTTGGTACGCGTCCACTGCGATGCTATACCCATCAAAGCTTCTGACGATGCTGCTGAAGCAATATGGATACCTATTAACAAAGTTAATCCTGCCGAATTTGGACTCACCAGCATCCGAAATGCAGTCATTCGTTTTCTACATGAAACGTTAAGAAAATAAAAAAACTACTATATATATAAGGTGTAACCAAAACTTTTGCTTACTTTTGCCGCCCGAAACGAATAATAGAGAACAAATAAAAGGTAAGATAATGCAAAAGAATTTGGTGATAGTAGAGTCTCCTGCCAAGGCAAAAACCATTGAGAAATTCCTGGGCAGCGACTATAAGGTCATGTCGAGCTATGGTCATATCCGCGACTTGAAAAAGAAGGAGATGAGTATTGACACAGGTACGCTCGAACCCGAATACGAGATTCCTGAAGAGAAGGAGAAACTCGTCAAAGAACTGAAAAGCAACGCACAAAAGGCAGAGAAGGTCTGGCTCGCATCCGATGAAGACCGCGAGGGAGAAGCCATCTCATGGCACTTGTGTGAGGTACTGGGACTGGACGAGGAGAAGACCAACCGTATCGTATTCCACGAAATCACCAAGCCTGCCATTCTGCAGGCTATCGAGACACCACGTCATCTGGACATGAATCTGGTGAATGCCCAGCAGGCTCGTCGTGTGCTGGACCGTCTGGTAGGTTTCAAACTGTCGCCCGTACTGTGGCGCAAGGTGAAGCCCGCCCTGTCAGCAGGACGTGTACAGAGTGTGGCCGTACGCCTCATCGTAGAGCGTGAGCGTGAGATACAGAATTTCCAGAGCGAGGCATATTACAGCATTGCCGGTATCTTTGCCATCACCAATGCCGATGGTTCGCAGACAGAGGTAAAGGCCACCTTGGCCCAGCGTCTGAAGACCCACGACGAGGTAGAGCAGTTCCTGCACAAATGCGTCGATGCCACTTATGCTGTGGACGCTGTCAGCAAAAAACCGCTGAAGCGCACTCCCGCACCTCCCTTCACCACCTCTACCCTGCAACAGGAGGCCGCCCGCAAGTTAGGCTTCACCGTTAGTCAGACCATGATGGTGGCTCAGCACCTGTATGAGCACGGACAGATTACCTATATGCGTACTGACTCTGTCAACCTCTCTGGTCTGTGTATCAATGCCAGCAAGGAGGAGATTACCAAGCTCTATGGCGAGGAATACAGCAAGGTACGTCAGTATCACACCAGTTCAAAGGGCGCTCAGGAGGCACACGAAGCCATCCGTCCTACCTATATGGATCGCACAGAGATTGAGGGCACCGCACAGGAGCGTAAGCTCTACGACCTGATCTGGAAGCGTACCATTGCCTGTCAGATGGCTGATGCAGAGATTGAGAAGACTACGGTCAACATCTCTATCAGCGGTACCGACGAGCAGTTTGTTGCCCAGGGCGAAGTCATCAAGTTCGATGGTTTCTTCAAGGTTTACCGTGAGTCTAACGATGACGAAGACACTCAAGAGGAAGAGACACACATCCTGCCTCCATTGAAGAAGGGTATGGCACTGACGCGTCGCGAGATTCAGGCAACAGAACGTTTCAGCCAGGGTCCTCAGCGTTATACGGAAGCTTCGCTGGTACACAAGTTGGAAGAACTTGGCATTGGTCGTCCGTCAACCTACGCCCCCACCATCTCTACCATTCAGCAGCGCGAATATGTGCACAAGGGTGACAAGAAGGGTGAGGAGCGCAGCTATACCATCGACACCCTGAAGGGTAAGCTCATCACGCAGAAGACACGCAAGGAGATGGCTGGTTCTGACAAGGGTAAGCTGTTGCCTTCAGACATCGGTATCGTGGTCAACGACTTCCTGATGAAGTACTTCCCCTCAATCATGGATTATAACTTCACTGCCAAGGTAGAGCAGGATTTCGATAAGATTGCTGAGGGTACTGAATCATGGACAGGTATGCTGAAAAGCTTCTACAAGAAGTTCGAGCCCACAGTAGAGAAGACCATGAATGCCCGTCAGGAGCGTAAGGCCGGTGAGCGCCAGTTGGGCAAAGACCCAAAGAGCGGCAAACCCGTCTTCGTTAAGATTGGCCGTTTCGGTCCTGTGGTACAGATTGGTTCTGCCGAGGATAGCGAGAAGCCACAGTTTGCACAGCTGCCCAGCGAAAAGAGCATGGAGACGCTGACGTTGGAAGAGGCATTGGAACTGTTCCAGTTGCCACGCACCCTGGGCGACTTCGAGGGTTCACCAGTTGTCATCGGTGCTGGTCGCTTTGGTCCCTATATCCTGCACCAGAAGAAGTACACTTCACTGCCTAAAGGCACCGATCCGATGGCTATCACCCTCGAAGAGGCTGTTGAACTCATCAACGAGAAGCGCCAGCAGGAGAATCAGAAGCACATGAAGATATTTGTGGAGGATGCCAAGTTAGAGGTGCTCAACGGACGTTATGGTCCCTATCTGGCATACGACGGCAAAAACTACCGTCTGCCTAAGAACCTGCATGCTAAGGCTGCTGAGCTGACCTATGCAGAATGTATGGCCATCATCGAGAAACAGAAGAAATGAGACGCATCATCCTGATAGGCTATATGGGGTCTGGCAAGACCACCGTTGGCAAGGCGCTCTCCAAGGACACCGGCATGATGTTCTATGACCTCGACTGGTATATCGAGAGCCGCATGCGTAAGACCGTCTCACAGATATTCGCTGAGCGTGGCGAGGAGGGTTTCCGCCAGATAGAGCATAACATGCTGCACGAGGTGGCCGAGTTTGAGGATGTCATCATCAGTTGTGGTGGTGGTACTCCTTGCTTCTTCGACAATATGGACTATCTGAACCAGCAGGGCGATGTCGTCTATCTGAAGGCCACTCCAGAGACACTCTACAAACACCTGATGATGGCCAAGGTGGAACGCCCGCTGCTGAAAGGAAAAAGCCCAGAGGAGCTCATCGCTTATATCACTGAGCACCTCCAGGAGCGTGCGCCATTCTATGAGAAGGCCCGCCATACACTCGACGTCAACGTGCTAGACAACTACGATAAGATAGCCGTCAGCGTAGAACGCATCAAATCCCTATTAGCCCTATAACCCATTTAGACCCAAAAGACAATGAAGAAATGGACCATCGAAGACTCTAAGGAGCTCTACAACATCAACGGTTGGGGAACCAGCTACTTCGGTATTAACGACGAAGGTGACATCTATGTGACACCCTGCAAGGACGACACACAGGTTGACCTGCGTGAGGTAATGGACGAACTGGCACTGCGTGATGTGCAGGCGCCTGTACTCTTGCGTTTCCCAGACATCCTGGACAACCGTATCGAGAAGACATGGAGCTGTTTTAAGAAGGCTGCCAAGGAGTATGACTACAAGGCAGAAAACTACGTGGTATTCCCCATCAAGGTCAACCAGATGCAGCCCGTTGTGGAGGAGATTATCTCACACGGTCGTAAATTCAATCTGGGCATCGAGGCTGGTTCTAAGCCTGAACTGCATGCCGTCATCGCCGTACAGTGTCAGAGCGACAGCATCATCATCTGTAACGGCTATAAGGACCAGTCGTACATCGAACTGGCGCTGCTGGCTCAGAAGATGGGTAAGCGCATCTTCATCGTTGTAGAGAAACTGAACGAGTTGGACATCATTGCCCGCGAGGCCAAGAAGTTAGGTGTGCGTCCTAATATTGGCATCCGCATCAAGCTGGCCAGCAGTGGTAGTGGCAAATGGGAAGAGAGTGGCGGTGATGCTTCTAAGTTCGGACTGACCAGTGCCGAACTGTTAGAGGCTCTCGACCTGTTAGAGAAGAAAGACATGAAAGACTGTCTGCGCCTTATCCATTTCCATATCGGTTCGCAGATCACCAAGATTCGTCGCATACAGACAGCCCTGCGTGAGGCTTCACAGTTCTATGTGCAGCTGCATAAGATGGGCTATAACGTAGACTTCGTAGACTGTGGTGGTGGACTGGGCGTTGACTACGACGGCACACGCTCACCATCCAGCGAGTCGTCTGTCAACTACTCCATCCAGGAGTATGTCAACGACTGTATCTATACCTTTGTCGATGCTGCCAACAAGAACGACCTGCCCCACCCCAACCTGATTACGGAGAGTGGACGCTCACTGGCTGCTCACCATTCTGTACTCGTCATCGATGTGCTGGAGACGGCCTCACTGCCTGAGATGCCCGAGGAGTTTGAGCCCGACGAGAACTCACACCAGCTGGTAAAGGACCTCTATGATATCTGGGACAACCTGTCGCCCCGCAATGTGCTGGAAGACTGGCACGACGCCGAACAGATCCGCGAGGAGGTACTCGACCTCTTTGCCCACGGCATCGTCGACCTGAAGACACGCGCAGAGATTGAGGCCATGTACTGGAGCGTATGCCATGAGATCCACGCCCTGGCCAAGAACCTGAAGCACGTACCAGAGGAGCTGATGAACATCGACAAGCTGCTGGCCGATAAGTACTTCTGTAACTTCTCGCTGTTCCAGTCGCTGCCCGACTCATGGGCTATCGACCAGATATTCCCCATCATGCCTATCCAGCGCCTCAACGAGCGTCCCACACGCAACGCCACCATCCAGGACATCACCTGCGACTCTGACGGTAAGATAGCCAACTTCGCTACCAACCGCCACAACTCTCACTCGCTGCCCGTTCATACACTCAAGAAGAATGAGAAATACTATCTGGGCGTGTTCCTGGTAGGTGCCTATCAAGAGATTCTCGGTGATATGCACAACCTCTTTGGCGACACTACAGCCGTACACATCTCTGTGAAGGACGGCAAATACCATATCGACCAGATCTTCGATGGTGAGACAGTAGAAGAAGTGCTGGAGTACGTACAGTACAATCCCAAGAAACTGGTGCGCCAGTTGGAGATATGGGTTACCAAGAGCGTCAAGGACGGTCGCATCACATTGGAAGAGGGCAAGGAGTTTCTCTCGAACTACCGCAGCGGCCTCTATGGCTACACCTATCTGGAATAACGTTATCATGCGATAACAATATAACGCAATGTGCATGAAAGAAAAAATAACCATCGTAAAGGTTGGAGGAGCTGTGGTCGAAGACGAACTGCAGCTCTCTCAGTTGCTACGCGACTTCTCTGCCATCGAGGGTCGCAAGGTACTGGTACATGGTGGCGGTCGTAAGGCCACCAAGATGGCTGAGCGCCTGGGCATCGAGACCACGATGGTCAACGGCCGTCGCATCACCGATGCCGCCATGCTCGAGGTAGTCACCATGGTCTATGGCGGACTGGTCAACAAGAACCTGGTGGCTCGTCTGCAGGCTAATGCTGTCAATGCCCTCGGACTCACGGGAGCAGATGCAGATGCCATCCGCAGCCACAAGCGCCCCACGCTTGTGGTCGACGGTTCCCCCGTCGACTATGGCTATGTTGGCGATGTTGACCGTGCTGACGGCCAGATGCTGAGCCGCCTCATCGAGGCTGGCATCACACCCGTCATGGCTCCGTTGACACACGATGGTGAAGGACACATCCTCAACACCAATGCCGACACCATCGCTTCTGAGACTGCCAAGGCACTGGCTCCTTTCTACGATGTCACTCTTATCTTCTCCTTTGAGAAGAAAGGCGTACTGCGCAATCCTGACGATGACGACAGCGTGATACCCGTCATCACCCATGCCGACTTCGAACGCTACAAGGCCGATGGTACCATCAGCGGTGGCATGCTACCCAAGATAGAGAATGCCCTCAGTGCTGTCGATGCAGGTGTCGGTCGCGTCATCATCACGCTGGCTACAGCCATCGACGGACAGCACGGCACGGCGATAGTTAAGAATTGAGAATTGAGAGTTGAGAATTGATGAAAACCATCAGTTTCCAGACCGATATCCTGCCGCTGAAGAACGAGCTTTATAGACTGGCACTCCGCATCACCATGAATGCTGCGGATGCAGAGGATGTCGTGCAGGAAACGATGATGAAGGTATGGAACCGTCGTGATCAATGGAACCAGATAGAGTCGATAGAGGCCTTCTGCCTGACTATCTGCCGTAACCTGTCGCTCGACAAGGTACGCCGCATGGACAACCAGGCACAGTCGCTCGATGCTGCCTACGATCCGAAAGACCAGCACGTAGCCTCCAATCCTGAGGAGCAGGCCATCCAGAGCGACCGCATCCGACTGGTACGCCAACTCATCAATCAACTACCCGAAAAGCAACGCAGCTGTATGCAGCTACGCGACATGGAAGGCAAGAGCTACAAGGATATTGCCACCATTTTAGACATCACAGAAGAGCAGGTAAAAGTGAATATTTTCCGTGCCCGACAAACAATTCGTGAAAAATTTAAGAGATTTCTGTAACTTTTTGTTTTAACAAACGTCTTTAGTATAGAAAAGGCAAAAAACAGTATGGACTACAAGTACATCGAACAACTCATGGAGCGCTATTGGAACGCGGAGACGACTCTCGAAGAGGAGAGCATTCTGCGCTCATTCTTCCGTCAGGAGAATATCCCTGCGGAGATGGAACCCTTGCGCGCCCTCTTTGCCGACGAGGCAAGCAGTCAGCAGTTGGGCGATGACTTCGATGCCCGTATGCTTGAGATGATTCGCGAGGAAGAGGCTCCCAAGGTTGTCAAGGCCCGTGAGATTTCTATCACACGTCGTATGATGCCCCTCTTCAAGGCCGCTGCCGTCATCGCCATCATTCTCACTATCGGAGGTGCCCTGCAAGCACCTTGGGACAATAGCTGGAATACACCGCAAGACTATGCCCGCTACCAGCAAGACCTCGACAGCGTAGCTGCCGTCAGTCCCGTCCAGGCCGAAAACATGAGCGACAATGCTGCCGACAGTACCAGCATCCTCATGGAACGCCCCAAAAACTAGATTTTTTTCTATGCTTTCTCTATATTAAATCATGTTTAGTTAAAACACAAGAAACTGTGAAGTTTCATTTCTCTCAAATTTTTCATAACATACTAACGCGGAGAACGAGCTGCCCCATCTGACAAGTCAGAGAGCAGCTCGTTCCATTTTTTCCTTTCTTTTTATTGAAAAAAGTGTTTTATTCGTGAACTTTTTTGTACTTTTGCAGCATAAATAGCCAAATGATGAGACTGACAAGACATCTTCTATTATTTTTTGCCATACTGGCTTTGACGATAGGCTGCACAAAGCCGAATCGCAGTGAGGAAGTGAAAGGGCTGATATACGAACTGCAGGGAATGTTGTTCGAAAACCCCGAAAAGGCGCTGGCACGGGTAGATAGTGCCGAGCAGGTGTGCTTAATTTCGACAGATGCAGCCAATTTTCTCAGATCTACCTTATACGCACAAATGGGTAAGTCACGATTGGCTATTTTCTACGGCGAACAATTCAAGGATCATCCCGAACTGGCAAGCGAAGGCTTTAGCTACTATTCACAAGTTCTCTGGCTCTGCAAGGAGCTGAAAAGACATGGCGAATGGGGAAAGGCCCTCCAAATAGCCGACGAGGTGAATGAATACTTAGGGAAGGGTGACGTAGAAGAGCAGACAACCCTGGGGGTAAAGAGCCGTTTACTCATATTCAAAGGCGATTGCGAGAAGGATATGGGACATATGGAGAAGGCCGAGCGCTATTATCTGGAAGGCATCAACCTGCTGATAGACAGCATAACAAGCCCCAAAGACTACTGGGTCATCGATGGCCTGGCCATAGCCGTTATAGAGACGACGGAGTTCTATCTGGAGTGGGGCAAGATCAAAAAGACACTGCCCCTGATTGCAAAAGGCGACACCGCCATAGCCCGCATGAAACGCTGTCCAGACATGCCAGAGTATGTTTATAACGTACGCAGCAAGAACAACATCATCACCCAAGCCCTGAACTATGCCGCCAATGGGCTTTACGACAAGGCCGATGCACTCTATCAGGAGCATCGGCAGGCATCAGACCTGTCGACCTACGACTTGGTAGCCGAAGCCCGCTATCTGACCATGATTGGTCGCTACGACGAGGCCATCCGCATGTTCCGCAAGACCGACTCTCTCTATTTGGCCAAAGGTAGCGACATCAACAGCAACTATATCAACAACTTCATGATGAGTCATTATAGGGCGTTGGAAAAGGCTGGACGCAAGGACGAGGCCATCGCTTATGGTGACTATATACGCCATCTGACCGATTCCATTCACCTGCAGGAAAAAAAGATTGACGTCGAGCAGCAAGAGGAAATCCACCAGAAGGAGACAGAGATTACCAGCCGCCGCCAGTCACTCATCATCCACCGCATCATCCTCGTTGGCGTATTCCTTATCTGTCTGCTCATCGCCTACTTCCTGTGGCGTTCTCATCAATATAATAAGGAACTGCTGGAGAAGAACCGCCGCCTGCTGGTAGAGATTGAGCAGCGCGAACGGGAAGAGCAACTGGCCATAGAGCAGTTGCAGGCTGAACCAGAGGAGACACTTACTGCTGGGCAGCAACTCTACCGCCGCATCTGCACACTTATGAAGGAGCAGCAGCCCTATACCGAAGAGAACCTGAACCGCGACACACTGGCTCAGCTCCTCGGAACCAATGCCAAGTATGTGGCACAAGCCATTCATGAGTGTTCGAATGGCGAGACCGTTACAGACTTCATTACCCGCTACCGCTTGGAGCATGTGGTCCGACTGCTCAAAACCACCAATGATCCGATTGCCATCATCGGCGAGATGTCGGGTATTCCCAGTCGCGCCACCTTGGCTCGCTTGTTCCGTAATGCGTATGGCATGACGTGTAGTGAGTTTCGCGAGGTAGCCAAAGAGAAGCAATCATAGCTAAAGAATTCAGTATTTAGCCCCATTTCAATCCCGATGAAATGGGGCTTTTTTGATATTTCCCAGATTTGAAACATCTTTTTCCACCAGTGAGACATCTGCTTCGCTGACTCATTGTACTTTTGCAACCAGAAACGCAGAAAACAGACAAACATGATGAACAGTGAGTGGGCATTTATAATAGCTGTAGCATTAGGGGTGGCCGTAGTCTTGGTTATCCTTATCTTCGTGGCTATCATTGTATATCTGCGTTGGCGAATCAGCGACAACAATGTTCACCTGGAGAGATTCATTACCGAGAACATGGAGTTGCGAGAGAAGATAAAGAAATTTATAATCTCGTCCACAAAGAATACATAATTATTTATTGACATATAAAACTTAATCCAAATGAAAAAACTTCTCATGGCGGCAGCGGCCATAACGCTGATGATGACAATGACGATGCTGACATCGTGTACCAGTGAGGACGACAGTCCCATAACCTCACCAGAGCCAGAACAACTGGCAGACTACACCATCCTGTTCTATGGTAACGGCGGAGCCAGTCTTGACGAGGAAATCCTCGAAAACCTGACGCAGTTCTATCAGGGCAAGACAGAGAGCTACGAGCATATGAACATCGTGGCACAATACAAGTTCTCAACTGAGGAGTGTCTACGCGAATTTAAATACTCCACACCCGAAGCGGACAAAAATTACGGCAGTCAAAGTATCCGCTTCGTTGTAGAGCACGATGCTGACAAGACTTACAAAAATTTTGACGACATTCTCACCCAAGATATGATCTACGGCGAGAAGAATGCCGACCTATCCTGCACCGACTCGCTGACCAACTTCATCAACTGGGCCGCCAAAACCTATCCTGCCAAGCACTACATGCTCATTCTCTCAGACCATGGTGGCGGATACGTGCCCCATGACGAACTACCTGAGGAGGTGGCTGCCACCCGTGGTGTCAACTATGATGACGGCAATGATTTTAAGCACTTCACAGCACTATCTCTCAAGCGCGCACTCTCCAACGCCGCCGTTCACATGCAAACTATCTACATGGATGCTTGTCTGATGAACGCCATCGAGTATCAATACGAGTTGAAAGACCTGGCCGACTACCTCATACTCTCCACCTTCGTCGTGCCAGGATACGGCGGGCACTACGACTATCTGGTTGATTTGCTGGCCACATATCCAGACGACATTGAGACGGCCCTTTCTGAATACAACCGTCAGGTTGTCAGTTTTTGGGACGAGGCCATGAAACAGTGGGTCAAAAACAACTATCATGATATGAGTGTTATCCGCACTGCAGCCCTCGATGCCTTCGGACAGAATTGGAAATTGTTCACCGACAAGCTTATTGCAGCCTACCAAAGCGGTGACGAAACCGTCAAGCAGAAGATTAACAAGGTAACCGAATACATTCCCCGCGTGTGCAACAGCCAACCCGAATTCGACCTTGGAGACTATTACGAAGGCATACATCGCATAGCGCCCGAAGTGATTGACGACGCTTTCTATGCCGAACTCGACGAATCCTACAAGCGTACTGTCGTCAGCAAGCATAACAGTGAATTCTTAGAGAAATACGGCCTCATCATCGATTGTAGCATCCTGGTCTGCACACTGGGGCACTACAACTGCTGCAACTACGAGAAAGACGACAATGGTGACTACCAATTCTCCTATTTCCTGACCTTCTACCCAGACGGTTCATTGTACATGTTGGATCATGACACGCAGACCATGAAACCTAATGGCACGTGGGGCGGCACGCTCGAGAGTACCTACCAGCAACTGGCCTTCGACCGAGCCACTGGCTGGAGTCGCTGGCTGATGATCAACGAGCAGGAGCCTCCATATTACAGCTACGCAGACTTCAACATCGACCTCCCCGACTTACTCAACTTAAAATAGTATTATTCAAGTTTCGCATGTTAAGTAGATATATGAAGATAGAGGTAGATAGCCGCTTATCAGCGGCGGAAGACAGAGGACGTTACTCTGTCTGCGGCTATTCTGCAGCAAAACTACTGTCTTTTATCTTCTTTTATCTTCTTCTAACTCCTTTTATCTACAAGGCAAGCGAAGCTTGCGAAAGTTGAGTAGTATTATTCTTCGCGTAGCACCGAACTGGGGTACTTGCATGGTCAGTCCTGTAATTGTTTGTATCTTTGCATCGTCAATCAATGACAACAACAATTCAAATTAATTACAAACTTAAATTATAGGAGACAAAAATTATGCCAGTATTTTATAGATTACATCAAGATCAGAGTGTTGGAACGAAGCGTAGTGGAAAGTGGTATGCACGCATGGTGCCCACGAGTACCATCAATACCAAACAGTTGGCAGCCATCATGCAGCGCAACTGTACCGTGAAGGTCAGCGACATCCGCGCCGTCATCGAGGAGATGATTGAGACCATGCGCGACCAGTTGCAAGACTCTAAGCGTGTGAAGCTCGATGGCTTCGGTTCGTTCAAGATCGGTATCAACTGCAAGGGGGCACGCTCGGCAAAGGCCTTCACCGTCACCGACAACATCAAGGATGTCCACATCGTGTTCACACCTGAGCGCAGTACCGACTCTGCCGGCAACCACTCCAAGACATTCCTCGAGAGTGTCGCCGTCCAGGAGCTGCCTGAGAACAAGGTTGAAAAGGATGTTCAGAGCGGCGACTAATGTCGCCTAGTGATTGCAACGCCACACTTTGTACATTTATGTCAAAGAATAACGAAAAGTGAATAATAGCTATGAAAAAGTGGAAGACCATTATTCAGATTGTCATCACCATCCTGACAGCCCTCTTGACCGCCTTTGGTGGAACCGCTATGGCCAAGGCCATCTTCTAACAATTCTCCCCAGCAGCGTGAGGCTGCTGGGGAGTCTTTCTTTTTACATCTTACAATTTTAAATTATTTCGTCTTTTCTTTTGCACTTTACTCAATAATTACTATCTTTGCAGGTGCAATCTACGGTTGTCGCAATAAGCAGGAACAGACAAACCATATGTTAAAGACGAGAAAAAACAATAAGTTATGAAAGAATATATCACAATTAAGAATTTTGGTCCTCTTACAAACATCGAGGATCTTGAGCTAAAACAGTTCACAATCTTGATAGGTGAGTCAGCCAGTGGAAAGAGTACACTGATGAAAGTAGTGGCCATGATGCGCTATCTCTACAAAATGGCTAATATTCGTTCATACTTATACCGTTCAAAGATTACGAAATCTCCATTCAGAATTCGCCTTGATAAGATGATTCAACGTCAAGGAATGACTAAAATGTTTACCAAGGACAGCTTGATTGTCTATCGCGTGCAAATGGATGATGGCGGGAGCTATGAAGTGCGTATAGAAAACGGCAGCCTTAAAAAAACTGTTGTGATAGAATCACATCATTTGATGCTGTGCAAGGACTCATATGTTTCTGAGAACCGTAATATAATTCCTACATGGGTACAGACATCATGGGTGAATAAAGGGGCGACACTCGGTTTCTATTTTCATGAAACAAACGAAGACTTTGGACGTGCATCTAAAGGCGACAAAGAGCTTGTCTTGAACTTTGTGGGTATGAAAATGATAATTACCCACCCTAAAGGAAAGCCTACACGCTATCAGATAGTACCAATAGACAATCATCATGCCCCTATAGAACTGACTGAAGCATCTTCAGGCATTCAGACTTCTGCGCCACTTGCCTTAATTGTAGATTATTTTGCCAAGGAATTTTCATTCAAAGATGCTTTTAGGCGTTCAGTAATGGACTATTTGTATGAAGAAGAAAATATTCAAAAGTTCAATTCCGTGGTAGAACCTACCGCATTGACCAAAGTTGTGGACATTCACATTGAAGAGCCCGAACTAAGCCTTTTCCCTGACGCTCAGTGCAAGCTGATAGAGAGCATCTTCCATACTGCGTTACATGCTGAAAGCGACCGCACACTGAACATGATGCTGGCTACGCACAGCCCCTACATTTTGAACTATTTAAACATTGTGCTCAACCAAACAAAGGAAGGCAGAGCAAAGCTCTCAAACGAGAATTTGGCAATTTATGGGATACATGATGGCAGCACAAGGAATCTCCTGATGAAGGATGATAAGGGTCGAGATATAGTAGATACACTTGATCTTACAGAGATGATGAGTACAATTTTCAACGAATACACAGAGTTGACAAATGATTGAGACACTATTAAAAGAAAATCTGCCACAAGCGTATGGTTTGACTCGCCCTACTGTTACTTTGAACTACAATAACAAATCTGGAGTATTTGAATTGGGCGATCAAGTAGCTTGTAAAAATTGCAAAACAAGGTTCCTTGAGAGAAAAGGGTGCAACGAAAAGACCATGAAGGTCAACGCTGTAGACAACACCATTACCGTAGTTGAACACGAAGAGTACATGAATCAGTTTAATGGAAAACAATATGCGAAAGGTGGTCATTGTGATTTTCTGATGTTTGATGCCAATAACCATAAAGTTGTTTTCTGTGATTTAGGTTGTTATTCAGAAGAGCATGTTGAGAAGAAACGAATAAAGGCTCATCAGCAGGTATGCGATTCTCTGGCAAGATTCTTGCGAAAGCCCTGTGGAAAGACTTTTATTGATCAGTTTGGTGAGAAAGTCCTCATATTTGGAAGAAGAGACCCTGCTGTCGATCCACGTGAAGTCTACACTCCTGAACGTGGCAATGTCAAAGGAAACATGCAGGCATTCTTAAAAAACCCTATCAGTATGCCCAAATATGCAATTTCTGCAGAAGTCGTTGAAGATGTAAATGTCAATTTTGTCATTGTAAACTATCCAGAAGCATACGTTTGGTAATTTCATTTTTCTCACCATTACAATAACCAGTACTTTGTTTTTGAGGTGCTGGTTTTTGCGTTTATAAGTGGGAGAGTTTAGGCACTATCTATTAAATAATGTGTTTTTTTACGCAGTAGTGTTTATAATATAATATTATTTTGTATCTTTGCAAAGCAATCTGCAGCAGCTGCAGTGAGCAGGAGATCTTTTCTTATGAGATAAACAGCGTTCTGCTATTGTTCTATTCACGTTGAAACCTAGGAAATTTCAATAAATGGAAATGATAAAGGCAGGCAAGTTAGCACACGTGCTGTAATAGGCACGTGGGTTGATTCTTGTGCCTTTATCTGGTTTTCCTAGGACCACAACGTGAGCAAGATGATGCCCACGTTTTTTGCGTCCTATAGTGAACCCCCTAAGATAGAAGCATAGACAGACGTTACTAATTTGGTATAGTAATGAACGATGTACAGAACCAGCGCTTGCCGCTATTGACAGAAGAACAGCAGAAGTACATCGCCTGGCTGCTCACATCAAGGCGGTCGGGTGATGATGATATGCGTGTAGCTGGCGTTCTGTCAGAGGCTCGTGTTGATTTGAATCCTCACCAGGTAGAGGCTGCTCTGTTTGCCTTGAAGTCACCTTTTTCGAAAGGTGTGGTACTGGCCGATGAGGTTGGTCTGGGTAAGACCATCGAGGCTGGCATTGTTATTAGTCAGTATTGGGCAGAGCAGAAACGCCGTATTCTCATTATTGTTCCAGCTACTCTGCGCCGTCAGTGGAGCACGGAGATGGAAGAAAAGTTCTTCCTGAAGTCAGAGATTCTGGAACGTGGTTCGCTGATCTCGCCAGACATCATCCTGCGCAAACATCACCTTTTCATTTGTTCTTATCAGTATGCTGCCAAATATGCTGACCTGCTATCGCAAACCAACTGGGACTTGGTGGTTATCGACGAGGCCCACAAACTGCGCAATGTCTATAAAAACTCTTCTGCCGCAGCACGTCGCATCAGCGATGCCTTCCGTCATAATAAGAAACTATTGCTGACGGCCACACCCCTACAGAATAACATTCAGGAACTATACGGGCTGGTGTCCGTCATCGACGACAAGTATTTTGGCGACCTGAAGAGTTTCAATACGCAATATGGCTACCATTCGTTAGAGGACAACCACAGCTTCCATGATTTAAAATTCCGTCTGAGCACCCTGATTCATCGCAACCTGCGCAAACAGGTGACAGAGTATGTGAAATACACCTCGCGCATTCCAATGGCTCAGGAGTATATGCCCAGCGAGAAGGAGCAGGAACTCTACGACAAGATGAGTGCCTATCTGCTTCGTGACGATGCTTACGGTCTGCCCGCTGGTCAGCGCACCCTTCTGTTGTTGCTTATTCGTAAACTCATGGCATCATCATCCTTTGCCGTATGCGATACCGTTCAAGCCATTATCAACCGTTTGAAGCGACTGGTTGGCGAAGAGGAAACAGAGGAAGTTGAAGTAGATGAAAGCCTTCAGGACCTCTTTGATGATAGCTTTGGAGAAGAGACGGAGGAATGGGAGGATGAAAGCGATGAAGAAGACTTGAAGGAAATAGAGAAGATACGCCTCACGCCAGAACAGCAGACTGCCGTCTGTCACGAAATAGCTGACCTGCAGGAAATCTACGACCTTGCCAATAGCATCAAGGACAACAATAAAGGTGAATGCTTGTTGAAAGCTTTGGAGGTGGGTTTCCAGAAGATGACTGAACTTGGTGCCAATCGCAAGGCCTTGATTTTTACAGAGAGCCGTCGTACTCAGGAGTACCTCTTTGAACTGTTAGAGGCCAATGGCTACAAAGGACAAATAGTGCTCTTCAATGGCAGCAACAACGATGAGCGTAGCAAGCAAATCTACAAAAACTGGCGTGCTGTCAATGAACGTACAGGCCGTATCTCTGAATCCAAGTCAGCCAATCGCCGTCAAGCCATCGTTGACTATTTCCGCAATAAGGCTTCTATCATGATTGCCACAGAGGCAGCATCTGAAGGTATCAACCTCCAGTTCTGCTCATTTATCGCCAACTTCGACCTGCCGTGGAATCCCCAACGTGTAGAACAACGCATAGGTAGATGCCATCGTTACGGTCAGCGTAATGATGTGGTGGTTTGCAATTTTATCAATGTGAAGAATGCAGCCGACATCCGTGTTTATCAGTTGCTCTATGAAAAGTTCCATCTGTTCGATGGCATCTTTGGTGCCAGCGACGATGTGCTGGGTAGCATCGAGTCAGGTGTAGATTTTGAGAAACGCCTGTTGGAAATCTATCAAACCTGTCGTACACCAGAGGAAATCAATGCTGCTTTCGACCAGGTGCAGAACGAGATGGATGCACAGATACAGCAGACGATGAACGAGACACGTCAGGCCTTGTTGGAGAATCTGGATGAAGACGTGGTCAATCTGCTGCGTATTCGTAGGGAGAACGATGACAAGAACATCAGTCGTATCCATCGTTGGCTCTATGCCTTGACAGTATCGTATGCCCCTGAATGCATAGAAGCAACGGATGCAGATAATCTGATCTTCACGTTGAAGCAAAATCCCTTCCCTCAACAAAATATCGCCACAGGCACTTATCAGATAAGCAATACAGACGGACGCTATGAAAACTACCGTCTGTCACATCCATTGGCAAAGGCTATTATCGATGCAGCTAAGAATAAGGAACTACCTCATCGTGAACTGCATTTCGATTATAACCGCCATCCCTATAAGAATTCCATCATAGAACAGACAGATTGTCGAGAAGGTTACTTGGCAGCTCACCTTGTCAGCTATCACAGCGATGGACAGGACGAAGATCATATTGTGCTGACAGCCATCGGTGCTCAAGGCGAGGAATTGTCATCAGAACTGGCCCAGCGCATATTGGGTATTGTGGCTACAGCAGGAAACACCATCCATGAAGTGCCACAAACAGAGATGTCGCGCTTCTATGATGTCCGTAAGGATGCGCTAACCACCCAAATCAGCGAGCGCAACGACAAAATGCTGAAGGATGAGATAGCTCATGTGGAGGCTTGGGCTGACGATAAGGAGTTGACCATTGAGCGAGAAATCAAACAGTTAAAAGCCAAGAAGAAAGAGAAACAGCGATTACTCACTAAGGCAGACTCGCTGAATGAGAAACTGGACCTTGAAAAAGAACTGAAACAGGTAACAAACGAACTGAAGAGGAAACGTGCTGAGCAAGATGACTTGGACGAAGAAATTGAGCAGCAACGCGATGAGATGATTGCCCGTCTGCGCCAGTATCTGAACCAACAGATTAGCGACAAGGAACTGTTTTTCATTCACTTTACACTAAGCAAATAAACGACATTATATATGAATCAACATTACGAAGCATTTCGCAAGAAGCTACAGGAGATATTCATGATGGACCATGCCGAGCTGGACTTTGGCATCTATCGCATCATGAACCATAAGCGTAATCAAATCAATGACTTCCTTGACAACCAATTGTTGCCACAGGTAGAGAAAACTTTGCAAGAGTATGTCAAGACAGACGATACACTACAACAGGAGTTGACCAAAGCCATTGAGGGTTGTAAGAATCTGGGAATCGACCCTGATACGAACCCCAAGGTACAGCAACTGCGCCAGCAGATAGCTCAAAGCAGTACAGGTATTGATGATTTGCAGAACACCGTATTCTCTCGTCTTACGCAGTTTTTCAGCCGCTATTACGAGGGGGGCGATTTTGTGTCTCAGCGTCGCTATAAGAGTGGCGGCAATTCTGCCTATGCCATTCCCTATAATGGTGAAGAAGTAAAACTCTATTGGGCCAACTACGACCAGTATTACATCAAGACCTCAGAGTATTTCAAGAACTACACTTTCAAACTACGCGATGGTCGCAGAATATGTTTTGTATTGGTAGATGCTTCTACTGAGCAGAACAACAACAAGAATACCAACGGCATGGAACGCCGCTTCGATATATTGCGCACAGAGGATGGTAAGCCTGTTGTCGAAGAGGTGGATGGCGAGCTGCACATCAGCTTCACCTACGAGCTGATGCCTAAGGCAACGAAGCAGAAGGAACTGAACAAGAAAGCTTTTGAGGCACTGTCTGCTGCTGTGCCTGCTGCATGGCAAGAGTTATTGATGAAGGAGCAGGTAACAGACGAGAGTGTGTTGTTAGAGAAGCACATCAATGCCTATACAGCTAAGAACTCGTTCGATTACTTTATCCATAAAGATCTTGGTGGTTTCTTGAGTCGTGAGTTGGACTTCTATATCAAGAATGAAGTATTCGTCATTGCCGACCTCGATGCTGCCAAGTTGCAGAGTCAGCTGGCTGTAGTAAAAGCCATAGAGAAGGTTGGCCAGAAAATCATTGATTTCTTAGCACAATTAGAGAACTTCCAAAAGCGCCTTTGGCTAAAGAAGAAGTTCGTAGTACAAAGTGATTATTGCATTACGCTTGATCGTGTACCTGAAAAATTCTATCCAGAAATCTGTGCTAATGAGGAGCAGAGAAAGGAATGGGTACGCCTGTTCGCTATAGATGAGATTAATGGAGACATGATGTCAGTTGCGTATAGTGAACCATTAACAATTGATTTTCTGAAAGATGAACAGAATAAGTATCTTGTTCTTGATACAAAATTCTTCTCATTACAATTCAAACATAAGCTACTTGCTGAGATAGAAGATTTGGATGACCATACAAATGGCTTACTGATAAATAGTGAAAACTTCCAAGCACTAAATTTATTACAGAAGAAATATGCAAAGCAGGTGAAATGTATATATATTGATCCTCCATACAATGCGGATTCGAGTGAAATTCTGTATAAAAACACATTTAAACATGCTTCATGGTTGAGCCTAATGGAAAATAGACTTTCACTTGCAAATAATACGCTAGTAAACGATGGAGTTGAAATTGTAGCAATAGATGAGGTTGAGCAGTGTAAGTTATCTCAATTACTTATTGATCTCAACCCAGAAAAAGAAGTTGCTCCTGTTGCAGTTGTACATAATCCTACTGGTCAACAAGGTTATAATATTTCTTTTTCAAGTGAATATGCTATTTTTGTTTACCCATCATTTCAAGGGAAAAATACTTTAGGTCTTGAAGAGCGTGAAGACCCAAACGATTGGGATACAAGAACCTTTCGAGATAATTCTGGGAATAGCAATCTTCGCACGGATGCTAAAAATTGTTTTTATCCTATTTATGTAAAAGACAAAAAGATTATTGGTTTTGGAGATGTGTGTGCTGATGATTTTCACCCAGCAAGCAGAAACGTAGATGAAAGCAATGGCATTATAGCAATTTATCCAATAGATAATAATGGCGTAGAGAAAAAATGGGTATTTGAAAGAGGTACTGTAGAATCCATTCTTGATGAATTATGGGTTAAAGACATTTCTTCTTCAGAAATAGATATAATGCGAACCAAAAAGAAATTTAGATTCAAGTCTTGTTGGTTTGACAAAAAGTATTCTGCAAATAGCTATGGATCAAGGTTGTTGACAGCAATGAAAATTCCATTTGGATATCCCAAATCAATATATAACGTTCAAGATTGCATATTAGCTGGAATGGGTGAACAGAAAAAAGGATATATCCTTGACTTCTTTGCTGGCTCTGGAACTACTGCACATGCTGTTATCAGTATTAATAAAACTGATAATGGCTCGCGAAAGTATATACTCGCAGAAATGGGCAATTACTTTGATGTTGCTACACGAACTCGTGTTGAAAAGGCCGTTTACTCAGAAGACTGGAACAACGGCAAGCCTGTATCTCGTAAAGGTGTTTCCCAATGCTTCAAATACATCCGTTTGGAGCAGTACGAAGATACGCTGAACAACTTGGAGGTGAACGATGGCTTTGGTAAGCCTGACAACGAGAGTTATGTGCTGCGCTATATGCTCGACACAGAGACTCGTGAAAGCCTTATCAACACAAAGGACTTTGTTCGTCCCTTTGACTATACCATCAAGACTACTCGCGACAATGAACTTGTGGATACACCTGTAGATTTGGTGGACACCTTCAACTATCTGATAGGTCTGCACGTTGACAGCATCCACTGGCATAAGGATGACAACATCTGCGTAGTGGAAGGTACGACGCATATAGAAAAGGAACATGCACGATTTACGTGAATGGCGACAACACCCTGCCAAACCTTAAGAGCGACGAGGAGCATTGGAAGGTTCGACTGATAGAGCAGGAACTGATGAAACGTATGTTCGAGGAGGAATAAGACTATGCCAAGAGGAAGACAACGAACAGACAACGGAAAGCTGCAATATGCGCTGGTGACGTTCAACTATGTGCTCCACTTGTTGGGCGCCAAGAGTCTGACGGCTCTATCAGAGGACTTGAAAGACCCCATCTATGAAGGTGTTGATGAGAACGGTATCTCGCGCCTCTACTATGCGATGCGTGATCATCTGCATAATGGCGAGGTGACCACAGACGACCTGCTGGAGTACGACCATCATATTGTGAAGTTGACCAACGAGATTAATGAAAAGCGTAGGGATAAGATTGTTTGGAAGTATTTCCAGTATCTGAGTCTGCTGTTTACTGAGATCTATTTAGATAGGTATTTCCACAATAAACAGGGATTGGTAAAAGAACTCAATGAATTCCTATTAAACGATTTTACCTTTCGTGAAGGAACATGGGATGGGGTACCTGAATTTACAGAGGACGACCTGAACAAGCTGGCCTTCTGGTGTGCTACTGGTGCAGGTAAGACGCTGATGATGCAAGTTCACATCAAGCAGTATCTATACTATGCACAGAAGGCAGGTAAGTTGAACGATATCAACAACATAATCCTGTTGACACCCAACGAGGAACTGAGCCGACAGCATTTGGAGCAGCTACAAAAGTCGAACATGTCAGCAGAGTTGTTCTCGAAAGGAGGACTGGGAGGCTTCTTCCAGAAGCAGACCATTCAGGTGATTGACATCAACAAGCTGGCAGATACCAATGGCGACAAGACTGTGGCTGTTGACAGTTTCGAAGGGAATAACCTGGTGCTCATTGATGAGGCCCACAAAGGTAGTGGCGGCGATGTGTGGATGAAGTATCGCAATAAACTGACTGAGAATGGTTTCTCATTTGAATACTCTGCTACCTTTGGACAGGCCATAGGTGCTTTAGGCAACAAGGACAAGAAAGAGTTCCTGCAGATATACGGTAAGGCCACGCTCTTCGACTATAGCTATCGCTATTTCTATAATGACGGCTATGGCAAGGATTATCGCATTATGAATATGCGAGAATGGCAGGAGCAGCACATGCTGGCAGAGTATCTGACGGCGTATCTGCTCTGTCTGTATGAGCAAAAGGTGGTGTTCAAAAGCGACCATCGCATAGAGCGCGACTTCCTGATAGATAATCCGCTGGGGGTGTTTGTCGGTGGTAGCGTCAGCGCATCAAGTGCAGGCAATGTGTGGAATGGTCATCAAGTGTCAGACGTAGTGATGATTCTGCTTTTCCTGAACGACTTCCTAAAACAGAAGAACGACTATAAACAGCATATCATCAATATCCTGAATGGTACCACCTCGCTGACGGATAAGAACGGCAATGCTATCTTCAGTAAGGCGTTTAAACGACTGAAGAAGGACAACGAGTATAACATTGATGCAGCCAAGGCTGAAAAGATATATCAAGGTGTACTGAAGGAGGTGTTTAATGCCAGCATCGAAGCAACGCTGCATGTGGATGTACTGAAAGGACTGGATGGAGAAATAGGACTTCGTGTAGGTACGTCAGACTATTTTGGACTCATCTTTGTAGGCGACACCAAAAAGGTGGCTGATATGTGTAGAGCTACTGAAGCGTTTGATGTTTTTGAAAAGCCCTTTACCAATAGGTCACTGTTTGCAGAGATAACAGAAAAGACGTCAACAGTTAACATGCTGATTGGCTCGAAGAAGTTTACTGAGGGCTGGAGCTGTTGGCGCGTGTCGTTGATGGGCTTGATGAACTTTGGTAAAAGCGAGGGCTCACAGATTATTCAGATGTTTGGACGTGGTGTGCGACTGAAGGGCTATAAGATGTCGCTGAAGCGTAGCACGGCTCTTGACAGCAGCATCAAGCCTCACGACAGCATGATACCCAAAGACCTAAAGGTAATGGAGACGCTGAACATCTTTGGTGTACGCTCCAACTATATGGACCAGTTCAAAGCCTACTTGGAGGATGAAGGTCTGCCACAGAACGACAGCGAGATTGTGGAACTGACGATTCCCACGATACAGACACTTCCAGAGGGCTTGAAGATACTGAGAGTAGATAAGGACTATAACTTCAAGAAAGAAGTACCTATCAAAAGTCTGTTGGATTATTGCAAGATTGTCCGCATTACTCTTGACTGGTATCCAAAGATTCAGAAGCTTCAGAGCGAAAGAGGTGGAAACGGCACAGCTGAGAAACATGAAGACTGGTTGAAAGACTGGCAGTTGGATTTGCTGAATTGGACTGATGTATTCTTCGAGATGGTGGACTTCAAGAACGAGCGTTCGTGGTATAATATGGAGATTCATCAGGACGAGTTGCGCGAGATATTGTATGACCGTCAATGGTACAAGCTATGGGTGCCAGAACGCTCGATGCAGTATAGTAGCGACTATGGACGCGACGTGGCAGAGTGGCAGGAGATAGCCGTAAGTTTGCTGAAAGCATTCATAGATAAGGCCTATAAGATGAAACGAGGCAAGGAAGAATCAAAGCATCAGCATATAGAGGTATTGACGAAGGAAGATCCCAACTTCATCAGGGAATACGAGATTGCTGTCAGTAAGACACAGGACAATTGGATAAAGGCCTTGCAAGGCATTGAAAAGGAAGTGCGCGAGGGTACGCTGAATGGCTTGCGTCGTATTGAGAACGAGAACTTTGAGGCTTTGTATTTCGCTCAACACCTTTTTAATCCTGTGATGTTCCTTAGTGAGAACTTCAAACCTGGCGAGGGCAATGAGGTACAGATTTATCCTGTGGCAGTTAACAAGGGTGAACGAAAGTTTATCAATGACCTTCAACGCTATTATCAGCAGCATGGTGAAGGTCGCGAGATCTATCTGCTGCGAAACGTCAGTCGCAAGGGTATAGGCTTCTTCGAGAATGCTGGCTTCTATCCAGACTTCATCCTCTGGATTCGTGAGGGCAGAAAGCAGTATGTGAACTTCATCGACCCCAAAGGTATCAGTCATCTGCATGGCATGGAGGATGAAAAGATACAGTTATACAAGTATCTGAAGGAAGTCATCGAGCCAACCTTAGGTGATGATAGTATTGCCCTGAATAGCTTTATTATCAGCAACACGGACTATCGTCAGGTAGACTTCTGGGGACAAGGCCATATGGAAGAATTCCACAAGAACCATGTGCTGTTCCAGCTGAACGATGGTTATGTGGACGATATGATGGGGATGATTAAATCTGCCTGATTTCTGTGCCACGAGGGACAGGTCAGTGACATCGGCAATCAGAGGTCCCTTTGATTGCTACAAAATCTAATAATAAAAACGATTCTAAAGAAACATTGACATATACATTGGCAGTAATATCAAGTCTTGCTCTTTACGAATATCCTTCGAGTGTAGAAGGTATCGTTGCTGAATGCGGGCTGAGAACTTTTTTTGGAATTCATCGATAGAAACATGAAGATTGGATGTCGATGACTTGACTTCTATTGGGCAAATTTTAGCTTTACGAGACAGAAGGAAGTCTATCTCGTAATTATGTTTGCCCGATGGCGTTGGCCACGTATGGTAATATAGCTTATTTCCTGCTGCTGTCAGTATCTGTGACACCACATTCTCATAGACATAGCCCACATCAGCCTTCAGTTTGTCACTCAGCAATTTCTGGTAAATGACATTCTCTGTAAATTTATCGTCCCAAAAAGCGAGAGTGACAAACAGCCCTGTATCTCCGCAAAACAATTTGAACTGGTCGCGGTTGATGTGTGATGCCAGTCCTGCACTTGGGTCGTTAGCATGA
>OMXL01000001.1 GCA_900314985.1 uncultured Prevotellaceae bacterium | reverse complement strand
CATCCAGAGCATCTGCTTGTGGAAGCAGCCCCGGTTCCGGCCTATCATGAGTATGGCCAGCGGGGCGGCACAACTCCAGTCGGAGGTGCAGGTGAGCAGACAGGCCAGCAGCGTGACGGACAACTTCTGCCAGCAAGCCGTTTTTTCGCTGTCCCAAACCTTGAGCAGTATCAATCCCCAGAGCAGCGGCCAGGCGATGCTCGTGGCATTGAAGAGCAGATTGTCCAGCGGGTTGAAGCCTGACATATTGAAATAGCAGAAGGCAAAGTGGCTCACCACGGCCAGCATGAGCAGACGGCGTAGGTAGCGGCGGAAGTCGTGCGTGTGATGATAGCCCTCGGCCACGAAGAATATCATCATCGGGGCCGTCAGCCGTCCGATGCAGTGCAGGAATATCTGCGTCGGCGTCTCTGCCTGCTCGTAGGTCTCGATGCCCACCCATGCCAGATGGTCGATCGTCATGGCGACGATGGCGATGACCTTCAGTGCGTTGCCGCTCAATTCTTTAAACATCATTTGTCTTTATCTCCTTTTTATTAAATGAAATGCGAATGAGACAGGTAATAAAGCATAGAGATATTCTTTATTGGCCCAGTTTCTTGACGGGGAAAGTGAAGTAGGTGTCGGGAAAAGGCTCGTCGCGGAGCGTGAAGTGCCACCACTCCGTGTCAAGGGGCTTGAAGCCGTGGGCGAGCATGGCGCGGCGCAGTATCATGCGGTGCTCGAACTGCTCGGCGGTGATGCTGCGCTTCGGCTCGGCGGGCGATTTGCTATTGTCGCCCGTATATTCACCCGTGTCGGGATTGCCGCAGAAGTCGGGATGGCTCTCGGGGCCGAACCAGTCGAAGGTGCCGCCCATGTCAAGTTCCTTTTCCGTGGCCATGTCGAAGAGCGTCAGATCGATGGTCGAGCCGCGGGTGTGACCACTGCGCTCATAGATGTACTCCTGCTCGAAGAGCACGCTCTTGTCAAGATCGGGATAGAAGTAGGGCTTCATCTTCGTGTCGGCGAGGTCCTGCGCCCAGCGCACGAAGTGGTCAACACCCTTCTGCGGACGGTAGGCATCGTAGATCTTCAAACGATAGCCTTGGGCCATCACGTCGTCGCTCACCGCCTTCAGCGCCAGGGCTGCCTGCTTGGTGAGCAGGGCCGTAGGCTCCTCATAGCCGTCGATGCGCTGTCCCACGAAGTTGTACGTGCCGTAGTAGCGTATCTCCAGGATGGCGTCGGGCACGACATCCGTCAGTGTTACAAACTGGCTGCTGTCGTTCGTCGGACTGACAGCGGGACTGTCGTCCTTGCTGCCGCAATAGGTTATCACACACGCGCCGCAGATAATAAATAGGATGACGGCCATCACCCAGAGTTTTTTCTGTTGTTTCATTGTTGATTCCTTTCTTGTTTATTATACCATATCGTGAACCACACGGCAGCCACCACGAGGCAGGCGATGCCCAGGCCGTAGGCCAATGGCTCGGGCAGGTGGAGCATCTGACGGGAGATGAATACGTAGGTGCTGCAGACGGTGGTCATGAAGAGGGCAGGGATGAGCGTGAGCCAGTAGTTCTTCTTCTGGCGGACGAGATAGACGGTGACGGCCCAGAGAGTGAACACGGAGAGAGCCTGGTTCGTCCATCCCAAGTATTGCCAGATGGTGTTGAAGCCGTCGGGATTGCCTATCTGCCAGATGAGCAGGGCGATGCTGCAGGCGAACAGCGGGAGGCAGACCTTCAGGCGCTTCGGGATGGGTCGCTGGTCCATCTTCAGCCACTCGGCCACAATCAGGCGGGCAGAGCGCAGGGCAGTGTCGCCGGTGGTGATGGGAGCTGCCACCACGCCGAGCATGGCCAGGATGGCACCAGCCACACCGAGCCAGTCGTTGCACACGAGATTGACCACTGCTGGCGCAGAGGTGTGGAAGCCATCGGTAGCTCCGGCGATAAGCTCATAGCCGGGCGTGGGCTCGCCATAAAAAAACCATATCGACACCGTGGCCCATATCAGCGCCACGGCCCCCTCGGTAATCATCGCCCCGAAGAACAGCGGCCGTCCCATGCGTTCGTTTTCGACGCAGCGGGCCATCAGCGGGCTCTGCGTGGCGTGGAAGCCAGAGATGGCACCGCAGGCGACGGTGATGAACAGCACGGGGAAGATGCTGTCGGTCCAACGGTCTGGCTCCGTCGCGGCCCCCATGTTGTAGCAGTGCGTCCACAGTTCGGGCAGCGTGGGCCAGTGGAGGAAGAGCCACACCATCAGCGCCCCAGCCATGAACAGCAGCGACAGGGCGAACAGCGGATAGACCTTGCCGATGATCTTGTCGATGGGCAGCATCGTGGCGATGAAGTAATAGCAGAAGATGATGATGATCCACATCATGGTGTCGCCGCCGATGGAATGGAGAATCAGGGCGGGGCTATAGACGAACACCGCTCCCACCAGGATGAGCAGCAGCACAGAGACCACCAGCATCACGTTCTTCGTGGCCGTGCCCAGATAGTGGCCGATCATCTCGGGCAGTCCCGCGCCGTCGTGGCGCATGGAGAGCATGCCGCCCAGATAGTCGTGGACGGCTCCAGCGAAGATGCAGCCGAAGACAATCCACAGATAGGCCGCCGAACCGAACTTCGCGCCCATGATGGCACCGAAGATGGGCCCCGTGCCCGCGATGTTGAGGAACTGGATCATGAAGATCTTCCATCCGGGCATCACGATGTAGTCCAGCCCATCGGCCTTGCTGACGGCGGGCGTCACGCGGTCGTCGGGGCCGAATACGCGCTCAACAAAGCGGCCGTAGAAGATGTAACCTAAGACAAGAGCCGCAAGGCTCAGAATAAATGTAATCATTTTTTGTATTTAAATTGTCAAGAGAGAAATCTCTCACTTCACTCGCTTAATCGTAACCTTTTTGCCGTGGTGGATATACACGCCGGACTTGGTAGGCTTGCGGCCTATCTTGTAACCCTGCAGTGTCCACCAGTCTGAGTCGTTGTCGGCATCGTCAGCAGCGATGGTGCTGATGCCTGTCAACACTTCGCTCAAGTCGATGACGTAGGGATTCCACGGTGTGCCGATGTTCACGTCGCTGATATAGGTCATTTAATATTGTATAATTGGCTGTTAGTATCTGAGGAAGGAGAGAAAGTAGCAAAAATATTGGAATGACCAAGTAAATCGGTCATTTTCTGCACTCGCTTAGTAATAATTATCTCTCGGCTGGGCATGTGATTTGTTAAATCATTCTTTTTCTGAGATTAGTAGTGCCATAATAAATACGTTTTTAGTTAAAGATTCGGTGCAAAGATACAAAAATTATTCTATTTATGCTCCAATTCGGAAGAAAATTTTCTTAAAAGGATGCAAAAATAGTGGATGCCTACCAACCGTGCAGGTGCTGCGGATTTCTGTTGATAGCAAAGAAAAACGAAGAAAAATGCTGTCACAGTCACGCGCAAACTACTGATACACAGCGAGGTAAGTGTGACACCTAAAAATGAATAAAACAGGTGACAGGTCTGTTTCGCTGCAAACGTAATGGCTCAATTGGACTATATGGGCGGTACGCTGAGCGATGTACTCACGGAGTACCGCATACTCTGGTGCCATGTGGTGGTCTACTTCATTGTGGCCTGTCTGGTCTATCGCCACCAGGTGAATCTCGCTCGCCAGCACGCAGCAGAGGCAGAGTAAAACAAATTTCCACCTTTTTCTTTGTTGTTTCAAAAATAATTCCTATCTTTGCAGCAGAACAGAAATACATAGCTCAATTATGCCGCAAATAAGTTTTTTCTATGGTATATATATATGGATGAACTTCTCTGATCATCAGCCTCCACATTTCCATGCATGGTATGGAGATTACAAAGCTATCGTGAACATCAAGGATGGCATTGTTAAGGGTGAAATGCCAGGGAGGGCCCTAAGGATGATTCTTGAGTGGCTTGAAGATCATCGTACTGAGTTGATGGCCAATTGGGAAAAGGCTCAAAAAGGTGAGCAACTTGACAAGATAGAACCACTTAAATAAAATAGTTATGTTTCTAGAGGTAGTAAAAGCAAATTATCTGGATGGCTACAAGATACAGTTGCTATTCAACAATGGTGAAACTAAGGTTGTAGACCTTAGCAATTCCCTTAATGGCAAAGTGTTTACGCCCTTAAAGGACATAGAGTATTTCAAGCGATTCTCAATTAAGTTTAATACGATTGAGTGGGAGAATGGTGCAGACTTTGCGCCAGAGTATCTATATGATATTGCATCATAAAATAGCTACTCTCGCTATAACGCATTAAGGTGGCAATCGAAAGATTTCCACCTTTTCTTTGTTGTTTCGGAAATAATTTCTATCTTTGCAGCAACTAAAATGAAACAGGTGAGAGGTACCTGTTTCGCTAAGAAAAACGAAGAAAAATGCTGTCACATTCACGCGCAAACTACTGATACACAGTGTGGTAAGTGTGACACCTGACAATTTGTTGCCCCCTTTTTCTTCTGCTTTCAGTTGACTGCCCTCTCTCTTGTTCTATCTGTATGACTATCAGTGAGTTCCGATTTCTTTACAGTATATCAAAATGAATCAAAAATTCTGTTAAATTAGTGTTAATTTTAGCCACTTTATTTGACGATCAGACGTGCTAGAACTATCTCGATATTTTGTGCTAATACGCTATAACCGCCTTATCTTCAGCTACTTCCGTTTTTAGTAGCCCACATCAGTCGTATCAGTTCATCTCATCAGCGTATCAGTTTTACTCTCTTCGTGCGACGGCCGTCAAAAATACCTGCGACGGCCGTCGCAGATATCTACGACATCCATCGCACAATAAGTCTTTATCTATGCCCATGCCGGGAACAGCTGATAAAGATGCTGGACTCATCTCATACGAAAACGAGTAGGATAGTATTAAAATGGAATGACTACTGCAGCAAAGGAGGATGAACTCATATATCGTTCAAGCATGTTGATAAGTGCTTGACTTGTTGCCCCCTAAAAATAGGTGTCACACTTATCGTGCTGTGTGTCAGTGGTTTGCATGTGACTGTGACAGCATTTTTCCTCATATTTATAGTCGTTAAGTTTGTTTGATAGTACGGGGAAGGTAAAGTCGGTCTTCACTACGCCATCACCATAGATCGTCTTGAAGTCATTCTTCATGGAGATGATATAGTAGCCGGCTTCGCGCCATGTTGCCGCACGTTTGGCAGCCTCTTCAAGATTGGCATGGTCGCGGACATCATCGTCGGCCACGAGCATGAACGCCGCCGTCTTATACTGCTGATTGCCCAGCGTATAGTTGTGCATGGCGCAGTCGCCGCTGCTGTTACCGAACGACAACACGGGTACCTTGCCTATCTCTTGCGAAATCTGCAGCACCTTGTTAGTCTTCAAGTTCTTGATGATGAGTTCGTCGGTGCGCACCAGATCTTCCTCCTTGCCCATCGTATAGTTGACACCTTCCGTGAATCCCTGACTACGGGAGCGCAGTTTCACATCCATGCCAATGACGCGGTTTGCTGGGATGCCGATGCTCTCCACCAGCGCACGGCAGATGAAACGGTCGGAGCCGCTGACAACATAATAGGTGAAGCCATTGTCCTTCAGGTAGTCAAAGACCTGGAGCATGGGCTTGTAATGACTTTGTCCGTAGGTCATGCCAGTGAAACCATTGGCAGGCTGTTCGGCATAGGCCTTGACATAGTCGTCAAACTCTTTGAGCGTCATACCGCTATAGGCCTTAGCGGCGGCATAGGCGTGCTTCATGTCGAAATTGGCGGGCAGCTTAGTGCCGTTGCGCACGAAGTCGCGAATATCCTGTGCAGCCTCTTTGACGTCGGCAGGAGCCTGATCCTTATAGGTCGGATCGTCCAGTGCACGGTATTCCAACAGATTATACTCGAAATAGGTCGGGTACAGCTCACCCACGAAGGTGCCATCCATATCGAACGTGGCGATGCGGTCCTCCGCTGGGATGAAGTTCTTTGAGTCGGGATTGGTCACGTCCTTCACATAGTTCTTCAGGGCCGTTAGCGCGTCGTACTGGTTCCACAGGGTGAAGTATTCCTTCGCAGCGGGTTGAACGACGGTATCATTATCATCCTTGCCGCACGACGTCAGCACACTTGCGCCGCAAACGAGGATGGCAGCGAACATCCAATTTAGAATCTTTTTCATTGTATTTTGTTTTAGGTAAATATTATTGTTTGTTCAGACCAAGTACAGGCATGTAATCCTCGGTGTTCGTTCATGTTTAATGGCAAAAATACAGAATTTTTCACAGGCTAGCAAGGCCAAAAGGCTTGTTACAAAACTTTTTGCATATTTTGAAACTGTTTTTGCAGATTTTGCAAGTCGCCCACACTTAGCAGACTGAAATCGTTGTTGCGCGTCTTGTCCATCAGCGGATAGTAGGTGCGCAGGCTGTTTACCTCTTTCTCATATTCTCCACTACGGATGATCTCGGCCAGCGTATGGAGTGCGGTAGAACGCAGCGTTAGTGATCCACTTCCGTCACGAAGCAGGCCACGAGACCATAGGTGATGGTAGGACGAATCCAGATCTCCGTGAGCATATAAGTGGTGTATTCGTTGGTAGGCTCCAGATAGATGTTCAGGTTATAGAGCGAGGCAATGAGCATGTCAACGACGCAGATGGCCCACAGGTTGCGCTTGGTGTAGCTCTTCCAGTCCTTACGTGCATAGAAATAGGTAAGCAAGAGGACCAGTGCCACTGAGAGGACCTGACACGACAATTCCAATGCATAATAGACCAGTGGTGGTGCAAAGAGAATGTCGCGCAGCAACACCGTGATGCCCACGGCGACGGAGCACCAGTAATTGAACCGCTGGGTGTCCATCCGGTTGAAGAAGTACATCCATATCATCACCAGACAGGCGATGTAAAAGAGGTTAAGCACCAGTTCGGGCCACGCCTCCTGCAATCCGAAGTGCGCCACGCCGTACAGCATCACGCATACCGACACCATTCCTGCCACGGCAGTAATGCAAATGTCGAAAATCTTGGCATTCTTCGTAAATCTTGTATTCATTTTCGGAATGTGTTATTGTGTTATTCTCATTCTTCACTGATTAACATTACTGTAAAGCCGCAATCTGCTCAGGGGTCAACTTGCCTGTGTCGATATAAGACTGCTTGATGGCATAGATCTTCTGCTGCAAGTCTTCGGTCATCGTGTAATCCCACTGCTTGGCTTCTTCGTTGGTTACCCACTTGCCGCCGTTGTTGTGGTTGTTGTCAATACAGTAGAGCGGCATATTGGGATGATGCTCTTCGAGATACTCCACCCTGCCTTGGTATTGTGGGAAGACCGAGATATAAGCCTCGCAAGTCACGGCACGGTTTGCACTGATTAGTCGCTCCATGCAGTTGGTATAACCCGTCTCAGCATCGTTATAGACATAAATAAGGTGGGGCTGGAATCCACGATCAACACTTTGGGCCACCATCTTGTCGAATTTCGCGACGCTGTTGTAGGCGCCATCAGAGACCACACCTACCTCATCGGCCATCTTCTTCAGTTCGGGGTTGTTGTTAAGACTGACCGTCTTGCCACAACCGTACATACCCATCGTGAAGAGGATGGTCTTGTTGTTGGCCGCTTCGGCACGGTCCATCAGGCGGATGAACACCACGCTGTCTATCAGCCAACTGGCATTCTTATAGTCTAACACATTCAGGCGTGTATAGCCGATGCAACTCAGCAGGTCTCTCGTCATATCGGGGTCCAGCAGATTACCGCAACTGGCCATATACACGTTCACCAGCGAGTCGATATGCGCTTTTGTCCACTCTACGGCAGCTTGGCCTGTGAGAACAAGAGGCTGTTCTGGTTTTGAAACATCATTGTCGTCTTTGCTACACGACGTCAGGGCCGTCGAGTTGCTGATGGTCAGGACGAGGGCCAGCATCCATATTTGGATTCTCTTCATTGTGTTTATAGTTATTGGTATGGTTAGTTACTCTACGAAATCAGGATCGAAGTGACTGTGGTATTCGATGCACAACTTTTTATAATATTCGCGCGTAGCGTCACTTGTCGTATCTGCTCGGATGATTTCATAGTAATAGTGTGAGAGTCCTGGCTCTTGACCAGTCTCTGTATGGATGGCATTGTAGAGCGAGTCGCCCAGCACGGGTCGGCAGACGTCCTCAGGATTTGCTGCATAGTAATTCTTGTAGCTCTTGACCTGTATCTCAGTATCCAGATATCTGAACGACAGATTGAAAAGGTCTCCCCAATAGCCGCGGTCGCTGGTCTGGTGCTTGTAACGCCCGAAGATACCGCGCTCCGTAGCCGTCGTTTTCACGTCGTCAATGACAATGCGTAACGAATCATACTCACAGATAACAGTGGTGCGTGCCAGATCCCTTAGTTCGAAAGGTCTTGAATTATCGGTACGGCATTTACGCTCCGTACTCTCACGGGTCTTGTAGTTAAGGGGGCAAGTCTTTCCCTTGTGGCGTGCAGCAACCTCTTCGGCAAGCGTCTGTGTAGGGGGACCATAGACTTGCGCCCAACTCAATGCCTGATCCAGTTCTTCTTGGAATTGTTGTTCTGTTTGCTCCTCTGTTTGCTGCTCTGTGTTATTGTCGTCTTTGTTACAAGAAGTTAGCAGAATGCCACTGGCGAGAATGGGCAGTACAAGTAATGATAATAATTCTTTCTTCACAATTTTATAGTTTTAAAAAGTTTTGATTAACATGTTGTTTTTATTCATCGAAGTCGAAGTCGTCATCGATATCAAAAACGCGGCTCAGGCCGGTGTCAACCTTAGTGTCAGAGTCTATGCCTCCACCAGATTCTGAATTCATCTCTGTGAAAGGGGACCCTGCCAGCAGCATTTGACTTTGTCGTAGTACCACCACGCACACCTCAGGTTTCATATACTCTTTCTTCATATTGCTCTCCTCCAATTACTTAATTACCGTTTTACGACCATTTACGATGTATAAGCCTTTAGCTGTTGGCTTTTGGCCATTAGCTATTGGGCGTCCCTGCAGGTCATACCACTCATCAGAATTCGTGATATTCGTGAAATTCGTGGTTATTCCTGTGGCATCTTCATCGAATACGATGTCGACCTCACGTGCACTGGCTGTGATGAACGAGGTAGGCACTTGCAGGTAGGCCCTGTTGGCACCGAGCGTTGCAGTCGCCGAGGGTGCACAGAACTTAAAGACATCGTCCACCTTGGCCAGCAGGAAGTTGCTCATGGAGCCGTCGGTCTGGGCTATCGGACCAGCCGTGAGGTTGGCCTTCAGCATGTTGACGTAGTACGACTGTGAGGTGGTCTTAGATATGTTGTAGCTCTCGCCAGCCTCACCCCTCAGGAATATACCTGTTCCTTGAGGAACGTCATAGACGCGTACCAGGAGTACCTGGTTCTCGCTCTTGTTGTAGCCTGCGGCGATGTAAGCCTTCAGATTGCTGCCTGTGAAGTTCAGGTCCTCATTGCTACTGTAGGTTCCCACCTCCTGAGCCAAAGTGATGCGGATGTGGTCGCCTATGACGTGGATTTGGTAGGTCTTAGAGCCGACATAGCTTCCAATGCCCGTAAGGACGAGCGTATAGTCACCCACCTCGTCGATGTTGATGGGGAATGTTACGTCTTCACCATTCAGCGTGGCTGCGAAGTGAACGCCCAAGGTGAGTGCTGTGCTGCTAGGAGCTGTCACGGCTGGCGTAATGATAGCGGTGCCGACAGGATCAGTATTTCTCAAGTCGTAAGCCTCATCGACGCCGCTGACCGTGTAGGCATCCACACCGTACATCGTATAGCCGTAAAGTCTTAACAGTTCCTGACGGATTTCGCCAGCGTTGATGTGGTCAGAGGCCTGTGTACCGTGTATACCCGCACTGGTAGTCTTATAGGTGTTAGTCACCGATTCGCTACCACCATGCTTTTTAACGAGGTCAAGACCTGTAGTGCTCTGCCCCTCAGGCATCAGGTATATGCAGTTGGTGACGGTCTTGGTGCCGTTGTTGCCCCATCCGACGATGGCGCCCTTGGCCGTTGCGCCACCTGTCATCGTGCCGCTGAATACGCAGCCGTTGATGGTGATATCGCCGTCGAGGCCATGTCCCATGATGCCGCCGATGTGCGAGCCGCCACTAACGTTGGCTGTTACCTTGCAGTTCTCAATCCTGCTGGTGCCATCGGCAAAGCCTACAAGGGCTGCTGCGTGCAGCATGGTACCCGCCGTGATGGTACCGTTGACTATCAGGTTCTTGATAGTCGCATTCTTGATATAGCAGAAGGGAGCGGTGCCCTGATGTTCGGTGTCGCTAATCGTGGCAGTGATGGTGTGGCTGTTGCCGTCGAACGTGCCACAGAAGGCGTTGCCTTGCGTAGCCTGGGCCGACATGGTACCCATGATCTTCGTGACATCGATGTCGGCATCGAGGCGTATGAACTTGCCGCTGTAACCGTTGAAGAGGTTGAAGTAGGTGATGTTCGTGGCCAGTGCATCCCAGTCGTCCGTGCTGTCGATGATGTAGGGATTCTGCTCCGTACCGTCACCAGGGATTATCTGTGGCATGATGTTCCACTGTGGGTAGAGGATGAGCGCATCAGTGCTGAGTACCACCATGGCGTCAGGAGTATAGACCGTTCCGCCGCCGTCAGGCTGCGTGCTCCATCTTTCTAACGAGAGACCTGCATGCACAGGCTTATACTCAGTCAGACGAATCATACAACCTTTGAATAATTCATAGTCTGTTATCGCATTCTCGAACGCGACATCCTGCACCCTCAACCCTACCACGGTGCACGTTTCTTCGTTGGTGTAGCCCGTGTGCTTCTGGTCGTTGTAATAATAGACGATAGGAGAATCGCTGTCGGGTACTGGCAGGGCATCCGTGCCGATTTCCTGTCGCCAGACAGCATCGTCGCTGGTGTCGCCGTCGTTCAGCAGATAGCATATCTGACCGCGTTGCAGGTTGAAGTCATCATCCGTGGTGGAGAACGTATAGCAATGCTCATTAGTACCAATGGTCTTATTGCCGCAGATGTCTTTGTCTGCGTTTATAACCAGACAGCCTGTGATGGTTGCTGTATTGTCCATGGTACCGACAACGGCGCCTTCACTGCCACCAGTGTGATTGTTGTTTGCCACCGTGATGTTCTTGAAGCGGCAGTTGGTGATGCTGCCCGTGTCGCTCAGACGTCCGGCGATGGCACCCGCCTCTGCATTGTCCTGCTGGTAACTGACGGTGATATCCTCCATGCAGAGACGCGTCACCGTACCAGTGAGGTTAGCGAAGAGTCCAACCTTAGTTCCTTCATCAGACGAGATGACACCATTCTTGATGGAATATCCTTCACCGTCATAGTGTCCGGCAAACGCCTTGTTTTCAACCAGAGGGGCGATGCTTGCACCCTGCAGGTCAATGTCATCTATCTGTCGGATATAATAATTCGTCGTTTCTGCCAACTGGAGATACTCCCTAAGCGTTTGCAGGTTTTCTGCAGTTTCTATCTCAAACGGTTCCACTTCGGTACCCTGTCCCAGTTGACTAATACTTGTCGCAACGACAGTGGCTGTGAGGTTCAGACCATCGAAATTGTTCTGGCCATTAGTGACAAATTCTATCGTCATCTCTTTACCCGTACTTACGAGTCGACCAATGTTCTTCTCAGCGCCATCCGTCGTGCTAACAAAGACATGACCTATGCCTGCAACGTCGGTGGATTGGCCATTGGACATGATTGGACTTGAACTGCGACCATTACGAACTATCATGTAGTCGCATGCCTGGTTGTCGTTCAGTGCCTCAGTAGAAATGGTGCCCGTCAAGACAATGACATGGTCCTCAGGAGCTACCAGCGTGAGCTTTCCATTGTAGTTGTTGCCGTAAGGGGTGTCGTTGCCGGCGGCATCATAAATCTTGAAGGAAGTCTTGTCCTCCGGCAGCGTCACTTCGAGAGCTGTACCGTCAGAAGGTACCGACATATCCCACTCGGCATAGAGCGTCTTGGCTCCTGTAAACGGCAAGAGCTCGCCATTGGGAGCATAGTGTGTCCCTTTACCGTTGGCCAGTGTGTTCCAACCAGTAAAGAAGAAATAATTACGCGACGGGACGCTATTTCCGAGATTATAGCTGGGTACATAACAATTGTTGTCAGCCGGGATGAGCGACAGCACATTCGAAGGAATATCCTGATTTTGATGATCCTTATAATTAGGATTCAGCGTGAGCGTAGCAGGTTCAGGTATCAGGTAATTGTTGCTGTACATGGTCTGTGTTACTGCGAGCTGTCCTAAATCGTTTGCCGGTATTGTATGGGTCAACTTGTACACCGCCCCATGGCTACTGCCAGGTATGGGCCAGAGGTCTGTCTTGATGGTCTGACGCCAGACGGTAGTACCGCATCCCGCTGTGCCATCGTATACCGGTGAGCCGTCAAGCTGGTGAGCCAGCTCGCCCGTTTTGAAGCGCAGTTCAGCGACATTCGTTTCAGATTGGATGATGTTGTTGTAACCGCTTTGCGCGTCGGCACACAGCGTGGGACCGTTGGTGAAGACGAGTGTAGCAGAGGCATTACTACCTATGTAGCCCACGATGTAGCCATAGCGTTTGTTGCCACTTTCGATTTGTCCTATAACGGTATTGAGGTAGCCATAGCTGCTTTGGATACTAGACTGGTCAGCAAGTTCGCCAACCAAGGCTCCCACAACAACACCAGACTTGTAGTTGTAGCTGACCGTGCAGCCCAAGGCATAGCAGTTGAGCAGCTGACCGCTGCCGGTTATCTTGCCCGCAAAGGCTCCCACACGGTTGTTATCAAGCGAGGCCGTAAACGTGCTGGTCTCGATGCCAAGACGCTCTACGGTGCCGATGATATTGTTGAAGAGACCTAAAGAGCTGCCCTTGCAGTCGGAGAAACTCAGGTTTCTGATGACATGACCATCACCGTTATAGTGACCCATGAAGCCGTTGGTGCCTATTCCGATGGGGGCTATCGGCTCCGCCTCCTTCATATCGATGTCGGCCGTTTGCTTGACATAGAAATCGCTCCACCTCATCGTTTCGAAGGTGTCGCTGATCTTCTTCAGGTCTGCGGCACTTCCTACTAAGTAAGGGCTTGCCTGGGTTCCGGCTCCTAAGCTGCTGATGCCACGATAGTCGTTCGTGTATTTATCGTTGCGTTTGAACACGATGGCATGGTCGGACGACAACACCGGCGTAGCGTCGTTGTGTCCTTCAATGGTAACAGCCTGATACCATATGGGGGACAAGTTATCAGCTTGGGGGCTGTTATTCAGCCTATAGCAAATCTCGCCGCTGGCTAACGTTTCAGCATCGACAATCTCGGCTTGATCGAAGGTGCAATAAGAGTCACTACTTACCAGCGCAGCGCCGTCCGAATAGCATCGTTCGATACGGGTGTCAGCCTTCGTATCGCTACAAATAGAACCGGTTCTGGAAGCAGTAAGCGAGGTATTGACAACAAGGCAGTTTTTGATGACAGCCTGATCGAACATATCGGCAGCAATACCTCCCACAACACCGCTAAGACCATTGTTCGCTATCGTGCAACCCTTGACGAAGCAATTGGAAATGACTCCGTTGTCAGTAATACGTGCAGCAATACCGCCTGCCCGCATGCCTTGTTGATTGTACTTGACAGTCGTATTCTCTACGCAGAGATGCGTCACCGTACCAGAAACGACTTCGAAGATGCCTACTACGCCACTTTTTTCTATCAGACCATTGCGGATGGTATGTCCACCACCGTCGTAGATACCAGCAAAAGCGTGTGGAGTAGTCAACCCTCCACCATTCAGGTCAAAGTCGGCAGTCTGGAGGAAGTAGAAGCCAGAAGAATTGTTGCCGTCATTACAGAAATCGGCCATCACCTCAAAATCATCAACATTGTTGATGAGGAAGGGCTTGTCGGCAGTACCCTGTCCCGTGAGCTTGGCAAAGAGGGGGCCGCTGCCAGTGTTGGTATAGTTCGAGCCATCGTAATACACACGACCATGTTGCTTGTCAAGCACAGGGTATTTATCGATATTACTGCCGCTCAAATTCTGGAACCATACGGCACCGTAAGGTGACTGATTGTTCAGCTTCCAGGCGATTTCACCACTTTGCATTTGGCTGTCATTGAGGTTATACTCAGTGTTTGTCTGCTGATTGTAACCATTGCTGCAGAGTGGACCTGTGGTAAAGCACTTGTCCACCTGGCATTCGCTACCAATCCGGCTGGCAATACCGCCGCAATAAGACCAGATATTTCCGCCAGTATTGGTATGGAGGGTACTCTGGGTCTCCAGACAATAACTTAGGCTGGATGCATCGGACATCTCGCCCACCAAACCACCACTATAAGCGCCCTTGATGGTATTTTTAGCCACATAGCAGTTGCGTATCTGTGCCGTCGTGGCTTGCTCCATGTCACATCTTAAGAGCCTACCTGCTATGCCTCCACCGCGTGAGTTAGCCCTGGTGGTCTGGAGATTACAGTTCTCGACTCCTAAGTTATGGATAGTACCCGACACCTTACCGAAGATGCCAAAGGCATCATAATCGCAGCTGGTATTCGTGGCATTGATAATGCGGTTGCCGTCACCATCGTAGTCACCTTCAAAGACCCGCTTGTGGCCAATGGGCGTCCAATTCCAATTATTAGCATTAATTTCTCCCTGCTGTTTGAAATAGAGACCACGCGTGTTGCCACCAGCATTGACATAGTCGGCCAAGTCTCTCAGTCCGTCGTCTTCAATAATGAAGGGATTGCCTTTTGTTCCAGTGCCATCCTTGAAAAGGTCACTATAGTTCTGCCATACACCATATAAATCGGTGGTGGTACAAGGTATCTCCTTTTCATCGTAGGCTGCCTTCCAGTCGTTGCCTGTGCAGCTATTGCTGGTGTACCATTTGGTCACATACTTTTGGGCTTCGATGAGTCCCAGCTCATAGGTCGTCGGAATGGTGACAGTGACATTGCCAGTACTCTTATTGGACTGATAAGTAATGGTCTTAGTATCCTGAACCGAACCACCGGCTTGGTTCAGCACATTCAAATTAAGGATGTAGTTGTGAAGATTGGCAACAGACATACCATCACTAGGCGTACCTCTACCACCGCCGTTGCCGTCAGAACCAGAAGGAGCAGCACCACTTGCAGAATGCCAGTCATCACTATCAAAGCTACCGTTTTCGACAGAGACCCAGCCTTGGCTGTGCGCAGTACCATTAGTGCCAGCCTCAGTGCCATCGCCACCACTGGTTTGGCCATCCGCATTTTTACCGCCGCTGCCGCCTAGGGCAGTTACATCATAAACTCCACCGTTAGAGTTGGACCTCCAATCCTGCGCACCGCCGGCACCGCCACCGCCGCCACCGCCGCCGCAACCGCCGGTACCGATGGGGAAAGCAGCACCACCGAAGCCGCCACCGCCGCCGCCACCGCCGCCGGCCACAGTAACGTTATAACTATATCCGTCGTATGCATAGCCACGGCCACGCTGACCGCCACTACCACCGGATGTGCCAGCATTGCCTCCCGTGGCATTCAGGTGGACGGAGGAGGTGACCACATAGAGATTGCCCATGGCGCCAGCGGTAGAACCAGCTTTACCTGCAGAACCATCGGTTCCTCTAAACGCATCATCCTCTTTACCGTTATCATAATAATTGGCGCCACCGCCGCTACCGCCGCTGCCGCCACCACCGCCACGTGTGCCTATGCCGGCACCGGCACCGCCGCCGCCATAGCCACCATTGCCACCCGCACCTGTTTGGGTCCAACTACCATTACCTCCTGTTGCGTCACCGCCTGTGCCGCCTGTGCCGCCGTTGGCCGCATTGCCGCCTTTGGCATCCACCGTGCCTTTACCCATCAGGTAGAGCGTACTACCTGATGGCAGTTCAATACCTGCACCGGCACCCGTCTGGCCATCGGCATTGCCGCCAATGGCAGTGAGCGTGACACCTTCGGGGATATAGATATACACAGTAGCACCATCGGCTATGGTCAGACCACTGCCGGTATCACCGTTGGAAAAAGTGATATTCTCATCAATATAGTAATGTCCCGAAGAAAGTGTATAGCCTGTAGAGCCTCCAGTCGATAAAAAGGTCCAATCTTTCATAGACTGCTGTCTATTCAACTTGGGCACAGCCTTACCGTCGACAATCTCCCACGAACCAACCTTCCTGGTGTTCATCAAGTTTACCACCTCGTTCTGGTCGGTCTTGTTATAATAGTCCACACTCGTCCAGTTGTGTTGGGTAACGGTGAAACTACGACCGTTGGTTCCCCAACTGTTCGTGGCTCCAGAACTTGCATTATAATCATAGCAGAAGTACATATTCACGGCTTTTGGCGATCCTTGATCATAGACACGTTGTAAGTGCCAGGCACCACCGTTACACCATCCGATGATGTCGCCGGCATACGAACCACTCGCGTTATTAGTGGTAACACTGCCATCGAAACGACAGTCGGTCATATACACAGAAGATCGATCTGAATGACCGATGATACCTCCGGCATGGGTATTCGACGCGGTCACGGCTGTCGATACCCATACACGGCTAATAGTAATGGTGGGAGAACCTAGAACTCGGCCGACCAGTCCTGCGGAATGAATACCGCCCGAGATGGTGCCCTTCACGTGCAGGTCTCTGATGGTTGCATCTTTTACATAGCAGAAAAGCGCGCAAGGCTTACCATCTGTACGCCAAATGTTAGTTGCAGTTATCGTATGGCCATTACCGTCCAAGGTACCCCAATAGGGAGTATTATCGGAAAGTCCTATACCTCCGCTAGTGGTGATGTCAGCCTCCAAACGGGCATTAACCCTGTACTGACCCTGGGCAGTTTCCACTGCATTACGGAACGTAAGCCAGTCGTCCGCTGTACGGATGGAGAAAAACTCATCAGCCGCAGCCTGTTGAATCCATAACGTGCTGCCGAGGCTGAGCAGCATAACCAGTACTATAAATATCTTTTTCATCGTAGCAATTTACTATTTGACGATTTACAATTTACGATTTATTGGTCTATTTTACGATTGGACTATTTCACGACCTTGCGACCATTCACGATGTAGAGCCCCTTTGTCGAGGGCTTGCCTTGCAGCTTGCGGCCCTGGAGATCATACCACTCCCCTCCATTCAGGGAGGGGACGGGGGTGGGTCTTACTCCCGTTGCATTCCCTGCCGGCACGAGGAACTCTACGCATACACGGTCGCCCAAGAGGGGAAGGAGTTCGTAGGTCTTGCTGTTGAGCAGCGTGATGCAATAGCTCATAGGAGTCGTCATACGGGTGTCGTCGGCAGTAGCATAGACGAACGACTGGTCGTAGGAGTTGTCGTTGAACATCATGCAGCCGTATTCGTACAAGTCGGCATAGCGCTCAGGAGCTGGCAACTGCCAGATGTCGAGACGGTTGTCGAACGAGGCACACCAGTAGTGCGGTATATCGAAGTCTAACGAGTCATCATCGTCAAAGTCATAGTCCTCGTCGTCGTCCTCCTCCATCATCTGCATGAGCAGCTCCTCCAGTTCTGCACCCGTCTGTTCGTCCACCAGCGGCTCAGCATCGGAACGCTTGGCACGTACCAACAGGGGGAGTGCGGCAGGAAGGTCCATGCGATCGTCGGCCATCATATAGACGAGCGATACGACAGACAATGGTGTTTCATCCTCTTCGTCGAGCACCTCGCCACGGATGTCGGCCAGATAAGCCACATCGTAGTAGTCGAGCATACGAGCCGTGATGCTCTGCGGCTGACGTGGGTCGAGGAAGATGGGCTGCCAGCCGTCGGCCACTGCCGCAGCGAGACGGCGCGGAGCCTTGGCTTGCGTGCTGGGTGTAGCATTTTCCATCTTGGCCCACTGGGTTTGCGAATACTTGACATTCTTCTTGGAAGTCACATTGTAGAATTGCAAGTAGAAGCGGTTAGGCTGGATAGAAGTAGAGCCGTCGGGAAGGACAAAGCCAGGCAGCTGACTATCCCATACATACATCAGCTCGTCGTTGACGGTCTTGGCAGGTATGGTGTCGTAGGTGGCGAAGAAATTGCCTATATCCATGATGGACTTATAGCGTGCGACACGATGGTCGGTAGTTGCCTTGATGGTGATAGGGCTGCCGTCACGGTTGCTCAGCACATAGGTTATTTCCTTACTGTCATCATTATTGCTGACCAGCCATGGCTGGTTGAAGGCATAGGCGACGGACTGCGGTGCACTGCTGAGCGTCAGCGTATGGGCAGGACCGAGGTCTGGCATGTTATTATTTTCTACCGCCTCATGATAGATGAACTGGCCGTCGCCGGCAATCTGAGTGAATGCAAACGGCAGTACCCACTCCTCGAGGCTCTTCGTGGCCTTACGCTTGTAGATAATTCGATTGACCTTGACATCGCTGGTGCAGACAAACGGTTCACCATCAGTGATGGTGAGTTCGGCAAGCATCTGGCCATTGGTCACCGTCTGGCTCTGGTTGCCCGTGGTGATGCGGGCATCAATCCGGTCGAGGATGCCCTGTGCATACACTGGATAGTCGTTGAGCAAGGCCTGTGCCTTCTGACGCTCTTGGTCTGTCGTATTCTGCTCGCCAATCCAGACGCAGTCTTTTACCCTCGATGCGTCGCTGATAGCGTACAGCGTATTATTGTCGACAACCTGAGACTGCTGATTATTTTTGTTGAAAATGGTCAGAACACCCGTGGCAGAACAATGGTCAACCTGGCTGACGTTGCCTGCGTTCTTGAAGATAAGCGCCGCAATACGGTTTTTCTTGGATTTTTTCTCCGCTATTCTCGTGATCTCACCACAGAAATGACAGTTGCGGATGGTGCCATAGTTCTCATAGGCAATGCCGGCACAGTTCTCGGTAGACGTTACGATGCCTGCGACGCGCAGTCCCTCGAGCAACGCACTCTCCTTGATGATACTGAATAGACCTGCGGCGGCACTCTCCTCGTAGTACCTGATGGTGTGACCGCCACCATAGAAGGTGCCTTTCAGACTGATGGCCCTGTCCTTACTCCAATTGTTCAGGTCAATATCTCTTGCCAGATAATAGATGCCTGACTGGTCGTTGATATCGGCAAACTGTCTGGCGGTATAGATGAACCTGCCCTCCTTGATTTGTGTGGTGATAAGCACTTCATGAGCGGGCATGGTAAACGAGAAGGTATAGACGTTCTCCATATTGTCGGTGAACGGGCACTGGAAGGCGTCACTTCCGTCGGGTGCTGAGATGGTGATGCTCTCCAGGTGGTTGTTGCCTGAAACACTCACGGAAGCAGTGACCACGGTGCCCGCATTAGCCATATCTGTTGAGAGGTTCACTAGGCTGACGTCGGTCGTCTCGGCGAGCTTGATATCATAGCCGCCCACATACTTGCTCTTGATGCTGGCAGTAAAGACGTAATTGGTCTCAGGCACATTCTTGAGCATGGCAGTCAGAATGGCAGACGTTGCCGCTGACACACCCTTGCAAAGCACTGCTCTGGAATTGCCCGCATTGGGTACATAGTAGTTGCGCTCAATGGTGACGCTGTCCTGGTCGTTACATATCATATAGGTACGCATGTCGCCATTGCCAAACATGCCACTGAAGACGTTGTCCTTGATGACGGCATGTTTTTCCTGACGGGCTACGCCATAGGATATTCCGGTGGCTTCCAAGCCGTCACAGAGGACGTGGCAGTAGGCGATGGTGCCTCCCTCCTTATTGAAGCCGTTGAGTCCGGCAATACCGCCAGCGAAGGAACCCGGTCGCTCATTCTTCACGGAGCCGCTAACCTCGCAATCTTCGATGACACCATTGTTTTTCATGCAAATGCCACCCATATAATCGTCACTGGCTTCTCCAATGATAATTCCCTTCACATTCGCATTGACATAGAGATGGCGAACGGAGCCTTTAGGGCTGATGGTATGGAAGAGGCTGGTATTGCCTCCATAGGTGATACGGTGGCCGTTGCCGTCGAAATCGCCTATGAGTGTAATCTTCTTATTGTCCCACTGGTTACCCAGGTCGAGGTCGTTATCGAGACGGAACGTTCCACACTGATTGGAGATGCTGTCTATCTGCTGCGCAGTAGTGATGGGCACGACGAATTCGCCTTTCAACGTGATGTAAGCGCCTGGCATGACAAAAGAATAGGTGCCAGCCCCCGTATTTTTATCTACCTGCACCTCGGTGAATTGTGCTGCGTTGGCAGGGATGGTCCTGATTTGCTTCAATTGGCAACCGGCTTTGGGGGTAACCGTGACAACCACTGTCTCACCTTTCTTCGCTGACTCGTTATCGACCGTAATCTTACCGCCATAATAGCTTGAGAACATCACTTTCTGCTTGTCAACAGTCGGTGTGACGGCAATGTCGCTGTCATCTTCCTTGACGTAGCGGAAGAAGGTCTCATTGGTCGCCGTGTTAATAGAGTCGGGCTCCAGAGGTTCTACGTCATCCCAGTCATCTGACCAGTCATCTGACCATTCTTCTGAACGACGAAATTCCCTTGCATTGCTTTCCTCTTCGGCGGGAACGTCGCACAACACGTCGTAGACGGCATAGCCGTCATCAGCCTTGCCTGTGATGAGGATGACATCACCTGTCATGGCCTTGACCGTCTCGCCCTTTTCGTCAGTGGCCGTATTGTGCAGTGTCAGGGTAGCATGCTCTGTCTTGACGACGCTTACCGTGCATTCGTCGCCAGAGGACGTATAGTTGATGTTAATGTCGCTATTGCCCATCTTGAAGATCAGCACGTCTTCGTTTCTGATAGAGTCACCTTTCGTGGGGACCAGCAGACAGAGGTCGTCAAACATCGGACCTTCGTAGCTGCGCTTATTCTCGTCGTCGGCTTTCGCTTCTACCTGCAACTGCAGCTTGGTGGCTGTAGCAGAAACATTGCCAACTATGAACTCGGTAATCCAGTCCTTCTCTGTCCCTGACGGGTCGGCAACAGGCACCGTCTCAGTCGTGCCATTACCGGTAGCCACGATGCTAACCTTTGCGCTACGGGCATTGCAGGGATTGACGCTGGCAATGGCTGCCACCTTCAATTTGCCACCCTGCTTAGCACTGGCGGGGATGGACAATTGGGTGAGATCCACCGTTTGCGACATGCTGTTGACCCCACTGGTGCGCCAATATTTATTGCCAGAGGAATCGCTAAAGACCATGATGGGAAGTCTCGTAGCATCGGTGGTATCGTCCCAATAATCCATGTCCTGGTCAGCGAAACTGTTTTTTAGCGCATTATGGTAAACCAACGGAGTCTCGGCAGCTCCTGTTGTTTGGCACTGGACGAAGAAGCTGTCAGGCATCATAAAGACCATCGGGATCTGTTGTCCTGAGCGCGCCACGCCAGCGTAGCCTGGAATCATCTCAGGAATGTAGGTCTTGACACGTTTGGAGTTCTTGGTATCGCTGACCTTGATATTATGTACGCGCTCGACACCATAGGTGATAGTGACATTCTGCAAGTCTACCTTGATGCGATAAACGGTCTTCCATTTACCGTTGTCCTGTCGCTCCGGCTTGCCCAAAAGCCACGACGACTTACAGCCCGTGATAGATACATTAGCAGGAATGTAGCCATCATCTGTCACCAGCGTAAGATCAATCTCTTGGCGTGCCTTCGGCGTCTTAGTGGTGATCGTTGCCTCCATGTGGTCCATCGTATTGGGCATCGTCACCTCATAGTGGTCCTGTCCGAAGATAGGAGTGACATGCATAATGATATCATCGGTAGGCATGAATATCCTGATGATGCTATCATTCAGCCTCTCGTAATACCCGGGAGCGATATTGTTTTTTTCAACATCCACCAGTTCGTAACCTGCTTGGGGGTCGATCTTCAAATAGATTGGCTTCTTGGGGATATTCTTGACCACAGCATAGTCGTTGGTTTCTGCTTTCAGGCCATACGTAGGCACTAACTTGCTTGGGGAATTTTTAGGCTGATGGATTCTCAGCTCACGCAAGGGGGTAAAGTATGCCCATACCTCGACATCGGCAGCGGGCATCGTGAACGAGAAGGTTTGCGATTCGTTGGCACGGTCATCGGGATCGTGACTTGTATTTTCAGCTAATTGGGACACAGAAAGTCCACCACTTGCAGTTCTGATGGCATAGTAAACACCCCTCGACAAACCATAGCCATCGCTTGGTTTGCAAGTGACCGTCACTACAGTGCCAGGGGCAACCAGCTGCTCTGGAATATGAATATCTCCATTGACCAAGGGGTTGCTGGGACTATGCGACACAGTATATTTCGTTGGCTCATCTGCCCATACACAGACAGAGAGAAGCAGCATCACTGCAAGTAATAGCGAGGACTTTTTCATAGGTATGCCAATTTCTCCATTCTCAATTCTCCATTCTCCATCATCTCTTCAGGTACTTAGAACCCTGATAGATGTAGAGGCCATGGGGAAGACCGCTGAACGGGTCGCGCACGTCAGTCACGCGGCGCACCACACGGCCATGCATGTCGTAGACGTTATAATCCGGCTGTTTCTGCAATGACGGTTTGTCCACTGTGGGTACCTTGATAGCCGTAACATACGGCTCGGACTCCCAAAGGCCGACATAGTCAAAATACAGATAAGGGCGCAGATTGACTCCTGGCTTATTGGCATCTTTCGGACCGTAAGCCACAGATTGTTCAAGGGAATATTTCCCATCCTCCTCATCATAGATGAAATACATGCCATCAGTCAGGTATGGCTCATTGTCAATCATCTTCTCCGTAAGAATCTGCTGGATATACTCGTTGGTGGCATCGAGAATATAGTGGGCACGGGAGATGACTGCACCAGTGATGGAGTCCAGGTCGTTGAAGATGATATGGATGGTGTTGGTCGCCTCGTCCAAATATTCTATGTAAGTATCGTCTGCTTGACCTTCACCCTGGTCATCATCGAATACTGTACGATATTGCAGAATGGTTTCGCCCGTTGTGGTGTCATGCGAATACACTTCGATGGCGGTGGCATTGCCCGACTCGTCGTATACGGTCTTGATAGACCATTTATCCTTTAGGACGCCATTGATATTTTCCTGATAGATGATGCTTTCTTCGTTCTCGATGATGGTACGTGACACCAAACTGCGGGAATCGTCAGCAATGGTATATTCGTCGATGATTTCATCCGTTCCAGTCCAATTACCTATCGACTCTGCTATAGGCTTTACTTTTTCGGGTGAGACAAGAAGGTATTCCGTCTTTTTTTGATAGGTCAAATCGGGAGAAAACATGTATGCCTCAAAACTTAACAGTTCGCCGCCACCCATGGGCTTGAATAGCTCAAAGTCTTCATCAGAGACACTGCGTGTCGTGATGTATACGCGATTGAAATCCTCATATAGAACGGAATCCTGGCTGATGACTTCCTCTATGGTAGTGCCTAACGAGGCTAAACCGGCCTCATCGACATAACCACCGAAGACCTCTATCTCATTATCCTTTTCGTTATCCTCATCGGCGGCATTCGTCAGGTCTACCATTGGGGCGCGTCGCGGTATGGCCATCCACGTTGTAGGAATGGTACGATTAGGCGAAGCCTGGATGGTGTTGTTGACCACAGGAATCGGGTAGGCGTCGTTCTCCGACATCATAAAGCTTGGCGACTCACTCTGTTCATTGAGCAACTCAAGCATACTGTATGATGACATCACGTCAGGACTGACATAGGCGAGCCCCTCAGCGCTACCCATCGTAGTGAAACAATGGCGGAAAGTGGTAGTAAGCATTTCGTCAGCATGACCATCCAGGCTGTTGGTAGCAGCTCCGTAACTGTTCAGGATGTGTCCGTTGATCAAACCGCATGCCATGGGGTTCCAATTGCCTTGTGTCCTGATAGAGGATACTGACGCACAATTATGGAAGCTTACCTGCTGGTCGGCATAACCCACGATGCTGCCAACATAGTTGTTACCTTCTAATGATCCGAAACTGGCGCAGTTGATGATGTCAGTGTAGGCGGCATAACCCACGATACCGCCTACGCAGGCTGTACCCCTCATGGTGTTTTCCGCATCGAAAATGAGGTTGGCAATGACGGCATGTGACAGCGGTGTTCCCTTGGCTACGCCCACGAAGCCCAAACAGTCGATGCCCTGGAAGCAATTGACGATGCCACGAATACGGTGACCATTGCCGTTAATCACTCCCTGGAACGGATTATCCGAGGTACCTAAAGGCAGCATGGTGACATCATTGCCGAAGACCAGGTCAGCCTTGATATCAATACCTATGTTTCCGGGGATTGCACCTAACTGCACCATCTCAGACAGGACACGCATCTCACTGGCGTTGTAAACCTCGTACACCGAATGCTCAGCATTGCTCTTAGGCTTGTGCAGGCCACACGAGGTACACACGTCGTTATCGTCAAAGGTATGACTTGTAATCTGACCTTTGTGTTCAATTTCCGAATAAGGACAATGCTCACAGGTGGTCAATGATCCCATATTGGACAAACAACTGTTTTTGCTCGTAGCATTTTTTATCAGGCTGTGCTTTGGGAATGCCGGAGGAATAGTGGTTGTATCGTTAATGCCACAGATCATGCAGGAGGAATTCATAAGACCTGCTCTGCCGCAGATAGCTTGACGCAACGTTACCGGTTCGCTGTAATCATGGACATGAATATACATGGCCTTGATGCCACCTCCCATGGAGCAATTAGCTGTGTTATCTGCAGTAAAGCTGGCTTCAAGCATAATCGTGTGCTTTCCTGCAGGAATACGGATGACATCAGAACTGACATCAATTTTACGATTAACGTCATCATGATGTTGAACTATAGTGGTGTCCCTTTTCGCAGTGAAATAAAGTTTAGGATTTAGAACCTTCACACGCGGTTTTTTCAATAACTGGATATATAACTTGTATTCAAGAGAGGCCACTTTTCCATCAGGAACAGTGACATTGAATGTCATCATGGCTTTTGTTTTCTGTTCAATGACATTTAATTCTTTGGTGTCATCTACTATCAGGAAACCGTCTACCAGAGGCTTGGTGATGACAATTCCATCACTCGTGGTGCCACCGTTTAGAGGAAACGGAAAACCTTTTTTGTTGTCCGCACTGGCTGTGGAAAGAGAAAACAGTAAAACGGTCAAAATATAAAATAACTTCTTGCCCATATCTTTCAAATTCTCAATTCTCAATTTTCAATTCTCAATTCTCAATTCTCAATTACTGCTCTGACGCTGCTTCGGGCAACGTGGCATCCGATCCGCTACCACAGATGGCAGCAGTGGTATTGCCCGACAACGTTCCTCCTTCGTTGGTACCGCAGATGCCACCGGCATAGTCGCGTACACCACCGACCCATACGTTGCCCTCTGTGGTACATTTGGAGATGGTACCCCTGTTGAGTCCACAGATGCCGCCGAGGTTCTTGCCCGTACCTATCGTGCTCATCAGAGAGAACACCACATGGCAGTCCTCAATGGTTCCGTTGTTGACACCCGCTATGGCTCCGATATTGTCCCAGCCACGCATGTTACATGCTGCAATGCCCACGTTCTTGACGACGCCACCCTTGCCAATGGCACCGAAGAGTCCGCGAGGGCCGCAGCCTGCTACGGGTTCTTCCGTCTGGAGCATGGTGATACCATAACCATTACCATCGAAGGTCCCCTGGAATGCCGTGCTGTCCGCATCGCCGATAGGATGCCAAGGTACCTGTATAAGGCTGTCGGCTATCAGATCGTTGTCAAGGCGGAAATGGGTCTTGGGACGGCGGTTGTTGACATAGTCAGATATCCAGTAGAGGTTGCCGAAGGTCTTGACGACATAGGTGCTGTCTGTGCTGCCTTGAGGATACTCCACGGCAGGACGTTTGTAGGGGTGCAGACAGCCCTCGCGAGTGCAGAAGCCGTTAGCATCGTAGTCATGGCCCACACCAGGCTCCTCAAAGTACACCGTATGGTAGCACTGGTTGCAGGTATATTGCACGAGGGTGTATTCACAGTCTAATTTCACTTCTCTGCGATGATCCAACGAATGGGGGAGTTTCTTGAGGAATCCGCAAGGACAATAAATTATGTGAGAGTTTTCGTCAACGGGCAGTGGCTGCTTGCCAAAATCTGGGTGGTTAGCATTAATGACATAGCCACACACCAGACACCGCTTGTTGTGATTTTGCCAGTCACCGGAATAGGTCGCAAAATTATGCGCTTCCGTTACGATTTGTCCGCACTCCTTACATTTCTTGTAGTGCACCGCCTCACAATCATACTTGGTATCTTTATCGGTAAATTGCATCCATAAGTCATTGCCATACATCTGGGGAAAATGGTGGGGCTCTTGAATGGTGAGCTTGCATCCATCAAGATTGCAATAGTGCTCGTGTTCTTCAATGCTCTCTGAAGGCAATGACCTGTATAGAGATTGGTGCTTATGCCAGGTAAAGAGGAAGTAGCGATCACCACCGGCATGAGGACCGCTAACGGACTGATTGTTACCCGCAGTAGGCCTGCTGGTCTTGACTTCTGCCTTCTGGAGCACGCGCTGGTTAAAATCCTTGTTGCCGGTATAAGTATAATAGACATGGTCCTGCTTAGGATATGCTCCACCATAAATCAAATAGTTACGACCGTTCAGTCCACCGCGATAATCATTATCTTTTTGTGATTGTGCCTGGTAGAAGGGAGCCGGTTTGTAAGCCTTTCCATCTTCATTAAAAGCATGACCATAGTCATCCCTCTTCTTGACTTTCACGTCCGTGATGTATCCATTTGGGTCTGTAGTGTTCTTAAAGACGACAAACACATAGCCACCGCCCTTGCCTTTACGGAAATCCAAATCGTAGTTGCCAGCGCCATAATAGCCTACGGCCTGGGGTGCGAGGCTGTCCTCTTTCTGAACAGCAACGACTTTAAGCTCCGTAACAAAGCCCTGTGCCATGGCAGCGGCAGTGGATAGTGAAAAGAAAATCGTTAATAGTGTTTGTTTCATAATGTTCAACGTTCAATGTTCAACGTTCAATGTTCAACTACTTAAATTCGAAGTCCTGTTTGCGTATGAGCAACGCCTGACCAATGACCTCTAAGCCCATTGGAGTGACTTGGTCTTTAGAAGGTTCGAGTTTGAAAATACCATATTGGGTCTTCGTGTCATCGAACATGATAAATCGCTTATAACTGAAGAATGGTGGCACATCGTTCTGATTGATGCGGTTTGGACCAAAGACCTCACCGGAATGGTACATAAAGTGTATAATGTTGTTGAGTTTCGTCGTGTTGGCCACATCATAGCCCACTGGTACGTCCTTGAGCAGGGTACGAATGGTATTCAAGGCTGATTCGTCACTGCTGATGTTGGCCATCACTCCCTGGTGGAGGTAGTAAGGACCTATCTTCATGTTGGTCACACAAGTGTCGTTCCACATATAGAGTGCACCCCTGTTCACCTCGATGTTGGAAGTGTAAAACTGGACGCTGTCAGAGGGAGAAATGTCGATTTCACCATTGTTATAATAGATGTTGTCATCGTAATTGCTTCGTACAAGCGGCGTGACATAAGCCTTTGCCTGACTCTCTCCGCCCTTGAGATACTGCCAGGTGATGGTGAACAGGCTGTCGTCGCTACAGCGGCGGCCAAGACCTTCGCGAGCCAACTTGCCACCTAAGGTTGGATAGAACACCGTATATTCCACATTGTGCACATATTCATTGAGCACCTCGCCGATAATCTCGTTGTTATGAACAACCTGATTAGTGGTGGAACGGTCGGCGATTCTGAGCGTAGAGGTAGGAATCTTGGCAAATATCTTATTCCTTGCACGCGGCATGACGTTGGTTTCATAGGAGATGTACTTACCCGTCATGGTGGCATAGAGTGCAGCCACCTGGGGGTCAGTAATGAGATCGGAGATGGGGGCCACCTTGATGTCGATGAGCTCCACATTATTCTCGTCCTTATCAGCATTGGGGGCGAACTTGAGTGACTTGAACCACTGGTCCAATACCTGGCTCTTCAGCGTCATGTCACTACTCTCATGCATACCCGCCAGCTGTAGGGCGAGGGCACTGTTGCCGCCGAGTGCCTCGATGTGGGTCTCACGGTCTTCCTGTGTGTTGATCACCCAATCTTGTGTCTCAGTACCTTCGGTGGTTCCGATGCAGTAGAGGAACGATGCACTGGCTTGTTCGTCAACCGTGTTGCGAGAGTCTACCACATGTCGGTTCATCGTGGTACTGAACTTTAGCTTGCCGCCCAACTTGGCATGATAGATGATATGAGTGCCGTAGGTCTGGAACATATTCTGAATGACGCGCATGGCCTCCGTGTTGTTACCTCTATCAATGGCCTCTGACGCCAGTCTTACATAGCGGGTGAATCCTGGAGAGAGTACTTCGGGATGCTCACGGGCGATATGATAGAGGTCGTAGGGCTCCAGATGGCGTGAAGCTACGGTCAGACCATCGTATATGGTGCAGAAGGCAAACTCATTGCTCGTCATGTCGGTCTTGCTGTAGGTTGACTTGACCTCAGCCTGGAACAGGACTGCGTCGACCTTCACCGATGACTGGCGGGTAAGCTTCTCGCAGATGGTCATAGCATCGGTGCCGCTATAAACATGGTGGAAGGATGACGGAGAGACGTCATCGACGATAGTGGCGGAGCCATGCTGTGCATCGTACTGCTGAATCGCACTCAGGTCGATGACGCGGTCGCGCACCTCGTCATAGTCACTGTACTTTCCTGTACCGTTATAGCCGTAGCCTACACCGTAGCTGCGATAAAGGTCGCCGATGTATGCGATGCGCTGGGCGGCATGTACTCGTCTCCAGTGGGCTTCTGTGTAGTCACCGTAAGCATTCTCAGGGTCGTATTCCTCCATGACCGTTAGAAGGTCATCATCACGTGTACAGGAAGTGACCATCGAGGCCCCCAGAACGAATAGCGAGAAGTATAGTATTGCCTTATTCTTATTCATAACGCTCAAAAGTTATTTATCGTAATAAAAATCGGGAAGTACTTGAAGAACTTCTGGTCGGAGAAGTTGAATGCCTTGATATACTCAGGGTATTCGAGCAGCAGGTCGGTTCCGGAACCACTCAGACGCAGGATGCGTGCCTGGTTGGCATCATTTGTGACTATAGGTATTCCCTGACCATCGCTCTGTGTAGGCACGGTAGCCGTCTCCAGCTCTGAGGGGTCGGAGATAACCCAGTGGCCGGTGGGCCAGTCCAATCCGAGCATGTTACGACCGTCATTGTTACGCTTGTAGAAAATGCTCATGCGGTTGCCCAGCATCCTGGTGATGCTCTTCGACTGCTCGACATTCGGCAGATAGTCATTCAGACCGATGGCCTTCATCGAGGTGCTCACAGCATGAATCCACCTCTTATGGACATCGGGGTCGTCGGCATACTGCGGAGCACGTATGATATTGTCTCCACCGTCCAGCAGGCAGTAGCAGTAGTTTCCGGTCTTATACAACACCCCGTCATATTGGTTATATCTGTGTTCTCGAAATTCTGGGAATCTACTGTCACCCTTCCAGTATGCTTTAAGGCTGTCGGTTTTCGGCACCACCGGACGTATCGACCAGAATGTGCTGGCCACCTTGGCAAAGGTCGTCGCCTCAGCAAGAGGTTTCGGCTTTATTCTGAATGCGGTTGAAGTATATTTCTTAGGTGTTTCATCCTTTTTCGTGGGACACGGTTGTGCATGAATGGCATTCCAGTAAAAATACACGCTCTTCAGGGCATGGGTGGCTGGATCGAAGAGCTCGCTAATAGTAGCACTCTCACTCTCGGCGAAGATGCTGTCGGAGGGGATGTACGTCGATGCGCTACCTTGCCAGATGATGCGTCCAGGACGATGGCTCTCGTCACCGACGAACAGACCGGTATACAGGAATGGACGTGATTTATTGTCGTTACCACGGATGAGTGGATAAACTACCACACAGGGTTTGTCGCTTCGGATGGAGGGAACGTATTCCTGACAGATAATGCATGCCTTGTTGGTGTCTGCCGCAGCAACCTGCACGTCGGGACCGTAATTGCCCTGGACCGGCATGACGCCATAGACAGGCTCGTAAATCTCCTTTGTCGGGGCCTCTTTCTTCAAGTACAGCTCATAGACTTTGCGCAAGACCTTGCGGGTGTTGGCGTCTTCGAATAGCTGATAATAGGGCACGAAACGTCCACTGACGAAGGAGGCATTATAGGAATCGGGCTCGATGCTGATATTGTTGGCCCAGGAATAATAGTCGCCATCGCTGATTTTCTTAGCAGCTGCATCCTTATGGTCGAAAGTTCTGTGAAGCACATCGCAGTCTTCACTTCTACCACCCTTCACATTGATTTCTCCTTCATACTCAACGGTATTCTTGAGTAAACTCTCTTTGATGAGCATGGGCTTGCTGGTCGTGACAACCTGCTCGCCTACGAGTTCCTCAATCACTTGCTGAGTGGTGTATTCCTTATCGACACAGGAGTCGCGGTTGATTTGCATCTGCAACTCAAGCATGCCACCCAGATTAGAAGACACGACGAGGTGTGTGCCGTACTTCTCGGAGAACTCGGTAGCTTTGGTGGTATCGATACTGGCTTCTCCTATCTTAATCAGATTCGCAACGGCTTGGCGGAAGTCTGCCTCGAGCACGTTGTCTGCTTTATCCAGACTGTCCAGCGCCATACAGTACAGCATGCCTAAATCAATGGTCATGGTTGCCATGATGTGCTTGACGAACATGTGTGCCTTATAGCTGCTTGTAAATCGGGCATGGGAGAAAACACTGTTTTTGCGAAAGTAAACACCACAACCAGCGACACCAATGTCGTCAACAGTGTACTTCGTCTCCGAATGGCCCACTTCCTCAAGCGTATTACCACTGAAGATGTCCAGGGACGTATAATGGCGACGCTCTGAGCTGATGATGAGTCCATACTTTTTCTCGGCAGTCATGAGACGGTTCATGTTGATGATGGGACGGGCAGTGAAGCTACTGTCGTCCATCACATTACCAGCGGCATTGTATGCAAACCCCAGGCGCTGCATCCTTGTCTGGTCGTCTGAATAAGCCCTTCTGGAAATAGGGGCATCAGTTTTAGCAACAGATGCTATAGGGTCATCGGAACAGGAGGTCAAAGTGAAGAGTGAAGAGTGAAGAGTGAAGAATGCTGCGCATAGCAGCCACTTTATTACCTTGCTCTTGTTCATTCCCATTCGATTCATATAATTATACGTATTCATTTCACTCATCTTCGTAGTTACGCAATGATTTTTCCATATAGTTCTTCAGTATGGTGCGCGTCTTGGCATCGTAGATGACCTCGTAGATAGGCACCAGACGGATGTCGATGAGAGCAGCATCCTGTGGTGTCACCGTCTGCTGCCACGTTTGCAGAGTCTCCGGGTCTATCGTTGCCTGCTGACCAGTGGTGAATGCCGTCACGAGCGACACGTTACCGCCACGGGCGGTGATATGGCTCTCTGAATTACGGCTACACTTCTCAGTAGCTTCCTTATAATCGGTACTCATACCGGCACTGATGGAGACAAATGTGATTCGAACGGTCAACTCCAAAGCCACTGACACATCAAGCGCATTAGACACTGAGTCCATGCGAGTGGTATTGTAGTAGTCGAGCGAACAGCCTAAGACGGAGCGGGTTACGAAACCTGAGCCCACCTCTTCAATGAACTCACGGCAGATGCCACTAGCAGCAAATGCCGACGTAGCGCCATGAATCTTACGAACAAACCTCTGCATCACATCGGCGAAGCCTGGAGCGTAAGCCTCTTTGAAGAGCGGTACCACCTTGCCCAGTGAATCAGCCTCAACGCTGGCGTAGGTGTTGGCCAACGACGAAGCAGCAACGGCATTGGCTACCTGTTCACGCAGATTCAGGTAGTTGAGTTCGCGCGAGAAGTAGCTCTGCTTCATGCGCATCAACGAATAATAGTTCTTCGTCGTTGAGAAATTCTTTTTGTTGAAGCCCACCTCCAGATCCATGGCGAACACACCTGCGTCGAAGCCTAAACCGATGTCCAGTGACAACTGCTTATTCAACTCATTGACGCTCTCGCTGTAGAAGAACTTCTGTTCATTGACGGGATTGTAGTCGTCAACCATATAAGAGGTATGGTACTTCTTTTCCATGCTGCGCAGAAGACGCATATTGAAGACCTCCATATCGGTACCGACACAGTATGACTGATTATCCCTGTAGGTATAGCCAGCACCACGGATGGCACTAACAGCATCTTCTACTTCCAGCAACTCTTGTGGAGTCTTCGCTTGAATCCATGACACTGCACCTTCCTTTGCGGGGGTCTCGACATTCTGGGGCATTTCAGGCTCATCGTCGCCACTGCTGCACGATAACATCGTCAACGTGCCCACTGCGATACATATATATAATAAGGTGTACTTCATACTAATTCTCAATTCTCCATTCTCAATTCTCCATTCACCTATTGTGCGTAGGTACGCAATATATAATTCACCCTGTCTTGCACCTTTCCCGTAAAGAGATAAGCCATAGATGCTATCTTCACGTCAGTCATGGCACATGTCTTCAGTTGCTCGTTATTAGGAACAGGTGGAAAGTTGACACTCGCCATCCACTCCTGAATGCCTTGCGGCGAAGTGCTAGTGCCTGCCAATACCTCTGTCACAGCCTGCACATCACCACCACGAACGTGGATGTCAAGGCTATAGCGATCACGGGAAATCGTCTGGAACTGCTGGGTCTGCGTGCTCGCTGATGCTTCGACGCCAATAAGGAGTCCCACGCTGGCATTGATGGCCATCTCAGCACTCATGTTCTCGCTGAGCACCGACTTGTCTATCTGCATGGTATATTCCAGCACACCGCCCATGAATGAGCGTGCCACAAAACCGCGGCCCCACTTGTTGATGAAGTCGAGCACCATCTGGTTGCTTACGTCAGTCTGATTGGTGCCAGTGCCTTCCAGCTTCTTCCAGTCAGCATAGAAGCCAGGAGCAAAGACCATGCTGTCGCCCGTTTCCTTATAGTACATGATGATATTCTTGTACTGAATGTCACGGCAGTATGCCACTCGCTTGGTGCGCTTCATGGCAAATACAGACTGTTCTTCCTGTACACTTCCTTTGGAGTAATTGCCCGTCACCTTGATGTCGGCAACGATGAAGTTGACGCCAACGCTGGCAGACAGTGCCAACTGCTGGGACACGGCACTACGTGTCTCACCAGTGATGACCTGCTCTTCGCTATACGGTGTATAATCATCGCTGACGAAGTTCAGCCCCTTGACATACTGGATAGAGTCCAGATAATTGAGGTTGAAGATGTTGAACGTCACTCCTTCCAAATAATCAGCACCTGTGGCATAGCAATAGCCCGCACCACGTTCATAGCCCGGAGGAGCCAGAAGCCGAGACACATACGTGCCTGTCGATGCCGACTGTCCTTCTGACTCAGGGGCAGAACTGAGACTACGCCTATTGACATCTGGCGAGTCATCACTACTGCAAGATGCCACTACCAGCATGCTGGCAAGCAAGAAGAAATAATATAATCGGTTCATTTTACTCCTTTAATTTTATATTAAAGTAATCTGTCAGCACCTGACGGGCATACGCATCAGTAATGAGCGCATAGATGGGTACCAGCGCCATGTCAACCATAACAGCACGGGTGGGAACACAACTGTTCTGCCAGGCCGTAACTTGACTTTCATCTAACGAACCGCCAGTAACAAGGATACACACCAGGCTCACATCGCCGCCACGCACCTTGACAGTAGCCGTCGTCTTGCTCTGCAGTTCTTGGGCTTCCTTGGAAACGCCAATGTTGAACGATACCTCACCGCCCATGGACTGGTTCTTTACCTTGGTCTGGAAACTGGCCTCGAGAGCCACCTCGACGCCTAATGTGTCGCGCAGCAACGTACTGTCAACACTTATCTGATAGTCGAGTACAGTACCCATCGCCGACTTGCTGATGAAGCAAGGACCGATCTCGCTGAGGAAAGCATCACAGATTGTGTATTGCTTGGTTGTATTGCCTTTCGCCGCAGCGATATCCTTGGCAAACGTCTTCTGTACGGAGAGGAATCCTGGCGACAGCAACTTCATGGAATCTTCGCGCGTGGTAGCCTTTTCCAGTAGTGCCAAGATATTCATGTAGTGGACCTCGCGAGTGAACTGAGTGTTCTTCAAACGCTTTAAGGCGTACTTGTTGCTTGACTTCTCCTCGTGACCTTTTCCCACATCGACACTGACACTACCTTTACCCTTCACCGAACCGAAGTCTATGCCAGCTGAAGCATTGACGGTAAGGCCTTTGGTGATAGCAGACTCACTGTCGGCAGTCATGAATTCCTGATTAGTCTGTGGGAAAATGTCGTCGGAAATCAGTCTGACACCTGTCGCTTGCTGTATGCTGTCGAGCGTGACGAGGTTGAATAGCTGAATCAGGGCACCATCGCAGTATTCGCCACCGGGCATATAGCTGTAGCCAGCACCTTTGTTGGAGGAGAACACCGTCGAGACAGAGTCCAGCGAGGGATTGTTCGACTGGACAATAGACATATTATATATATTGTCACCACTTCCTCGTGTGATGGCCTCCTCGGCCTTAAGCGTCAGCACATTCTCGCGTACTGTACCCCAGTTCTCTCCCACCTGAACGGTAGCCGTGGTAGGGCCTTCGCCCACTGACGGATACACATTAGCCAAACCCTTCGATGTTGATATAGACCACTTGCCCGGCACGTTGATGAAGGCAGTGTACTCCCCATAGGAGGCGCCCGTAGTCAGGACACCGTTCCCAGAGGTGCCGAGAATGGTAAACGGAGCATTGCTCTCGCTGCCAATCCTCTCATTGCCAATCATATCCTCACTGCTGGAGCATGCCGCCGCAAAAGCGGCTGCAAGCACCAACACCGAGTAAGATATGCTTCTGTTCATATTCATAATTTTATGATTTTACCATTTCACCAGTGGTCGGATGGTAAAGCGACTGCTTATTTAAGGTCGCTAAAGTCTATCGTAAGCTCGTTCCCGTATTTGTTCTCGTCAAGTGAGTAATTCTCGTCAATATATTTCACAAGGAATGCGCGGGCTTTACCCTCGTTGCTTGTAGAGTCAGAACCGTCGAAGATGTCGTAGATAGGATGTACCTGCATACCTACCATCGCTGCCTTTTCAGGCTCTGCGCCGAGCATCCACTGGGCCAGGTCGTCACACTTGAGTGAGCCGCCGGTAGCCAGGATGTTTACCAACTGGATATCATTGCCGCGAGCCTTGACCTTTGCCTTGGTAGAGGAGGCTGCGTCAAACTGGGCATCGGTCACCTGAACATTGCCAGCGAAGAAGAAGTTCTTCAGTTTGGTGCTGTCATTCATCAGTTCCAGCATCTTGACTTTCGTAGCAGAGTCAACCGCAGCAGTATCCTTGATCTGCTGCTGCCACTTGAAGTCGAGAGCGGCCTTCACATCAGTGCTCTTAACGGTCTTAGAAGAGTCGACGGTCATGCGGTAGTTGAGTTCGCAGCCTAACAGACATTTTGTGATAATATGGGTACCTACGATTCTGAAGAAATCTTCCGCAGCGGCCTTCTTCTTGGCTTCATCATTACCGGCATCCTTGAACTGATTGAGGAAAAGCTTCTTGTAGTATTTGTAGCCATGGGTGTAGTTGTCCTGGTTAAACCAAGCCTTTTCCCATGCCAGCTCACGGCTGTACATCGAACGTGTCAACGACTTTTGGATGACAGTATGTCCGGTATGCGATACGCGGTTGACGTTTACGTCAGCACTCAAGCCTAGCTTGACAGGACCGAAGTTTCCACCAAAATCACCCTTCACGGCAACCAGCTTATCCATCATACTGTCACTGGCAGCATAGTAGTACTCCTCCTGAGTCTGTGGTGCGAAGTCGTGCTTTAAAAGCGTGTCAACCTCGTTAATGGCCTCCATATTGAAGATCTGAATGCCAGTACACAGTTCTGGAACCGGATTCTTCGTGGCTTGGAAACCGTAGCCAACAAAGATGTTAGAGTTTACAATCTTCTTGAATCTGTCAAGGGTTAACAGTGCTTCCTGCGACAGTGTCGAGCCCCCGTCTCCGGTGCCACGGGTAGCCGCCGTATGAATGGGCTGGCCGTTCTCGTCGAAGAAGTTTACCTTGTATGACAACTGACGAGCCTCTGCCCAGTTGTTACCAATATACACAGGAACGCGCATGCTGCCACGACCATACATCTTGGAAGGAGTGAACTCCATGTTGTTAGGAGTCTCGATGTACCACAGACCATCGGTCTTGATGTCCAGATAATAAGTACCACAGTCAGCAGACACATTAGTTACTTGCTGACCATTAGCATTAGTCAACACGGCTGAATTCAATGCATTTCCCTCAAATGCAGGGCCGAAACTTTGTTCAACCTCAGACAAGTTGTTGTCTGAACAAGCGGTAAAGGCTACAAGAGCCACTGCTGCAGCTAAAAGCTGTTTTGTCATTTTCTTCATAATTCTTAATCTTTATTTATTGGTAAAATACTTTTTTAGGTTTCTGTTAATGTTGTCTTAGGTCTCCTCGAGAAAATTTTAGGTTTTTTAATCTCTGCTTACAAAGTTAAGTATTTGTTTTGAAAAAACAATGCAAAATGCTCGTTCGTATAAAAAATTGCAGATTTTGAAACTTGTTTTGCAGATTTTGCAAGTCAAAGCACTGAGTTTGTTACAAAAAAACGCCGAAATTCCTTTTACGGAATCTCAGCGGATGATGTCGTAATGTGTGGGAATACTTACTCGTCCGATTCGCGCATCCAAGCAGTGACACTCTGACCAGTACGCTGCTTGAAGGCAAGACTGAAGGTGCTGTAGCTGTGGTAGCCACTTTCGATGGCCAGTTGCTGGGCAACAATAGGCTGTCCAGCAGCGGTGAGTTCATTGTAGCGACTGATGAAGTGATTGATGCGCTGATTATTAATATAGATGTTGTAAGTGATGCCTTTACGGGAGAAATACTGGCTGAGATAGTAGCGGTTAGTGCCAACAGCCTGGGCCAGCTGGGCAAGGTTCAAGTCGTGCTTCAAGTAGAGCTGCGTGTTTGCGCAGTGCTCAACTAACATCTGCTCGATTTCAGCAAGATCGATATTGACAGGCACTACCGTCTGGGCGTGGCATGAATTGAGAGAAGTAAATGGTCCATTGCCTTGAGTCTGACCACTCCCCTCCATTATCGGTAGGGGGTGGGGGAGAGTCTGTAGTCTTGGCAACGTTTCCACACGCCACAACAGCAGACCGACAAGTATGAGTTCAATGATATGGATGAGCCAGATTAAGACCATGTCGATTGCGAGTACATAGAGCACGAACAATAGCATGCAGACGAGCGAAACCGTCTGGCATAGCCACACCTTCTTATTCTCCAGGTCGGCATAGTTGTCGTTCAGCCAACGCCCATACTGTCTGACAGCCACCACCATATATCCGGTAAAGAGCAAGCCGAGCAACAGAAGGTAGCCTGCGATCATTAGCTCGAGTAGCTGGCTGGGATAAATAATGTGCGTTACCATTAACAACAAAAACGGAATCATAGCCAACAGGGCGGGCCACACTGGCCGGCGGCGGTCCTGAAGCATGGCAAGCAACATGCCAGCAAAAGAGGTGAACAGCAACGTGCAGTCAAACATGACAATCACCTGATAAGCCACAGAATTCAGGTCGCCAGAGTAGCTATAGAACAGCAACCACCACACATGTGCCAATGACGCTACGGCAAAGAACGACGCCGTCCAGTAGCGCAACCGCACCGGCGGCCTGACGCCTGGCGCGATGGCATTGCCTCGGCGCAACAGCAGGTAGACGGCGGCCATGAAAGACACTGCTGCCGTTATGCCGTAGAGGATGAGAAACAGTATCAACTGTGTAGAAATATTTTCGAAAGACATTGTCTCAGATTTTATTTCGATGCAAAGATACGGTTTTTTCTTAAAAGAATTACGTTTAATTCGTGAAATTCGTCGTATGATAACGAAAAAAGTCTTTAGGGTGTGGGCCCTAAAGACTTTTCTATCGTTGGAATCGTTTGATTTACTTAACCTCCCAGATATCGTTGGTTTCCAGCAACTCCTCGAAGTTGTGGTACTTCTTCTGGGCGCTGACCTCAGCGAGCTGAGCGTGAACGGCATCGTTGTAGGTGGGAGCATCGACATCGCGGATAACACCCAAAGCTACGGGGAAACCGTCGCCATTACCCATGAGGGCAAGCTTCAGCTGCAGGGTGTTGTCCTCACAGTGAGCATCGTGAACGAGTACGTCGTCGATGGTGTAGCCGTCCTTGCCAATTTCTACCACCTTCAGACCGAAGCCCTGCTGTACGAGTCCGAACTCATTGTTCTCACCGAACACGAGCTTCTCACCGTGCTTCACATAGATAGCATTCTTCTTACGTCCCTCCTTGTTATAGACGGCCTCGTGACAGCCGTCGTTGAAGATAACGCAGTTTTGCAGTACCTCAGTGACGCTGGCACCCTTATGCTCGTAGGCAGCCTTCAGCACCTCAACAGTTCCAGCAGCATCGGTAGCCACACAGCGGGCGAAGAAGTGGCCGCGGGCACCGAAGCAGAGCTCGGCAGGACGGAACGGATCCTCAACAGTGCCGTAGGGGCTCGACTTAGAGACGAAGCCACGGGGTGAGGTGGGAGAGTACTGACCCTTCGTCAAACCATAGATGCGGTTGTTCAGAAGAATCATGTTCAGGTCGATGTTACGACGGTTGGCATGGATGAAGTGGTTACCACCGATAGCCAGTCCGTCACCGTCGCCTGACACCTGCCATACGGTGAGGTTGGGGTTAGCCACCTTGGCACCGGTAGCGATGGCGGCAGCACGACCGTGGATAGTGTTCATACCGTAGGTAGCCATGTAGTGGGGCAGACGGCTGGAACAGCCGATACCACTGATTACTGCTACGTTCTCAGGGGCTACGCCAATCTCGGCCATAGCCTTATGGAGTGAAGCCAGGAAGAAGTGGTCACCGCAACCAGGGCACCAACGAGGCTGGCCTTTCTTAAAATCTTGTGCTGTATATGTACTCATTGCTTTACTTCTTTAAAATGTCCTCGAATGCGTTGACTAACTCTTCTACGATGAATGGCTGACCCTTGACCTGATTGAACTGGTAGGGTACGAAACCGTCGACCTTCATACGGAGATAGGCAGCCAGCTGACCCATGTTCTGTTCGGCAACCACCACCTTATTATATTTAGATAGTACGGCGGCGGTGTTCTTGGGCAGCGGGTTCAGGTATTTGAACTGAGCCTGGGCAACCTTCTTGCCGGCAGCGCGGAGCTCGTCCATGGCAGCGTGCAGATGGCCGTAGGTAGAGCCGAAACCAACGATGAGCAGGTCGGCATCGTTGACGTCGCCGTCTACCTCGAGGTCGGGCACCTGGATGTTGTCAATCTTCTGCTGGCGCAGACGCGTCATCAAGTCGTGGTTCTCTGGATTGGTAGAGATAGCACCCGTGTTAGAGTCCTTCTCCAGTCCACCGAGGATGTGTGTGAAGCCCTCACGACCAGGCACTGCCCAGTAGCGGGTGCCGTTCTCAGCACGCATGTAGGGAGTCCACTTACCCTTCAGTTCCTCAGGAACGTAGGGAGGATTGATGGCGTCGAGCTGAGCCATCTGGGGCAGTTTGAAAGCACCCGAACCATTAGCGATATAAGCATCGGTGAGCAGTACAACAGGTGTCATGTGCTCAAGGGCAATCTTGGAAGCCTGATAGGCAGCGTCGAAGCAGTCGGCAGGACTGGTGGCAGCTATCACTGGCATGGGACTCTCACCATTACGGCCGAAGAGAGCCTGTAGCAGGTCGGTCTGTTCAGACTTGGTGGGCAGACCAGTAGCAGGACCACCACGCTGTACGTCGAGCACTACCAGCGGCAGCTCCATGATAACAGCCAGGTTCATGGCCTCACTCTTCAGGCAGACGCCAGGACCAGAGGTAGAGGTGACACCCAGCGCACCGGCGAATGAAGCACCCAGGGCAGAGGCACAACCCGAAATCTCGTCCTCGCACTGAACGGTGATGACACCGCAAGACTTGTGCTTAGAAAGCTCGTGGAGCACGTCGGTAGCAGGAGTGATAGGATAAGAACCCAGGTAGAGACGCAGACCAGCCTTCTCGGCAGCAGCGATGAAGCCGTAGGCGGTAGCCTTGTTACCCGTGATGTCCATATAGCGGCCAGGAGTCTTCTCCTTGGTCTCAACGCGATATACGTTGATGGCATTGGAGTGTGTATTGTGTCCATAGTCCCAACCAGCCTGGATGACCTTGATGTTGGCCTCGGCAATGGCGGGCTTCTTGGCAAATTTCTCGCGCAGGAAGTTGGCAACGAGGTTCAGGTCGCGGTCGAAGAGCCAGCAAACCAAACCCAGTGCGAACATGTTGCGGCACTTCATCATGGCCTTGTTATCCATGCCAGAGTCTGCCAAACAGTCCTTGACCATCGTGGTCAGCGGGCACTGGATGACACGGTCTGGGTCGATGCCCATCTCACCGAGGTAGTCCTCCGTCTGGAACTGTGCCTTCTCCAGGTCCTTAGGACCGAAAGAGTCAGTATCGATGATGATGGTTGCTCCCGGCTTGGCATAGCGATATTGCGTCTTCAGCGCGGCAGCATTCATCGCTACCAGCACGTCGCACTTGTCACCAGGGGTGTAGACCTTGCCAGCACCAATGTGTACCTGGAAACCAGATACACCCGTCAGCGAACCTTGCGGGGCGCGGATGTCGGCAGGGTAGTCGGGAAATGTTGAAATGCCGTTACCAACGGTGGCACTAACCGTAGAGAAGATGTTTCCGGCCAACTGCATACCGTCGCCAGAGTCACCAGAGAAGCGGACAACAACCTGATCCAGCTCCTTCACTTCTAATTGTTCAGCCATATTAATAGATGTTTACTATATTTTCTATAAAACGAGTGCAAAATTATACATTTTGATTGAAATATCCAAAGAAAAACAGCAAAAAGTGCATATTTGTGCTAATTTTCTTGCAAATATGCACTTTTTACGTATTGTTATACAAATTCTGTTCCTCGTGTGTATGTAGTGTCAGAGGGTTAGTATTCGAATGAAGAGCCACCGAGGAATTCACGTAACAGTGATGTGGGGGGTATCTGGTCTTCTGGGATGGGCTTGATGTAACGCAGGAACTTCAGCAGTCGGTAGGCCTCTGCATATTCGTCGCAGTTTTCTGGTACTTGTTCCAATAGAGGCTCTGCCTGTTGTTTGATGACTGCCAACTCAAAGAGCATGGCACTGTTGAATATGGCATCGGCATTCTCCTGGAAGGGGAATATCCAACGGTTTTCGCCTTTGCGAACGCTCGCCCAGCGACGTATGCTGCCCAGCGCATTCACTCCTCTGTATTTATGGTCGCGGATGATGCGACGTAACAGACGGTTGTCGGTTGTGGGTATGTAGTTGTGGTTATCCAACAAGATGGTGGTCAGCGCTGAGGCATATACGCGGAAAATCTGTTCGTTGGGAATCTGTGCTGTCAGTTCAGGGTTCAGCGCATGGATGCCTTCCAATATAAGCACTTCATTGCCTTTCAACTGCAACCGCTTTCCACTCTTCTCGCTCTTCCCCAGTTGGAAATTGTAGCGGGGCAGTTCTATCTCCTCACCACTGAATAGTGCGTTCATCTGTTCGTTGAGCAGTGGGATGTTCAGCGCATGCAGATGCTCGAAGTCGTAGTCGCCCGTTTCGTCGCGTGGTGTCTGGTCGCGGTCTAAGAAATAGTCATCCAACGAGATACCTATAGGGTGAATGCCGTTGACGGCCAGTTGGATGCTTAGACGTTTGCAGGTGGTCGTCTTACCACTACTTGATGGTCCGGCGATAAGCACCATCTTGACGTGTTTCCTGCTAGCTATCTCGTCGGCAATCTGCGCAATCTTCTTTTCCTGTAGCGCCTCGCTCAGTTGGATGAGCGAGTTGGCATGCCCATCGCTAATAGCTTTATTCAGGTCACCTACTGTACGCATACCTAAGATGTCCTGCCAGCGGTGATGCTCCTTGAAGATTTCGAACATCTTGTCCTGACGGATGAAGGCTCCCAACTTCTCTGGATTCTCGCGTGAGGGTATGCGCAGCAGGATGCCGTTATAATAGTATTCCAAACCAAAGAGGTACAACTTGCCAGTCGTGGTAAGCAGATTGCCATAGTAATAGTCTTGGTAACCATCTAAGTCGTAATAGGTGGTGTACAGTCTGCCAGAATATTCCAGCAACTTGACCTTCGACATACTTCCTGCCTTGCGGAACATCTCAATGGCTTCTTCGGTAGTAGCCTCAAAGCGGTGAATGGGAAGGTTGGCAGCAATGAGGGCAGTCATGCGCTCTCGTAGCTCAGCAATATCGTCGGGGGTAATCTCAACCCTGTTTCCTTGCTCGTCTTTCCGCTCGATGTCGACATAGTATCCGTTGCTGATAGGTATGTCAATCATGACGCGGCATTGTGGCCAGATGTCGTGGGCAGCCTTGCATAATACAAAAAACAAGGTGCGGGTATAAGCGCGAATACCACTGGAGCTGCGCAAGTCCAGAAATTCTATCGTTTTCTGCTTGTAGATACGATAGTGCATGCCCTCTACCTTATTATTTACTATTGCACTGACTGGACCAAAATCCATCGTTAGTCCAGTTTGCTGATAAACCTCCTCCAACGTGCAGCCTACGGGTACCTCCAACGTCTGTCCCAGGTTGCGGCAAATAATCCTTACATTTTGTTCTGTCATGGTAATATTCGTTATTGATTTCGCAAAGGTATAAAAAAAACTGCATACTATTTGTGTAAAGACGATTTTTTTTGTATATTTGCACCGAAATATTTCAAAAACACAAAATTCTATTTATGTCCATTTGGGTTATTTTTACGCTTCTGGGCTCCTTGGCACTACTGATGTATGGTATGAAGTCAATGAGCGAAGCCTTGCAGAAAATGGCAGGTCCACAGCTGCGACACGTCCTTGGTGCCATGACCACCAATCGCTTCACTGGTATGTTGACGGGTATGCTCGTTACGGCCAGCGTACAGTCGTCTACTGCTACCACCGTGATGACGGTGTCGTTTGTGAATGCTGGACTGTTGACATTGGCACAGGCTATCTCAGTTATTATGGGTGCTAATATCGGTACCACACTGACGGCATGGATTATGTCGGCAGGTATGTCGTTCGACGTTGGCAGCCTGGCCTATCCGGCCTTTCTTGTGGGTATTATCCTGATATACCAGAAGAAATACCGTTATATTGGTGACTTCCTCTTTGGTTTGGCCTTCCTGATTTTTGCGTTGGCCACTCTGCGTGTCACTGGTCAGAATATGCATCTGGGTGAGAATCAGGCAGTACTTGATTTCTTTGCCTCCTTTGATCCAGACTCGTTCCTGACCACGCTCATCTTCTTGTTCTTGGGTGGCGTGTTGACCTTCTGCGTACAGTCGTCGGCAGCAGTGATGGCTATCACTATGATACTCTGCTCGAGTGGTGCCCTGCCCATTTATCAGGGTATTGCACTGGTGATGGGTGAGAATATCGGTACAACCATCACCTCTAATCTGGCAGCCATGTCGGCAAACACACAGGCTCGTCGCGCAGCATTGGCTCACATGTTCTTCAATGTGTTTGGCGTCATCTGGATACTCTTCGTGTTCCGTCCCTTTATTGATATGGTGTGTGGCTTGGTGGGCTATGATGTCAATATGTCAAAAGAACTGGCTGGTGGCCATGCCTTCCTTGCTAATTCTGCTAAGTTGAGTTTCGTGCTTGCCGCTTTCCATACCTGCTTCAATGTGGTGAATACCTTTATCCTGATATGGTTCATTCCGCAGATTGAGAAGTTTGTCTGCTGGGTTATCAAACCTAAGAAGGTTGATGAAGAGGAGGACTTCCGTTTGCATTTCATCACTGCTGGCTTCATGAAGACCCCAGAACTCTCGGTGCTGGAGGCACAGAAGGAGATACAACAGTTCTCGAACCGCATGCAGCGCATGTTTGGTATGGTGAGGGAGTTGCTGACACTGTCGTCAAGCTCGAATGGTAAGAAAAAGGACAACCAGGCTGGTGAGTTCAATAAACTCTATACCCGCATTGAGAAGTATGAGGGTATCTCAGACAATATGGAACTGGAGATTGCCAACTACCTGAACTCAGTCAGTGATGCTCACTTGTCTGACGAGACCAAGGCAAAGATCCGTGCTATGCTCCGTGAGGTCTCTGAGCTGGAGTCTATTGGTGATGCTTGCTTTAATATGGCTCGTACTATCTCTCGCAAATATAATGGCAAGCAAGACCACTTCATTGAGAAGCAGTATGACCACCTGCACCAGATGATGGAACTGACAGACCAGTCGCTCTCGCAGATGAACCGTCTGATGGGCGGTCGCAAGGAGGCTTTCGACGTCAACCGCACGTTCAATATCGAGAACGAAATCAATAACTACCGCAATCAGTTGAAGTCGCAGAATATCAACGATGTCAACAACCGCGAATACACTTACGCAGTGGGTACCATCTATATGGATCTCATCAACGAGTGTGAGAAATTGGGTGACTATGTCGTGAATGTTGTTGAAGCACGTATGGGACTGCGTCAAAAAGAAGCATAAATATTGTGTAGTTTCAAAAAAATATATTAATTTTGCAGCGAAAAATCAAACGAACCAATTAATAGAAATGCGAAAAATCTTATTTTTAAGCGCCATGATGTTGACGTGTGCGTTGACGGTGATGGCGCAGGTTACGACCTCTGCCCTTAGCGGTAAGGTGACTATGCAAGACACAAAGGAGGATGTGATAGGTGCCACTGTGCAGGTTGTGCACGATCCTTCTGGAACGAAGTATGCTGCCGTAACGAATGTTGATGGACGCTTCAATATTCAGGGTATGCGTAGCGGTGGCCCATACACTGTTACTGTTAGCTACATCGGTTACGAATCAAGGGTGTTTAAGGAGATTTACCTTGATCTGGCCGAGACCTACAACCTGTCTGTATGGCTGTCGGAGAATGCCAACGAGCTAAAAGAGATTGTTGTCAGTGGTAAGGCTTCTAAGTTTGCCGCAGAAAAAACGGGTGCCTCAACAAACATCCGCAATGCTACTTTGCAGGAACTGCCTACCATTAGCCGCTCTATTGGTGATATCGCCAAGTTGTCACCTTATTATGGTGGTAACAATAGCTTTGCTGGAGGTAATGGTAAGTCTGCTAACTTTACGCTTGATGGTGCCAACCTGAATAATAACTTCGGTCTGACGGCCAACCTGCCTGGTGGTGGTAGCCCCATCTCTATGGAGGCCCTCGACGAAGTTCAGCTGGTAGTGGCTCCTTATGATGTACGTCAGACCAACTTTATCGGTGGTGGCATCAATGCTGTTACCAAGTCTGGTACCAATACTTTCAAGGGTACTGCCTATTTCTACTACAATGACGAGAATATGCATGGTAACCGTGTAGACGGTGTGCAGAACTCTGAGCCCGATCCTTCTCGTAGCAAGACCTACGGTTTTACGCTGGGTGGCCCGATTGTAAAGGATAAGCTTTTCTTCTTTACTAGCTTCGAGCGTACTGAGACTCAGAATGTTCCTACCTACTGGAAACCCTCTGAGGATGGTAAGGGTGACACAAAGGCTTACATCTCTCGCACCTCTCTCGCTGACCTGAAGACCATTTCTGACTTTGTTGCCAATAAGTATGGCTATGACACCGGCTCATCTACTAATTATCCTGGTGACATCGAAGTCAATAAGTATCTGGCACGCTTGGACTGGAACATCAATAAGGTTCATCGTCTGGCTCTGCGTTTCAACCATACTAACAGCTCGTCATGGAAGACTCCCAGTACATCACGTTCTGGATTCTATGGTTCTACAACGGTGCCTTCTGTAAATGCTATTGCCTATCATAACTCATTCTATGAGGTTAAGAATAAGGTAACGACAGTCTCTGCCGACTTGAACAGTCGTTTCAGTGACAAAGCTTCCAATCAGCTCATCTTTACCTATTCTGATATGGACGACCCACGTGGTTCGCATTCTGATGATTTTCCCTTCATCGATATTATGAAGGATGGTAATCCCTATATCTCACTGGGTATGGAGCAGTATACCTATGGTAACCGTGTGCGCAATAAGGTGCTCACCGTCAATGATAACTTTACCTATTATTTAGGCAAGCACAAGCTGATGGCTGGTCTGAGCTTCGAACATCAGCAGGCAGATAACAGTTATCTGATTTTCGGTACAGGTTACTATCGCTATGCCAGCATGGAAGACTTTATGTCGGGAGCTGCTCCTATGGGTGTCGCTATGACCTACGGTTTCGATGGTGAGTCAGTTCCTACCTCTACGGTTCGCTTCAACCAGTATGGCTTGTACCTACAGGATGAGTGGAATCCTACAGAGAATCTGAAGTTGACAGCAGGTATTCGCTTCGACTATATCAAGTATAACCCTGATGACTTGAAATTCAATCAGGCACTCTATGACCTAGACTTCGGTGGACGTCATGTCGACGTAGGTTCATGGCCAAAGGGTAACGTACAGATTTCACCACGTATTGGTTTTTCATGGGATGTCTTCAATGACAAGACCGTGAAGGTTCGTGGTGGTACGGGTCTCTTCGCAGGTCGTCTGCCTTTGGTGTTCTTCGTTAATATGCCTCAGTATTCTGGTATGTTGCAGAACCAGATCTACTCTACCGATGCTACCTTGATGTCAAGCTTTGCTGGTGGTGTTGTAACCAGCGTGGATGGTATCCGTGAGAAGTTTGAGAATTATGCAGCTGGCAGTGCTCCCTACAGCCAGAATGCCAATGGCGTAATACCCTCTACTCCTGCAGGTATTGACAATAGTTTCAAGATGCCACAGGTATGGAAGAGTTCAATCGCTATTGACTATCAGTTGCCGTTGCCCTTCCCCGTTACTGTGACTGGTGAGTTTACCTACACGAAGAACGTGCATGCCGTTCGTCTGGACAACTACAACTTGAAGACCTCTGAGTCTGACAACTGGGACCGCTTTGTTGGTGCCGACAACCGTCTGATTTATCCAAAGAAGGCTGACTATACCTATTATAGCAATATCTCAAGTGCCTGTGTTTTGACCAATACCAGTGAGGGTAGTGGTTGGACGGCTAACGTCACTGTGAATGCAGAGCCTATCAAGGACCTGCACCTGATGGCTGCCTATACCCACACCGTAATGAAGGAGGTGACAGGTATGCCAGGATCTAACGCTTCGTCAGCATGGTCATATATGCATACCATCAACGGTCCAAACTTGGCAGGGGCTATGAACTCAGGTTTTGTTACTCCTGACCGTGTTGTCGCTAATGTGAGCTACAAGTATGGCAAGGAGCACTTCTCACTGCTTTATACCGGTTACTCTCCCTCAGGCTGGAGCTATATCTACAGCAACGACCTGAATGGTGACGGCCAGTCAGCAGACCTTATCTACATTCCTAAAGACGATAGCGAAATCAAGTTTGTGTCTGACGAAGACCGCATCGCTTTCTGGAACTTCGTGGAACAGGATGACTATCTGAAGAATCACAAGGGTGAATATGCTGAGTCCTACGCTGCCCGTTCACCATGGGTTCATACCTTCGATTTCAAGTATGCTCACGACTTTGATGTGAAGTGGGGTAAGACCAAGCATAAGCTGCAGCTCATCCTCAACATCCAGAATGTTGGTAACCTGTTGAACTCTAAGTGGGGTGTCAACCAGATTCCAGCACTCTCTGGTCAGAGCAACAGCCAGTACAAACTGCTCACCAAGGCAAAGGTGGAGAATGGTGTTCCCGTCTACAGCTTTGCCAAGGAAGGTGGCGACTACCTCAAGAAGTCTTGGGACTATAGCCATAGCTACGGACAGTGCTGGGGTATTCAGCTGGGTGTGAAGTACTTCTTCAACTAACCCTGTCGCTGTATTAATCTAAAAAATCCTTTCAGCTACGTGAAAAGTGGCTGAAAGGACTTTTTTTATGTCCTATAGATGTATAAAAAAACATAATAATATAAAGGTACGTGCGTGAGAGTCAATATTTATTACTACCTTTGCCCGCTGAAAGTAAAAATTGAGACAATCCAATATTTCTAACACATTAAAAGATGAAACTAAAGAGAATGTTTGTGGCTGCGCTCACCTTGGTGTGCAGTGTAGTCATGGTGGCTCAGGAAATGCAGATGCCACCGATTCCCGTTGATCCTGCCGTACGCATTGGTAAGTTGGACAACGGACTGACGTATTACATCCGCCATAATGAGTATCCTGAGCATGTGGCAAACTTTTATATTGCCCAGCGCGTAGGTTCCATTCAGGAGGATGAGAGTCAGCGTGGTTTGGCTCACTTCCTGGAGCACATGGCCTTCAATGGTTCGGAGCACTTCCCCTCAAAGCCAGAGGGAAAGAGTATCATTGACTACACTCGTTCATTGGGCGTAGAGTTTGGCTCTGACCTGAATGCCTATACCAGCATTGACCAGACCGTTTACCGTGTTTGCGACGTGCCTACCAAGCGTGCTACTGCTCTCGACTCTTGTCTGCTCATCCTGAAAGACTGGTCAAACGGTCTGCTTTTGGAGGCTGACGAGATTGACAAGGAGCGTGACGTGGTACATAACGAGTGGCGTCTCGGTGAGGGTCCTTCTCAGCGCATGATTACCCGTTCACTGCCTAAGATGTATCCTGGCTCTAAGTACGGCCTTCGCATGCCTATCGGTCTGATGTCTGTCATTGACAGCTTCAAGCCTGCTACCTTGCGTGCCTACTATCATAAGTGGTATCGTCCTGACAATCAGGCTATCATCGTAGTTGGCGATGTCGATGTAGACCACATGGAAGCTAAGATTAAGGAGCTGTTCAGTGGTATCAAGGTTGATGCCAATGCTCCTAAGGTTGTTGCCGAGGAAGTTCCTGACAACAAGGAGGCTATCTATATCTTCGATAAGGATAAGGAGATGCAGATGAGTCAGGTAATGGTCATGATGAAGCATGATGCAGTTACTGAAGAGGAGAAAGGTACACTCGGTTATCTGGTTCAGAGCTATGTGGCCAATGCCATTGCTCGCATGATGAATCAGCGTTTGGCTGAGATGACCCAGGAGGAGAGTTGTCCGTTCTTCCAGGCCTATGCTGACGATGGTCAGTATCTGCTCTCTAAGACCAAGGATTGCTTCGAGCTGATTGGTGTTCCCAAGGAGGGTAAGGATATGGAGACGTTGCAGATTCTCTATCGTGAGGCAAAGCGTGCCCTCGAGCATGGCTTCACTGCTACGGAGTATGCCCGTGCCCAGGCCGATTACCTGAGTGCTTTGGAGAAGCAGTACACCAACCGTGACAAGCGCAAAAATGCTGAGTTTGGTGACCAGTATCGCGATCACTTCCTCTCTAACGAGCCAATCCCACCATTGGAGCAGCTCTATGCTCTTATGCAGCAGATTGCTCCTAACATTCCTGTTGCTGCTGTCAACGAGATGGTTCCTGAACTGATTTCTGCTACTGACAGTAACCTCGTTGTCATGGAGTGGGCTCAGGAGAAGGAAGGAAAGGTTTATCCCACTGAGCAGCAGATGGCTGCAGCTATTGCCGCTGCTCGTGCTGAGAAGTTAGAGGCTTATGTAGATAATGTCAAGGACGAGCCTCTGGTTGACGCTAGCAAGATCAAGGCTGGTAAGATTGTCAAGGAGACCGAGAACAAGGTCTTTGGTTATAAGGAGCTGAAACTCTCTAATGGCGCTACTGTGATTCTGAAGAAGACTGACTTCAAGGATGATGAGATTCAGATGCAGGCTTTTGCCAAGGGTGGTAAGTCTATGTATGGTCCCGCAGACTATACTAATCTGAAGGTCTTCGACCAGGTGATTGGTTATAGCGGTATTGGTAACTTCTCTAGCAACGAACTGTCTAAGGCCCTTGCTGGTAAGGAGGTCAACGCAGACGCTACAATGGGTAACACCCGTCAGTATATCACTGCTCACTCTACTCCAAAAGATATCGAGACCATGATGCAGATGCAGTATCTGTACTTCACCGCTATCAATAAGGATGAGAAGCAGTTCCAGAACCTGATGACATCACTCGAAATGGGTCTGAAGAACAAGAGTCTGGATCCACAGAGTGTTTTCAGTGACTCACTGAGCAACACGTTGTATAGTCATAATCCTCGTTTTGCTAATATCCAGGTAGAGGATTTGAAGAACATTAACTACGACCGCATCTTAGAGATTGCTAAGGATCGCTTTAAGAATGCTGGCCAGTTCACCTTTGTCTTCGTAGGTAACTTCGACGAGCAGACTCTGCGTCCACTCATCGAGCAGTATGTTGCTTCGCTGCCTGCTACCAAGCAGAAGGCTGAGGACTTCAAGGAGATTCTGACTCTCGCCAAGGGTGAGGTTGTCAACAATTTCAAGGTAAAGACTGAGTCACCCAAGGCTACAGCTTTTGAGTACTGGTATGCCGATATGCCTTACACTTTGGAGAACCAGGTGAAGATTGATGCTGTTGGACAGATCCTCTCTATGATCTACCTGAAGACCATCCGTGAGGAGGAGAGCGCTGCTTACTCTTGTGGTGCTGCTGGTGGTTTCAACCTCAGCTCACACCAGGCCAAGGCAGCCCTTCAGGGTTACTGTCCTATGAATCCTGACAAGCAGGAGATTGCTGTCCGCCTGTTGCACGAGGGTATTGCCAATATGCAGAAGGCTATCGATGCCGACCAGCTGGCTAAGACCAAGGAGTACATGCTGAAGCAGTTTGATGTGGATGCCAAGAAGAATGGCTACTGGATCAATACCATCACTAACTATAAGGACTTCGGTGTTGACTTCCATACCAACTATAAGAAGATGGTAGAGTCACTGACCGTTGAGAATGTGCGTGACTTCCTCAATAAATTCCTGAAGAGTGGTAATCATGTTGAGGTTATCATGCTGCCAGAGACAAAGTAATTCACCCATTAGAATCAATAAAACGACTCGTTTCTGAAAAGAGCGGGTCGTTTTATTTTGTCATTTGCTGAAAAGTCCGTACCTTTGCAGCAAAATTTCAAGCTATGTCATATTTATTTTCATCAGAATCAGTATCAGAAGGCCATCCCGATAAAGTGGCCGATCAGATTAGCGACGCCATTCTCGACCAGTTCCTGGCTTACGACGACCGCGCCCGTGTGGCTTGTGAGTCGTTTGTCACTACAGGACAGGTGGTGTTGATGGGCGAGGTACGCAGTGATGTGTATATCGACCTGCAGACGATTGCACGTAATACTATTAAAAGAATAGGCTATACCAAGGCAGAATATCAGTTCGATGGTGACTCCTGCGGTATTCTTACTGCCATCCACGAGCAGAGTGAGGATATCAATCGCGGCGTGGACAACGGTGATGAAGACGAACAGGGTGCTGGCGACCAGGGTATGATGTTCGGCTATGCTACTAACGAGACAGAGTCGCTGATGCCTGTCTCGCTCGACTTGGCACACCTCATCATGCGTACCTTGGCTGAGATCCGTAAAGAGGGCAAGGTAATGACCTATCTGCGTCCGGACTCTAAGAGTCAGGTGACGATTCAATACAGCGATGCAGGTATTCCTGAACGCATTGATACTATTGTTGTGTCTACCCAGCACGACGAGTTTGATAGCGACGACGAGCGCATGCTGGCTAAGATTCGTGAGGATGTCATCAACATCCTGATACCACGTGTCAAGGCAAAGATTAACTCAGAGAAGGTGCTGTCGCTCTTTGGTGACGACATCAAATATTTCGTTAACCCCACGGGTAAGTTCGTTATTGGCGGACCTCACGGTGATACTGGTCTTACAGGCCGTAAGATTATCGTTGATACCTATGGCGGTAAAGGTGCTCATGGTGGCGGTGCATTCTCTGGCAAGGACTCCAGCAAGGTAGACCGCAGTGCTGCGTACGCTGCTCGTCATATCGCCAAGAATATGGTAGCAGCAGGTGTTGCTGACGAGATGTTGGTACAGATTAGCTATGCCATTGGTGTGGCTAAGCCTATGAATATCTACGTCAATACCTATGGTCGCTCACACGTCAATATGACGGATGGTGAGATTGCTAAGAAGATTGAGCAACTCTTCGATCTGCGTCCTAAGGCCATCGAACGTTCACTGAAGCTGCGTCAGCCCATGTATCTGGAGACGGCAGCCTACGGTCACATGGGTCGTCAGTCGGAGGTGGTGAAGAAAACCTTTACCAGTCGCTACCACGAGACAAAGACCATCGATGTCGAACTGTTTACCTGGGAGAAGCTGGATAGAGTAGAGGATATCAAGAAGGCATTTGCATTGTAAGCATTGACACCGTCAGACAGCATATCATTGATTGAGATGCCGGTGGAGGAGACACAGGTCGACCTGCCCCAGTATTATAAGGAGGGATTCTTTTCTAAAGACTCCCTCTTTCACCCTGAATTGGAGGGTGGTCGCTATGGGGCTATGGGCGACCCTATTCCCTACAGTGTGCGTGGCGACGATGTCATTACGTCGCTCTTGTTGGTGTTCTTTGTCTTGGCAGTTATTTCTTACTCTACTATTCGTGGTTTCTTCACACGTCAGGTCAAGAACTTCTTCTCAATGCCGCGTGAGGGGGCGACGACGATGACTGAGACGGCTACTGAGGCGCGTTTTCAGGTGTATATCGTTTTTCTGACGAGCCTCTTGTTCTCCACATTATATTATTTTTATTCGCTCCACTACAAGGGCGATGCCTATGTGTTGAGTTCGCAGTATTATCTCATTCTGATATTCTGGGCCATCTTCCTGCTCTATTTCCTGGTCAAGATGGGATTGTACACATTGGTTAATAATGTGTTCTTTGATGGTAAAAGAAACTTACAATGGATAAAGTCTCTACTATTCGTTGTCGCTGTGGAAGGTCTCATTTCATTTCCTGCTATCGTGATGGGTCCATACTTCGATATGTCCATCGGAAAAGTAGAAATATATTTTGCAATAGTGCTTATTTTCGTTAAATTGATGACGTTTTATAAGTGTTATATCATCTTTTTTCGACAAAATGTCGTTAGTCTGCAAATAATTTTGTACCTTTGTGCGCTCGAAATAGTGCCTTTGTTGGCACTGTGGGGAGTTCTAGATATCACAGCAAACAGTTTGAAAATAAATTTTTAGGACATCAATGATAAAAAAGATTTTGGTTTCGCAACCTAAACCGTCTAGTGAGAAGTCACCCTACTACGATATCGCTTCCAAGTTCGATGTAGAACTTGTGTTCCGTCCGTTTATCAAGGTTGAGGGAATCACTGCTAAGGACTTCCGTGCCCAGAAGATAAACATCTTGGACTATACTGCCATTGTGTTTACCTCTCGTCATGCCATTGATCACTTCTTTACCTTGGCTAAGGAGTTGCGTGTCGCTATCCCTGAGGATATGAAGTATTTCTGTGTGACGGAGACTATTTCGCTGTATATCCAGAAGTATGTACAATACCGCAAACGCAAGGTGTTCTTTGGTACCACTGGTAAGATGGACGATCTGTTGCCCACCATGGTGAAGCATAAGACCGAGAAGTACTTGGTACCTATGAGCGACGTTCATAACGATAGCGTTGCTAAACTGCTTGACTCTAAGAAACTGAACCATCAGGAGTGTGTGATGTATCGTACCGTTAGCAACGACTTTACCCCTGAGGAGGTAAAGAGCTTCGACTATGACATGCTGATCTTCTTCAGTCCTTCAGGTATCGAGTCGCTGACCAAGAATTTCCCCAACTTCAAGCAGGGTGAGATTGCTATTGCAACATTTGGTCCGACTACTGCTCAGGCTGCCAAGGATGCTGGCTTGCGTCTTGACATTGAGGCTCCTTCAGAGAAGTATCCTTCAATGACGGGTGCCCTGCAGCATTATCTCTTGGAGACACAAGACTAGTATCACCTTTTTATATTTTAGCATGATGACTCTGACATTCCGTAAGCGTGAGCGCATGGTGAGTCAGCGACTCATCGACGACCTCTTTGCAGGAGGCAGTAGCCATTCTGTAGCGGCCTTCCCGCTACGTGCAGTGTATAAGTTGCGTGAGCGCAACGACCACGAGGTTCCTCTTCAGATGCTGATTAGTGTACCTAAGAAGCATTTCCATCATGCTGTCGACCGTAATCGCGTCAAGCGCCAGGTTCGTGAGGCTTGGCGACGTCATAAATCACTGCTTGTCGAAGCTGTTGCCTCCGACAAGCAGTTACTTGTTGCCTTCGTCTGGCTATCCGATAGTATGCTATCTACACAGGATGTCGAGGAACGTGTAGCTGGTATCGTCAAGCGTTTAGAGGAAAAGCTATGAAAACGCTGTGGCATTATATCTGTCGCTTTCTGGTAATGCTATTGATATTACCTATCCGTTTCTACCAGACGTCTATCTCGCCATTGACTCCTCCTTCCTGTCGCTTCACTCCCACTTGTAGTGAGTATGCACGTCAGGCTATTATCAAGCACGGCCCTTTCAAGGGACTCTATCTGGCCATTTGGCGTATCCTGCGCTGCAATCCCTGGGGCGGCTCTGGCTACGATCCCGTACCGTGACCTGATCTTTCTTGTAATACTTTTTTGATATGCTTTATACATATCTTACCTAGATGATGCGCTAAATGTCTGAAAATCTGATGATAGCATTCCCTGATGGATAAGAATTAGCTTATACATTCCATAGATGTTATTGGAGTGGGATAGAATTTGTCTAACTTTGCAGTCGCAAAACAATACAACTATAATAATTAACTGTAACAATGAGACAAATTCTATTATTCTTTTTTGCTGTGGCTATCTCTATGAGTGCCTCAGCAGGCAGTGAGAAAGGTCCCACAATGGGTTGGAGTTCATGGAACACTTTCTCTGTACACATTTCCGAAGACATTATCAAAGGACAGGCTGACGCGATGGTTAGCCAGGGACTGAAGGATGCTGGTTACGAATACATCAATATCGATGATGGATTCCAGTATGGACGCACTCCTGAGGGTAAGGTATGTATCCATCCTGAGCGCTTCCCCAATGGCTTGAAGGTGGTGAGCGACTATATCCACTCCAAGGGTCTGAAAGCTGGTATCTATAGTGATGCGGGCGACTGCACTTGTGGTAGCATTAGCAATGGTGATGTGAAGAATACCAATGTCGGCATGTATGGCTATGAGCAGGTTGATGCTGACTATTATTTTAAGGATTGTGAATTCGACTTCATCAAGGTGGATTATTGTGGTGGTATCCATTTAGGACTAAACGAGCAGGAGCAATACACTCGTATCCATGATGCTATCCTGAATACAGGACGTGATGTGCGTTATAATCTGTGTCGCTGGGCCTATCCTGGTACATGGTGTCACGACGTGTCGACCTCATGGCGCACTACGGGCGACATCTACGATGGTTGGGAGTCGGTGAAGGGTATTCTGAACGAGAACCTGTATATGTCAGCCTACTGCTATGATGGCTGCTACAATGACATGGATATGTTGGAGGTGGGTCGTTCCATGACTGCCGAAGAAGACAAGACCCATTTCGGAATGTGGTGCATCATGGCTAGTCCGTTACTGATTGGCTGTAACATGGCAACCATCAACGAAAGAGCTTTGGAGTTGCTCAAGAACAAGGAACTCATCGCCCTGAACCAAGATCCTCTGTGCTTGCAGGCTTACGTGGTGCAGCATATTGGTGACACTTATGTGCTGGTGAAAGACATTCTGAATCTGCATGGTACGACGCGTGCCGTAGCACTCTATAATCCTTCTGACAAGCCTGTACAGATGTGTGTCAGCTTCAGCGAGTTGGATTTAGCGGGTCAGGTGGCTGTACGCGATGTCTTTGAGCATCAGGACTTGGGCAGCATGACGAACGCTTTGTCTGTACTCGTTCCTGCTCACGGCACTCGTATCTATACGCTGAATGCCGAGCAGCGCCTGCAGCGTTATATCTATGAGGCTGAGACCGCTTATCTTGGCGACTACCAGGAGGTGTCGAACAATGAGGCAGTGGGTACTGCTATCTATCAGTCGTCAGATGCTGCCAGTGGACGTCAGTTTGCTGGCTGGTTGGGCAATCGCCGCAGCAACTACCTGGAATGGAAAGATGTCTATGTAGCTGAGGCTGGTAACTATGTGGTTCGGTCTCGCTCGTTCTCTGTTGAGGTCAATGGTGAGTTAGCAGGTGCTATCAGTGTGAAAACACCAGGATGGAATGACTTCCAGGAGTATGAGCTGACCCTTACATTACAGGCCGGCTCTAATCGCATACAACTCTATAATGAGAATAGCTGGATGCCCAATATGGACTGTATGACTATTCAGAAGCAGGGGGCGAGTGACATATTGAATCGCCAACTCAGCGAGGCTGTGGCTCGGCTGACGGGCCTTTCTGTCAACAGCCTGCTACCAACAGCCTTTGTGCAGAAGGCTAACGAACTGATTGCTCAAGCAAATATTGCCGACTTGGCTGATAGTGAAAAAGCAGCCGTGCTCAGTGAGGTTGAGAACATGCTAGCAGCCATTGATGCCATCGTGCCCCTCTGCGAGGAATTCCAGTTGTGGAAGAGCAATGCAGAGAAGAATGTTGCTGTTAGTGTTTCTTCATCAGCGCTCACCACTCTTAATTCTGTAATAGACAATAGCTGCAAGTCACTCTCTGAGGCAACGACAACGGTAGCAGTTAATAGTGCCCTAAACACGCTACAGACTGCTGTGACAAACTATCTTAAGGCTGACGAAGCACAGCCCCGTGAGGGAGCGTCGCTTGATATGACTCTCTTGATAGCTAACTACGACTTCTCAAAGAACACTGGGTGGAGAGGCGCTCCGACCTACCGCTCTGGCTGTGGCGAGGAGTTTAATAAGGATTTTGATATGTATCAGACGTTGGCCAACATGAAGCCTGGTGTCTATACCGTAAAGTGTAATGCCTTGTTCCGAGTGGGAGCTAACGATGGTGGTACTGCCTATCAGTCGGGTACGGAGAATGTCCAGGCCAGTTTCTATGTCAATAGTCAGCAGGTAAAAGTGAAGTCTCTGTTCTCAGAAGAGTGGCCAGAAGCTTCGCAATATGGATGGGTAGACAATCTGAATGGTTATCCTAACAGTATGCACGCTGCCGATTTGCGCTTCGCCGAGGGCTGTTATCAGAACGAGATAGTATATACTCAGCAGACGAAGACCACCCTGCGTTTTGGTCTGAAACTGAGTGGACACCAGGAGGAGAGTTGGTGCTGTTTTGACAACTTCTCCATTAGTTATCAGCCACTTCCGACCAATACAGGTATAAAAAATAAAAAAAAAGACCGGCACGCAGATAAGGCCTATAGCCTACAGGGCTATGAAGTCAATGACAGCTATGCTGGCCTCGTAGTGAAAAACGGTAGAAAGGTGCTCCAGTGAGCACCTTTTTCTATGAGATTTTTGGTCATATAAGAAAAAAGTAGTACTTTGACTACGTCGAAAGTACTTTCGTTCGACAATAAAAGCAAAAAAAAGAAATTTTTGCTTTGTATTGTGCTCACTTATTCGTACCTTTGCACCCTCAAAAGCATTAAACGATAATAAGATATGAAGAATTTTGTAGAAGAACTACGCTGGCGCGGTATGCTGGCACAGATGATGCCTGGCACGGAAGAACTGCTCCAGAAGGAGATGGTGACAGCCTATCTGGGTACCGACCCTACGGCAGACTCACTGCACATTGGTCACCTCTGTGGCATCATGATGCTGCGCCACTTGCAGCGCTGTGGGCACCGTCCCGTTATCCTCGTGGGTGGTGCAACAGGTATGATTGGCGACCCCTCAGGTAAGTCACAGGAGCGCAACCTGCTGAACGACGAGACGTTGCGTCACAACCAGGAGTGCATCAAGGCTCAGGTGGCTAAGTTCTTGGACTTTGAGTCTAAGGATGCTAATGCTGCCCTGATGGTCAACAACTACGACTGGATGAAGGATTTCACCTTCCTCGACTTTGCTCGTGAGGTAGGTAAGCACATCACTGTCAACTACATGATGGCCAAGGAGTCTGTTCAGCAGCGCTTGAACGGTACCGCTCGCGATGGCCTGTCATTCACTGAGTTCACCTATCAGCTGTTGCAGGGCTACGACTTCCTGTATCTCTACCAGCACTATGGTGTGAAGCTGCAGTTGGGTGGTAACGACCAGTGGGGTAACATGACTACTGGTACAGAGCTCATCCGTCGCACGCTGGGCAACGAGGTAGAAACCTTCGCGCTGACCTGTCCGCTGATTACCAAGAGCGACGGTAAGAAGTTCGGTAAGACCGAGTCGGGTAACATCTGGCTCGATCCTGCTCGTACCACACCTTATAAGTTCTACCAGTTCTGGCTCAACGTCTCTGACGACGATGCCGAGCGCTATATCAAGATCTTCACCTCACTGGAGAAGGATGTTATCGATGCCCTCGTTGAGGAGCACAAGCAGGATCCTGGTCGTCGCGTGCTGCAGAAGCGTCTGGCTGAGGAAGTTACCATCATGGTACACTCTCAGGAGGCTCTTGATGCCGCTATCGAGGCTAGCAATCTGCTCTTTGGCAAGTCTACCAAGGAGGGATTGGAGAAGCTCGACGAGCAGACCTTCCTCGATGTCTTCGATGGTGTTCCCCAGTTTGAGATCAGCAAGGACCAGCTGGGTCAGCCCGCTATCGAGCTGTTCACTACCGTTGCCCCCGTCTTCCCTTCAAAGGGTGAGATGCGCAAGATGGTGCAGGGTGGTGGCGTCTCGCTGAACAAGGAGAAGCTGACCGACCAGAACCGTCCTGTTACTGCCGAAGACCTCATCGACGGCAAGTATCTGCTGGCACAGAAGGGTAAGAAAAATTACTATCTGCTGATAGTTAAATAATAAAAGGTTGCGAAATATTTGGCGATATGCCAAATATTTCGTAATTTTGCAGCCGAATTTTTAAATTCGACTGCGAGGATGGGCTTCACCTCGGCAAAAAGCGAGCTTTCTGCTCTCGGTTTGCACCATCCTTGTCACCCGCTTAAAGCAGGATTGTCCAATGGTGTAATGGTAGCACAACAGGTTTTGGTTCTGTTTGTGGTGGTTCGAATCCGCCTTGGACAACGTTTACGGAAAAAAGAGTGGCTTGGTCCACTCTTTTTTCATAAATAATGATTACCTTTGCAGCAAATAAACTATTAAAAACAATTGTACTATGCAGAATCTTTTTTCATTAGAAGGTAAGGTGGCGCTGGTTACGGGTGCTGCCTATGGTATTGGCTTTGCTATTGCTGAAGCGCTGGCTAAGGCTGGTGCAGAAATCGCTTTCAACTGTCGCGGACAGGAACACATGGACAAGGCGTTGGCTGACTATGAGGCTAAGGGCATCAAGGCCCATGGCTATCTGTGTGACGTCACCAACGAGGATGACGTGCAAAAGATGGTGGCTGACATCCGTCGTGAGTTGGGCCATATCGACATCCTCGTCAACAATGCCGGCATCATCAAGCGCATCCCTATGCACGAGATGTCACGCGCAGAGTTCCAGCAGGTCATCGACATCGACCTTGTGGGTCCGTTTATTATGACAAAGGCTGTTATTCCAGAGATGATAGAGCGTCGCGAGGGTAAGATTATCAATATCTGCTCTATGATGTCTGAGTTGGGTCGTGAGACTGTCAGCGCCTATGCTGCCGCCAAGGGTGGTCTGAAGATGCTGACGCGCAATATCTGCTCAGAATATGGTGGGTATAATATCCAGTGCAATGCCATTGGCCCAGGTTATATCGCTACACCACAGACTGCTCCGCTCCGTGAGCGTCAGGCTGATGGTAGCCGTCATCCATTTGACTCGTTCATTTGTGCCAAGACGCCTGCTGGTCGCTGGCTCGACCCAGAAGAACTAGGTGGTCCTGCCGTGTTCCTCGCTTCTCATGCCTCAGATGCCGTCAACGGCCATGTCCTATATGTCGATGGTGGTATCCTTGCCTATATTGGCAAACAGCCGAAGTAATACATCTTATTTTTTTCAATATCATATTAAAGCAGCAATTGTTCATTGCTGCTTTAATAGTGGAAGGACGAGGACAAAGCGGGCGCCTGGTCCTAGGTATGTCTGGTCGAGATAGACATTGCCACCAAAGCGCTGAGCCATGGTACGGCTGAAAGGAAGTCCGATGCCCAGACCTTCTTTGAAGGGATCCAGCTTAACGAAACGTTCAAAGATGTGGTCGATCTCATCATCAGGTACACCTATACCTGTATCTTCTACAGCCACCAGTAGTTGTGAATTTGCTACAGAGACCTTAAGCGTAACGGTACCATTAGTAGTGTTCTTCACTGCATTGTCAAGCAGTTGGAGCACAATGAGGCGCATACCACGGATGTGGATATTGACAATCTGATCGTCACTCAGCTCCGTCTTGAAATTCAGCTGGATATGCTGGTTTTTCTCGTCGCCAAGATGGAACTCGTTCACTATCTTCCGCAAAAACTCATTGCAGCAGAGAGGAACGGCATCCTCGTCGGCTGCTGACTCATGGGATGATAGCAGCAGCACCTCGTCAAGCATCAGCGTGATGCGGTTGCTGTTATGAACCACCATGTCAGACATGTAACGATACTCGTCGGTAGTAATCGTCCTACTGGGATCAGCCATGACCTGTGCGAAGCCACTGATCACGTTGAGTGGCGTGCGCACCTCGTGGCTGACATTCTGGATGAAGACGGTCTTCATCTTGTCAGACTCGATAGCGCGCTGATAGGCCTTGCGCATCTCACGGAGATGGCGATGGCGCGTCTGAACGATATAGACTAGTGCAAAAACCAGCAGCAAGAGTAGGATAGCAATAGCTACAACGGCATAGAGGTGACGACGGGCTTCGATGCGCTCAGCCTCATATCGCTGAACCTCATTTTGGATACCTTGCAGCGAGCTGCCAAGCAGCAGGCTGTTGATGGAGTCGGTCTCTGCCATATCCTTTTTCTGGACCTCGAAGGCTTCTTTCCATCGACCTGCAGAGGCATAGATTTCGGCCATGGTAGAATAACGGTCGTCGAGTGTCTCGTTAGCCAGTTTGATAGCCTCGTCAATCTTTCCTTGCTGAACAAGGTGGTAGACCACAAGTGAACGGCCATGAACGGATGACAGTCCCTGCGCTTCACCTTTCAAATAGTCTTGGTAGCCCTTGTTGAAGCGTTCCATATCACCCATGCGGTAGTAGGCCAGCGTGCGACGCGTCTCAATATCGAATTCACGCTCTGGTGAGCTTTCACGGGCAACCGACGCAGCCTGTTCGATGAGGCGTAGGGCCTCATCAGGATCCTCATCGATAACGATATTCACCAGATTCATATAGATAGGAGGAATGCTCTCCAGATAGCCTTCCTGTTCCATCCTGCGTATCACTTCCCAGAAACAACGCTTAGCACTGGCATTGTTGCCACTGAAATGGTAGATATGTCCCATCATGTTGATGGCCATATACATCTCTTTGTCGAGTTTGCGTTCAGTTAGCTCATGCGACAGTTTGATAGCCAGCATATAGGCCTCATAGATGTTCTGACGATTCAGCTCAAAGACTATCTCATTGCAACGCTGGGTATAATAGGCATGCAGGTCATTCTGCTTCAGCAGATACTTCTCCAATTGGCGTACGGCCGTAGAAAAGTGTGCCGAGTCACCATCGTTGAAGGCACGGTGCATGGCATTGCGCAAAGATATATACTCTGGCGATGACTTATAATCAGGAGTAGGATTGGTCTTCTGGCTATCCTCTGCTATTGCCATCATAGCGCAGCAAAGGACTAAAGCAAATATTATGAGAATCTTTTTCTTCATAGTTTTAGGTCTATTTTGTTTGCAAAATTAAACAAAAAACTTTATAATTCCAAATATCTGCCAGCCTTTTTTTATCAGTCTTTTGATGTCATGATATTAAGTACCATATCGTCCGTCTTACACATCGCATCTGCACCAATGCTGGTTAGGTTGTGGATGCTCTTGTCTACATTGTTGTCAACAATTCCCTCAGACGAGCTGACACACTTCCCTTCCATGGCCAGTAGCGCTGAGAGTAGGGCGGTGGAGACCCCTGAGGTAATCTTGAGGGAACAGGCAGGCTTGGCACCGTCACAAATCATTCCCGTCAGATTGGCAATCATATTCTTCACCGAATAGCAGATTCGTTCGTAGTCACCTCCCATCAGATAGGTAATACCACAACTGCTACCAATGCTGGCCACTACACAGCCGCAGAGTGCCGACAGCGTACCCAGTGACTGTTTGATATAGATAGCAGTCAGGTGACTAAGCATCAAGGCGCGAATCAGTTCCTCCTCCGTGTTTTCATTCTCCTGAGCATAGACGCAGACAGGGTTGGTAGCACAGATACCCTGATTACCACTGCCACTGTTTGACATTACGGGAATCATGGCACCACCCATACGGGCGTCGCAAGCCGAGGCCGTATGCGAAATGATATGACAGTAGATGCTATTGCCGAAGATACCCTTCGATAGCGGACGGTCAATCGTCTTGCCGAGGTTATGGCCATAGTTACCCTTCAGTGCTTCGCGAGCCGCATTCATATTATAGGTACGAGCTTCCAAGATGAAGCGAAGCTCATCGAGCGGAGCCGTAGTGGCGAAGTCGTAAACCAGCTTAAGGTTCAGCTGAACTTCTTCAGGATCGTTAGATTCTCTAGAACATCTGGATTCTCTAGAACATCTGGATTCTCTAGAGCAACTGGATTCACTAGAAACAAAATGCGTATGGTTACCCGCAATGATGGCTGAGGCCTTCTTGTCACCAGCGGTACAAATCACCTCCACATACAGTTTCTCACAGATATCGGCCTTCTGTTTGATGGAGATACGATTCTCAGCCAAATACTGTTTCCCTTCTTCGAGTGCCTCGGGTGTCAAGTCCTTGAGCACCTCCAACTGGTATGAACTCTTACCGATGAGTGCACCGAGGGCAATAGCGATAGGCAATCCTATCATACCCGTTCCAGGTATGCCAACACCCATCGCATTTTTCAGGATATTCGCACTTAACAATGCTTCGATTCTTTCTGGTCGGCAACCTAACTTCTCAGTAGCTTTCGCTGTACACAATGCCACACACATCGGTTCCGTACAACCGATGGCAGGTACTACCTCCTGATGTACCAATGCAATGATGCGCTCTCTTAGTTCCTTGTTTACCATTGTTTTGTCAATATTTTATGCAAAGATACGTACTTTTCTTGAACTATCCAAGTTTTCATGAGGGATGTAGTAAAAAGACCTGTATATTTTTGGTACTTTAAAGGATAATGCTTAATTTTGCAAACATGAACGGGAAGATATCGGTAGTGATCAATACCTACAATGCGGAACTGCATCTGGAACGAGTACTGGAGGCGGTGAAGGACTTTGACGAGATTGTGGTATGCGACATGGAGTCGACAGACCAAACGCTGGCCATTGCTCAACGTTATGGCTGTAAGATGATCACCTTTGAACGCAAGGCCTACAACATCGTGGAGCCTGCTCGCGAATATGCCATCCACGAGGCTCAGCACGAATGGGTGCTGGTGGTGGATGCCGACGAGATAGTGACTAAGGAGTTGCACGACTACCTGTATCAGCGCATCAGTGAGGCTGACTGTCCTGATGGTCTATCTATCCCCCGCAAGAACTACTTCATGGGACAGTTTATGCGCAGTCACTATCCTGACTATATCCTCCGTTTCTTCCGTAAGGATAAGACCCACTGGCCACCAGTGATACACTGTGCACCAGAAATTGACGGACGCATTGAGAAGATTCCTGCCAACAGGAAGGAGCTGGCCTTTGAACATCTGGCCAACGACTCTGTGAGCGACATTCTGCGCAAGCATGATACCTACTCAACCAACGAGGTGCCTCGTCGCAGACATAAGACGTGGGGCATTGAAGCTATGTTGCTGCGCCCCCTGTTCCGCTTTGTCAAGTCATATATAATAAAAGGTGGAATCTTCGATGGTAAAGCTGGCCTCATCCAGGCACTGCTCGATGCCCACTACCAGTTTGCTGTAGTGGCGAAACTCATTGAAGAAAGAAACAAGAAACAATAACCATTAACCGTTCAACGTTCAACGTTAATGGTGCCAATAGCTACGCCACCCCATCATCTTGGCGTACTCTTCCTCTGTAACCTTCTCATAGACCTTGCCATCCTTGACATACCAACGGATATCAAACTCCTCCTTGGTACGCGACCAGCGGTCATGGCTCCATAGCCATAGGGCAGGATCGCGACGGATGGTGCGCTCAAGTTCCTGCATATAGCGCTCTGTCAGTTCGTAGTCGGAGATGTTCTCTGAATGAGGTTCTATCAGCTTGAACTCACACTCATAGTAGCCACGCTTTACGCGACGAACATCACCATAGAAGAAGGCCTGCTTGGTGCGCTTGATGATACGCTCTGAACCCGTAAAGACTGGCGTCAGGTGGTTGAGGAACGGTACCCACAGGTGGATGTTACGCCAGTTGGGTTTCTGGTCGGCAATATAGCCAATCACCAATGGCTTACCTTCACGCTGGTACTTTACAATATGGCGCAGCGTCTCCTCCATAGGAATACAGACACTGCCAAAGCGCTGGCGGATATAGAGGAAGAGACGGTCGAAGTCAGGGTTCTCGATGGGGTGATACAGCTCCGCACAGATACCCTTTTCAGACATTGCCAATGGCAGAGTGCTGACCCACTCCCAATTACAGTAGTGACCTAACATAACACCACACGAAACGCCCTCGCTCCATAGTTTCTCAATAGCCTCAGTGCCCTTAAACACCATACGGCGACGCATCTCCTTCTCGCTGATGGTCATTAGTTTGATGGTCTCTACCAGGTAGTCGCAGAACCAGTGGTAGAACTCACGCTCAATGCGCAACAACTCCTCTGGAGTCTTTTCAGGGAAGGCACTCTGGATATTCTGGCGTACAATTTTAGTGCGATAGCCAGCGATACGATATAAGATAAGGTACGTGATATCAGAGAAGATATAATGTACCCACATAGGAAAAATGGACGTCACCCAAATCAGGGCAAAGCAGCAGTAAGCCAGCAATTTGTTTAGTCGTCTTTTCATATCGCCGATGCAAAGGTACGAAATAATTGACAATTGACAATTGATAATTGAAAATTATTTCGTAAATTTGCAGACAAAACTAGAAAAACATGACGAAAATACTGTTTCTGCTAAGCCGTTTCCTGGATGGAGGCATCGATGCCGTGCTGGTTGACTATCTGCGTTTTCTGGCGCAGCGCGAAGACTATCGCATCACGCTGGCCATCAGCATCCACATGGGCGAACTGGAGGTTTTTCGGAAACAGATACCTGAACAGGTGCAGGTGGTATATCTCGTCGATCAGCCTATGCTGACACGCTGGCGCCAACAAAAGATTACCCAGCGACTACCTTTTTATATTAAGGTGTACGACGAGGCACTGCTTTCTCCTATTCGTCGCATGATGACAGGTCGTAAGTTGCGCCAACTGGCTGCTCAGCACGACGTCGTCATCGACTTCGACTGTTGTCACTATGCCTATCTGAAGAGCGTCAAGACGTGGAAGGTGGCGTGGTTCCATTTCAGTTTCAAACAACTGATGGAGCAAAACAGACGACGCACACAGCGCATCGGCAACCACCTGCGCTACTATGACCGCATCGTCACCATCTCACAAGCCATGCTCGACGAGGGCAAGGAAATATTCCCGTGGTTGGAAGGTCGTTGGCGCCTTATCTATAATGCCAAAGACGAGCAACTATTGCAGCAGCGTGCCAGTGAGCCTGTCGACGATCCACGCATCAACGACAGCTACATTTTAGCCATCGAGCGTTTGGAAGAGTCGCAGAAAGACCTGTCAACACTGATTCGTGCCTACCAGCTGTTACGCAACGAATACCACCACGAAGAGAAACTCTACCTGCTGGGCAAGGGACGTGACGAACAACTGTTACGCCAACTGGCAGAGCGTCTGGGCATTGCCGACAGTGTGGTATTCTTAGGCTTCAGCAGCAATCCATATCCATGGATAGCTCATGCCAAGGCTATTGCCCACAGTGCCAAGTTTGAAGGTCTGCCCACCGTCATGATAGAGTCGCTCATCATGGGCAAGCTCATTGTGGCTACCGACTGTCCCACTGGTCCTCGTGAGATTCTCGACCAAGGACGTGCCGGACTGCTCACCCCTGTTGGCGATGCAGCAAAGCTGGCAGAGAGTTTGCATCAGGTGCTTACCGACAACACCTTGCAGACATCCCTTTTAACTCATGCCAACGAATACAAACACCAGTTCCTCTTCGACCATGCCGGTCGCTTGTTCGACGAAGTGATACACCTATAATATAATACTCCATGACTCCTACCGTAAGCGTCATCATTCCCAACTATAACCATGCGCCCTATCTGAAGGAGCGCATCGACAGCGTACTGAACCAGACCTATCAGGATTTTGAGGTCATCATTCTTGATGACCGCTCGCCAGATAACAGCGTAGAGGTCATCGAGCAGTACCGCAGCAATCCGCATGTGGCTCATATCATTGTCAACGAACAGAATACGGGCAACACCTTTATTCAGTGGGAGCGTGGCATCAGCCTTTCCCAAGGTAAATACATCTGGATAGCTGAGAGTGACGACGTGGCAGAACCTCAACTGTTGGAGGCACTGGTGGGCCAGTTGGAACAGCATCCTGATGCCAGCGTGGCATTCTGTCACTCACGGCTCATCGATGGTGAAGGCCGACTGCTGTCAGAGCAGAATGCCAAGAATCCGGCACAGCCAGGACAGGTAACTATCGACGACAGCAAGACTTTCCTGCGCCATCTGCTCATCTTCAACTACATCTACAACGCCTCGATGGTGGTGTTCCGTCGTGATGTCTACGATAAGGCAAACAACGACTATCGCCAGTTCCGCTATTGTGGCGACTGGCACTTCTGGGGCAGTGTCTGTGCTGCAGGTAGCGTCATTGAGGTACATGACATGCTGAGCCGCTTTCGTCAGCACCAGCGTAAGGTGACAGAACATGCTAAGAAAGATGTGGCCAAGCGATGGAATGACGAGATGAAGACCATTGCATATATTGCCTCACTCTGCGATCTGACAGCTCTTGAACAGCGTTGTCTGAAAGGACGCCTCTCTAAGCGTCTGCGCAAGGCTGACATGACAGAAGGAGAGCGCCAGCAATTGCGCAACGAATATCCCGCACTCTGCAATGGCAGCACGCTGGATATGATATGCTATGAGGTAGGCAAGAACCTCTTCGGATTCCTGCGCCACAGAGAGAATATGGGATTCTTGAGTAAGTTCTTTTAGTGTTTGTGGCGTATCACTTTATACCACAAGAACTTAGAGAGCAATCGACCGCGCTTGGTGGCATACGGCGAGCGCACATAGTCCTTGACGCTTGACCACGCCTCAGAAGTAGACACATCGCTGTTCTTCAGATTGGCACGACGACAGCGATAGGCCGACTTGTCAATACGCTTCTTCTCTTGCTTGGTCAACTTACGCGAATTGCCTCGGTGATGACTGAGAATGTGACGCAGCTCTATCTTTACCTTATCATCTGTCATGCGTCCCTCAAAATATGACTTTGCATGCGCTGTAGCTTCTTCAACGTCTTCTGTCGTCATCATCATACCTCGAACCATTGGCAACTGCTTCTTCCACTTCTGATGGAAGATGTCCAGATTGGCACGATATTCATCAGAGAAAGTACCCATCGACTTATGTTCCAACAGCACATCGTAGGTAACAAAGATGCCCAGTCCCAACATGTTGATTTGCATGCAGATGTCAGAGTCGTACAGATGAAAGTCATGGAAGGTAGTGTCGTCAAAATGAATCTTCGAGAATAACTCCTTTCGGGTGCATATCCACACACCATCGATAGCTGCCACTGCCGTCAGTGATGGCAACTTAGGACGCTTGGGCTTTGACGATACATAGTATCGTGGAGGTTCTTCTTCAGAATAAGCACCCTGAATAAGATAGGCATACTGATAATCCAAGAAGCGCCAGTCCAGTTCACGGGGTATCACACAACCACCTGCAACACCCAACGCCCCGACAAAGGGCTGCGACAGATGCTGTTCTATGGCACGTCCCCAATCCTTATTATGGTACACCACATCCTCATGCATGAAACACAGGTATTCTCCATGAGCCAGTTCTACACCTTTGTTATATGCCTGAAAGATGGAATACTGATGCTGGGAGTTGTCGATATGGATGATTTCATAATCCACACCCACTGTCTCCTCGATGTTACGAGACAGTTCGGTGCTGAGGACAGGCTTTTGTGAACAGATAATCAGTGATAGCATTCTTAGTGTTTTTATGACGGCTGCAAAGGTACTAATAATTCTTAAATAGTAGAAATTAATACACACTATTTACTATTATGTTTCGTTTTTTAACTACCTTTGTGTACAAATTATGATACGATGAAAAAACTCGCAGTTATTGGAGCCAGCTACCTACAACTTCCTGTAGTCAAGAAAGCCAAGGAGATGGGCATCGAGGTGCACTGTTTTGCTTGGAGAGAGGGAGCTGTATGTGCAGATGTGGCCGATTACTTCTATGATATTTCTACCATCGACAAGGAAGCGATACTCAGAGAGTGTCAGCGTATCGGCATCGATGGTATTGTCACCATCGCCTCCGATGTTGCCGTGCTAACCGTCAACTATGTGGCAACGCACATGCAGCTACCAGGCAACGATGACAGCTATTCCGAGGTGGTCACCAATAAGTTCAGGATGCGTGAGTGCTTCCTCCAGCATGCCATTCCCTCACCCAAGTTCTGTCGGGTAAAGGGGGCATCGGATATAGATGCGGTGAAGACATTCCGTTTTCCTGTCATCGTAAAACCCACCGACCGTTCTGGCAGCCGTGGCGTAGAGAAAGTGCTGACTATCGACCAACTTCCGGAAGCTATCGACAGGGCCATGAACGAGTCGTTTGCCCACGAAGCCATCGTTGAGGAGTTTGTCGAAGGTCGTGAGATCAGTGTAGAGTGTATCTCCTGGCAAGGTGAGCACCACCTGCTGCAGATTACTGACAAGGTAACGACTGGCGAGCCCTACTTCGTGGAGTTGGAACATCACCAGCCCACAACCCTTCCTGCCGATATTGTCGGCAAGATTAAAACTATCGTACCACAGGCACTCGACGCCCTACACATCCGTTATGGAGCCTCGCACTCAGAGATTAAGATTACTCCTGATGGTGAGTTGTTCTTTATTGAGATTGGTGCCCGTATGGGTGGCGACTTCATCGGCTCCGATTTGGTGCGTCTGTCTACCGGCTATGACTTCCTACAAGGCGTCATCGAGGTAGCACTGGGCGATTTCCATGAGCCACAGTTGACCAGCGGCCACTATTCCGGTGTCTATTTCCTGTCTGCTGAGACAGCATGGTTGCAACCTATGATAGAGCATGCCGCAGACATGCCCGAAGTGGTGGAAGCAGAGATTACAGATGCGACACTACGCCACATTGAGAGCAGCAGCGACAGGAGTGGCTATCTGATTTATCAAAGTACTAAAGGCAGACTATCGCTAAGATGAGCAAGAGAGTAATCATATTTGGAGCAACAGGTACGATTGGTGCCTATGCTGCCCTACACCTCAAAGAGTGTGGCTTCGAAGTCATTGCCGTAGGCCATCGTGCCAGCGACAACGGTTTCTTTGCCGACTATGGTATTCAGTATGCCTCTGTCGATGTTACCGACAAGAGTCACTTTGCGCGCCTGCCTCAGCAGGAGGTTTATGGCATCGTCAATCTGGCTGGCATGCTACCGGCACGTATGAAGGGCTATCAGCCACAAGTATATATCGACACTAACATCACAGGTATGCTCAACATCTTGGAGTATGCCGCCAAGGTTGGTGTCAGCCGCTTTGTCTATTCGCAGTCCATCTCTGATGTGGCCTACCTTTGCGGATCGGCAACACCCATTCCCTCTGATGCAGCATCACACTTCCCAGAGGACAACGATCATAGCGTCTACTCCATTGCCAAGAATGCTGCTGCCGACCTGCTGCGCCACTACTCCTGCCACTACGGTTTCCAGCACTACATCCTGCGCTTCCCCAATATCTACCTATACCATCCCAATCCTTATTATTATGTCGACGGACAGCTCCGCATGCAGGGCTATCGCCGACTGATCTATACAGCACTGAAGGGCGAGGAGATTCAGATATGGGGCGACCCCGGCAAGGTGCGTGATATGGTGTATGTCAAGGACTGCACCCAGATTATCGGATGTTGTCTCTCAAAAGAACAGGCAGCAAGTGGTGTCTATAATGTCGGCACTGGTGTTGGCACTTCTTTGGAAGACCAGGTAAAGGGTATCGTCGAGGTGTTCTCGCCCGCCAACCACCCTTCTCCTATTGTATATATGCCCGACAAACCCGATGCTGCCGAGTATATCTTTGACGTCAGCAAGACCATAAAGAACTTAGGATATAGCCCTAAGTACGACTACCTCTCCTATCTGAGAGACTTCAAGCAAGAGATGGAGCAACAGCGTTTCCAGAAACTCTGGGGCAAGGAACAAGACTATTACAACGAACTATGAAGATAGATTTCAATCGCCCATTCCTCACGGGTAAAGAGGCTCACTACATGTACCAGGCTGTTTACACTAAGAAACTGTCGGGTAACGGAGTATTCACCAAGAAGTGTCAGCAGTTCTTCGAAGACAAGTACGGTTTCAAGAAGTGCGTACTCACCACATCAGGTACTGACGCCCTGGAGATGGCTGCCATCCTCTGCGACGTGCAGCCGGGCGACGAGGTCATCGTACCGTCCTATACCTTCGTGTCGTCAGCCCTTGCCTTTGTGCGCCAAGGTGCCCGCATCATCTTTGCCGACAGCTATGCTGACAATCCCAATATCGATGCTGACAAGTTAGAAAGCCTCATCACCGACAAGACCAAGGTCATTGTACCCGTCCACTATGCCGGTGTGGCCTGCGACATGGATAAGATTATGGACATCGCCAACCGTCATGGGATCTTTGTTGTGGAGGATGCTGCACAGGCTATCGACTCTTATTATAAAGGACGGCCACTGGGTAGCATCGGCCACTTCGGCTGCTTCTCGTTCCACGAGACTAAGAACGTGACGGCAGGCGGTGAGGGTGGTCTGCTCTGTGTCAACGACGAGCGCTTCATCCGTCGTGCAGAGATTATCTGGGAGAAAGGTACCAACCGCGCTGAGTTCTTCCGTGGTATGGTCAACAAATACGGATGGGTGGATACAGGTTCCTCCTTCCTGCCATCAGAAATCAACTCTGCATTCTTGTGGGCACAGTTGGAAAACCTTGAAGCCATCCAGACTCGTCGCAAAGCCATCTGGAATACCTATCAAGAAGCCTTGCAACCGCTGGCAGACAAGGGATGCTTCAAGACTCCCGACATTCCCAGCTATGCTACCAACAACGGTCACATGTACTACCTCGTCTGCAGGTCGCTGGAGGAGCGCACCGCGCTTATCGACTACCTGCGCCAGCAGGATGTCTGTGCAGTCTTCCACTATCTCAGCCTGCACCTGAGCGACTACTACAGAAAGCACCACCAAGGAGCTATTCCTGAGTTGCCCTGCTGCGACCATTTTGCTGACTGTCTGGTACGTCTGCCCATGTACTACGAGCTGACGGAAGAAGATATCGCCCTGGTTATCAAACTCATCAAAGAATTCTATCATGCCTAAGCAGTTGCCAAGGATCCTCGTCTTGTCAGCAACAGACCCCACCAAGGCACTGGGTGCTGTGGCATTGAACTTCTATAATGCCCTGAAGGCTCACGGCTATGAGGTAGACTTCCTGACAAAGCATCGTGTGATGGGGCGTCCTGAATTCAAGTATGTTCTCGACTTGACGCGCTGGCCCAACTACATCCGTTATAAGTTGAACAAGCGACAGGAGCGTATCTCCACACACAAAGGATCCGACATTGAGCAACAAGGCAACCATGCCTTTGACTACGGACGCGAGGACGATCCCCCCATTCCCGTAGAGAAGGTATTAAAGCAAATTGATAAGCAATATGATGCCGTTTTTATCGTTTTCTGGTACCAGATGCTGTCGTATAAAACCATCGAAGCCATCTACAATAAGTTACATTGTCAGATACATATCCGCTGTGCCGACAACCAACCCATTGCTGGCGGTTGCCACTTTATTGGCGGTTGTCCCCGACTGTCAGAAGGTTGTGGAGAGTGTCCTGGTCTGGTACATGGCGCTGCCGATGACTTCACTCGTTTCAATATCGAATACCGCAAGCAGGTCTTGGCAAAGGTGCATCCAATCATCTACGGCAACACCCACATGCAGATGATCTATCGTCAGGCGGCACTGCTGAAAGACTACGACCGTTTAGAAACCGTCTATCCGCTGGTAGACAACGACCACTTCCATCCTGTCGACAAGCAACAGGCTCGCCAACAGTTGGGACTGCCAACCAGCAAGTTCATCCTCTTCTTTGGCTCTACAGTCCTTACCGAAGAACGTAAAGGCATGAAGTATCTCTTGCAGGCACTGGATATCTTCTATGATCAGCTCACCGACGAGCAGCGCAGTGAGGTGCTGTTGGTCATTGCAGGCCACCATGTTGATGCCTTGAGAGAACATATCCGTTTCGACATGAAGGATGTCGGTTTTGTACCCTTCGACCAGCTTCCATTATACTATGCTATGGCCAATGCGTACCTCTCTCCTTCCATCGATGATGCTGGACCATCAATGGTCAACCAGTCGTTGTCATGCGGTACACCTGTTGTGGCTTTCAACATTGGCACAGCCCTCGACATGATACAGAACGAGAATACAGGCTACTGTGCACAGCTGCGTGATGCCGCCGACTTTGCACAAGGCATCAGCAATATCTATCAGAGTACGTCCGATGAGTACCAGGCTATGTGCGAGGAGTGTCGCCATGTAGCCATGAAAAAGACCTCCGAAGAGGCCTTTGTAAGTGAGTTCCAACGAATCTACCTTACAGTTGCTGCATGTCGTACAGACGCTTGTAATAGCCATTCTTGGCTATCAGTTCGTCGTGCTGTCCGCATTCTACGATCTCGCCTTCATAGAGCACATAAATCTCGTCGGCATTCTTGATGGTCGACAGACGGTGGGCAATGGCAATGGTGGTGCGCGACTTCATCAGGCGCTCCAGAGCCTCCTGTACCAGGCGCTCCGACTCAGTATCCAATGCTGAGGTAGCCTCGTCGAGAATCAGGATGGGTGGGTTCTTCAGAATAGCACGGGCAATGCTGACGCGCTGACGCTGTCCACCACTCAGACGACCGCCACGGTCACCAATCATGGTATCGTAGCCGTTCTCCGACTCCATGATAAACTCATGGGCGTTGGCTATCTTAGCAGCCTCGATGACCTGTTCCATCGTGGCATTCTCCACACCAAAGGTGATATTATTATAGAAGGTGTCGTTGAAGAGAATCGCTTCCTGGTTGACATTACCAATCAGGGTGCGCAACTCAGAGATGCGTACGCTCTTGATGTTCTTGCCGTCAATCAGCACCTCACCACTGTTCACATCGTGATAGCGGGGAATCAGGTCTACCAGCGTCGACTTACCAGAGCCCGACTGTCCCACCAGTGCGATGGTCTTGCCCTTGGGCACCTTCAAGTTGATGTTCTTCAGCACAGGGCGACCCTCGGTATAGCTAAACGATACGTTACGCAGCTCGATATCCTTATCAAAGGTGATAGGCTGAGGCTCTGCAGGTTCCTTGATGGGGTTGTCTGCCTTGAGGATGAAGTCGATACGGTCCATGGATGCCAGTCCGACGGGAATCTGATAGGTGGCCTTCGACAGTTCCTTGATGGGATTGATGACGCTATACAGAATGACCATATAGAAAATAAAGGTAGAGGCATCGATGAGGTTCGATTCGCTCAGAATCAGGTAGCCACCAAACCACAATACCACTACGATGATGATGGTACCAAGGAATTCCGACATGGGGTGTGCGGCACTCTGGCGGATAGCCATCGCATTGACGTTTGAACGGTAGCGATCGTTGATATCGGTAAAGCGCTGCAACATCTTATGCTCAGCGATGAAAGCCTTGATGATACGCAGACCACCTAACGTCTCGTCGAGCTGTGCCAGCAGGTCACCCCACTGATTCTGTACCGTTGCCGACTGTGATTTCAACTTACGACTCACAGCACCCATAATCCAACCGGCGATAGGGGCAACGATGAGTACAAAGAGCGTCAACTGCCAACTCACGGTAATCATCGTGGCAAAGCAAACGATGATGGCGATGGGCTGACGGATGAGCATATCGATACTGCTGGTGATAGAGTTCTCCACAGCACCCACGTCTGATGACATACGGGCAATGATGTCACCCTTGCGCTCGTCTGAGAAGAAGCTCAGCGGCAACTTCAGCACCTTTTCGTACACCTCGATACGAATGTCACGAACCACACCCGTTCTGAGTGGTATCATCACGGCTGATGAGGCGAAATATCCTAAGGTCTTCATACCCGTCATAATGATGAGCGCCAAACCCATATATACCAATGTCAAGAAGGCACCGTGGGCGGCTATCAGCTCCTGCACCCATGCATAGGCATTATTGATGACGAGGTCTTTGTCTAACGTGTCCCACGTCCATTCCTTGTAGGTATATACCTGTGTATCAATCTTAAACAGAATGTTCAGGATAGGTATCAGCACAGCAAAGGAGAACACGTTCATCCACTGTGACAGGAAGTTCAGCACCACCGACCATCCCAGATACTTTCGGTAGGGACGCAGGTAGCGTGACATTACGGAGAAAAACTGTTTCAGCATATCTTATTCTTTTTCTTGCTTATCTTTTCACTATTCGTTATTCACTATTCACTAGCGAAGCGCTTACGGTGTTAGCCTATTCTGTGTCATTCGCTCCATGTACTGCTGGATGATGGCCTTCAGCTCACGCTCCATATCACGTTGAACGTTGAACGTTGAACGTTGAACGTTAGTATTACCCATCAGGTTATGTTGCATCAGCGAGTCGCTGAGGGCATAGAAGCCTGTGGCCTTCTGGCCATCGAACTGCAGGATATGACCATGCTTCACATATTGGTAGATACCGTTCAGGTAGTTCACGGCCCACGTATCCTCTGCAGGGGTTGTCAGCAGGTCAATACCGAATGAGAGGTAGGGCTTGTCGTAGCCCAGATGCTCCAGAATGGTGGGCATGATGTCTGTCTGCTGGGCAATGGCGTCCACCATTCCTTCACCCATTTCCCCACTGGGGTCATAGAAGATGACGGGCGATGCAAAGCCGCCGATATCCGTGCGGTAGTGCTGATAGCGCGTCATATTGGTATGGTCACTGGTAATGACAAAGATGGTATTCTTATACCACGACTGTTTCTTAGCACTCTCAAAGAAGTGCTGCAGCGCCATATCGGTATAGCGTATCACCTTGTAGATAGGCATCTCAGGGTCCTCTTCCTTGAAGACGTTCTGCCAAGCGGTAGGCACACGGAACGGATGATGGCTCGACAGCGTGAACAGGGCCGTCATAAACGGCTCTTTCATATCGGTCATCTTCTGACACATATACTGCATAAAGGGCTCGTCGCTGATGCCCCACCAACCGTCATATTCCTTGTCGCCGTTGGTTCGTGGGTCTGCATTGAAGTCCTCACGACCATAGTATTGCTTAAACTTCGTAGCACGGGCAAAGGCCATAAAGCCCATCGAGCCGCGCTCAGCACCGTGGAAGAATGCTGTCTCATAGCCTTTACCGTTCAGACAGTCGGCCAGTCCCGATACGTTGTTCACGCTGTAGGGCGACAGGAAGAAAGGCTCTACGAACATGGGTATGCTCGACAGGATACTTGGCATACCGTCTATCGACTTACGACCATTACAGTAGGAGTAGCGATAGGTTAGTGCACCATGCGCCAGCAGCGAGTCGGTAAAGGGTGTCTGCGACGGGTAGCCGGCCTCCTTATTATACGTTCCTATATATTCTCTGCCGAAGCTCTCAATGATAATCACCACCACATTCTTCTTCACAAACGGATGGCGGCGCTGTGGCTGGTGCACAGGATTGAAAATCTGCTCCAGCTGCTGGGCGTCATAGTAGCTGATGACCTCGAAATTGTTCTTGCCGATGGTACGTATCAATGAGAACGGCGTGTTCAGCACCAGGCCAGTCTCTGTAGGACGGTCACAGTAGTTGTTGGCATTCGACACGGTGATAGGTCGGATGTCGCGCGTCCAACCGCCACGCATGCCAGCCACACAGAAGGGTGCAAAGGCTAATAGCGACACCAGCAAGGCCAGTGTACACCAGCGCCAATCAACCTCCTTGCGCAGTGTGCGGGGCTTGATATACAGTCGCCACAGTCCCCATGCCACCAGACCTGTCAACAGGAAGAAATACCAGTGGCTCACCATCTCTGTCCAGAAGATGCCGCCGAGGTTGTTCTCGTTCTCAAACTCCTGGAAGATGGTTGTTGTAGTACGACGCATGGAATAGCGGAAATACACCGTATCCACGAGATTTACAATCAGCGTCAGCGTATTGATGACCACAAATACCCAACGGCACACCTCGTGGTAGGTCTTCGTCTCTTTCAGGTGCAAGGGGAACAGCACCATCACCACCCAGAGGGCGTTGGTATAGAGGATTGCAGTGGTATCGAACATCAGTCCGCCGCGCAACATCTCCAGCAGATGCGACCACGACAGGTTCTCTGCATAGAGGTTCCAGTTCTCGGCCAGAAAGGTCATACGAGCTATGAAGTACACCACATAGGCCAACAGCAGGTTGCCCAGCACGCTGACCAGCGGTGACAGGTATGTCAGTACGATTTTTCTTTTCATGGCTGCAAAGGTACATAAAATAATTGAGAATTGAGAATTGAGAATTGAGAATTATTTCGTAATTTTGCAACATGAATTTGATTAAACAAGGATTTATCTACTATTTGCTGGCCACTATCTTCGGTGGCTTGCTACTGATGTTCTATATACAGGGCGACAGTGTCGTAGCATCGATGGATGCTGCGGGATGGCTGTTCTTTGTGACCTCTTGTCTGTCGCATGCTGCCATTCTGCTATTGGCTTTGTGGCTGGTTTTCTTCCTGCCATGGGCACTGCTGAAGTTGCATCGACTGGCTGCCACCTTACTGATTACGGCAACGAGTCTGCTCATGATGGTGGGCTTCATCAATATGCAGGTCTATAAGATATACCGTTTCCACCTCAACGGATTCATTCTCAATATGTTGACAGGTCCAGGTGCTGGCGATATCTTCGACTTCGACTGGAAGCTATACCTCACTGAAGGACTCTTCCTTGCCGTCATCGTCGGCCTGTGCATCGGTGGCTGGTGGCTGAGCGGACGCATCACCAAACGTTGGAAGAAGCGCCATACTACCGTGTCTATCTTGTCACTGCTTGCCACCTTGCTCATTGCCAACGGCATCCACGTCTATGGCTCGTTTGTCGTCAAGCCATCCATCATCAAGAGTGTAAAGTTGGTTCCTTACTACTTCCCACTATCTGCTAGCAACCTGCTGGAGGATATGGGTTTTGAGCGCCACGTTATGCAGGTGGATGAGGGCGAAGGTGGCGACCTGGTCTATCCACTGCATGCCATTGAGACAGACACCACGAAGACAAGTCGCCCCAATATCGTGCTGATTCTCATCGACTCGTGGAGCCGTCTGGCACTCACCGAGGAGTGCATGCCCAACCTGTGGAAGTTGGCGCATGAGGAACAGTGGTACCAGAACCACGTCAGTTGTGGCAACGGCACCTCCTTCTCTGTCTTCGGCATGTTCACGGGTCTGCAACCTTACTACTGGACAGCCTTCGAGACCAGCCGTACCAGTCCTGTACTCGTTGACCAGCTGCTCTTGCTGGGCTACGACTTCCGTGCCTACCCCAGTGCCACACTGGAGGATCCTCCCTTTGCCCGCATGCTTTTCCAGCATGTGCCCAATCTGCATATCAATACGCCTGGTAATACGGCCTATGAGCGTGACCTGAAGATTAAGGAAGACCTCATCAGCGACCTGCCGAAGTTGCAGAAGAGCGACAAGCCCTTCTTCTCCTTCATCTTCTTCGACTTGCTGCATGCCTACAGTCTCCCTAAGGAGTTGCTCAACCGCTTCCAGCCGTCGTGGGAATATGGCGACTTCTCGAAGCTACACAACGAGATGGACCCCACTCCCTTCTGGAACCTCTATCGTAACTCTGCCTACCAAACCGACAAGATGGTGGGTGAGGTGATTAGCCGTCTGAAACAGTTGGGCCTATACGACAATACCTTAATCATGATTACGGGCGACCATGCGCAGGAGTATAACGAGAACCACAAGAACTACTGGGGCCACAACTCCAACTTCACCAAATACCAGATTGGCGTACCCCTCATCGTCCACTCACCTAACAGTTCAAAGTTCAAAGTTCATAGTTCAAAGTTTACTCATAGGACTACCCACCTCGACTTCGTGCCCACGCTGATGCACGACTACCTGGGTGTCACCAATCCTATTGATGACTACTCGAACGGGCGTCTGCTCAGCGACACTACTCCCCGTCTGTGGCACTATGCCGGCAATGAGCTGCGCTATGCCTTCATCGTTGAGGGTGACACCATCCTTACCAAGGAGGGTGCCGGATACATCGAGGTTACCGACGAGCACTTGAATCCCGTTCCCAACTACCATATCAATCCCAAGGAATTTGATGCTGCCATCAAGCGTCTCAATAGATTCTTCAAGTAGTATCTCAAAAAGATTATTGCATTAAAATAGGGTTCACATTCACGCGCAACCTTCTGATATACTGCGCCGTAAGTGTGAACCCTGTTTTCTATAGAGGAATAAAAAACTGAAGTGAACTTTGGGGTTCACTTCAAACCTGTCCCCATAATTCATTTCTTTTTGTGAAAGTCTTGCATATACCATTCAACTAATTTCCATTCCTCGTCATATTCTATTTCATAGCTAAATTCTCGAGGATGCTGTTTCTCTGCTATAATCTTTTGCAGAACAGCTTCTACCTTCTCCGCATCATATACCCTCCAAACGACATTACATTTTATATCATTACTATTCCTTTTCTATCCGACATGTTGTGAGTAACAATTGGCTTCTAATCTGATCAAACTCCTTTGGCTCTTTATAGGATACTGTTATCAGATGAAGTGATGTTCCTGAAGCTATCTGACAGATTACCATATAAAAATCGTCACCGTCTTCTTGACATTGTTGGGAGGCCAATACGCCGTTACCACCTTCAACTTCAAACTCTTCGTAATAGTCATACTGATTACCGTCCAGCTTGGGCTTTCCTATTTCTTTCTCCAATTCGAATATGGTAAGTCTCCATACTGGGCTATCCGTACTTTGGTCATACCAAATTGTTATCGGCCAGTCATCATCGTTGAATTCAAGATGTCGTTGATATGAACCAGGTATTGTTATTGTCAATCTATCGATAGTTTCCTCGACCATTCCCTTACGATAGCCCGGTTTATATTCATCCATCATGGGAACGGCAGTTGAAGGTATAATGGGTGAACTTCCGTCCAGATGGCAAACTTCACAATAATTATCATAAGGAAGTGGCAGCATTGGATTTAGCCCATAAGCCTTTTCAAGGTTATCGATGATTGATCTATTGAAATCAGCATCACTTTTACTTCTTTCTGATGGCACATAATAGCAATCTTCCCAAAGTAACTTCATTGCGCTATTCCTATAGAAAGTTGCATCCTGTTGCTCATGAGGCCATACAAAAAAACGATCAGCGAGAGTCTCAATACCTTTATCATGTATCAGCTGGTTTATGAACTTGATGCTCCACAAACCTGTAGGAGCAACTATTTTTGCCCCACATACAACTGGCATATACTGATTTGTCGACCAACAAATAAATAGAGGGTGTTCATTGCCCTCATCCGTTTTTTGACTAGCAAGCTCTATAAGCGCCTCCAGCCATCGATAAAAATGGTTGTTGCACAGTTTTGCAAAGTCACGGTCTTCGGCATATTCTGTATCATCTTCATAGAAAAGATTTTCCATATTAAGAGCATCGATAAAATCAACTGCTGCCTTATGAAACCCAGGACCTGCCGGAGTACTTTGAAAATTGCCTTCAATTTTTGTCTTATGCCATAATCCACCTTCAATGATATGAAAGGTTATCTCACCCGTAGGACAAAGAGTTACGGAGATGTCCCCCTCATCGTCAACAATAATCTCAAAAGAACTGTTCTTAGATAACTTGGTAATATTATTTAGCAGTTTCTTTCTACTCTTTATCTGTCCTTTAAATGATAACTCAATTGCCATAATTAAACTGTTAAACTGATAAAATTGAGGGGCGGTTTATAAACACGGCATTCTAAGTTATTCCTGTGTTCTTGCCCATTTCTTATATAGTAGGGCGCGACGTTCTTCGTCAACACCTCCGAAACCTACATAATTGATATTTTCCCAACGTAGATATGTAATACCGTCTGGTTTGCCGTCGCAGTTTATGTTTTCTAACTCTACAACATCATCGCTAATATTCTTCACAAAGCCGACACTGACAAAATCATATTCCACTCCAACCTGTGTTACCAAATGTTTTTTCTGACATAGGTTGAGCACTACATCGAATAGGTCTAAGTCTGGCCAATATCCCTTTGGCAGATTATCCATCTCAGCCTTTGGCTTGACGAGTTGCAACTTGTTGTTTAGATAAATGGTATTGCGTTGGATTCTAATCATAGAATCATTACGTTTTACATAGTAGCCATCATCGAGGTCGTTCTCCTGGAAAGTGTGTATCAAGAATTCGTCATCTGTACATGCTGTGATGTAACCCACGCCAAATTTGTCACAATCGTTTGGGTTGGTATATGTTTCAACCAACTCGTTAGTATTGCACAATTCTTTAATTATTTCGTTCATTGTTATAATTGATTGTTTTACGAATCAGAGAAATCTCTGTGTTTCTTTTATTTCTTGGTTAATGTATGTCTTCTGCAAAGGTATCGACTTTTGCTGAGATATGCAAGAAAACGCTGGGCAATTTGGAAAACTCAATATATTTTTGCTTGAAAAGGGTGGAAATTCCGCAAGATCTCCCCAGGTACCCTAATCGTTGGGAACGCCTCTAAACAAAGGCGCTTCAGAGTGGTACCTCTTCTTTTAGGAGGTAGTACAGAGGTACCCAAGACCTACCCTGAGTGTATGAAGCCATAAGGACTATTACAGCAAAACACCAATAAAGAAGGGTTCACATTTACGCGCAACCTTTTGATATACTGCGTCGTAAGTGTGAACCCTGTGATTGACCTGTACCCCCTTGTATAATTATTTATTACAAATCGGTTCCTTGCTCTTGGTCGGTACCTTCGCCATAGGTTCCCCAGGTGCGTTTGGTCCACTGAATTCTGTAGCACTCTATGTTGCGGACATTCTTCAGGTCTGTTACCTTGGTGTATTCCATATCACAAGGCCATCCATTGAAGAAGATGTCATAGTCTTCAATCAAGCTGACTTTGGCATCTTCGTCTATTGCCGATTCTACCTTTTGTCGTTCCTTTTCTGTCATTTTATGCTCTGACATCATATTTATCTGGTCTATCAGTTGATTACCCAAATCCTTAGCAGGAACTGTTGTCTCAGAAAGACTCCTGACGAAGTAGTCCTCGTCGAAACCAAAGTCTTCGCTTGACTTGCCATAACTTACTATAGACGTTACGTGCTGTGGATAGCCATTATTAGAGGTAATGTCTGTTTCATTCTTTCCTATTCTGTATGCTTTTCCGTGAAGACAGAACATGATAGTCAATTCCTCAAACGAATTAAGAATAGCTTGCTCGTTAGCGAATTGCATATTGATAAGAGCCTCTAAACGCTGGCGAGCGACGGAGGTTTCCAATTCTGGTCTTAGTGCATACAGACTATCTGTGAGTGACTTGCTCATTTTTCGTGTAAAATCGCGCACCTCGCGCCAATTTTCCACATGCTGGATAGTGCCTAACTCGTCAGTTGTAAATATAAGGGGCACATCGCCCATAGAATTAGCCAATTTATTTATTAGCTGAGTTAATATGCTGTCTTCTGGATTTTCAAAATAATTGCTAATAGGTTGGACTTCAATTTTATACCCCTGACTGGTGGAATCTCTTACAATTAGTCGGAATTCATTCTCACAATAGTAATTCATCGTAGTGTCATTATCAATGACCTTCATCTTCGCATGCTGGAAATTATACTCAGTCGTGTCGTTTTTACAGAAATAGGCAACTACATTGAGTAGTGAATCGGAACTGCTGTTCTCGGCAGTTTGCACCTGTGCGCTGATATTCGTAGATACTGCGATAAATAATAATAAAGTATAAATATGTCTCATTGTATTACTTTTTTGAAAGCGAATGCAAAAGTACTCATTTTATCCCGATTTTCCAAATCTGTTGGGGAGAATTTGGATCACCCAGAACCGACCCCACGTTTTTCTTTCCTTGAATCTTCCAAGCTTTTCGTGGAGGAATCAAAAACATGGCCTAATGATTTTTGCTTAAAAACAAGTGTCACTGTCACGGCTAACGTGCAGTGCGTTAGGTGTGACACTTGGTTTTAACCTATTCAGGATTATTCAAGTTCTTAATGAAAAAGCGAATGGCATCTTTTAACGGAGACATCTCGTTTTTGATAATCCATAGAATCTGCGAGGCATCAAGATGCTTTTGCTTTCAGAAGATAAAGATTCCATCCTTCAAAATACGTTTTCTTAGTCGAGGATTTAAGTTCTGGTGATTGCGAACAATGTCGACGGACGAGCCTGTTGCATCTTCCAGGAATCCTTTCGCATCCATCAATAGGAACGGGTTAGGCGTCTCTGTGTCAACAAACAAATCGATATCACTACCTTCTTTTTGCTCTCCTCTTGCAGTTGAGCCAAAAAGAGACAAAGACGTAATGCCATACTTGTTTTTAAGTATGTCAGTATACTTCTTTAATAGATTGATGCATTCGTCTTTTGTCATATTAGATGATATCTTAGTCGCTGCAAAGTTAAAAAGAATATCCGAACATTCCAAATAAATAGGAAAGAATTTCATATTAGCCTATCCCATTTCTGTATTAGCTTATCCTGACTCTGTATTAGCTGTTCCCGCAACTGGCTACAGCTGTCTCAGAGCTGGGTTAGCTGTACTCGTATTGTGCGACGGATGTCGCAAATATCTGCGACGGCCGTCGAACATATTTTTGATGGCCGTCGCACGAAGCCGAAATAACTGGTTTAATCGACGAATGAGCCTAACATGACGCTAAGAACGGCTAAAAAGGAGAGAAAGAGCAACTGAATTAACATTCATTTTGATATGCTGTAAAGAAAACAGAACTGTCTGATAATAAGATGCTTACAAGCAAATTCGTAGATTATCAGTAAATCCCCGTGTTTTGCCTGACTTCGCCTTACACCAAAACCTATAAAACCCTGACCTGTACTGCTATGCTCTACGAGCAATCGTTCTAAGGTATCGTTCAAGCCCTGCACAAGCAAGCTTGCCAGTCCTTGAACAATACCTCAGAACAGCCTACGGCTTAGCAGTACAGGTCAGAAAAACCAAAATCACAAGAATTCAACATATTATACAATAATCAGTACATTAATCACGTTTTACTTTAAACGAAATATGAAGATTGATAGTTCGATTATAAGTCCAGATCGTTTAACGCAACTGAAATCATATGTTTATGATATTATCGGTTGCTGTCAGGACGTTCATAAGGAACTAGGTCCCTGGCTGAACGAGTATATGTATCAAGATGCTCTTAAAGTGGCGTTTCAAGAGAAGCAGCTACCATTCGTTAAGGAATACTACTTTCAGGTGTCTTATCACGGAGTTCCTCTTGAACACAAGCACTTCATGGATTTCCTTTGTAAAGGGAATGTTGCATTGGAATGCAAAGCCATCTCTTCCTTGGGGGCTGAGCAGCGTCAGCAGTTGTGGAATTACATGCGCCTGACCAACACGCCTATTGGTATACTGTATAATTTTGCGCCAGTAAAAGACCAGTGTGAGAAATACTATTACGATGTGAATACCAAAACCATCACGGCTTTTTAGGCACCGCTGGTTTTCTTGGTTTTGCTTTTGGTCTGGTTATTTCCTGTAAGGATGATGATATAAAACAAGCTATAACTGTGAGTTTACTCATGAGTTATAGCCCGTTTTCATAGCATCAGAGACGTAGTCTCAACCAGACCAAAAGGGTTTTCCAGGTTTTGGTTAAGAGTAACACAGGTTTCTGCAGGTGAGCCGCTTTCGCGCTAAAAAAACAAGTGTCACACCAAACGCACTATCACACAGAGAGTTAGGCGTGACAGTGATGCTTTTTTTCTTGCAAAAATCTTTATAGGATGGAGTTGGTTCTTCCTCGATTTATTTCTGCTTCAAATCGTGGGAAGTAAGCTGAAGGAGGGCACGAGCCTGCTGCAACTGGCGCTGGCCGTCGCCACCCTCGTGGGCTATCATGCTGTTGGCTTCCAGGTCGTAGGCCATCCATCCCGTGCTGTCGTAGAGCGACAGGCAATCTGTAGAGGTATGCCATGCCACAGGATGCGTATAGCTGCTACTCAGAATGTCGCGACTGAAACGGAAGTCGTCGTGGCTAATGCCCAGCTGTCCTAACAGCGTGGCAGCCAGATCGCTCTGGTTACACAGGCGGTCGATGACTACAGGCTGTTTGACGGCACCACCAACCCACAACATCGGGATATGGTTATAGAGGCGTGTAGCCTCATCAATGCCTTTGTAACGATAGCCGTGGTCAGGCAGAATAACAACAAGGGTGTTCTGCCAGGCTGGCGTCTTGCGCAGGGCATCGATAAACTGTCCGATGCACTGGTCCAGATAGTTAAAGGCATTATACACCTCGTCGTCCAGCACCTTCGTAGGTACATCCCACGGCTCATGACTCGACAGCGTCAGCAGCGTCTTCATCCAGTGGTTGCCCTTCTCTGCCTTGATGTCACGCAAGAGCGTGTCGAACATGATTTCGTCCTTGACGCCCCACTGGCAACTGCTCTGTTCCTCACTGCTGAAGTCGGCCTTCCACAACAGTTGGTCGTAGCCCGTACCCAGCACATAGCTGCGCATATTGGTGAAGTTGATGTCGCCACCATAATAGAAAGCATTCTCATAGCCAGCCTGCTGTAGCGAATGGGCTATCGACGGCATCTTACGACTCTTCTCAGGCACCTTCATGATAGACGTCACGGGGAAGGCCGGATAGCCACTGAGGATGCTCACCATGCCCTTGTCGGTACGCCACGAGTTGGCATAACACTCGCTGAAGCTGACGCCCTCATGGGCCAAGCGGTTCAGACGGGGCGTGATATCGGTGTGACCACCAATCTCCGTAAACTGTCCGCCACAACTCTCCATCACTATCAGTACGATGTTAGGGCGCTGCGTGGTGAGCAGCGTGGCGGCTCCCTTGCTGTCGGTATAGTAGATGCCATCAGTCAGTTGGCGACATTCTTCGTCCGTCATATAGTCGTAGCTGACAATATAGTCGCCCGACTTACCAATAGACGAGAGGAACGAGAAGACGGGGTTCACCGCCGCATGGTTCAGGAACTGGTTCTGCGAGAAATATACCTGTCCGATGTTCGTGGTCGACTCGCCCAGACCACCACGAATACCAATGATAATGGGACCTACCAACAACAATGCGCCAAGGGTACCAAGCAGACGGTGACGCACCTTAGGAAAGCGGGTGCGCATCCAAGACAGCGCCACCCAAACTAATAGGACTAGCATGACAAGTATAACTAGTCTCACCAGCAAGTAACCTACCGTGACACTGGCCATCGCCTCGGTGGGTGTCTCTAAGTATTGCAGACACGAGGCGTCGAGCTTGAAGTGCCAGAAGGGATAGAGGCTGGTATCTGCCACAAAGGCCATGGCAAAGGCGATGGCTACCACCCCATTATAAATAAGATACACGTAACGAGGGATCCTCACCCATAGTGACACTGTTGTTAGCAGAAAGGGAACGCCAAAGAAGTAGAGCGCCGTAGAGAGGTCTAGCGACAGGCCATGCCATACGACAGTAGCATAGTCACCTATCGACAAAGCGTCGCCACATGCCAGCATAAACACCCACTTGGCAACCACAAACAACGCAATGGTCACCAAGTAGTATTTCAGCAGGTATATGACTCTCTCCTTCACTCTTTCTCTACGATTTCTCCTAGCAATGTAGCACTTGTACTTCCAGTGATGCGTACACGTACCGTTTCACCGATATGGTGCGAGCCCTTATTGACTACGACGGCCTTGTTCTGTTCCGTACGTCCCATCAGCTGCTCACGGCTACGCTTTGAGAAGGCCTCCAACAGTACGTCGAATTCCTTGCCCTCGTCTTTCTTGTTCTGCTGAGCAGAGATCTCTGTCTGCAGGGCAATCATCTCGTTCAGTCTGCGAATCTTCTCCTCGTCAGGGATGTTGTCGGGCAAATGCTTCGAGGCGTAGGTGCCTGGGCGCTCTGAGTATTTGAACATAAAGGCAGAGTCGTAACCCACCTCACGCATCAGCGAGAGACTCAGCTGGTGGTCCTCCTCCGTCTCTGAGTGGTAGCCCACAAAGATATCTGTTGACAGGCCGCAGTCAGGGATAATACGACGAATGGCAGCTACACGGTCCTTATACCACTCGATGGTGTACTTACGGTTCATCAGTTTCAAAATACGGTCAGAACCACTCTGTACGGGCAGGTGGATATGCTTGCAGACGTTAGGCACCTCAGCAATCACCTTCAGCGTCTCGTCGCTCATATCCTTCGGATGACTGGTCGTGAAGCGCACCCTCATCTCAGGCACTTCTTCAGCCACCATTCTTAATAGTTCAGGGAATTTAATCTCCCTCTCCCCTTGGAGAGGGTCAGGGGAGAGGCTTTTATAGCTGTTCACATTCTGTCCCAACAGCGTCACCTCCTTGAAGCCACGGTCGCGCAGGTCGCGCACCTCTCTTAGGATGCTCTCTACATCACGGCTACGCTCACGGCCACGGGTATAGGGTACGATGCAGTAGTGGCAGAAGTTGTTGCAGCCACGCATGATGCTCACAAAACCACTAATCTTCGCACCATGCAGACGCTGGGGTACGATATCCTTATAAGTCTCTGTGGTCGACAGATCGATATTCATTGCCTTATGACCCAGCTCAGCCTGTGCTATCAGGTCGGGCAGCGACAGATATGAGTCGGGACCTGCCACCAGGTCGCAGTGGTGATTCTCCAACAAGTCGTCCTTCACGCGCTCGGCCATACAGCCCAGTACGCCAATGATGAGCCTCCCCCCATCCCCCTCCAAAGAGAGGGGGTGCTTAGCGCGTGCTCTACGTATAGCATCCAGTGCATCCAGACGGTGATATATTTTCTGTTCCGCATTGTCGCGAATAGAACAAGTATTCAGGAATACGGCATCAGCCTCATCCAGCGATTCGGTAGTCTCATAGCCAGCCATCTGCATGACTGATGCCACTACCTCAGAGTCTGCCACATTCATCTGGCAACCATAAGTCTCAATATACAGTTTCTTCATAAATAGCTTTTTTCAGGGTGCAAAGGTACGAATAAGTGAGAGAAAATGCAAATATATTTGCAATTTTCCGAGCAAGAGTACCTTCGACCTTTAGGTCAAAGGTAGTGCAAACCGAGCGAAAAACCAAATTTATAATTAACTTATTCTACATCATACACCAAGCTCGTCCAATATTTGTTGTTGTCCTCCATAAGGGTGTACAATTCCAGACAGCCTTTGCTCGGTGGGGTGACAGTCATGGTATGGACACCACTTCTCTTATCAACCTTCCACTCTGTAAACCATTCGCCACGGTTGGCCACTATCGCCCATTTGATGCCCGACTTCGGACGAATGCTGAAGGTGTAGGGTTTGCCTGCTTTCAGTTTCCTGTTCATTGGCACGGAAATGATGTCAAACTCCTGACCTCTGTCGTGATACACAGAGGGTAGGGCTTCGATATGCTGTTCACGAATCATTGCCAGCAGAGTGTGTCCATTGATGCCACATCTCCGCCATCCTTCCGCATCAATCTTCCCCACCTTAGTGGCATCTGGCACATTGAGCGGATAGTCGCGCTCCACTTTTGCCCAGTCGTCTGCCGTGGGTGGCTCAACGGCATATTCTACCATCGAATACCAGCTGGTAGTATCTGCAGGGTCTATCAGCGAGAACACCACTTTGCCTGTGGCACGAGGCATAAAACTCAGAGAGTACACACCGTTGCCCTCGTCCGTCCATTCCTTCTTTCGGCACAATACGGGTTTGTTGACTATGCCGAAGTCCCGCTGGTTGTTCATTTTGACACGGAACTGGTAGTTCTGTCCTATCTTGAGCGATGTGCACATAGGGATGTCAATGAGTTTGAAGACGCCCTCGCCTAAGTTATAGAATTTGGGCATGGTAAGCCGGTGTTCCACAGCCATCTGAAACAGCTGGTGGGTGCTGATGCCGTAGGTGCGGAAGAGGGGATTGACCACTGGCATGGCAAGAAACTCGTCACGGGTCAGATGTCGATTGGTGAGTTGATAGTGCTCGTGCTCAGGGAAATGACTCAATAGCATCCACTCCGGTTCTACATTAAACCATGCCCATTTGTCACGGTTCTTGACGTAACGACCATCCTCATAGGAGCCCGCTCCCCACGTCGGGTCGAGAAGGATGCCGTGGTTCTCTCGAGTGTAGGCAAACAGCCACATGTGGCCTTCTGTATTGAGATTGGCATCGATATCCTTCGTCACTCCTGAGATGATTTCCACCTTCAGCCCAGCTGCTTCCGCTATACGATAGAATAGTTCACAATAGCCCTGACAGACGCCCATCCTTATCATATAACAGCTGTCAGCACGGTGGATGCTGTGCGTCAGGTCATAGTCGATGCTGTCGCACATCCACTCATAGATGGCCTTGTACTTGCTGTAGTTGTCCGTACAACCAGCAGTCAGCCGACTGGCCACCGCAGCATAGTCGTATTGTGAGCTATGCACCCGTTCAGCCTGCCCATCAGATGGCAACTTGTAAATTTCAGTTGGAGCCGTTGCACCACTTCCCCCTGTTACTGTCTGTGCCTTGAGCGTGGATACTGCAAGTGTTGCCAAAGCCAACACGCCCCACAATAAAATCTTGTCTCTATACTTTATCATCATTTGGTCTTTAGTTATCATTATTTATGTGGCAAAGGTACAAATAATTAAGGAAAAAGCCAAGTTTACTTGAGTAATTCCGCATTTCTTTGTTTTCTCGCAACTAAAAACGGTGGTAATACTGGAGATGCTTGGTAACTTTGGGGGAGATTTTTCTTGTGTATGTCAGCAAAAGTAGCTATCTTTGCAGGACAAAAAGATAGATTATGATAGAGAGATGTAAAGAGATATTGGCGAAGCCGTTCTTTCGCGACTTCCGTACGCTGGCAGGACTGTGGCTGTTGTTGGGTGTACTGGCAGCAGTAATGAAGATGCATTCGCACAACAACTTCCTGGTGTTCCGTGGCTCATTCTGGCATGCGTGGCAAGGACTGCCATTGTATGCAGAGTATCCGCAGGAGTATTGGGACATCAACCACTACGGTCCGCTGTTCTCGCTGGTGATAGCACCCTTTGCGGTGGTGCCAGAATGGCTGGGACTGCTGATGTGGTGTATTGCGGTGTCGCTGGGATTGTATGTCGCCGTGCGTCGCTCATTGTTGACCAGTGGTCAGCAGTTGTTCGTGCTGTGGTTCTGTGCCCACGAACTGCTGACGGCACTGTATATGCAGCAGTTCAACATCGCTATTGCTGCCATCATCGTGGGAGCGTTCTTCCTGATAGAGAAGGAGCGCGATGCTACGGCAGCATTCCTCATCGTATTGGGTACGCTGGTGAAAATCTATGGCATTGTGGGCTTGGCATTCTTCTTCTTCTCTAAGCACAAGGTGCGCTTTGTGGCTGCACTGGCTGTGTGGAGTGCGGTGATGTTTGTGGCTCCGATGGTGCTGAGCAGTCCTGACTATGTGGTTGGCCAGTATCAGGCGTGGATGGTGGACTTAGCGTCGAAGAATAGCGAGAATGCAGAGGCGCTGATGCAGAATATCTCACTACTGGGTATGACGCATCGTGTGACGGGTCTTGAATTCAGCGACCTGTGGCTGATAGTGCCTGGTCTCGTCATGTTTGGCATTCCCTATCTGCGCATCAACCAATATCAGAATGTGGCATTCCGCCAGACCCTGTTAGCATCGGTACTGATGTTCACCGTTCTGTTCTCTACAGGTAGCGAATCAAGCGGCTATATCATCGCACTGGTTGGTGTGGTGGTATGGTACACAGCAGCCCCATGGCAACGTAACCGTTGGGATGTAGCATTGATGATCTTTGTCTTTGTGCTGACCAGTCTGTCGCCCAGCGACCTGTTCCCTGCCTATCTGCGCAAGGAGTGGGTACAGCCCTACGCCTTGAAGGCGCTGCCTGTAACTATCGTGTGGTTCAAACTGTGCTATGAAATGTACGTCAAAGACTATCGGACAATACCAATGACCGTTAGCGCATAGTCTCCTCGTAGTTGACTTCGTCGTTGAGCATGCGTGGCGGGCAGTGGTAGTCGTCAGACAGTACGTCAAGACGAGAGCGGTAGTAGGGCGTCTTCAGTCCTGCTAAGCGGAATAGCAGTTGGCAGGTGTTGTCGATAGCGACAGGGCGGTCTAAATACTGGCGCAGACGGTTGACGATGTCAGGATGCGTCTCCTTGTATTGCTCTGAGCACCATATTATATAAGGTATGCAGTACTGATGACGTATGCCTTGCTGGATGTCGGTACCATAAGAGAAGTCGTCGCGCCCTGAGCGTGGACGGTAGTCGTAGACCTCCTCACCGTGGTCGGAGAGATAAAGTACCACCGTATTGCCCTTGCCATACAACTCAGTGATGCGACGAATGACGTCGTCGTTGTAGAGCGTGGCATTGTCGTAGTCGGCAATCTCCTGTCTCATATCGTTGGTCAGCCACTGCTCCTTACGGAATGTCGTACTATCAGCAGTGAAGTGGTTGAAGGTGTGGTCGTGCGGATAGCGGCAGTTGAAGCTGACGTGCTGGCCCATCAGGTGGAAGACCGTGAAGCGGTGGGTGGCATCAGAAGCCTTCGCCATTTGTTTACGATAGGCGTCGATGAGTTGTCCGTCGAAGTCGTAGGTGGCATCATTCATCTCGTTATAGCATGCCTCTACCATCTGTGAACTATAGAGATAGGTAGCCAGCGAGAACTCAAAGAGCTCAGACAGTACGTGGCCGTCGGTGGATTTCTGATTGTCTTGCATGCTGACCCAATAACCGTTTTTCTTAAATACGGCTGTCAATGGCGGTGCCGATGACCAGTGCTCGCCATCGCCTAACGAGTTACAACTGATAAGATTGCGAATGACCTTGGTGGTCTGGTTGTATGGACTGACAGCATCGGTAAAGGTAAACAGGCGGCCAGCCTGCTGCTCAGCATCCATAAAAGGTGTGGTATGCAATGGGTAGCCGTAGAGCGAGGCGTGGTCTCTGATGAATGACTCACCAATGACGAGAATCACGTTGAGCGAGTCGCCATCGAGTTGCTGGGGTATGACATTGATATGGCGTGTCTGTTCGTTGGCACTGTCCATCTCACTGGCGGATAGACGAGTGTCGAAGATGGCAACGATGAGTTTGGTCATAACGTCGTCAGGATTACGACGGTGGGTGCGCCACTCGTCGATATCGTTCATCTCGTGGCTGCTGAACAGGCCTGCATAGCTGATGGCGGTGAAAATGGCACCACTGACCAGTACCACGGCGGCAATGCCTTTCAGCACTTTGATGGTCTTGGCATGATTGATGGCTGCATTGACGCGTCGACGTCCCATCTCCAGCGTGATGTTGGCTGCTATGAGCAGTGCGATGTAAGCGACGGTGGCACCAAAGTCCTGTTGCTTGAACAGTGCCGACAGAAATTCGCTACTCTCCTGACCGTTGGTCTCGACAAGTAGCGTCAGGATGGTAGGCGAGAGGTACATGCCGAAGTGCCACTCCAGTACCAGCTCTATAATAAATAAGGTGTAGACCAGCGCATAGCTCAACCACTTGACGATGCGCCAACGTAGCAGTTCGATGACACCGGCCGCCAGCCACGCCTGGAAGAAGATAATCAGCCAGCGCGGTATGGGATTCTGCAATACCGACTCCCAACCGATAAGTACGATGTATGCTACCATGAATGGCCACTGGTGTGTGATGGGGCGTGACCACCATTCTGTGATATGTTTTCTGAGTGCTGATAACATGCTTTGTGTGCTATGGGGGTGCAAAAATACGAATTTTATACGTTATCACCTTATATTTTTGTCAAAAAGTGTCGCATTACAAAGAAAATGTCTACCTTTGCAGCATATTTATCCGTGAAACGTAAGATGAAGAAAGTAACTATTCTCGTACCTTGCTTCAATGAAGAAGCGTCATTGCCAGCCTTGTATGAGGCATTGAAGGAGTTGATGGACACCCATAGCAGCTATGCCTGGGAGGTGCTGATGGTTAACGACGGCAGTCGCGACAATACCATCAATGTCATCCGCCAGTTGCGAGAGCATGATGAGCGCATCTGCTATGTCGACTTGTCGCGCAACTTCGGTAAGGAGAATGCGATGCTGGCGGGCTTCGACTATGCTACGGGCGACTGTATGGTAATTATGGATGCCGACTTGCAGCATCCGCCACACGTCATTCCGGAGATGCTGAAATACTGGGAGGAAGGTTATGAGGATGTCTATGCCAAGCGCATCACGCGCGGCAAGGAGAGTTGGCTGCGCAAGCGCACAACGCTGCTCTACTATCATCTGTTGCAGAAAACCACACGGGTAGAGATATTAGAAAATGTGGGCGACTTCCGTCTGTTGGACAGGAAATGTATTGACGCACTGAAGCAGTTGCGCGAGACACAGCGCTATACCAAGGGTATGTACTGTTGGGTGGGCTTCAAGAAGCATGAGGTGCTCTTTGAACAAGGCGACCGCATAGCAGGCGAGTCATCGTTTAACTTCTCTCGCCTGTTGGGACTGGCCATGGATGGTATCACGTCGTTCACCACTGCTCCGTTGCGCTTGGCAACGGTATTGGGACTCGTCGTATCACTGGTAGCCTTTGCCTTTATGTGTTATGTGCTGGTGACCACCCTAATCTGGGGTGACCCCGTACAAGGCTATCCTACGCTGATGACCGTCATACTGTTCTTAGGCGGTGTACAACTGCTGTCATTAGGCATCATCGGTGAATATCTGGGCCGCATCTTCCATGAGACGAAGAACCGTCCCGTCTATATCGTCCGCGAGAGTGGGGGAGTGTGACTAACGGTTAACGGTTAATGGTTAACGGTTTATAATCTCGCGTGTACATCTCATAGCATAGCTTGAACCATACGATGGTGACAGGCAATGCTTTCAGCGCATAGGGCTGGATGACCTCACGGTAGATGACTTTCGGGAAGAGGTCACCAGGTGAAAGACTGGAGATGATGAATACCACAACCATCAGAGCAATATCCCATTTGCTACGCTGCCACGGGGCACTGGCGTACCATAGTGCCACACCCGCAAAGGCAATGATATAGGTGCTGTTCTCGGAGCCTGTAGAGAACAGGACGGTGAACATCAGTACCGAAGCCAGCAGTGTCTGACGAAATGCCACATGCTTATATTGGCTGATTCGTAGATAAGGTATACAGAACGCGATGATGCCTGGGATAATGAGCCACAGGTCGCTATAAGTCAGTATCTGTGTGGTGCGACGTACCATTCCTAGTAGCGAGATATTGGTCGACAAGTCTGCCATGTTACCGTTCAGCACATTGATGTTGTCGGCGTTCTTCTCAACGAGTGCGACATACCACTCATAATACTGACTGATGATATACTCTGGACTGGCTACCGCCATAGGAGCTACAAACATGACGACACCCCAGAAGAGACATGACAGCAATAGCTTGGTCTTGTTCTTTGAAAAGAAAAAGAATGCCAACCCCACAATGCCATAGAGCTTAATCATGGTGCCTAACATAATGAAGAATGCCGCCCAGAAGTCTTGTCGTCGCTCTATCATGGTGAAGGTCAGCAGTACACCCGCAGTGATGGCGACGTTGTACTGTTGCAGGAACAGGGCGTTGAGCAGTTCATGGCTACAGAACCAGAAGATGAACAGCTGCTGGTATTTGGTAAAATCTGACTTGCGTACCGATGCGTAGAGGAACATGCTGAGGAAAAGCATCCAGAAAAACATGCCGACATAACGCTGCATCCAGGCGAAGGGTGCAATAACCAGTGCGAAGAATGGACCGTAGTGGTTCATGTCGTCGTACTCCTCTGGGTAGTGGTCGAAGAGTGGCAACTCAGCAATGGTGTGGTTCCATACTCCGATGAAGATGCGGTAGTTGCCGTCGCTGTTGTACGACTTGGTAAGAGCCAGGATAAGACACATGACAACCCACATCACGAAGATGGTGCGGTAGTCGTGGAAGAAAGGCTTCGATAGTAACTGCGCAACCTTGTCGCGACAAGTGGTGAATACGTTGGACAACATAGTAATTTATTCTATTATTTCTGCGATATGATACAGCGGACGGTGCTTGACCTCAGTGAAAATTTTGCCGATATAGATGCCCACGATACCAATGGACACCAGTACGAAACCGCCTACCAGCCAGATGCTCAGTATCAGTGACGACCAACCAGGAGCGGCGGTGCCTGTTATCAGGGCGTGAATGACGTAGATGGCGATGCAGAGCGCTATGACAATAAATATTATACCCATATGGACGATGGCATAGAGTGGACGGGCAGAGAACGAGGTGACACCGTTCATGGCCAGCGACAGCATCTTGCTGATGGTGTATTTCGAGTTGCCGGCAAAGCGTTCGCTGATGGTGTCGTCAACCGTGTCGCACTGCAACCCAATCTGTGGTATCAGTCCACGCAGATAGAGGTTGTGTTCCTTGTATTCTGCCAGCATGTCAAGGGCACGACGACTCATTAGGCGGAAGTCGGCATGGTTGTAGACACTCTCCACGCCCATGGATGACTGTAGCTTGTAGAATGCTTGTGCCGACCAGCGCTTGGTCAGCGAGTCGGCCTGGCGTGATACCTTGACACCATAGACGATGTCGCTGCCTGCCTCACACTTCTTGACCATCTGCGGGATACACTCGATATCGTCTTGCAAGTCGGCATCGATGGTGATGACAGCGTCAGCCCATTGGCGCGCAGTCATCATACCTGCCATGATGGCATTCTGGTGACCGACGTTGCGCGACAGGTTGATGCCTCGTACATATTTATTATTAGCATGCAGCTCTTTGATAATCTGCCACGTATTATCTCTGCTGCCATCGTTGACGAAGACCATCATCGAGTCGGCGGTGATGAGTCCATCAGTAATCATTCTCTCGAAGAGTGCTGTCAGTCGTTCAACAGAGTGACGCAGCACGGCTTCCTCGTTATAGCAGGGTGATACGGTGGCAAGTTTGATCATGCGTGTCGGTTAACAAAGTCTGTATAGGTGATAAATTCGTGACCGTTGGCCTTGAGCATCTTGATGAGGCGGTCTAAGCGCTGCATCATCTGTCGACCACTATGGTTCTTGATGATAAAAGGCATCTTAAACTCAGGATGCTCCTTCAGGTCGTAAAACTCCCAGGGATGGAAGTAGGTAACAAAGTAGCCGTCATGTCCCACTGTACGGCGTACCATCCAGTGGTACAGACATTCGGGCAGGTTGTGCAGTGACAGCCAGAACAACGGGAAACGTATCCAGGGCGTCACAGAAGCGGGAATCTGCATCACGCCACCTTTCATAAACCAGGTGCGTGGGGCTGTCAGGTGCATGTAACGACCCGGAATGAAGGCAGGATTCAGTGACGAGTTGTAACGATAACCGGCTTTCTCAATCTCCTCGTCGCTGACGGGAAACATGCGGGGCTGGCGGTAGCCGTAGACCGTACGGCCAGTGACGCGCTCCACAATTTGCTTAGATACGGCAAAGTCTGTCTCCTTGGGTTGCCAGTGGTCTACACCATGACAGGCCACCTCGTGACCCTCGTCCATGATGCGCTGCATCACCTCTGGCGCATGCTCGGCAAAATTGCCCGTACAGAAGAAGGTGGCTTTAACACCGTTCTCCTTTAGTACGTCGAGGATGCGGTTGGTACCCTCTTTGCTGACAGCCATACCCTCTTGCAGCGTGTAGTCCACACCGTGCTCACGAGGTACGTCAAACTCTTCCGTATCAAAACTCAGTAGTATCATAGCCAATAACCGTTAACCAATAACCGTTAACCGTTGAATGCGTCATTAATCTTGGCGGCAATCTCCTTGAACTCCTCTTCGGTGAGCTTCAGCTTCTCCTTGCGGAAGTCGGCATCGGCCTCACTCTGCATGGGGATGAGGTGGATGTGGGCATGAGCAACCTCCAAGCCGAGTACTACCTGAGCAACCTTCTTGCAGGGGAAGGCCTTCTTAATGGCGGTAGCTACGCGCTTGGCAAACTGCTGGTAGCGTGCCAACTCGTCATCTTCCATGTCGAAGAAGTAGTCGACCTCACGACGTGGAATGACCAGCGTATGACCTTTTACCAATGGGTTGATATCAAGGAAAGCATAGAACTCGTCGTTCTCTGCCACTTTGTAGCTGGGAATCTCGCCAGCGGCAATCTTACTGAAAATGTCCATAGTTGTCGGTGTTTCGATATTTCGATGTTTCGATACTTCGAGTGCTTACGCTATCGAGATGTTCTCAATGCGCAACTTGATGGTGCCACGAGGAATGGTGATTTCTACCTCGTCGCCCACCTTCTTACCCAGCAGACCCTGTGCGATAGGAGTCTTAATGGAGATCTTGCCGGCACGAAGGTCAGCCTCATTCTCGCTGACGATGGTGTACGACATCTTGGTATTGGTGGTCAGATTGGTCATCTCTACCTTGGTCAGTATCTGTACCGACTCAGTGCTCAGACGTGAGGTGTCAACAACCTTGGCCTCAGCAATGGTAGCCTTCAACTTGTTGATCTTGTCCTCCAGATGAGCCTGTGCCTCTTTGGCTGCGTCGTACTCACTATTCTCACTCAGGTCGCCCTTTTCACGAGCCTCGGCAATGGCTGCTGAAGCCTTTGGACGTTCTACCGCTTCTAAGCGGTGCAGTTCGGCTATGAGATTGTCATAGCCTTCTTGTGACATGTATGCCATAATTTACAATTTAACTATTTACAATTTTAGTCTACTAATAAAAAAAGAAAGAATCCCGACTCGTCTTTATGTCGGAATGCTTGCCACTCTCTACCTATAGGTCAGAGAAATCCTTTTTTGCTATGTATGTTATCGGTTGCAAAGATAGTAAATAATTCTTAAACAACCAAATTTTCCATTAAATATTTTTCAATATGCTTGATTTAAATCAAGAAAGTGTAGGTGTTACACCATTTTCTTGCGCCGTTTTCTTGCATATTATAAAATATGTAGTATCTTTGCAACGTGTTTTTCATAGTATTAGATTTAAGGTTAACAAAGGTTAGGGACTCAGCGGAGTCCCATTTTTTTGTATATTGCGCATAGTGCGTAGTAAATGGCTATGCCAGTTGCGAGTCCTGCAAGGGCATCGATGAGGTAGTGCGCAAAGATGTAAACCGTAGAAAAACACATCAGCAAGTAGAACGGCAGCATGCCTCCTACCAGTTTCCAACTCTTGGTACGTAGTGCCAGCATCATCAGTACGGTAGTCACACCGACGTGACTGCTGGGGAAAGCAGCCGTGGGACGCTCACCGGCATCATGGGTAATGTCGAGCAAGTGGTAGAAGAACCCATCCGTCCATCCGGGTGCCGCCATCCGTTCACTATGTGTCAAGAACCAGTCGCCCAGGTAAGGAAAGATGCCTGCGGCAATCTTCTCAGTACCTACTGCCAAGTAGTAGAACTGTGGTCCAGTGACAGGCAACAGGTCGAAGACGATATAGTAGGCAAAGAATGATGACATGATAACGAAGGTAGCCATCTTGAATTCCTGATAGCGCTGAAAGAAATAGTATACGTAGATGACCAGCATCAGCGGGAAGTAGCTGACGTAACCCAAGCACATCAGCTCGGAGAACCAGCCATAGGGTACCACTTGTGAGAATAACAGTGATGGCTGACAGCCAAAGAGCGTCTGCTCCCAGCCAGCAAAGAGGTGGTCGAGATTGGGCAGTACACGGTTTAGTTCATAGGTGTCGGGGTACCACCAACTCAGGAAAACCATCTGCACGATGACGCGTAGAAACATGGTTAACTTGCAAGGGCGCCAACGATAGATAGCCCATGCTCCTAACGTTGCTGCTACATATTCTCCTCGTAATATCAGCATGCCGGAAACGTTTTCCAAACGTGTCCAGACGAAAGCCATGAAGACCAATGTGAATAGCAGGTATGCCATGCCTACCCACTCAGCAGCCAGTAAACCTTTTACAGCCAGTTGTTTTGTTTGTACCATTCGATGCTTCGTTTTACACCTTCCTCTAATTTGACTTGTGGCTCGTAGCCCAACTCACGTCGTGCCGGTTCAATGTCGCAGCGCCAGTTGCGCTGGCGCATGATGAAATATTTGTCGTTGTTGAGTGCTGTCACCTTGCCCGTCATCTTTCCGATATACTCTCCACAGAACGTTACCACGCGCAACAGCCATAGTGGTGCTGTAATACGTATCCACCAGGGATTGCCCAGCTCTTTACGTATCAGGTTGCTGAACGTTGACGACTGGTATACCTCTCCATCGCTAAGGAAGTAGCGACGACCTGTCGCTCCCTTTTCGCAGGCCAGGAAAACGGCCTGTACCACGTCGGTGACATAGACGAAGGTGATGTCTTGCTGTTTGAAACCAACGGCAAAGTCGGTATGTGCCTTGATGCTTTTGGCCATCATGAAGTAGTCACGCTCACGAGGACCATAGACGCCAGTAGGACGCAAAATGACGTAAGGCAAATCTTCTACGGTGTCCAACCACTGCTCAGCCTCCAGCTTACTACGTCCGTAGGCGGTATTGGGCTTTGGGGTATCGCTCTCGCGAATCTCTTCGTAAGGTTGTTGCTCACGAATGTCGCCCATGATGCTGAGGCTGCTGATGTAGACAAAGCGCTCTATGCGCATCTGCAATGCCTTGAGTACATGTACAAGATGCTGTGTACCCTCGGTATTAATGCGGTGAAAGTCCTGTGGATCCAAGCACTTGGTGACTCCGGCTGCATGCACGATGTAGTCGAACTGCAGTCCTGTCAGCTGTTGGGTTAACTGTGTCTCTGACGAGAAATCCAGTTCGATGAAGTGGATACGCTCGTCTTGCAAGAACGCTCTTGAACTGCTCTTGCGTACTGCTGCCCACGTCTCGAAACCACGACGTAGCGCCTCTTCTACGATAAAGGAGCCAATGAACCCACTGGCTCCTGTCACTAATATCTTCAATGTTTATTTTTTAATATTCAAAGCGGTAGCATTGTGTGCCACACTTTGCGCCTTTAGGTCAAAGAAATTATTTACTTTTCACTATTCATTTTTCACTTTTCACTTATAATGTTGTCTACGGCCTCGCGTGCTTCGTCGTTGAGGTTGATGTTGCGGTTTACCTTGGCATCAATGGTTCCTGCACGCATGATGTCGGCCATGTCAACACCAGTAGCTGACTTCAGTACGTCGAAAGCCTGTTTGATGGCCACGGGAACACCACCGCTCATGGAAGCTACACCGGCACCTGTCTCCTGACCACCGCTGTAGACGTGAACATCCTTGATGGCTGAGATGGGCTTGGCGACATTCTCGACAATCTGTGGCAAAACCTCGATCATCATCTGAGCCACGGCGGCATTGTTGTATTTCTTGTAAGCCTCGGCCTTCTTGTCCATAGCCAAAGCCTCGGCTTCTCCCTTCTTCTGGATGGCATAAGCTTCAGCTTCTCCCTTGGCTTTGATACCGGCGGCCTCTTGTTCCAGACGGTAGCGTGTCGCATCGGACTCCGCATTCTGAGCCAGGGCACGCTGTTCGGCTTCGTACTTCTGGGCTTCAGCGATACGTTTGCGTTGCTCTAAGTCGGCGGCAGCATTCTTCTCTATTTGATACTTGTCGGCATCGGCTTTCTTCTCAATCTCGGCAGCCAACTGGTTCTGACGAATCTCAATCTGCTCCTTGGACAGGATCTGCTCGCGCTTGGTCTTCTCAATCTCGGCCTCTACGGTCTTGATGTTGATAGTCTTCTGCTGTTCCTGTTGCTGGATGGCATAAGCGGCATCTGCATCGGCTTGTGCTGTGTCTGCCTGCTGTTTCAGGGCGGCACGCTTCAGAGCCAAGTCGTTATTCTTGATGGCGATGGCGGTATCTGCATCTACACGGGCATCATTAGCCTCCTTGTCAGCCTTCGATACTTCAATCTTGACGTCACGTTCGGCAATGGCGCGATTGATGCTGGCATCTTTCTTGATTTTGGCGGTGTTGTCTGCACCGAGGTCCTTGATGAGGCCCTCCTTGTCGGTGACATTCTGGATGTTACAAGAGATAATCTCAATACCTAACTTGGCCATATCGGGCTGGGCCTTGGTCATTACCTGATCAGAGAATCCGTCGCGGTCGGTATTCAATGAACGGAGATCCAGTGTACCAATGATTTCACGCATGTTACCCTGCAACGAGTCCTGCAACTGTTCGGCAATCTCGTTAGGCATCATATTCAGGAAGTTCTTGGCAGCCAGACGGGTACCCTCGTTGGTCGGCATCACACGAATCTTAGCAACTGCATCCACGTCAACATTGATGAAGTCTGTGGTTGGTACACTCTCCTCAGTCTTGATGTCTACAGTAATCTGTCCGAGATAGACGCGGTCCAAACGCTCAAAGAATGGGATGCGAAAACCACCGGAGCCTATCAGTACACGAGGTTCTCGCGATAGACCCGATATGATGAAGGCTGCTGAGGGCGGAGCCTTTACATAAGAGACGAATAAAAAGACGACCAATACGAAAATGGCCGCTGCAACAAGAATGAAAACGGTTGGTTCCATAAGCAATTAATTGGTTATAAAAATAATTATCGGCAAAGGTACGAAAAAAAGTGAAAAGTGAAAAGTGAAAAGTAAAAAAAATGTTGCCACATGTACAAACTATAATTTTTTTTTTATATCTTTGCGACAGAAACCATTAAATATAAATGCTATGAGTAAGAAAAAAGGTGGAAAACGGCTGAATAAGAAGCAGATTGCAGAGATGCTGCAGACACTGTTTCAGCAAAATCCTAATGAGACTTTCTCTTTTAAGCAGATCTTCAAGGCATTGAAGTTGGATACACATCCGACGAAGATGTTGGCTATTGACCTCATGGAAGAGATGGCGTGGGACGACTTCCTGTCGAAAGTCAGTGATAATTCCTATCGTCTGAACTTGAAGACACAGGTGCAGGAAGGTACTTTTGTTCGTAAGGCCAATGGCAAGAACTCGTTTATGCCCGATGATGGTGGCAAACCTATCTTTGTCAGTGAGCGTAATTCAATGTTTGCGCTGAATGGTGACAGGGTCAAGGTGGCTATGATGGCTCGTCGTGAGAAGCATATCAAGGAGGCTATGGTTGTTGAAATTCTTAGTCATAAACGCGACCAGGCTGTTGGTAAGCTGAAGGTGGAGAAAGACTACGCCTTCCTGGTTACTGAGGGTAATATCTTTGTTCACGATATTCTTATTCCTAAGAAGAAGCTGAAGGGTGGCAAGACAGGTGACAAGGCTGTTGTCAAGATTACCCAGTGGCCGTCGAAAGACTCGAAGAATATCGTCGGTGAAGTCATTGATGTGCTGGGTAAGGAGGGCGACAACAATGTAGAGATGCATGCTATCTTGGCGCAATATGGTCTGCCATACCGCTATCCCAAACATGTCGAGGATGCTGCCGAGAAGATAGAACCAGGCATCACACCTGAGGAGATTGCTCGTCGTGAGGACTTCCGTGATGTCTTCACTTGTACTATCGACCCCAAAGATGCCAAGGACTTTGATGATGCGTTGTCAATCCAAAAGAAAGGCAAGAATTGGGAGGTTGGTGTTCATATCGCTGATGTCTCGCACTATGTCAAGGAGGGTTCTGTGATTGATAAGGAGGCCGTCAAGCGTGCCACCAGTGTCTATCTCGTTGACCGTACCATCCCCATGTTACCAGAGCGTTTATGTAACTTCATCTGCTCACTGCGTCCTGACGAGGAGAAACTCTGCTATAGTGTTATCTTCGTTTTGGACGAAGAAGCTAACGTCAAGGACTACCATATCGCTCATACTGTCATCAAGAGTAATAGAAGGTACGCGTATGAGGAAGTCCAGGAGATATTGATGGGCAAGGATGGTGACTATGCGGATGAGTTGCGAATCCTTGACAAGTTGGCCAAGAAGTTGCGCGAACGCCGTTTCAAGGGTGGCGCTGTCAAGTTCGACCGTGAGGAGCTGCACTTTGATATTGATGAGGCGGGCAAACCTGTTCGAGCATATTTCAAGAAGTCGAACGATGCCACACAGCTCATTGAGGAATTTATGCTTTTGGCTAATCGTACAGTAGCAGAGAGTGTGGGCAAAGTTAAGAAAGGTACGAAGGGTAAGACCTTGCCTTACCGTATTCATGACCAGCCAGATCCTACCAAACTGGAGGCACTGCGTGAGTTTGTCGTCAAGTTTGGTTATAAGATGAAAACGGCAGGCACCAAGGGCGCTATCTCGAAGTCGCTGAATGCACTGATGGATGGCTGTCAGGGTAAGAAGGAACAGAAACTGATTGAGACTGTCGCCCTGCGTGCGATGATGAAGGCGAAATACTCTACGCATAACATCGGTCACTACGGACTGGCTTTCGAGTATTATACTCATTTTACTTCGCCTATCCGCCGTTATCCCGATACCATGGTACACCGTTTGCTGACGAAATATCAGGATGGTGCCCGCTCAGCCAATCAGGAGAAGTATGAGGAATTGTGCGAGCATTGCTCTGACATGGAACAGACTGCCCAGCAGGCTGAGCGCGACAGCATCAAGTATAAGATGGTGGAATTTATGGCTGATAAGATTGGCAATGAGTATGATGCTCATATCTCTGGCATTCAGTCGTACGGTATCTACTGTGAGGTCGACGAGAATCATTGCGAAGGTATGGTGTCGATGCACGACCTCGACGATGACTACTACGACTTCGATGAACGCAACTATTGTCTTGTTGGTCGTCGCCATCACAACAAGTATCAGTTGGGTGATCCTATCCGCATCAAGGTGGCTCGTGCCAATATGGAGAAACGACAGCTCGACTTCGTTCTTGCTGACACATGATTCTCACTATTCAGTATTCACTATTCACTATTTGACCCATTAACCCCATTAATATAATAAGGTACGTATGAAAGAAAACAACCGCATCATTGCCGCAGCTATTATTGCTGTAGGTATCGTCTGCCTCGGATGGTTTGTTAAGGCAGGCATTGACAACTTTGTCAACAAGGATCGTCATGTAACTGTCAAGGGACTGGCTGAACGAGAGGTTCCTGCTGACAAGGTGACGTGGAGTATTGGTACTAAGGTGACGGGAAACGATCTGCCGCTACTTTATGAGAATATCAATATCCAGACGAAGAAGATTAAACAGTTCTTGTTGAAGTATGGACTTCCTGAAAAGGAAATTACAGTCAATCCTCCTTCCATCACAGACTTGGAGGCTCGTGAGTGGGGCGACAACGTGAAGGCGTTCCGCTATATCGTCAATACGACTATCACGGTAGCTACCAATAAGGTCGATGAAGTCAACAAGGCCATCTCCAGTCAGGCTGAGCTCCTGAAGCAGGGCGTGGCATTGGGTGAGAACTATCCGCAGTATGAATATGCATCGTTCCAACAGATGAAACCAGAGATGATGGCGGAGGCTATCAAGAACGCCCAAAAGACCGCAGCACAGTTTGCTGAGGCCAGTGAATGTGACCTTGGAAAAATTGTCACTGCCGATCAGGGGCAGTTTTCTATCGAGAACCGAGACGATAACACCCCGTATATAAAAAAGTTACGCGTAGTTACTACAGTGACTTATTCGTTGGATGACTGAAACGTGCTCGGTAGAATACGGTAGATTAACTATTTTTTGCAAATATTTCTCTCCAAAATATGCCTGTTATTTGGTTATATTTTGTATCTTTGCACTCGCTAAGAGTTTCCCAAAACGGGAAACTTTTTGCGAGAGAAAAATGAAAAAGTTGTCCAAAACGGATGACTTTGTGTTGCAAAGAGATAGCGATAACTAAAGAAATATACGCATAAACAATGGAGATTAAGAACTTTACCATTACCAAACGCGACGGTTCAAAAGACTCGTTTTCGCTGGACAAAATTATGAACGCCATCGTCAAGGCGTTCGAGAGTGTGAATGTACCTTCTGACCTGGGTACTATCTCGAAGATTCTCAGTCACCTGGATATCAAGGATGATATCACGGTGGAGGATATTCAGAACCAGGTTGAGGAGGCGCTGATGCGCGAAGGCTTCTATAAGGTGGCCAAGTCGTTCATGCTTTATCGTCAGCAGCATACCGAGGACCGCGAGACGCTGGCTAAGTTGCAGTTCCTGTCTGACTATATGGAGTCGGCCAATGCTGCCACCAGTTCGAAGTTTGACGCTAATGCCAATGTGGAGCACAAGAACATTGCTACGCTGATTGGCGAGTTACCTAAGTCAAATTTCATCCGCCTGAACCGTCGTCTGCTCACCGAGCGCATCAAGAAGATGTACGACAAGGAGTTGGCTGATCAGTATATTGACTTACTGACCCACCACTTTATATATAAGAACGACGAGACCTCGCTGGCCAACTACTGTGCATCTATCACGATGTATCCCTGGCTGATTGGCGGTACTACTGCCATTGGTGGTAACTCTACGGCTCCTACCAACCTGAAGTCGTTTGCTGGTGGTTTCATCAATATGGTGTTTATGGTAAGTTCTATGCTTGCTGGTGCCTGTGCTACCCCTGAGTTCCTGATGTACATGAACTACTTCATTGGTAACGAGTATGGTAAAGACTACTGGCAGCATCCCGAGCAGCAGGCTGATCTCTCCCTGAAGAAGCGTACTATTGATAAAGTTATCACCGACTACTTCGAGCAGATTGTCTACTCGTTGAACCAGCCCACAGGTGCACGCAACTATCAGGCAGTGTTCTGGAATGTGGCATATTACGATCGCTACTACTTCGAGAGCATCTTCGGTGAGTTCTACTTCCCCGATGGTAGTCAGCCCGACTGGGACGGACTCTCTTGGCTGCAGAAGCGCTTCATGAAATGGTTCAATCAGGAGCGCACTAAGACCCTGCTGACCTTCCCTGTAGAGACGATGGCTCTGCTTGTTGACGAGAATGGTGAGCCTAAGGATAAGGAGTGGGGTGAGTTTACCGCAGAGATGTACGCTGAGGGTCACTCATTCTTTACCTACATGAGTGATAATGCAGACTCGCTGTCTTCTTGCTGCCGTCTGCGTAACGAGATTACTGACAACGGATTCTCTTATACGTTGGGTGCGGGCGGTGTGTCTACCGGTTCTAAGTCGGTGCTCACCATCAACCTGAACCGTTGCGTACAGTATGCCGTCAACCACAAGATGGACTATTTGGAGTACCTTTCACAGGTGATTGATCTCTGCCACAAGGTACAGCTGGCTTACAACGAGAACCTCAAGGACCTGCAGGAGCACGGCATGCTGCCACTGTTCGATGCTGGCTACATTAATATCGCCCGTCAGTACCTCACTATCGGTATCAATGGTCTCGTAGAGGCTGCCGAGTTCATGGGCCTGAAAATTACGCCTAATGAGGACTACAAGAAGTTCGTACAGGGCATTCTTGGTCTCATTGAGAAATACAACAAACAGTACCGCACCAAGGATATCATGTTCAACTGCGAGATGATTCCTGCAGAGAATGTCGGTGTGAAGCATGCCAAGTGGGACCGTGAGGACGGCTACTTTGTACCTCGCGACTGCTACAACAGCTACTTCTATGTAGTAGAGGATGACTCGTTGTCAGTTATCGACAAGTTTAAGCTGCACGGCGCACCCTATATAGAACACCTCACCGGTGGTTCTGCCCTGCACATGAACCTTGACGAGCACCTGTCTAAGGAACAGTATCTGCACCTGCTGAAGGTGGCTGCCAAGGAGGGTTGTAACTACTTCACATTCAACATTCCCAATACGGTATGTAATGACTGTGGTCATATCGACAAGCGCTACCTGAAGGAGTGCCCGCACTGCCACTCAAAGAATGTGGACTACATGACCCGCATCATTGGCTATCTGAAGCGCGTCAGCAATTTCTCGCAGGCTCGTCAGGAAGAAGCATCAAGGAGATATTACGCTCATGCGTAATATCTCTCTTGCACCGCTTGGCGATGTGAGAGATTTCAGGGAACTAAACGAGAATATACAATTAATCAATGCTTAAATACGTAAACACAGGGGTTGTTTTCCAGGAGATACCAGATGAGGTTACCTTAGCCATCAATATCTCCAACTGTCCATGTCGCTGCCCGGGATGCCATAGCCATTATCTCTGGGATGACATTGGTATGCCGTTGGATACGGATGCAATTGATGCCTTTGTAGAGCGTTATGGTACCGATATTACCTGTCTGTCGTTCATGGGCGGTGATGCGGATCCAGTAGGTGTCAACCAGTTGGCGCAATACATCCATGAGACCTATCCGCAGTTTAAGGTAGCGTGGTATAGTGGACGTCTTCGTGTACCGTCTGTTGTTAGGAAGGCGGACTTCGACTACATCAAGATAGGTCCTTATATCAAGCATCTTGGTGCTTTGAAGTCGCCAACCACCAACCAACGCCTTTATCGTCTTCGTGACGATGGCTCCTTTGAGGATATTACCTATCGCTTCTGGCGTCAGCGTGATATTGCAATATAATATAAATAGGTATATAAAAGAGAGGATGTTCAATGATGAACATCCTCTCTTTTTATATTTTGTACTTGTCGATGATTAGTCCTTGCGGTCATCGATGTTGTCGCCCTCAGTGGGAGCCATCTCCTCTTCGAAGTCGGTGATGCCAGCCTTGACGAGGATGTCGTACCACTGGATGAGCTTCTTAATGTGTGAGTTCTGTACACGATCCTGATCCCATTCGGGCAGCACCTTTGAGAAGTACTCGTGGAGTTCGGCGGGAGTAGCCTTCTTGTAGTTGACACTGCTGGGCTTGCCCTGCTCCAGGTCACGCATAGAGGCGAGAACCTTCATGAGGGGTACGTCGTCGGTCTCAGTGAACATAGCGATGTCTGCCAGTGAGGTGATGCGGTCGGTGCCAAAGGCAGGGATGCGCTTGTGGGTTTCGTCAAGGGCCTCAACGATGAGACTGTTCTTGGCGCGTGATACTAATTTGTAGAGTCCGGGTTTGCCGGAGATTGCTAAAATGGTTTGTTTCATATTATTCTTTTTTTTGTTATTTCGATGTTTCGATATTTCGAAGTGTCTAAATCTCATTAAATAATTGGTCTAACTGGGCGTTGAGGTCGGCATGGCCATCATTGACAATCTCGTAGTCAGCCCGGCGGCGCAGTTCTTCTTGTGGCCATTGCCGCTGCATCCATTGGAGGGCTTTCTCACGGGTAATGCCGTCACGCTGCATGATGCGCTGGATGCGTACCTCCTCGGGGGCAGTGACGACAATGACGCGGTCGACAAGACAGTTGATGCCCGACTCGTAGAGGATGGCGCTCTCCATCCATTGGTAGCCGCTCTCCTCAAAGTCCCTGAAGACGGCTGGATGCACAATGGCGTCAATCTTCTTGGCATTAGCCTCGCTTTCCAGCAGGAAACGTGCGATGTCGGCCTTTTCCAAAGAACCGATAAGCTGTAATAGCTGTCGGCGAACATCTTCTGATGTGCGGATGATACGTTTGGCTGCTTGATCGCAGTCGTAGACCTCTATGCCACGTGCTTTGAGCAGCTGACAGACGTAGCTCTTGCCAGAACCGATGCCTCCCGTGATACCTGTCTTCATCACTATTCACTTTTCACTATTCACTAGGCCAAAGGCCGCTCATTCTTCTTCTATCAGATAGTCAACCTGCTTGGTGTCGAGGACGGCACGACTGACGCCGCGAGGAACCTCGCGCAGGTAGAGGTTACATTTCTCCTTATGGCTCTGTGTGATTTCGTGATAGTCAGCAACGACTTTGAAGTCTTCGGCATGCAGTGAGCGTATCTGACTGACACCTGCCACAAAGTGTACCTTCGCATAGCGTGGGAAGGTTCGCAGTACCTTGCCTTCAGGAAGATTAAGACAGTGAATGGGTATGTTGGTGAAGGTCTCCTCAGTGAGCACGTCGGTATGGAAACGGATTCGTACGCGGTCGGGTACAACCTTGACGTCGTCGATGTGAGCCAACTGACAATCAACAGTTAGTGTGTCGCGGAAATTGACAAAGTTAAGTGCTTCGGTATAGACTGCACGGATGCTGTCAAGCTTTTCCGGTGAGGCATAGATCTCTACACTGTCGGGCAGATACTCTACATGTGAAATGAAGTAGAGCTGGTCGGGGATGACACGTCCTGCCCAACGGACGGGTACGCGGCGACACTCACCATTATTGTAGGAAAATTCCAAACGGTCAGGTTTGATGGCCGTTACCTTTGATGAAAGCTCTAAGCGTTGCTCAATCATACGCTTCAAGTCGTTAGTGCCGATGGTACCATTTCCACGGCCACGATCGTAGTTCTTAAAAGGTATCTGGATAGTTCCTAAACGGTCGGTATAGAGGTAGACCATCATTACCCATCCTTTGTCGCGGATGGTAGCACGGACGGTATCAACGGGTATTGATGTGAGTACTACATTCTTGGGAATACCTACCACCTTGGCTGGAATCTTGATGTCCTCCTCGTAGGTCTCGTTGAGTGTGATGATGAGCCAAAAGATGCCAGAGAGGAAGAGAAAGAATGTAAAAATCAAGAACTGCTTGTTCACGTTACTGAACAAGAAGTTCCTGATAGTGATAAATATGCGCTTGATTCCCATTCGGCTCTTTGCTTTTGGCTCTTGGCTTGCTAATAGCTAACTGCTAATTGCCAACTGCCAATTATTTTTGCATCGGTGTGCTGGCAGTATCCTTGTAGACGTAACCCTTGTCAACCTTGATGACAACACCGTCGGCAATCTTTACCTCGATGATGCCGGTAGCCAAGTCAATCTTCTTTACGGTGCCGTAGATGCCACCGCCAGTAACTACTGGTGTACCCTCCTGCAGTGTGTTCTGGAAATTCTGAATCTCCTTCTGACGCTTCTGCTGGGGACGGATCATAAAGAAATACATGATGGCAAAGATGGCTACCATCATAATCAGGAAACTGGTCATGCTGCCACCGCCCTGGGCGGCCTGTGCAGCGAGAATAATCTGTGTCATTGTTGTTTTTTATTGTTGTTTTTTCGATGTTTCGAGGCTTCGATGCTTTCCTCTTTCCTCCTTCCACTTTCCACTTTTTCACTGTCTTGGTGCCATGTGCTTCAGCAGGTTACCCTTCTGCACAAGGTGGCGTGCAATGGCGTCAAGCATACCGTTGATGTAACCGGCACTGCGTGGGGTGGAGTAGAGCTTGGCAATTTCCACGTACTCGTTGATAGTGACATTGATGGGGATGCTGGGGAATGTCATCATCTCGGCAATGGCTATCTGCATGATAACGATGTCCATATAGGCAAGACGTGAGAAGTCCCAGTTGCGAGAGGCTTCACTCATGTAACGCTGGTACTCGTCAGCGTTCATGATAGAGGCGCGGAATAGTTTGCGAGCATATTCCTTGTCCTCTTCGCTGTCGTATTCAGGCAACAATTCCTGATGACCCTTGTTCTTCTCTTCGAAGCGTTTGATAGTCTTCACTACGAAGGTGTCGACAATCTCTTTGTCATCATTCCAGTAGATGCTCTGCTCTTCCAGCAAACTGTCGAGGTCGGGGTTGTTCTCGATGAGGGTGCGATACAGCTTACGCCACAACTCACGGTCAGCGTCGTAACTGTCATCGGGTGAGGCCATGTAGTCCTGATAAATCTGGCTCTCGGTGATCTGTGTGTAAATCTTCTTGAGGAATTCTGGTTCGTCGTTCCAGTTCTTTTTCTGGGTCTCCATGAACTCGTTGAGCATTTTGTTCTCCTCCAGCTGAAGGGCAAAACGGTTCATAGTGAATTTCTGCGAAGGCATCGCTGTACCTTCACGTTGCGCACGCGACTGAGCAACCTCCACATGGCGGCGGGCTTCCTGCGTGATGCCCACAATAAGGGCTAACAAGTAATTGTAAAGGTCATAGGCTTTCGACAGGCTGAAAATGAGTTCTTTCTCAGCGGTGTCGATGTTCTTGCTTCCATTTTGATAGTACGCATAGGTTAACTGGACGACCTTAATCCTGATGAGTTCTCTGTTAATCATAATTCTTGTGTAAAAATAGCTATTTGATACTCTTATCGGTTGCAAAGGTACAAAAATAAAGTGAAAAGTGAAGAGTGAAGAGTGAAAAATTTGCTTCCGCAGCCATTATTTTGATATTTTTTTTGTGTGGTTGAAGTTTTTTTTGTAATTTTGCAGCCGCTTTTCGCATCGTGTGATGGTGGATTAAGCACAAACAACTTAATTTTAGAGTAACACAATTTAATTATGAAAGAGATTAACGTAAAAGGTCAGAAGCGCACCGACACAGGCAAGAAGGCCTCTAAGCTGCTTCGTAAGGAGGGTCTGGTACCCTGCAATCTGTATGGTGAGAAGAAGGGTGAGAACGGTCTGCCCGAGGCATTTGCTTTCTCAGCATCTATGGCTGAGCTCCGCAAGGCTGTCTACACTCCACATGTATATGTTGTAAACCTGAACATCGACGGTACTGAGCACAAGGCTATCATGAAGGAGCTGCAGTTCCATCCTACAACAGATGCTCTGCTGCACGCTGACTTCTTCGAGATCAACGAGACCAAGGCTATTACCGTTGGTATCCCCGTTAACATCGTAGGTCACGCTCAGGGTGTACGTGATGGTGGTCGTCTGAACCTCTCTATCCGTAAGATTGACGTGAAGGCTCCTTACAAGCAGATTCCTGAGAAGCTGGACATCGATGTTACCGAGCTGCAGCTGGGTAAGGCTATCAAGGTTGGTTCACTGAGCTTCGAGGGTCTGGAGATCGCTACTCCTAAGGAGGTTATCGTATGCTCTGTTAAGGCTACACGTGCTTCTCGTTCAGCTGCTGCCGCTGCTGAGGCTGAGTAATTATGGACAAGTACTTGATTGTTGGTTTGGGTAATCCTGGCGACGAGTACGCCGAGACCCGCCACAACACTGGATTTATGGTATTGGACGCTTTTGCTAAGGCGTCCAATATCGTTTTTGAGGATAAACGCTATGGCTTTGTGGCAGAAACTACGCTGAAAGGTCGTAAGGTGTTCCTGCTGAAGCCCACCACGTTTATGAACCTCAGTGGTAATGCTGTGCGCTATTGGCTGAACAAAGAGAATATAGAACAGAGTCGTCTGTTGGTTATCAGCGACGATGTAGCTATTCCCGTGGGACAGTTTCGCCTGAAAGCCAATGGCAGCAATGGCGGTCATAACGGACTGGGGCATATCCAGCAGCTCATTGGTCAGAACTATGCCCGTCTGCGTATGGGCATCGGCAACGACTATCCCATCGGCATGCAGATAGACCACGTGCTCGGACGTTTCCCGTCCGAGGAAATGGAGAAGTTGCAGCCCGCCATCAACCTTGGTGTCGATATCATCAAGAGCTTTGTCCTGGCAGGCATCGACATCACGATGAATCAGTATAATAAGTTAGGAAAAGGATGAACGAGGCCAGAATCGACAAGTGGCTATGGGCTGCACGCATCTTTAAGACGCGCTCTATCGCTGCTGACGCTATCAAGAACGGACGCGTTACTATACAGGGTGTCAACGTCAAACCGTCGCGTATGGTAAAGGTGGGCGAGGTGGTCAGTGTGCGCAAGCCGCCCGTGACTTATTCCTTTAAGATCCTTCAGACCATCGAACAGCGTGTCGGCGCCAAGCTCATTCCGCAAATCTATGAGAATGTGACACCTGCCGACCAGTACGAGCTGTTAGAGATGAATCGTATCAGTGGCTTTGTCAATCGCCAGCGTGGCACAGGACGTCCTACGAAGAAGGAGCGTCGTGCACTGGACGAGTTTGTCGGTCCGTCACTGGAGGGCGACTTCTTCGATGATGACGATTGGGATATCGAAGAGTAACATCGAAGTCTCGAAACTTCGATATATCGAAACATCGAAATAAAGTATGATGCTTGACATTGTTTTCATTGTTCTTGGCGTCTGGTGCGTATTGAAAGGTGCCGACTACCTGACGGAGGGCGCTGCTGCAGTAGCCCGACGCATGCATATCCCGGAGATGATTATCGGCTTGACCATTGTCGCTGCCGGTACGTCTGCTCCTGAGCTCTTCGTCAGTGTCGTGTCAGCCTTGAAGGGAACGTCAGACTTGGCGGTGGGTAACGTTGTAGGATCTAATATCATGAACACCATGTTGATAGTAGGTGTCGCTGCTATGGTGGCTCCGATGACTATCAGTAAGACGACGGTCAAGAAAGACCTGCCGTTTACGGTGGGTGCCTCCATGCTGTTGCTCTTCCTTGCCTTCGACCATTTCTTGGGTCATGTCGGTGGCTTCCTGTTGTTGGCAGCCTTTGCCCTCTTTATGGCCTATTCTATTTATCGGGCCAGTGGTTCGGAAGAACAAGAAGATGCCCCTAAGGAACAACTGTCGGCATTCAAGAATACCTGCTATGTGTTGGGCGGTCTGTTGCTACTCATTGTGGGTAGTAACGTCTTTGTAGACCATGCCTCCAACTTAGCATTACAGATGGGTGTCAGCGAGGGCGTTGTCGGACTGACGGTCGTAGCTGGTGGTACGTCGCTGCCAGAGTTGGCTACCACGGTGGTTGCTGCTCGTAAGGGACAGTCGGCATTGGCCATTGGTAATGTCATTGGTTCTAATGTGTTTAATATCCTGCTCATCTTAGGACTGACGGCGACTATCCATCCTCTGCAAATAGAAGGCATCACCACCATCGATATGGCAGTGATGCTCTTGTCGGTAACCTTTGTATGGTTGTTTGCCTTCACCCGCTTCAAGGTTGAGCGCTGGGAAGGCTTCGTCTTGTTGCTAGGCTATCTGGCCTACCTGGCGTGGCTCATCATTTCGCTGTAGCTTTCTTCGTTTACTTGATGTCCGTCGCCTTTGCTCCAGTAGGGAAGGTATTCTGTACCAACGAGTTCATATAGACTTCCAGATTGGTGTATTTGCTGGACAGGTTGTAGGCGTTGGGCTTGAAGTCGCTGATAGCTATACCTGTCACTCCTAACACGCTCATCTGCTCCTGTTCCCATTCGTCGGGCATGCCGTCTTTGTCTGTGTCAGTGATGGCTGTACCTGCGTTGAGGGTAGGGTAGCCTGGTGTATCGTTGACAGTGTCAATCAGCTTGCCGGTACCATTCTTGACGTCATTGACAATGCGCTCGTCCACGGCATCGCGCATTAGTGAGGCTCCCGCATAGCTCAAGACGCTGTTATAGGTATTGACAGCAGACTCTGTGAAGTTCAATGTTGTCAGTCCCTCAATCCATGGGCTGTTGAGCTTGGCCATGCTCTTCGTGTCACGTGTCTCCTTAGAGTCCTGTACGATGTTGTTCCAGTCGGCATTGTTGCCGTTTACAATATTATCTTCTAAGTAGAGCTTGGCAGGATAAGCCACATTGGAAGAGATACCATGGTATTTGTTGCAGTTGCTACAGATGGAGGATAGCTGCATCAAACGATTCTTGCTGCTATTGCTGGTATTGGGACCAGCCTTATAGTAGTTGCCAATCATGTTGATATGGAAGAGCTCGTTTTCCGATGCCGTTTCACCGCCATAGGTGCTGTTGCCTCCCCAGTTATAGACCACGTTGTTAACGTAGTTGATGGGGCCTTTGTATTCGTGAGCTACGTATTCGTGGTCGAAACGCGGATTACGGCTGTCGTGATGAGCCAACAGGTTGTGGTGATAGGTGGCGTTCATGCCGCCCCAGATACCGCCATATCCGTGGTTGCCCTTGACGTGTACTGACTGTCTCAAACTCTCCGAAATGATGCAGTACTGCATGGTGAGGTTCTTGACACGCGAGAACGACGCGCACTCGTCGGTACTCCATGAGATAGAACAGTGGTCTATCATGATGTTGCCTCCATCTTTGCCGCCCAACGCATCACCATCTTCAGCGTCGAAGTTATCCTTTTCACCATTCTGATCACCCATACGGAAGCGCAGGTATCGTAGGATGATGTTGTTGCCCTTGATGAATACAGGATAGCCTGCAATGGTAATGCCGTCACCAGGTGCCGTCTGTCCCGCAATAGTGATATTCTCGCCCGAGATATTCAGCTTGCTCTTCAGGTTAATCTGTCCACCAACAGCAAAGACAATGGTACGGTTGCCGGAAACCAAGGCATTTCTGAGTGTGCCCGTACTGTAGTCATCTTCCAGACTGGTGACAAGATACACATCGCCATCAGCTCCACCGCTTATGGTGCTTGCGCTACCGTCTGCACCAGGGAATGCCAACTGACGGTTGGGGGTGTATGTCGGCAATTTGCCTGACTGCTGCTCACCGCCACTCTTTCCTGAGTCTGCAGTAGCATTGTCATCGCCTCCACACGCTATCATAATGGCAGTAAGGACTGTAACATAGATTGTTGTTAGATGTCTCATTCTTTAGTTTGTTTGCTTTGAGGGGGAAAGAAAACGGAACGGCTCACCATGAGCCGTTCCTGTTTAGTAATCGTCGGAATTACTATTAATACCAACGTGGGTCACCAGCCTCGTAACTGCGTAGCAACTCAGTGTTGAGGTAGAAGTTGAACTCGGCAGCATTCTCAAATGGGTTTTCTGTCAGTTCTTTACCGTTTTCTGAGTCATACCAGAGAGGAGTCTCAGTGTTCTCCTCGTCTTTTGAAAGCAGGTTCTTGGTATTGAAATAGTAGTTGTTCTTCAGTGTCGGGTTGGCATCAGTTGCTGATGTGTTGGCAAATCCGCGCAAGTTGTTGAAGCCGCTAACGACATTGTTGGTGAATGTTACAGTGTTGCCGGCATAGCGTATGTAGAAAATACGATACTTGGCTTCGCCGCTACCCACATTATGGAATGTGTTATGGTCAACCGTGTATACGGGAGCGCCACCCAATGTGCTGGAGGCATCATCCATACGGAATATATCGCGCTTGATGGCACTATCGTAAATGGTGCTGTTGGTCAGTTTGAATTCAGCAATATAGCCCTTGCGGCAGTCAAACATATCACCGCCCTCGCAGACAATGTCGTGAATGATACAGTTGTTGATGGTAACACTGGTGATAGCAGCTGCTACATTGATGTAGTAGAATCCCTTGGTATAGTTGCGGACCTCACAACCATCAATGTTCAATGCTCCAAATGAGCCCTCTTCCTTGTAGTCGATGGCTTGTGCACCGTCAGTGTCTGTACCGTCAAGAATAACCTGGTAGAGGTGCAGGGCGGCACCACCATAGACTTGGATGCAAGTGTTCAGAACAGGAAGATCTGCAGAACTCTGTGCACCGATGATGACGCTGTTGTTAATCTTCAGCTTGGCATCGGTCAGGGTATAGGTACCAGGAGCTAATGCGAACTTAGTGCCTGCGGCAGCATCCTGGATAGCATTTACCCAATCGCCATCAGCAGTCAGAACAGTTGCATCACTGAAATCAATATTCGTCTTGATGCTGGTGTAGCCACGAGTCTTGTCACCAAACTTCAAGGAAACCTTATAGTTGGTCTCTGGAACCAAGCCGCTGATAGTAGCAGAACCATTTGCAATCTCCTCAGCAGTCAGGGCCTTCTCTACCTCTACAGCACTGCTTCCTGCAGATGTTGGAGTGGCAATCAGTTTATCGGCCTGAATACCAGCAGTCCAATGAACGGTTACAGAGGTACTTGTAATGTCGGCAGCCTTTGCCTTGTTCATGTTTTGCTCGGCACCCGTCGTGCGATCAATCTCAACCCACTTGGATGAGCGACCAGCATTGTTGCCGTCAATGGCACGGACACGAATATAATAGGTGGTCTCACCAATCAGATTCTTCAGCGTGTCAATAGGATTCTTCTTGGTGGCCGTGTAGTCAGGAGTACGTGTACCGTAGTCAGGAGCGTCAATGTATCCTTCTACTTCATAGCCTGTGGCACCATTCATCTCGTCCCATGAGACGATGATGTTCAGATTCTCGCTGACACGGGCGGAGATGCCTGTCGGTGACAATACTCTGTCAAGTGTCAAGGCTTGTACATCTTCAGGGTCGCTACACGATGTTGTCAATGCGCCACAGGTGGCAATGACAGCAGCAGCCATGAGGTGATTTATATATTTCTTCATAATTGTCTGTAAGATTTAGTTTGTTAATCAATACCAAGAGTAGTTCTCCAAACTTGGGTTGTCGTTCAGATTGACATTGAATATCGGCCAATACTGACGCTTGTCAGGATCGTTGATGTAGATGTAGTTGATGACATCGTCAAGAGAGGTGGCCTTAATCCATGTAGAGGCATTGCCATTGCTGTCAGTATATTCGTTGTAACCTTCTGGATCAATATCCAGTTCACCATAGTTCAGACCGTAGAAGTTTAGCTTGGCATTTGCTGCAACATTCTTTGACTCTCCTCTTGACCAGTTGTAGTCGCTCATCTTGTAATACAGGTGGCCAGAGAGTTTGCTGTATGGGTGATTGGCATCATAGTCCGTCAGATTGCACAATGCAGTCATCTTGGCCTTTGACTCGTCCATCTTGCTCTTCAGCAATCCCCAGCGGATCAGGTCAGCCTTGCGGATAAACTCACCGGCAAACTCATAGGCACGCTCGTCAACAATGGCTTTAAACATATCGTCTTTGCTGGCAGATACTGCTGCAACATAGTCGGTTACGTTTGTTGAACGGTCTGTGCTTGCAAACGCACGGTTGCGAATTTTGGTCAGATAAGGAGCGGCAGCAGCAGGTCCGTTAAGCTCGTTCTCCAACTCTGCACGCATCAGGATGATGTCTGCATAGCGCATGTACATCTTGTTGATACCATCATCGTTACCAGAGGGGATGAGGCGGTTGGTCCACTCATAGCGCAGTTTTCCAAAGCTCCAGTTCTTCAGCGAACGGGCTTCCTGAACGCCCTTGTTCCAATAGAAAGGACAGCAGGTAACGTCTCTTCTGAGGTCTTTGACAGCATAGTCAAAGAAGAAAGAAGGCATAGGACCAACCTGGCTACCTTGTTTCATGGTAGTGAATACGTCCTCGCTGTTGTGCTTAATGCCGAAGGTGTACATGATACGTCCACGGAGAGAAGGACCGTCAGAATAGCCAACCTCAAAGAGTGACTCACTGCCAGCAGTAACAACATCACCACTGAGACCGTTGTTGTTCCATACATCCTCGAAGTTGCTCTTCAGCGCTACGTATTTACCTTCTACGTCCATCACTTCCTTACAAGCCTGCAGGGCGATGGGGTAGAGGTTAGCTTTTGTCAATTCAGCATCAGTGCTTAAGCTGTTTGAACCATCCATGCGCTGTGCATAGCCTGCGGCCTGCATACATACGCGTGCCAGCAAACCTTTTACAAATGCCTTGTTAACGCGCTCAACAGTCTTTGTCACGTCTGTCTCGCCTGGCCATGCTACCAGATTCTGTGCCTCCTGCAGGTCGGCAATCAGCTGCTTGTACACCACATCACGGTCGGAACGGGCTACATACATGTTGTCAGAGTTGACAGGCTCGAAACGAACGGGGATGTCGCCCCACATGTTGATAAGATCCATGTAGAAGAGTGCTCTAAGCGTAAGAGCCTCACCTAAGAGCTGCTGCATCTTGGCTTCATTAATGATGCTGCTGTTACGTAAGCCTTCGATAGCGAGGTTACAGTCCTCAATAGCTGTATACATGATACCCCACAGGTCGGTACCTGTCGTATTCAACTGGTCGTTAGTGGGAAGTGCAGCATAGGTAGCCAGATTAGCCTTGCCATCGCCTTTGTCGGAACCGCTATAATACTCAATATCTGTATTGTAGCCATACCAAATAGAGCGTGCGCGATAGTTCATCTGACCAAACTGCTGGTAGATGTTTGAAATAGTACCCTTGGCAAGTTCGTAGCTAGAGTAGATATTGTTACTGTCAAGTGACGATGATGACTTCTGATCAAGGAAATCAGAACATGCGACCAAGCCAACTACAACCAAGGCTGCTGATAGTGATTTTAATATAATAGTTTTCATCTCTTTATCAATTTTAGAAATTCAAGTTCAAACCAATGACGAATTGACGGCTCTTGGGATAGGCAGAGTAGTCAACGCCGGGAGTCAGAGCAGTCTTGTTTCGGGTAGAAACTTCTGGGTCGAAGCCAGAGTAACCCGTGAGACAGAATACGTTGTAGCAAGTGGTGTATAGACGCAGGTTGCTAATACCGATGCGCTTAAGCAGATCCTTAGGCAGTGTGTATCCCAGCGTCAGGGTAGAAAGACGGAGGAATGAACCATCCTCAATAGCCCAGTCAGTGAGAACATTACCCGTGTAGGGGCTCCACATGGTGGTGTTGGCATTCAGCTCTTCCAGTCTGGTAGCATCGTTGGTGATGAGTCCTGTCACAGGATCCAAGTTGGTCCATCGCTCACCAGCTTCCATGATATCCAGCATGTTGCGGAAATAGTACTGGTAAGAAGTGGTGTACTCAATCTTGTTAGCGTTGTAAACCTTATTGCCAATGCTATAAGTGAAGTTAGCAGACAAATCAAAGCCGTAGGCTCTTGCATTGATGGCAAAACCACCAGAGGCTGTTGGATTTGTGTCACCGATAACGTCTATATCGTTAGAGTTTACAACACCATCGCCATTGGTATCTACCAACTTCAGGGCACCTGGGCGCAGGTAGCTGGAACCGATTACTGAGGCATCTGATGCTACACCGCTCTTCAGAACCCACTTGTCGCCTGATGCTGTATAGTCCTCAAAGTCGCTGACTTCATAGCGTCCGGCAACTTTGTAACCATAGATTTCACCGACAGGACGGCCTGGCTTAACAACATAGTCCCCCTGGATAGTGGTGCTTGCCCAACCGGAAGAAGCAGAGTACTCCGTCAGAGAACCGAGGTCAACAACCTCATTCTTGTTGAATCCGATATTACCGGAAATTGTCAAGCCGTAGTTCTTCTTGTTGATGGCATTCCAAGTCAGTGAAACCTCGACACCCTTGTTCTGTGTCTCACCGAGGTTACGATACTGGTACTTATAGCCAGAACCTGAAACGGGGAAGTTAATCAGCAGGTCTTTTGTTGAGTTGTAGTAGTATTCAACGCTACCATTGATGGCTCCTCTGAACAGGGTGAAATCCAGACCGATGTTACGGGTAATCGTAGTCTCCCACTTCAGGTCGGGGTTAGAAGCCTGTTCACCAGTGGTCCAATAAGAAGAGAAATTGTTAAACCATACCGAAGAACTGGATGACCATACCGGAGCCATCTGGTCGCTTGGAATGTTGTTGTTACCGGCAGTACCATAGCTTAAGCGCAGCTTCAAGTCGTCGAGCCACTTCTCAGTGCTCTTCATGAAAGGCTCAGAAGAGATACGCCATGCAATAGCTGCAGAGGGGAAGTAACCCCAACGGTTGTCTTTGGCAAACTTAGAAGAACCATCGGCACGGAACGTAGCGCTGATCAGGTACTTGTCATCGTAGTTGTAGTTTGCACGGGTAAAGAATGAGAGCAGATTGTCGTCAGCATTGATGTATTTGTTGACAAGGTATGGAGTGCCTTGGGTAGACAGTGACCATGTCTGCTCGGCAGTGAATGATGTCGGGTAGTGGCTCAAGCGGTCCTCGTTCACAGAACTGCGCTTGTTAATAGTCTCCTCACCTAACAATACATTCAGCTTGTGCAGACTGTTCTTGCCCAGCAGCTTCTTGAAGTCATAGCTCAGCGTGTTGGTGTTGCGATAGGTCTGGCGCTTTGAATCAATGAAGTAGGCCATGGGGTGTGTGCCGTCAGCGTCAACACTGTTGGTTCGTGCATTATAGGTCGAGTTGCCGTAGTATTTCTGGTCGGTGTTATAGTACCAGTCTAGACCCAGTTCTACTTTCAGCTTCAAATCCTTGATAATCTCCCATGTTACTGATCCGTTCATGTTGAATGTCTGACGGTTCTGCTTGCGGTCGGTATCATATACTGAGGTGATAGGATTGGTCAGCTGCAGGTCGGGATCGTAGCCGTCACTCAGGTCGGTGAAGTTGAACATGGGGTAAATCATCACGTTCTTCAGACGAGAGTCTGCAGAAGATACTTCATTTTTCGACTCGTTGGCACCAGCACCATATACTGTGCTATTGGCGTAGCGAACGTTAAAGTCCAGAGAGATGCTCTTGCTGGCCTTGTGCTTTAACTTCAAAGAGAGGTTGTCGCGGCTGAAACCAGAGCCAATCATGATGGCCTTGTCATAGATATGTGCATAGCCAAAGTTGAACTGAGTCTTGTCGCTACCACCACTGATAGTGAGGTTGTGGTTGAAGGTGTGGCCAGTACGTCCAAACACCTGGTCCTGCCAGTCGTTAGTGGGAGCGTTGGCATAGAGGTCGGCATCCTGGTAGTTACCAAACAGGTTGGTGAATTTTTCCTCGTTGTCGCGCAACTGGGCATATTCCCACTGGTAGTTGACGTAGTCAGAAGCACTTAAGGTGTTCAGCTTCTTGGCCATCTTCTTCCAGCTGTAGAAGACGTTATAGGCAACGTTTACCTTACCTTCTTTACCGCTCTTGGTAGTAACCAGGATTACACCGTTGGCACCACGGCTACCGTAGATAGCGGTAGAAGAGGCATCCTTCAGCACGGTGATGTCCTCGATGTCAGAGGCAGGAATATCAGAGATGGACTCTACGGGGAAACCATCAACGATGAACAGTGGAGTGTTGTCACCTGTGATAGAACCACCACCACGAACGCGAATCTTTACTTCTGCGTCAGGTGAGCCTTCAGTAGTAGTAATGTTCACACCGGCCATCTTACCTGTCAGGGCCTCAGAAGCGTTGGCAACGGGCACTGCCTGCAGTGCTTCGCTGCTGACGGTGGCTACAGAACCGGTCAGGTCCTTCTTGCGGACTGAACCGTAACCGATGGCCACAACCTCTTGTAGTGTGGTGGCGTCGTCTTCCATGACAACGGCAATTTCTGACTTGCCCTTCGCATTGACAGTCTTCGTCTTCATACCAATATAGCTGATGACGATAGGCTTGCCTGCCGAAAGATTGATGGTGAAATTTCCGTCGAAGTCGGTCACACCGCCATTACGCGTTCCTTGTTCCAAAACGCTGGCGCCAATGACTGCTTCGCCCTGAGAGTCTTTCACGTTGACCTTGACGGTTTGCGCACTAATGCTGCCTACAAATAGTAGGAATGCCAGCAAGAGTACACTACGCATGCTCTTAATTTTAATAGACATAATTAGTAGTTTAAATGAATGTTAGTAAATTATTTGTGTGCAAATGTACTAAGAAAACTTAACATGAGCAAATATTCGTTGTTAATTATTTCGTAAACGTTTACGACTGTTTCAATACAAAAGAGAGCAGGCATTCAGCGTGCCTGCTCTCCTTTATTATTAATAAGGTGTAGTTACTTACTTAACGACAACCTTACGGCCATTGATGATATACAGACCCTTCGTGGCCTTGTTTACACGCTGGCCAGAGAGGTTGTAGATTACCTGCTCGCCACGCTCCATAGCTTCATGGATTGCCTTGATGCTGGTTGCAGTACCAGCAACCTGTGCGGCAGGACCGAAGCCACCGCGACCGTTAGCAGAGCGGATGGTCAATACGTCGGTCTCAGCATTGATGGTGACATCCATTCTGCTTCCGATGGTAATGCCAACAAACTCACCGTTCTTCTCAATCATGAAAGCGGTAGAACCGTCGTCAGGCAATGGCCATGTTACAGTACCATTTGCATACTCTGCAGGAGGCGCTGTCAGCTGGTGAGCTTCCTGCTTAGCAGTAGCAGCCCAGTCGCCGAGTACATACTCCATGGTGTAGGTGGCTGCCTGTTCAGCAGTGAGGATAGTCTGCAGCGTGGTGCTCTCCTTAACGAAGGTCACCTCGTTAGATGCTGGAGTGATGTCCTGTCCCTCAGCGTTCTTGGTACCGAACTCACCTGCAATACTGTAGTCGCAGTTGATACCACTTGGATTCCAACGGGTGCTGATAAGTTTCTCACCACCGTCCATCAGCGTGGTATTGAGATATACGCAGACAGGATGGTCGCTCCAAGCGCGTCCGAAGTTGTACTGGTCTGCATTGTTCTCAACTACGCAGTTGTTGAAGACGTACAGCTCAGAGTTGGCTGTAATGGTAGAACTGTTGCGTCTCTCGTTCACCAGTTTCACTTCGTTGAAGTAAACCTTACCATTACCGCAGAGGTAGTCTACAGTTCCGTGCATCTCGCCACCTTCGAAGTAGTAAAGACCACCCACCTTATGAGAATAGTAGGTATCCTGATGTGAAAGGTGACGTACATTCTTATTGATGGTCTTAGTACCCTGATCGTGCAGTGTGGCAGCACGTTCGTCATTGCCAAGAGACTCCATGTCATTCTTCAGTGTGAGATCCTGCATGTAGAGTCCTACGCCAGTGTTGTTCAGCAGGTCAGCCTTGCCAAGACCTTCCATCGTTCTTGGTGGACGATTGACGATAATAGTCTTGTCTGCACTTTGACCGATGATAGATACGTTCTCACCACTGATACCGGTCAGCGTAGCCTCGCCGAAGTCATAGGTACCGTTTGGCAGGAATATCCTGGTGTTAGGTTCTGCTGAGGCAGCGTTCAAAGCCAATACAAGACCAGCAGCGTCGCCAGCAGGAACGATGTAGTAGCCAGACTCGTCCTTAGCCAGGAAGTCGCTGACATTGTAAACGGTAACCTTGTGCAGGTAGGTCTGTGCAGCAAAGGTGAACTTCAACGTACCAGCAGGACCCTCGTAGTTGACAATAGCAGTACCGCCGTCAGTCTCTGCCTTAGCGGGAACATTGTCGCTAACGAGTGTTCCTTCAGCATTGACAACCTGGATGGTGGTACCATTACCATACTGGCAGAGTGTGAGTACAATCTGTGCCTTGCCTGTGGTGGCAACAGTGAAGCTACCGCCAGCAGCGAAGTCAAATCCGTGATTGTTATAGTATGCACCGTTTTCTACGCTGAAGTTCTCGTGATCCTCAGGATAGAATGTGGCCTGTGTCAGGTCGTAGGTCTGGATGCTACCAACCGTTGGAGCCTCCTCAATAGGAGTAACACTGGCAAGAATGCTGATATTGCCTGTGACAATATCGGTAGCCTTTACCTTAATCTTGCTGTTGTATACCCAGCCGCGGAACTTCTCACCCTCTGGGATGGTCAGGTCAGCCTCGGTATAAGGAATCTCACCAATAGCATCACCCTCATAGACGGTCTTCTTACCCAATACTTCTCCGTTCTGGTCCTTATAGGTAATAACGGCTTCCTGTACTTCGGTGGCCTCAGCCTTGAAATATGGCAGGTAGGCGATGTCGCTGAAGGTTAGGGTAGTAGGCTCACCAATATAGATGTAGGTAACGGTAGAACCTTCACCCTGTTCGTGGTAGCACTTCTCTGTCTTCAGCTGAGGAGTGGCTATCTCAACACCAGCAGCATTGGTCACCTTGCAGTTGGCTGGGTTGGCATAACGACAGCCACCAATGGTGAATTTGACAGTGCCGTCAACGGGAACAGTCAGTGTGACGTTGCCGTAGCCGTGATTGTCACCACGATAAGTACCGCTGAAGGTAACACCTGCAGGCAGTGTAGAACCGTCAAAGCCATCTGTCATCATCTGCTCGTTGGTAATCTCGAAGTCCACGAAACTACGTGGGACGATCTCCTTGAAGACAATCTTACAGAGCACACCCTCAGATGAGGTCTTACGCTCAATGTAGATGCCAGTCACATCTGCAGCAATATCAATACTGCCCGTACCAGGTGTCTCTGTAACAGCTACCTCACCAATGAGGTCGCCCTTCGTAGCAACACCGTCAGCGATGGTGCATGCGAAGACATTAACAGCATAGGCATCTTTCTTCTTTCTGTCGCCGAAGGTTAGTGTCAACTTACCAGCTACAGCAGGCTTCTCGAAGAATGCGTAGCCACTGCTGTTCAGTTTGACACCATGCAGTCCGTTATTGGTACCAGCGGCATCGTTGACGTATGCTCCATAGTACAGACCATTGTCTGGACCCTTTGTCGGGATATTGGCCTCTGTGTAGTCCCATATCAGCTCGACGGGTTCGTGTGGAACCTGAGCCTCAGTAGTCATGCTGGCCTCTTCAGTCTGAGGATTGAAGGTCACGATGACGTTGTATGTACCTGCTTCCGTAATGCTATAGCTCAGATTGTCGCCACCAGGAATCCATGTGTTGCCGTCCTTTACTATCTTGTACTCGATGGTGCCAACAGGCAGTTCGACATTGCTCCATGCCTTCTTGTAGGTGCCGTCTTCCTGCTTCTCCATCTGGTTGGCCTCCAGCGTGGTATTCCACGCCTCTCCGAAGAATCCGGCCTCCTGTGATTCCATGAGCCATCCTGCTACGACGTAGACAGACTCAATCTGGGTAATGGTCATCTTCCAATCCTTTGTGACACTAACGGTATAGGTACCGGGCTCCAGAACGATGGTTCCGTCGCAGTTTTGCAACTGTATCTCCTGGTTAAGAGTGGCATAATTGTCACCCTCTGCAATAGCATAGCGATATTTAGCGAATTCTGTCCAGTTCGGATCTGCCTCAGCCTCTTCGGCAGTCATCTGCTTTGTGGCATATGCGAAGTAGTATGGGTTTGTTGTGCTCACTTCGAAGACATAGGCCTGAGCTTCTTCGTTGAACTCCAACTGCTTCATTGCTGTTCGGTCCCAGTAGCCGTCAATCACGTAGACTGGGGTCTCGATTTGTGCCACAGGCAGTGTAACCTCTAACTTGTTCCAGTAGCCACTGCTTACCTGGGCAATCTCGCAGCTAGCATCTTCTGCAGTAGCGGTATATACAGCGGTGTTTCCGTCTGCAGTACCTGCATTACCGTTGAAGGTGACAGCAGTAGCATCATTATAGGTGGTGACTTTGATGACGGCCCCTTTGGCAGAAGGAACAGTAACCTTCGTACCTGCATTAACCTGATGCCATCCGCTGCCGTTGTGTGCAAACTTACCGCTGGTAGCGTCAACATCTGCCTTTACATCGATGGCTTTGCCATTGACGGTAGCCTGAGAAACCATGAAGCCAGTATTACCCTCAAACTTGTACTTAGGATTGTCGTTATATCCTCCCAGCTCATAGCTGATGGCGACAGTCTCTGTGCGGTCAGCCAGACTTACTTCGTTCTGTACGAAATGGGCAGTCAGCGTCATGTCTGCTTCTGGAGTAACTTCCTGACCTGGCAGATAGATTGCATCGCCAGATTCCCATCCGTTGAGTGTATAGCCTTCTTTATATAAGGTGTAGTTCTTGGGAGCGGTGAACTTACCACCAGCCTCTACTTCAAGAGCAGCAGGAACAGTACCAGTAACACCCTCGCCAGCAGCAAAAGTAATGTTATAGCTGGTAACCTCTGCGGGCAGGTCGGCAGGATCGATAGCCTCTACAGCGAAATAGGGGTTGTAGTTGGCCTTGCTGAAGTTCAGCGTGGTAGGCTCGTTGGTGCGATAGTAAGTGACAGCCACATTGTCGTGATTGCTCATCCACTTATCACCCATGGTATTCAGTTTAGCGACTTCTGCGCCCTCGCTGTTCGTTACGATGATGTCGTTACCGTAGTCGTGGGTAGCATAGGTAATCTTCACGCAGCCCTGAACAGGAACGCTGGCGGTAAAGTTAGCACTGCCGTATGAACCATGAACTTTTCCTTTAATGGTAGCTGCAGCGTTTTCTGCATTGTCTGTTGTTCCAATGGTTCCGTCTTCAGCCACTGTGATGTAGACATCACTTTCTGTCAGCAGCTCTGAATGCTGTGTCAGGTCAATCTTGATGTCGCGGAAGCCTGCAGGAGTTTCCTGCTCCTCTGTGACATTAGTCGGATAAAGTTGATAGGTGGTGTTATCGTTCTTGACGTATACAGCACCGAAGCCCTCGACGGTGTACTTCTTGCCAGCTGTAAGTTCTGGTAAGTCGATGCCGAAGCTGTTGCGGACAATGAACTCCTTGTCACCAACAGTGAACGTCATATTACCGCTAGCAGTAGATACATATTCAGCGTTTTGGATGGCACACTGCTTGTTGATATAGTAAGGCAGTTCATCTGGGGTGATGATATTAATGCCTACCTCGACCATACCTTCCTGCTTTTCTACGTTGATGTCATTGGCTGAAACGGCAATCTCTGGCAGACCATTGAATGCGTACAGTTGGCCAACAAGGCTACCATTATACACACATCCTGCCTCTAAACCAAGGTTGTCACCATACAGCAAAATGACACCGTCACCAGATTTGTAGATGTAGGTGTATTTGCCATTGACATAGGTAACTGCAATGCCTGAGAAGGTGTATTTAATATCCGTCTTTGTTGAAGTGATATTCTCCAACATTGAAGCGATGGTGGTGTACTGAGTGTACTCCTTGACTGTCAATGTAAAGCTGGCAGAACTGGCCTTGTAGGTTGTATTGCCTGCATACGAAGCTGTAATGGTAGCGGTACCGGCCTTCAGAGCTTTCAGCTCTTTCATGCCAGTCGTAGTGTTGTCTTCAAAAGCGGCAACCGTTTCGTCGCTGCTCTCCCATGTGATGACAGCATCAGTGATGTTGCTTTCGTCAGCAGCCTTCAATTCTGCTGATGGCAGAGCGACCACGTCGCCAACAGCTGCTGTCGTCGTTGGGTTAACGAGCGTGATAGAAGTAGCTACACGAGTATCTGTCTGACCACCGTTTTCGTAAGCAATGGTAATGTCCCTAATGTAAATGGCTCCACTTTTATTTGCTGCAGATGTGGTGTTGCAAGCAATAACTACGCTTCCAGTACCACTACCAGTAAATTCAAGCTCAGAACCATCTTTACTCATGGCTGCATCTGCAGGGGTAAATGCAACTCCGCCTACAGTGACAGACATGTTTACAGCAGCTCCACTTCTGATTTTTCCGCTGACTTTTACAGAAGTAATGGTGCCAGGGATGTCTCCTTCTTTAGAAGTAAGAGTGAGGCTTTGGATAGGTTTGCTGTTGCTTCCAAGTTTCATGCCCCAATCAGCATCTTTGTTGTAGTCTTTCTTGGAATTGTCAAACCATGTAGTGGTAAGAGTCCAATCTACACCACTTAGGTTTTGGGTTTCATCAGTTGTAAACGTCTTTTCTGTTGTAGAGAAGATATGCTTGTACGGATTGTCCGTAGCTGCAGCATATACTAATCCCGAAAACAGCATGACGAGCACACTGAGAAGTGAAAAACGTAAAAGTTTGTACTTCATAATTGTTTTGGTTTTGTTAGTAAATATGTTAATTGTATTTGTTTCAGCGATATAGTAGGCTACAAAGATACACATTATTTATAATATGGCAATGGCTTTTGTGGTTTATTTTAACTTAAAAACGACGTAAACGATTACGTATCATGTCATTGCTGATAACCACCTGCTTCGCGGCTCTTGGTCTGTCATGCCAGAAGATGAGGAAATAAGAAAATGCGTGGCAACACGCATTTTTTTGTTTGAATAGAGCGAATAAATCGGAAATAATGAGTACCTTTGCAGACAAATAATGTAAACTATTAACCGATGAAAAAGAGTATGATGACGCTCGCAGCCGTCCTTTGCTGCGCAATGACCATGATGGCAGAACCTGTTTCTCCCACTACTGCACGCCAGGCAGCTGCCCAATTCCTACAGCAGAAAGGTGTTACACTGAAGAGTGAGGCTATGCGGGCGCCCCATCGAGCCATGGGACAGGCTGCCGACGACGAGAGCGTCACAGAGGCCAGTCCCTACTATGTGTTCAATGCTTCCAACGATAACGGTTTCGTTATCGTCAGCGGTGACGATTGCGTGGGCGACGACCTCGTACTGGGCTATACGGCACAGGGCAGCTTTCATGCCGATGCTGTGCCGGCAACTCTGCAGGGCTGGCTTGACGATATGGCAGAGCGCATTGCACTGGCGAGCCGTCAGGGCATGCGAGCCCGTGCCGTGACAACGCATGATAACATAGCACCTCTGGTAACAGCAGAATGGGGCCAGGGAGAGAATACCTACAGTCCGGCATTTCCCTATAATGCCTTCTGTCCTGTTCTCGACGGAGCGTTGTGTTTGACTGGTTGTATGGCTACGGCATTGAGTCAGGTACTCTACTGTCACCGCTGGCCGCAAGGACCGATTGATGGTGAGTTGCCTGCCTATTCTATGGTTGACGGACGCTTTGTCGAGGCGCTACCTGCTACCACCTTCGACTGGGACAATATGCTTGACCACTACAGACAGCCTACCACTGAGGCTCAGCAGACTGCCGTGGCCACACTGATGCGCTACTGCGGACAGGTTGTGCAGATGGATTATACCCCTTGGGCCTCCAATGGCCTCTTCTTTGATACAGACATTCTTGTCAACCAGTTCGGCTATGACCAGGGTGTCTTTTTGGCCAAATCAGAAGAATACACCGTGAGTGGTTGGGACGAGCTGATCTATCAAGAATTGAAGGAAGGTCGCCCCATGGTATATATGGGCTTCTCTACCGGTGGTGGTCACGCCTTTGTGGTTGACGGCTATGAGGTGCAGGAGGGTAGTGGTTACTATCATGTAAACTGGGGCTGGGATGGCAGAGGTAACGGCTTCTACAAGATTAACCTGCTCAATCCTGATTTGTCGGGTGCAGGCGGTAGCACTACCAAGGACGGCTATTGCCGTGGTCAGCAAGCACTGATAGGTCTGCAACCAGCACAGAGCGCGCTGGATAACTATGGTCGCTACTTGGCCAGCTATTCATGGGCTGAGAATGTAGAGGGTTATCCACGTTACAGCGTTGTCGCCAATACTTCCTATCGTCCTGCCACGTTCACTGTAGCTATGGCTGAGCGTAACAGTGACGGCACGATAGACTACAGCCGCATCCTTGCCGAGCAGACTATGCCGTTTTCTGGCTATAGCTTTGCAGGCAGCCAGAATAATACAGAATCAGGCCTTGGTGAACTCTTCTTACCAGAAAACCTTACCGAAAATCTCACCGCAGGACATCATGAACTGGTGTTTGTCAACAGGGAAGTAGGTACTGACGCCCCTTGGCATCCTATCTTTGGCCCCAACAGCTACGTAGAAATCAATGTTGACGAAGAGGGGCACCCCACGGATACACTCTACCATCCGCTGCCACAGCTCACCGCCAGCTCCCGCTATTTCGTGCTCAATGGTTTGAAACAGCGTGGCTTGCGCGAGGATGTTAGCGCCAAAATCACCAACAACAGCGACAACGACTTCATCGGTCCAGTATTCTTACGCATTTACTATAAAGAAGGCAATACCTTGCAGTATCTGGCTGCTAATTTCAGAACAGGCATCATGATTGAGGCCCACGGTACTACTGACTTGGAACTCAACTGCACCTTCCCTCAGTCTGGTGACTATGTGATGGTGCTTACCCGTGGTAGTGAGGATCTGGCAGGTCTAAGCGCGTCGGCACTCAAGCAGACAGAAGGCTATATCTGCCACAAGACCGTAACCATCGACGACCTCAGCTTCGTTCTTCAAGATGTTGTGTACTCCGTGAATACTGATGATTCAAGCAATCCTCCCAGCAGTTTCGAATTCCTCGTCTACAACGGCACACCGATGGACTACAATGCCTATATGATGATGCGACTCTTTAAGCTGAATGACGAGGGCTACTACGATGAATACCTGTTTGCTGATGCCTCATACCTCTATTGCCCGCTTGCCGTTGGTGCCAGGGCACAGCAGCGCGCCAAGATATGGGCTCCTGAAGTGTTGGAGGCTGGCGAGTATGCCGTTCAGCTGTATATTGCCAACGATTTCCACAGCAATATGTACAACGACTACTTCACCTTTGCCGGAGGACTTCTCACCGTTACGGATCCCACAGGCATTGCTGCCGTTAAAAACGGATCATCGCCCCTTGATGATGTTGTCTACGACGTGCAAGGACGCAGAGTCGCCGATGGTCAATCACTAAACAAGGGCCTCTATATCCGTAACGGCAAGAAGTTCTTCGTCAAGTAAGTGCTTAGATGCTCAGCTCGTTAAGTACCGTTATCAAGCGCTTGTCGAAGCGCTTGTCGGTACGGATGCACTCTGAGAAGGGCACATAGACAATGTTGTTGTTGCGGTAGCCTACCATCACGTTACGCTGACCCTGCTTGATGGCCTCGATGGCACCAACACCGGTGCTGCTGGCCAGAATGCGGTCGCGAGCCGATGGGCTGCCGCCACGCTGTAGGTGACCAAGGATGGAGACGCGCACGTCGAACTCAGGGAACTCGTTCTTGACGCGGTCGGCATAGTAGAGGGCGCCACACTTCGGACTCTCTGAGACGATGACAATACATGACTTCTTCGACTTACGGATACCACGAGCCATGAAGGCTGCCAGCTGGTCGACGTCTGTTGTCTCCTCAGGAACGATAGCGGCCTCTGCACCGCAGGCGATGGCACAGTTCTGAGCCAGGAAGCCGGCATCGCGTCCCATTACCTCGACAAAGAAGATGCGCTCGTGAGAGTTGGCAGTATCGCGGATGCGGTCCACACACTCCATGATGGTGTTCATCGTCGTATCGTAGCCGATAGTGGCATCAGTGCCGTAGAGGTCGTTGTCGATGGTGCCAGGCAGGCCGATGACAGGGAAGTCAAACTCCACACCAAAGTTCCAGGCACCTGTCAGTGAACCATTACCGCCAATCACTACCAAGGCGTCAATCTCCTCCTTCTGACAGGTCTCGTAAGCTTTCTGCATGCCCTCTGGTGTCATGAACTCCTTCGAGCGTGCAGTCTTCAGAATCGTACCGCCACGAGTAATGATGCCGCTGACGTCCTCCGTTGTCAGCATCTTTACCTCGCCCTTGATGAGGCCGTCGTAACCACGGTAGATACCCTTAATCGTGAAACCATTGCAAATACCAGCGCGTGTCACGGCACGGATGGCTGCATTCATGCCGGGAGAGTCACCACCCGACGTCAGAATACCTATTGTCTTAATCTTGCTCATTGTAGTTTATTTGTATGTTATTCCTTACGACCTGCAAAGGTAGTGCAAACCAAGCGAAATACAAAACAAAACACAAAGTTTTTGTTTTTATTTCCGAGGTGCAGCCACTGCGAAGCCACACTTTTGCACCTTCAGGTCAAAGAAATCTCGACGGAGTCAAGTTACAATCTGATACCAGCCTTGATGGCAAGATAAGTGATGTCTACCTCCTTGTTGGGCGAATGTGTCCACTGATATTCAGCCATCAGGCGGAGCGCATGCTTCTTGATGGCAATGTCAACACCTGCTCCGACATAGAATCCATAGCACTGAATGGCAGGGTTAAGCTCGTTGTCAAACATCAGATAGTCAAAGTTTGACTTCTCGATAGACAAGGGGATGTCTGCTGCAAAACCGGCACGCACCACAGGAGAAATCTTTGATTGGGGCTTGAAACTATAGGCAGGACCGGCCTGGAAACCTAAGTTCCAGTACTTCAGACTGATATCTCTTCTGATATTATAATAGTCAATTGCTACATACTCGTCAGACATGCTCCATTTGCTGATCAGGGCCATCACCTCTACAGACCAGTGCTTGTTAGAACGGGGGAACAAGAAGTCGGCACCGATGCCCAGCTGTGCAACAGTAGTCTTCATAGTATGATCGTTGCATGTGATGGGATATTCTAACGGCTGTCCTGACAGCGCATTAGTGCCCTGTCCGATGCCAAACTGGAAGCGAGCCCTTACCTCGACACCACGCGATGCTTTCTCATTACGACGGAACACAACACAGTCGCCTGACGACGTACAGTATTCCATATCATAGTCGTGAGTTATCTGCGTCAGGTTCTTCGCATTAATCTCCCTTACCCACAAGTCGTGCAACGCCTTGTCGCTCTTAGAAAATATCTGAGTCACTTCGCCCAGTGCTTCACGCTTGTTCTTAGCCCTTACTCTGTCATTCTCTTTCTCGAAAGCAACTTTCTGGTCACTTCCATCATTCTTTGCAGTAGCCACCTTGCCATTCTCGTCGATAAAGAAGTAGTAAACGCAGCCTCCCTCTCTGTGCTGGAACAGACTTACACCACCTTGCAACAGGTATTCAGCAAAGAATGTCTTCTCCTGACCTTCCACAGCGAACGTCTTTGTGATGTAGAATACGCCATTGTCTGCAAAGCGGTATGCACTGATATCGCCTGGCTTATACACCTTATATGCCGCCTCTCCATCGGGCTTGAAGCGACACTCGTTAGCACATTTCGTATCCGACAGGTAGTCTATAGTGCCATAGATGGTGTCATTCTGGTTGGTAATCACATAGCCCTGTTTCGGATTGAGTTGGGCATAGAGTGTAGTGGGGAGCATAGCCCCAAGAATTAAGGTTGCGTACTTCAACAGTTGTTTTTTCATGATGAATAGTTATGTTTATTGATTTTGACATGCAAAGGTATCTTCTTTTGCTGAAATATACAAGAAAAAACCATACATTTTGAACCTTCTAAGGAAGATTTTGCATGAATCCAAGTGTCACCGTCACGGCTAAGTTGCTGTATGACTGTACGTTTAGTGTGACACTTGCTTCTGACTATCGAGGAAGCTTCCATTTCACCGTTGATAACATTAATATGAACATGTAATTAACGTTGAAAATAATCTGCGTTTTTTACAAAACTGTGCGCAAAGCGTTATTCTGGTTTTTATCTTAATCTTCGTTTGTAACCTTTTGTTTTATAGACAGTTCCGATTTCTTTACAACAAATCAAAATGAATGTTAAATTTAGCTCGTTTTTCGCTCTTTCGAGCCTTCTGAAATGCAAGAGAATTATCCTTGTGTGTAAGTTTGCCATCCTTGTAATCTTCTAATACTTTGCAAGTTACATGTCTGTCCATACTCTCTTCCATGACAACCACTTCTACCTCCCATACCAGTCTTTTCCGCTTCGTGCGACGGCCATCAAAAATATGTTCGACGGCCGTCGAACATATCTGCGACATCCGTCGCACCAAACGAGTATAGCTAATACGGCGCTGGCTTAGGCTAATACAGAAGCAGGACAGGCTAATACAGAAATGGGATAAGCTAAAAAGTTCCCCCCTTCCCCCTTCCCCTTTATTTACTGGGGTTCCAGTGTGGGGAACCTATTTCAGGGTTCCCCATAGGTTCCCACAACCTCCCCCTTTGAATATAACCAAAACCAAAAAACTAAAGTGGCGAAGAGCCTTTTTGTCATTTACACTATGCTAAAGAAAATCGAGGGGGATGAAGGGGGAACCAAGGGGAAACCTCAGAAAGGGTTCCCCACTCCGTAAACCCTTTGTACATAGGCATTCTGAGCGATTAGGGGGAAAGGGGAGCCTTCTCCTATTTCCGTGCTTCTGTGCCAGGAATCAATAGCCTAGCGATACGTGGTATTTGAATTATCCTAAATATGTCAAAAACAAGTGTCACACTAAACACGTTGTCTCACAGTTAATTAGCTGTGACGGTGATACTTGTTTTTATGCAATTTCTTTTGTAAAGTGTACTAAGTGGAAGTGGGGGCGCTTCTGTAGTTTTCAGAGAATGTCAGTGCTATTGCGCCTCGATGAAATCTTTCCTTAGGGATTCATGGCCGCTTACTTATGATAAGTTGTACGGAAGTGTGAACCACGCAATTCGTGAAGTCGTTTCTCGTCGAACTGGCCGCTCTCCCATAGTTCGTCCATCTCTTCATCGATTTGCTTGGCATAGAATGCTGCAAGTTGTTGGCGTAGCTTTTCCAGTCCCACCGCAGTCTTAATGTGAGATACCAGATTGAACACTTGAACTTGTGCTGGGGTAAAGGTAATTGCTTCCATATCTTCTATTTTTTAGCTTTTCTGCTGCAAAGATACAACATTTTTCTTATACGTTGCACTATTTCGTCCGAAAAATACAATTCCGAGAATCACGGGAACTTTGATTTGAATGCATCGCAATTAGTAGAGTGGTCGTTACAACTATATCCTACTGACATCATCTTTCGTTCCAACAAAGCCTCAATTTATTAATGGCCCATTAGCAATAAAGCTGTCTATTGATGTTCATTGATGAGTTTCCATTCCCGTGCTGTGAAATCTTCTGTAGAAGGTTGGTAGTCGGCATCTGGCATATACCACCAGAACTGGCTGAAATACTTTCGTAGTTTCTTGTCTTTAAAGATATAGCCACGATGGGCGTAAGGTAGATTTCTCAGAATACGCTCCCGGTCGGCCATTTTCTCTAATTCCAACATGTAAGCACCAGGCATGTAGTTATCGCTGCGGTCGTAGAACGTGCCCAGGATGAAGTGATCGTAGTTGAGACGTTCGGCAGACTGTATAGTCATATTGTCTAAGGGTTTGAAGTTTGTAGCATGCCACTCCACAATGCCGTTGCGCAGCGTGAACTCTGTGCAAGATTCATCATAATAATTCACCTTCTTCATCTTTCCTGTTCCTTCGGTAATGGTGAATGATGATGCGCTGAAGAGCGAGTCGGGCAGGAAGAAGTGCTTGGCAGTATTAGTGGCTTTAATGCGTAAGGTAAAGTCGTTGATTTGACCGCCTCGCCAACGCATGGCAGGCTTGAGCCAGTAAGGAACCTCGAAGGTGCGGCCAACGCCGTAGCTCATCCGGTAACGGTAGGTGTGGTGTACGGTGTTTCGCCCTGGCTTGAAGTGTGCTACGAAATAGTAGGCGTAGGAAAAGTCAATAAGACTGTCCGCCTGCTCCGAGTAGAGCAACGCATTGTGGGGCAAGTCTTCACCATCCTTCATCTTCACATCACCGTATGCTTTCCATGTCTTCAGGTCTAACGGCTGGAATTCGCAATCCACTTGAAAATCCGATTTTACCACCGCATTCATATATGCCAATTTCTCACCATTCATGTTGACAGTAAAGTCTGCAATGTATGGGTGTATGCCTTGCGGACTGAACGGCACATCGTCATTGTACGGAGCGTTGGCTTCGAAGCCCATCACCACCGTCTTTGCTGTACCGGGATTGTCCAGTTCATACTGAACATCTACTCGGGCATAGCCATCGTCGCACAGGCCAATGGTTAACACCTCCTTTGTTAGTGCAATGTCGGTCTCATGTATGGGAACCAGATGATTGCCATTCACATAAAACACGCCATCGTTAGCTCTAATACTGCCGCATGAGCATAGAAACAGGAGTATCAATGCGAATAAGAAAGCAGTATGTTTCATCGATACATTCATTCTTTGCATAATCGCCTATTTTTGTTGTTAATGAATCTGCTGCGAAGGTACAAAAAATCCTCCATATCGTAGTGATACAGAGGAATAATTTGGGAATAATTATGATTCCTTGTGTCAATCGGCCTATAGGCGGATTTGCTATCTATTTTTGCATCGACATACTTATCAATCAAGAGTGTTAATCCAAAGGAATGGAGTCGCCAGTTGGTGTCAAGGGGCGCAAATGGCAGGCAGCTGACGACTCCGTTAATTTAAAAAGAATGAAACTATGAAAACAAGAATGATTAAACTTTCCTTTGGCTGTTTGTTGAAAATGTTGTAATTTTGCACGCTGAAAATAAACACACAATCTTATAGAACAATGAAAAAACAATTACTATTCATCGTATTGATGATGCTACCTTTGGTAGCCAGTGCTCGCGGCACAATTATTGACGGAATATGTTATAATTTAGATTCTAAAAACAAAACAGCTCAGGTAGCACTATGGAGTAGCGGCGTCAAATATGCAGGAGACGTTGTGATTCCATCAACGGTAGTTAAACGTGAAGTTGAATATACCGTAACGAGTATTATGTCGCGTGCTTTCTACGACTGCGATGAACTTACTTCCGTAACAATTCCTAATACTGTAACTAGCATCGGAAGTTTCATATTTGAAGGTTGTAAAAATTTGGCTTCCATAGTCGTAGAGGAAGGAAATCCTACTTATGATTCTCGCGAAAATTGTAATGCACTCATTGAGACTGCCAACAACAGATTGATAACTGGATGCAATGGCACGACCATTCCCAACAGTATTACGACTATTGAACAAGAGGCATTCAAAGGCTTTACAGGTCTAACTACTCTCATTATCCCCGATGGTGTAACAACAATAAAAAGCGATGCCCTAAGGGATTGCTCTGGACTAACCTACGTCTATCTTGGCAAGGGTTTAGTAAACATCCCTGAATGTCTATTTCAAGGATGTGACAATCTGAAAACCATCGAAATAAACAACAACGCATTAGTATCAAGACAACAAACAGGCAACGAGAATGGCAATATGATTAGTATCCAATGGATGCTTGGCAACTCTTCTGTTGAGGAAATCATTTTGGGAGAAGATGTGACTAGCATTGGTGATAATGCATTCAGTGGATGTGTCATGCACTCTATCAAAATGTCTGACAGCGTAACAAGTATAGGTGATTATGCATTTAATGGATGCTCACAGCTAACCTCTATAGAATTGTCTAACAATTTGGAATATATTGGGAAATGGGCGTTTACGATATGTGAGCGCCTTCCTTCGATTACCATCCCTGAAAGTGTAAGGTGTATTGACCAGATAGCCTTCTATTGGTGTAACAGATTAACCAAGGTTGAGATTAACAGCAATGAGGTGGCGGCAAGAGAAAATGAGCAGTTCTACACACTAAGGAGTTGTTTCGGTCCACAGGTAAAAGAGTTTGTGTTTGGAGAAAATGTGAGGAAAATAGCATGGATTGCATGCTCTGAAAGTGAAAATCTGACCACAGTTACCATATCAAGCAATTTGACATGCGTCGAAGACAGCGCATTCCATAAATGCACGAGCCTAGCTGACATGTATTGCTATGCAGAACAAGTGCCAGAGATGGGCAAGGACATCTTCGTAGACTCTAATTACAGAAATGCCACGCTCCACGTGCCTGCAAGCTCTGTAGAAGCCTATCGCAACGCAGAGCAATGGAAGGACTTCGGCAATATCGTAGCCCTAACAGACGAAGATCCAAAGCCCACAGGTATCTCAACAATGGAATATGCGCCCATGGCAACCAATAAGGCTATCTACGACTTGCAAGGCCATCAGTTGACTCAGCCCAAGAGAGGGTTGAACATCATCAGGATGAGCGATGGCAAGACGAGGAAAGTAATTGTTAAGTAAGAATAATGGGAGGCTCTTTTAATGAAGAGTCTCCTATTGTTTTACCTTCTTACCATTCTTGATGACGATGCCACGGAAACTATCAGTGACGCGTTGACCTGCTAAGTTGTAGGTGGCTGATGACTGACGCTCGATGCTTGACGTAGGGAGCGTAATGCCACTGGGATCGCTGCTATAGTTGAGCGTGGCACCAGCATGCTCTTGTACCGCTGTGGGCACGTCGCTATAGGGCGCTACGGTGTAGTCATAGGGTACGGTGACGGTGCTGCCGAAGGAAGAGGTGGAACCCAAGCTGTTGCTTTCTACTGCATGGTTGCTGCTTGCCCACGTTACTGCTGTGGCATCATTATTCTTATAGTATTTCTTGACGCCCTTGGCGAAGTAGTTGCCCTCGATGAGGAACTCGGAGTTCTTGCGGGGATTGATGCAGTTGCTGGAACCCGAGCAGCTGAAGTAGTTGTTCAGCATGTGAATCTTACCAACACGAGCCATAGGCATGCGCTGCTTGCAGTTGGCTCCCCACCAGTTGAAAGCAAAGGTGGTGTTCAGATAGCCAGTCGTCTCGCTGTCGCTGCTGCCGATGAGGTTGGTATTCTGGTGCATGTAGGAACGACTGGTATAGCTGAAGGTACACCAGCTGACGGTGATGAAGTCCGACTTGTTGGTGATGTCGAAATTGCCGTCCTCACCATCAATAAATGCGCAGTGATCCACCCAGCAGTTCTTAGCACCCGTAGCCGAGATAAGGTCAGCACCGCCCACGTCGATGGAGCCAGGGCCAACGAATGTGATGTTACGAATGATGACATTGCTCTTGTTGAGGCTCAGAATGCCTGCATTGCGATAGCTCTCGTTGCTGTCGCCAGTCAGATTGATAATAATCTGACGCGTGTGGTATTCAGCCTCCTCACTGACAGACTTGCCATTGCTCAGCGTGCCACCGCCACCGCTGGTGCTCATGTTGGGTACGCCGGCAGCATCGAGGGCTGCCTTGATTTCATCAGTCACATACCACTGGGTGCAAAGACGTGCGTTGTTGATGCCTAACAGCGTCTTGTTGCCTCGCTCGAAACCAATGCTGCTCGATATGATGAAGTCACCATTGGAACCGTCGAGAACGACGATGTCGTACCTCTTGATGGCGTTCTGAATAGCGCCCTTCATGTCGTTTGTGCCATCGGCCGTCAGCACAATGGTCTTGTCGGCAAGGCTTGCTGGTACAGGGTAGGTGTAGCAGCCGCCACCCGTGATGTCGTACGTGCTGGAGGCATTGGTGCGTGACGAAACGGTGCAGAAACCAAAGGGGGCGTTCTGGTCGTATTCAGACAGCTCTTGTGCCGTGGCTGCCAACGTGACGAATAACGTCGTAAGGAATATCAATTTCTTCATAGCGGTAGCAAATTATTCACTCTTCACTTTTCACTCTCCGTCGTATATCCTAACTGTTCCATTTCCAGCGAAGCCCATAGGAATGGGCCAATGCCCTTGGGGTCGTTGTCGCGGATGGGCTCAGAGAGGTAGTACTGGTAGGAGCCGTCGCGCTTGCGGTTCTCCTTGACCTGTCCCTTGGGATTAATCATTTTCATGGCAGCCTGCACGTCAGGAGTGGCAGCAGGGCCGAGACCAGCTACAGAACAGCAGTTGGTAAGCGAGATGGTGCGGTCAGCATTGACGCGAATCATATTCTTAATGATGCCCTCGTAGGCACGCTTGCCAGCCTCGCGGTACTCATCGCCTACATAGCCTTTGCGGGCAGCCTTGAGCAGGACGTAGGCAAACATGCTGGTGGCTGTGGCCTCCAAGTAATTCTCTGACCGTTGGTCAGAGTGTGGCGTTGCGAAGTCATTACGATTAGGAGAATCCATCACCTGATACCAGGTACCCGTCTTCTTGTCTTGCCACTTCACGACGGCTGCTAAGTCCTTACGCAACAGGTCGATGACCTCTGAACGGCGGGCATAGTCCTCGGGCAGCGCGTCGAGCACTTCGATGAGTGCCATGGAGTACCAGCCTTGGGCACGTGCCCAGCAGTGCTGTGACAGTCCTGTCTCCTTATCTGCCCAGAAGGTGTTGCGCGTCTCGTCGTAGGCATGACGGTTCAAACCTGTCGTGGGGTCGAGGGTACGCTCGTAAGTGGTCTTCAGCTGGTCAACAGCATCGTCGTAGATCTGTTGAACGATGAACGATGAACGTTGAACGTTTTTCTTGGAATTATTAACTTTCAACTTTGCACTTTCTACTTTCAACTTTTCCGTGATGGGTGCTGTCAGACAGCGGAAGGGTAGGCCCATGAAGATGCCGTCGAGCCATACCTGGTAGGCGTAGATGGCCTTGTGCCAGAAGACACGGTCGGCCTTGGTGCGTGGCTGGTCGTTCAGCTGGGTCATCAGCAGTTGCATGGCCTTGAGGTTCTTGGCTTCAGGCCACTGCTGGTACATACGGGTCACGAAATGGCCTGTGCGGATGTTGTCGAGGTTATACTCCTTGATGTCGTAGCCACGGATGGTGCCGTCACGACGAATCATGGTGTCGGTGTATTCCTGACAGTAGAGGCGGATGTCCTCGCCACCATATTTAAGATAGGTGTCGAGCATGCCCTCCAGTTCGATGCCCATCACGTAGCTCCATTTGGGCTTCGACGAGAAGTCGAGTAGGTAGGAGCGTGGTGTACGCTGCATCTCTGAATAGGTCATCCACTCAGAATAGTGCTTGTAGGGCTTCTCTTGCAGAACCAGCGAACCATTGATGATGAGGTTCTCGTATTTGATATCCTGTGCCAAGCCAATCTGATGGACAGGCTTGCTGGTGACACCATTGAACTGGCAGTTGCGGACGGTGATGTGGTTGACGGTATAGGCCAGCTTGGGGTCGTTGTAGCCCACCATCATAACGCCGTATTTCGACTTCTTGCAGGTGACGTTCTCCATCGTTACGTTGCGCACCGTGGGGTAGAAACCACGACAGCACACCTCATTGGGTTCGTAGTCGGTATTGATCTTCAGCACCGCCTCCTTGCACTGGCCGACGGTGACGTTGCGCATATTGATGTTCTCGATGATGCCACCACGACACGAATTGGTCTTGATGCGCAGTACACGATCCAGGTTAGGCGAGTCCATCTCGCAGTCGTGGGCATAGACATTCTGGCAACCGCCACTAATCTCTGAGCCGATGACGACACCACCATGTCCGTTCTGCATCTTGCAGTTACGGATGATGATGTTCTTCGACGGACGACCGGCAAAGACACCCTGACCACCCTCACGACCATCGTTGTTGCGACCGCTCTTGATGGCAATGCAGTCGTCGCCTGTATTGAAGTAGCAGTTCTCTATCAGTACACGCTCGCAACTCTCAGGGTCGCAGCCATCACCGTTGGGACCGTCGTTGTTGATATGTACACCACGCACGGTGATGTCCTTTGACAGCAGGGGATGAATGACCCAGAAAGGAGAGCGCAGCAGGGTGACATCCTCAATAAGGATGCCCTCGCACTGGTTGAAGTTGACAAGCTGTGGGCGCAGACCGTCGTTCTTGGTGAAGCGGCGCTCGTCAATGGGCACACCGTCCTCTGCGTATTGCATTAAGCGGGCACGGGCACCATTGAACTGGTGTACCGTCATGCCCTCTTTCCAACCGAACTTCTCGCGACCAACCCACGGCCACCACGTCTCACGAGAACCTCCACCATCGATGGTACCTTTGCCAGTGATGGCGATGTCAGTCTGTTGGTAGGCATAAATCAGGGGTGACAGGTTCCAGCAGTCAAGACCCTCCCAGCGGGTGCGCACCAATGGATAAAGGTCGGGCTCGAAAGCAAACTCCAGTACGGCACCGTCCTCTACGACGAGGTTGACATGGCTCTTCAGCGCGATGGCACCCGTCAGGAAATGCTGACCGGCAGGCACAATAACGCGACCGCCACCTTTCTTCGAACAGGTGTCGATGGCTTTCTGGATAGCCTTCTGATTCTTCTTGGCTGTGTTGGTGGTTCTCGCACCATATTTAGTAATGAGGAAGTCCAGTGCGGCAAACTGCGGCACGCGGATGCTCTGCTCTATCTCGCGGTATTGCTGCTCTTGCCAGCCTTGGGCTTGAACCGTCAGCACAGCAAGGACATACAGTAGGGCGGTCTGTAGTAATCTCTTCATGATTTGTTGTCTTCAGTAGTTTCTGTGTGCAAAGGTACGAAAAAAGGGCGAATAGTCGCCCTCTTTATGAAAAATTTTCACTTTAACGATTACGTAAAAAGTGGATGTGCTTATTGTGCCAGTGCCTCGAAGAGTTTGTCGAGGGCTGTTGCGGCATTGCCGTGGATCTGCAACAACTGTACAAACTTAGAACCGATGATGGCACCTGCGGCATTCTGCTGGGCAGACTCTAACGTCTGTTTGTTAGAGATGCCAAAGCCAATCATGCGGGGATTGCGCAGATTCATCGCGTTGATGCGACGGAAGTAGGCCTGCTTCTGTTCGTCGAACGACTGCTGGGCACCTGTTGTGGCAGCCGAGCTAACCATATAGATGAAGCCGTCGGTATGCTCGTCGATGAAGCGGATGCGCTCTTCGCTGGTCTCTGGCGTGATGAGCATAATGATGCGCAGGTCGTACTTGTCGGCAGCGGGTTTGATGCTCTCCAGATAGTCGTCGAAGGGCAGGTCGGGAATGATGACACCACTGACGCCACTGTCTACACACGACTGACAAAATGCCTCGATACCATATTGCATGATGGGGTTCAGATAACCCATCAGCACCAAGGGAATGGTGACCTGCTCCTTGATGGCCTTCAGCTGTTCGAAGAGCAGTCGCAGACTCATCCCATTCTTCAGTGCTGTCGTGGCAGCTTCCTGAATAACAGGACCGTCGGCCATGGGGTCGCTGAAGGGAATGCCGACTTCTATCATGCTGATACCTCTGTTCTGCATAGTCAGAATGGTGTCGGCAGTACTGTCAAGGGTGGGGGCTCCAGCGCAGAAGTAGAGCGAGAGGAGCTTTTGGTCCTTGCTATTTGCGAAAAGTTGATTGATTTTATTCATAATCTTATAGTATTAATGAATTCTTTGAGTTTGTTGATGTCTTTGAGGGCTGGCGCCTGTTCAAAGCGAGAGTTGAGGTCGATGCCGACACAGTGTGAGGTGAGAGGTGAGAGGTGAGAGGTGAGATAGTCCTTTACACGCTCAGCATCGTTAGGGCCGATACCACCGCTGAGCAGGAAGGGCGTGTTGCCGTCATAGGCATTGAGTACGCTCCAATCGAACTGCTGTCCGCTACCTCCCATGCAGGTGCATTTGGTATCGAAGAGGAAGTAGTCGACAAGCCCCTCGTAGTCCTTGTAAGTGGCGATGTCGTCGCTATTGCTTACGCTGATGGCCTTGATGATTGAGAGGTGAGGGGTGAGAAGTGAGAGGTGAGAGATTAGTTCGGGAGTCTCGTGGCCGTGCAGTTGGACGAAGTCCAAACGGTATTCCTCTGCCTTCTGCCTGATCTCGTCAATAGTTGCATCAACGAACACTCCCACACGCTTGCAGTGGGTAGGCAGATAGCTGGGGCGCTCACTGACATAGCGGCTCGACTTCGGCCAGAAGATGAAGCCCATTAGGTCGACGGATAAACCGTCGATGGCGAGGATGTTCTCAGCATCGCGCATGCCACAAACCTTGACGATTGGACTATTTGACAATTTCACCATTTGACAATTACACCATTTGACTATTTAGATTTGTGAGATGAACTCGGCAAGTGCCTTGCCTGGATCGGCAGTCTTCATGAAGTTCTCGCCAATGAGGAAGCCACGGAAACCAGCCTGACGGAGTGCTTTGACAGTATCTGGATTAGAGATGCCACTCTCGCTGACCTTCACCGCATCCTTGGGCAGGAGCTCAGCCAAGCGGAAGGAGTTGTCGACATCAGTGACGAACGAACCGAGGTTGCGGTTGTTGATGCCGCACATATCTGGCTCGAGGGCTGCATATTCCAGTTCTTCCTCTGAATGCATCTCTAACAGTACTTCCATTCCCAATTCGTGGGCAGTGTGCAAGAGTGTTCTGCACTCTTGTAAAGTGAGGTCGGCAGCAATCAGCAATACTGCTGAGGCGCCACACAGACGGGCTTGGAATAGCTGGTACTCGTCGATGACGAAGTTCTTGTAGAGGATAGGGATGTTGACGCCAGCATGGCGGGCCATCTTGATAAACTCATCACTGCCGCCGAAGTACTTCTCGTCAGCCAGGATGCTGAGCGCTGAGGCTCCATTCTGCTGATAGCTCAGCGGAATGATGTCAGCACGACCATCTTCCTTGATCCAGCCTTTAGAGGGCGACTTGCGCTTAAACTCAGCGATGATGCCTGAGTCGGAATTGGTTAGCGCCTGCGACATGGAGGCTACGCTGAAGTCGAGCAGTGGTTCTACACGACGGTGTATCTCGCGTTCGCTGAGTTCCGCCTTGAAGCGCTCTACCTCTATGCGCTTGTGGGCTACTATTTCTTCGAGGATATCCATTGTTTAGATGGGTCTAATGGGGTGAATGGGTTTTATGAGTTCAGTTCGACAAACTTCTTGAAAGTACGCAATGCACTACCGCTGTCGATAGACTCGCGAGCAATGGCGATGCACTCTTCGACGCTCTTCTCACCCTTCTCCAGTACCTGAATACCGAAGGCTGCATTGGCCAGCACGATATTCTTCTGAGCAGGCAGGGCACGGTTCTCGAGTACACTGTCGAAGATGGCAGCAGCCTCTTCCTCGGTAGCACCACCTACGAGCTCTTCGGGCTTGGCAATCTCAAAGCCGAGGTCTTGAGGCTTGAAGATGCGCTCGTAGTTCTTGGTGGTAACCTTGAAGTCGCCCGTCAGCGAAATCTCGTCGTAGCCGTCGATAGAGTTGACGATACCGTAGTCGATGCCAATCTTCTGGTACACCTGGTTGTAAAGGCGCATCTGGTCGAGGTTAGCCACGCCCAACAGCTGGCAACTCGGCTGACTGGGATTAACCAGCGGACCTAACAGGTTAAAGATGGTGGGGAACTGCAGGGCTTTGCGGATAGGACCCACGAACTTCATGGCCTTTGCGAAGAGCTGGGCATGGAGATAGACAATGCCAGCCTCGTCGAGCGAGCGGTTTAGTTTGTCGATATCATCGGTGAACTTAATGCCGTGATGAGCGATGACGTTTGATGCACCTGATACAGAAGTGGCGGCATAGTTACCGTGCTTAGCCACCTTATAGCCAGCACCAGCAATCACGAAACAGCTGGTGGTAGAGATGTTAAAGGTGTTCTTGCGGTCACCACCAGTACCCACCACGTCGATGTAGCGGTCGGCATTGAGGATAGCGGGGACACCCGTCTCCAGAATACCATCACGGAAGCCCAATAGCTCGTCAACCGTTACGCCACGCATCTGCAAAGCAGTCAGCAGGGCGGTAATCTGTTCGGTAGGAAACTCACTCTGCGTGATACCAATCAGAATATTCTTCATTTCTTCACGAGACAGTTCCTCGTGGTTCAGCATCCTGTTCAGGATGTCTTTCATCGTCTGTGCCATATTGTCAATTCAAATTTTTAATGCTTAATGCTTAATGCCTAATGCTTAATTATAGGAAGAGCCAGTTTTGCAGCATCTTCTTGCCGTCAGGGGTCAGCACACTCTCGGGGTGGAACTGGATGCCACGCACGTTGAGCGTCTTGTGCTTCAGTGCCATAATCTGCCCCTCGTCGCTTTCTGCGGTAATCTCCAGACAGTCAGGCAGTCCTTCTTTAGATACTACCCATGAGTGGTAGCGGCCAATGGTAAAGTCTTTAGAGATACCAGAGAAGAGGGCGTCGTCGCTCGTAAGATGACAGGGCGTTGCAACGCCATGGAAGACATCGCTTAGGTTCTCGAGTTTACCACCAAAAGCCTCGCCAATGGCCTGATGACCTAAGCAGACGCCAAGGATAGGCTTTTTACCTGCATAGGTCTTGATGACATCGAGCAGCAGACCTGCCTCAGAAGGAATGCCAGGACCTGGAGAGAGGATAATCTTGCTGAACTCCTCTAATTGTGACAGTTTGAACTGGTCGTTACGATAGACTGTGACTTCTGCGCCCAGTTCCTTGACCAAATGACTCAAATTATAAGTGAATGAGTCGTAATTATCGATAATGACGATCTTCATAATATTGCTGCTTTTTCGATGGCCTTACGTAAGGCGCCCAATTTGTTGTTTACTTCCTGTAACTCGTATTCTACATCGCTCTTGGCTACGATGCCGCCGCCAGCCTGGAACCACAGCTCGCCATTGCGAGATACGAAGGTGCGGATGGTGATGGCCTGATTCAGTGAACCGTCGAGACCAATGATGCCGATGCAACCTCCATAAGCACCACGGTTGTGAGGCTCGTATTCGGAGATGAGCTGCATGGCGCGAACTTTTGGCGCACCAGATAATGTGCCTGCAGGGAAGGTGTCGATGAATGCCTTGATGGGGTCTGCACCGTTGTCGAGTTCACCGCTAACGCGAGATACCAAATGAATCACATGACTATAGTACTGTAGATCTTTGTAGAAATCAACCTTCACCCCGTGGCAGTTGCGGCTGAGGTCGTTGCGTGCCAGATCTACCAGCATGACGTGCTCAGCATTCTCCTTGGGATCGTTGCGCAGATACTCAGCACCTTTGCGATCAGCCTCTGCATCGCCAGTACGCTTGGTGGTGCCGGCAATCGGGTCGATATAGGCTCGGAATTTACCCGACGGAGAACCGTCGGGAGTAGTGGCTGTTGCTTCAATACGACAGTGTGTTTCGGGCGATGAGCCGAAGATGCGGAAACCACCGAAGTCAAAGTAGAACAGATAAGGTGAGGGGTTGATACTACGCAGGGCGCGATAGAGTTTGAAGTCGTCACCCTCGTATTGCTGGATGAAGCGACGGCTCAAAACGATCTGGAACACATCGCCACGCAGACAGTGCTGGATGCCACGACGGATATTCTCACGGTGCTCATCGTCGGTCAGCGTGGAACGGACATCACCTACAGGGTGGAAGTCGTAAGCCTTCACGTTGGCCTTGTTCATGGCCTTGATGGCTGCCTCGATATTAGCCTCACCCTCTTGGGGGAGGTTGGAGGGGGCTAAGCTTACTATTTTCAGCGTGTTGTTATGATGGTCAAAGACGATGACCACCTTATATAATATATAGAGCACGTCGGGAGCATCGTTCTTGGCCTGTGTCTCATCCTTGACATCGATATTCTCGAAATAGCGCACGGCATTGAATGAGGTGTAGCCGAAGAGTCCGCAGGCATTGGCATCGTCGCCAGTTACTTGGATATGGTCGATGAGGGCGTGGATGGCTTTGTCTGAGCGATAATCCTTGTTAACCTCGTGCTGGAAGGTGCTTCCATCGGGATAATTGATGGATGCCATACCGTGGCCGATGGCTACGCTGGCGATGGGGTTGATGCCGATGAATGAGTGTGAATTATTGGCATCGTGATAGTCAGAACTCTCCATCAGCGCACTCTGTGGGTAGAGGTCGCGCAGTCGCATATACACTCCTACTGGTGTATAGAGGTCGGCGAGTATCGTCTTGCTGACGGTAGTATACTTAAAAGTTTCCATATTCTCCTGCTAAGTCTTTGTTATTCAGATAGGTTTCTACGTCTTTATCGCCACGGCCACTGACGGTGAGCACCACTACATCGTCCTTCTTAAACGACATCTTCTCCAGTGCAGCAATGGCATGGGCACTCTCCAAGGCTGGGATGATACCCTCCAGGCGTGTCAGCTCGTAAGCACCACGGATGGCTTCATCATCGTTGATGCTATAGACGGTAGCGCGGTGCTGGGTAGCCAGGTTGGCGTGCATAGGACCAATGCCAGGGTAGTCAAGACCGGCAGAGATGCTCTCGGCCTCGATAATCTGACCGTCAGGAGTCTGCATGACCAGCGTCTTAGCACCATGAAGGATACCTAAGCGACCGGCATGGATGGTTGCTGCGGTATGACCTGTATCAGCGCCTTTACCGCCAGCCTCTGCCAAGACGATCTTGACACGCTCGTCGTCGATATAGTGGTAGATGGTACCGGCAGCATTGCTTCCACCACCCACACATGCCATCAAGTAGTCGGGATAGTCGCGACCGATCTTCTCCTGAAGTTGTTCCTTGATTTCCTTAGAGATGATGCTCTGCAGACGAGCCACCATATCGGGGTAGGGATGAGGACCTACGGTGCTACCTATAATATAAAAGGTGTCGGCAGGATGACAGCACCAGTCGCGGATGGCCTCGTTGGTAGCGTCTTTCAGTGTCCAGTTGCCAGTCTTGACAGGACGTACTTCAGCACCCAACATCTTCATGCGCTCTACATTGACGTGCTGGCGCTCTACATCTAATGCTCCCTGATAGACTACGCAGGGCATATCCATCAGAGCGCAGACGGTAGCAGTAGCGACACCGTGCTGTCCGGCACCAGTCTCAGCGATGATACGCTTCTTGCCCATCTTCTTAGCCAGCAGAATCTGACCAATGGTGTTGTTGATTTTGTGGGCTCCTGTGTGGTTCAGATCCTCACGCTTCAGATACAACTGACAGCCGTACTTCTCACTCATGCGATGGGCATAGTACAGAGGTGATGGTCTGCCGACATAGTCGCGCAACAGTTGCATGTATTCCTTCTGGAACTCTTCCGACTCGATGATAGGCAGGTATTCCTGCTGTAATTTCTTCACCGTAGCATAGAGAATCTCTGGCACATAAGCACCACCGAATGCTCCGTAAAAACCTTTGTCATCTACTAAATAACTCATATCTTTATTCTTTTTGTTTATATGCTTAAAAAAGGAAAGAGGCCCGTCGCGTTAACGACGAGCCTCTTTGTATTTCTATGAACTATACCCATACGGCTACGTACCTCGCGACTATTTGAATCTCGAGATGCGCCACCAATATGTATTGTTCATTGACTGTTTCATTGCTTTTCTGTTTCTTGTTTCGGTGGCAAAAGTACACATATTCTTTCTAATATGCAAATATTTTAGTGGGAAATTTTATAAAATGCAAGAAAAAGTGCGTTTTTGCCGACAAAATGGTATAACTATTGCATAATTACAATTCTATAGGCAGTCTTAATACCTGGCTGCCCCATATATCCTTCAAAAGGTTTGTTGCCATAGACCTTCACACGCATATTAATAAGGTTGTCACCATATTCTGCCAAAGTCTGGCGTGATGTCTTGTCTACGCCTACCGGAAAGAGTAGTTTCTTGTCTGTAGTGCCAGTCTCGTCTGCGAGAACGATAGCTGTAAAGTTTTCGAGAATGCCATCGAACTTGGTGTTCCCTAAGTTCTGTCTGGTGGTACCGACAATATATCCTTTCACCCAGATGTATTCCTCGGAAGGAGCGGTGATGGCCTGAGCTACTGTTAGCACATCGCTGTCGTCTCCATCGTCGATATTGGGATTGTCGGGGTTGTCGGGATTATCTGGGTCGTCAGGGTCTACTACAGGATCAGGCTGGTGGTCTGGGTCTATCCAGAAATTGGTGACTTCCTTAATACCAGGCGCACTCAGATATGATTTGCGGATACCACGGATATAGACAAAGCTATTCCAATAGTTGGGATTGTCTTGGAGATTATAGCTGGCACTGATGCCTTTGGCTGCATCAGACAGTGAGATGGGCATCAGGGCATCGAATATCTGCTCATCAGTGCCGTCGCTGGGTTCATCGGCTAATAGTATCGCTGTCTTGCCAGCAAAAGGATTATGATAGTCGGCATTTTTAATACTGCTTTCAGCCGCTGCTACGATGTATCCTTTTACCGTAATCCATTTTCCAGGCTCTTCTTCTATGGCTTGGGCAACAGTCAGCGCACTACTCTTAATCTCGTCGGTCAATTCGTCAGAAGAACTGACGGTTTGATTGTTGTTTGTCAGCTCTTTTTCGCAACTACATAGGACGAAAAACAGAAAAAATGAAAAAAATAGCCGAAAAATTTGCATTTTATCTAATAATTGTCTATATTTGCCCCCGATAAGCCTTACGTAGGCATTTGCCACGACACTTATCACATATTTATAGTGAGGTTGGTAGCGTCCTGCACCAACCTCTTTTTTCTATAAATAGGTGGCGCTCTTATACCTCCCAGCCAATGGCTGAAGCACCCAATACCGCAGCGGAAGCACCGTCAAGACCACTTACAAGGAACTGGGCTTTACCCTTATAGATGCTCATGACGTGTTCGTCGTAAGCACGACGTATGGGCTCCATAATCAGGTCACCAGCCTTGATCATACCGCCAAAGAAGATGAAAGCCTCTGGAGAACAGAAGGTGGCAAAGTCTGCACATGCCTCACCCAGCATCTTACCGGTAAACTCATAGATTTCTTTGGCCAACTCGTCACCCTTGCCAGCAGCTATAGAGACATCCAGTGATGTAATGTCCTCAGGGTTCATGTCGCGTAACAATGACGGACGACTGGTCTTGTCAAGCAGTTCACGTGCCGTACGTGCCACACCCGTTGCTGAGCAGTAGGTCTCCAGACATCCCTTGCGACCACAGCCGCACAGACGTCCTTCTTCGCCACGTACCATCGTGACGTGTCCTAACTCACCAGCAAAACCATCGCTGCCATATATTAACTGACCATTGACGACAATGCCTGAGCCAACACCTGTGCCCAGTGTGATAACAATAAAGTTCTTCATGCCGCGAGCTACGCCATATACCATCTCGCCAATGGCTGCTGCGTTGGCATCATTGGTGACTGCTACGGGAATGTTGTTCAACTTTTCACTGAACATCTTGCCCAAGGGAACGATGCAGTCGTGAGCCCACTTGATGTTAGGGGCAATCTCAATGGTTCCGTTGTAGAAGTTGCCGTTGGGTGCACCGATACCCATTGATCTGATTTTATCAATCCCACCAACCTGCTCGATGATGGGTTGTAATGCGTTGACAGATGCCTCAATAAATGCCTCGGCAGTGTCATACTGCTGAGTCTTGATGGCTGTTGTGGCTTTGATGTCGCCACGCTGATCAACAATGCCAAATACGGCATTGGTACCCCCTAAGTCTAATCCAATGACATAGGGCTTTATTCCTTGTTGCTCGTTCATAGTAGTAATGTTGCCTTTTTTGTGACCACAAAGGTACAAAATTATTTCGAATTAGCAAGCAGTTTCAGTTTTTTTTCGTACCTTTGCAGACGAATATGCCATTTCCAATACATATTAACATAGTTGACTTGGTGTTTAAGGGCATGCTGATAGGTATGGTAGCCTCTGCACCAATGGGACCAGTAGGCATCCTTTGTGTACAACGTACGTTGAACAAGGGACGCTGGTATGGTTTCGTAACGGGTATTGGTGCTGCTGTTAGCGACATTATCTATGCAGGTATTACAGGTTTCGGTATGGCCTTCGTCATGGATTTTGTCAATAACGATCAGAATAAGTTCTACTTGCAGATTATTGGTTCGGCACTACTGCTGGCCTTCGGAGTATATACTTACCGCATAGACCCCACGAAGAATATGCGTAAGTCGGGCATGCAGCGTGGTACCATCTGGTATAATACGTGGACAGCATTCATCGTGACGTTCTCCAACCCGTTGATTATCTTCCTGTTCATGGCACTATTTGCCCAATTTGCCTTCGTTATTCCCGACCATCCGTTTGAGATGTTTATCGGCTTTGCCAGTATTGTGGCCGGAGCACTGTTGTGGTGGTATGGTTTGTCATGGCTGGTTGACAAGGTGCGTACCATCTTTAATGCCCAAGGCATACGCATCATCAATCGTATCATCGGTGCCGTGGTCATCATTTTCTCTGTCGTGTCGCTCTTCGGCACCGTGACGAATCTGTTTAGATTCTTCTGAATTGTAAATGGTAAATTGTCAAATAGTAAATTAGGACAATGTTTATAGCTAACGAGTTACGCAAGACTAATATTGCAGAATACCTGCTATATATGTGGCAGGTGGAGGATACCATTCGCGCCTTTGGCTGTTCTATCGGGCGCATCCGTAGAGAGTATATTGACCGCTTCGACTATACCGACGAGCAGAAAGAGGATGAGGCTGACTGGTTTGGCAATCTGATCCGTATGATGAATCAAGAGGATTGTCGCGAGCAGGGACACCTGCAGATTAACAAGGTGACTATGCAGACTCTTACCGAACTGCATGCCCAATTGTTGTCATCGCCGAAGTTCCCTTTCTATAATGCCGCATATTATAAGGTATTGCCATTTATCGTGGAGTTGCGCAACCATGGTGCTAACAAGGATGAAAACGAGATAGAGACCTGTTTCAATGCTCTCTATGGTACGATGATGCTTCGTCTCCAGAAAAAGGAAATAACCCCTAATACGCAGGCTGCCGTGAAAGAGATTACCACTTTCATCGGCATGCTCTCTGACTATTACAAGAAAGACAAGGAAGAAGGACTGAAGTTTGAAAACTGATGAACATATTGATTACAGGCTGTAATGGCCAATTGGGAAATGAGATGCAGCTGTTGGAGAAGGAGAATCCACAGCATACCTATTTTAATACGGATGTCGCTGAACTGGATATCACTGATCAGAATGCCATCGAACAGTTTGTGACGGATAACCAGATTGACGGTATTGTCAACTGTGCAGCATATACGGCTGTTGACAAGGCTGAAGACAATGAAGAACTGTGTCAGAAACTGAACGCAGAGGCTCCTGCCTATCTGGCTCATGCCATTGGTAAGCGTGGCGGTTGGATGATACAGATTAGTACTGACTACGTGTTTGACGGTACCAACCATACTCCTTATACGGAGGAGGAAGAGACCTGTCCCAATAGCGTCTATGGCAAGACCAAACTCGTTGGCGAACTGAATGTGCAGAAGTTGTGCGAGCGTTCGATGATTATCCGTACGGCATGGCTCTATTCTACGTTTGGCAACAACTTCGTAAAGACGATGATTCGTTTGGGCAACGAGAAACCGGAGCTGGGTGTTATCTTCGACCAGATAGGTACGCCAACCTATGCCCGTGATTTGGCGCAGGTCATCATGACGGCTATTCATAAAGGTATCGTTCCTGGCATCTATCACTTCTCTAACGAGGGTGTCATCTCATGGTATGACTTTACGAAGGCTATCCATCGCATTGCAGGAATTACCACATGTCATGTTCGTCCGTTGCATACCTCAGAATATCCCACTCCTGCCGCTCGTCCGCACTATAGTGTGCTTGACAAGACCAAGATTAAGAAGACCTACGGCATTGAGGTCCCCTATTGGGAAGAGTCACTGCGTGAGTGTATTGCCAAACTATGAAGACGGCAGTTGTTGGTGGCGGAGCAGCAGGATTCTTCTTGGCTGTCAACCTAAAGGAGATGATGCCCGATATGGAGGTAACCATCTTCGAACGCAGTCAGCATGTGTTGACGAAGGTGGAAATCTCTGGAGGAGGCCGCTGCAACTGTACCAATAGTTTTGAGGAGGTGACTGATTTGTCGCAGGTCTATCCGCGGGGTCACCGTCTGCTAAAACGCCTATTCAACAACTTTGATTATCGTGATGCTTATGCGTGGTTTGAGCGTCATGGAGTACCCTTGGTGACACAGAATGACCAGTGCGTATTTCCTGAGGCACAAGATTCGCATGCCATCATCAACTGTTTCCTTTCGCTGGCTCGTCGCTATCATATTGAGATATGTAAGGGTAGTAAGGTGCAGTCATTGGATGATGTCAAGGGGTATGATTATGTGGTTGTGACCACAGGAGGATCACCCAAAGGTGAAGGCCTACGCTGGTTACAGGCCTTAGGACACGAGATAGAACAGCCTGTTCCGTCGTTGTTTACTTTTTCTGTTGCCGACAAACGCTTGCAAGCGCTGATGGGCGTGGTGACTGATGTAGAAACGATGATTCCTGGTACAAAACTACGTGCTGCTGGTCCGCTACTGATTACCCATTGGGGATTGAGTGGCCCTGCTGTACTGAAACTTTCGAGCCATGCAGCCCGCTACTTAGCAGAGCAGAACTACCAGACACCATTGGCCGTCCGTTGGCTGTCATTATCCGACCAAGAGATTTCGACATTGTTGTATGAGCAGGTAGCGACACAACCCAAGAAACAATTGACGACCTATAACCCTTTTGGTTTGCAGCAGCGTTTATGGGCGTACCTTGTTGAGAAAGCATTAGAAGTACGAGCACAAATCCGTTGGGCGGAACTAAACAAGAAGGACGTCAACCGATTGGTCAACGTCCTATTAAATGATACTTATCAGATTGCGGGTCGCGCCCCTTTCAAGGATGAGTTTGTTACCTGTGGTGGTATCTCACTAAAAGCTATTAATACCTCTACGCTGGAAAGCAAGCATGTGCCTCATCTCTATTTTGCTGGCGAGGTGCTCGACATTGATGGTGTCACTGGAGGCTTTAACTTCCAAGCAGCATGGACTACTTCCTATACTGTCGCTACGTCGATTGTTCGAACTTGTTCTGCTTCAGCGACTCCACAAACTGACTAATCTTTTGCAATTCTCGTGGAATACGAATGTTCTGTGGACAGTGTGGCTCACATTGTCCACAGCCGATGCAGTGGTCTGCTTGGCGTAGCTTAGGTACAGCACGGTTAAGACCAATCAGGTAGTTGCGACGAAGCTTATAGTATTCCTCATCCATCTTTAATCTGGGCAGCGTGCCGTCATTCTTACATTTATTATAATGTACGAAGATGGCGGGGATGTCGATACCGTAGGGACAGGGCATACAGTATTTACAGTCGTTGCAAGGGATGTTTTCCAAACCCACAATGCGCTCAGCGACATCCTTGTCCAAGTAGCGCTGTTCTTTCTCGGTTAATGGCACCAGCGGACAATACGAGAGCAGGTTGTCCTTGAGGTGTTCCATATAGGTCATGCCACTGAGTACGGTGAGTACACCTTTAGGCGTACCTGCATAGCGGAAAGCCCACGATGCAACGCTTCGCTCAGGAGCTTTACTCTTTAACTCCGTAGCGAGATACTGTGGCAGATTAGCCAGTCGTCCACCCAATAGCGGTTCCATAATGACGGCAGGAATACCCTTCTTCTGCAACTCGCCATACAGATAACTGGCATCAACATTGCGATTGTTGATCTCGTTGGCATAGTCCCAGTCCAAATAGTTCAGCTCTATCTGAACGAAGTCCCAGTGGTATTTGTCGTGCATGGCCAGCACCTCGTCGAAGACTTCTTGCATGCCATGGAACGAGAATCCGAGGTTGCGAATGCGACCAGCCTCACGCTCCTTCATGAGGAAATCCATCATTCCATTATCTACATAGCGGCGGTTGAACTCGTCCATGCCACCACCAATGGCATGCAACAGGTAGTAGTCAATATAGTCGACCTGCAACTGCTTCATGGAGTTGTGGTACATAGCCATGCTGGCCTCACGACTCTGTGTGGAGGGATGGAAGTTGGATAGCTTGGTAGCTACGAAATATTCTGAACGCTTGTGGCGACTCAGTGCAATTCCTGTGCAGGCTTCCGACTTTCCCTGGCAATAGACGGGCGACGTGTCGAAATAGTTCATGCCATGTTCAATGGCATAGTCTATCTGCTTGTTGATCATGTCCTGATCGTAGTCGTCCTTGTTCTCCGTCTTTGATGGCAGACGCATCATACCATAACCCAGAATCGATACCTTTTCCTTGGTCTTCGGATTTTCGCGGTAGGTCATCTTGCCAATAGGGGGTTCCACCTGTTGCTTATACTCCTCTACGGCTTTGGAGTCGCTTTTTGACTTGCAACCCGTCAGTATGGCTGTCGTGGCAACAGCACCACTACCCAATATTTTTAGAAAATTTCTTCTATCCATCGTTATACCTCCTTATGAACTTCATGACCTTCTACATAGATTGCTGAGAATGGACGTGCCGGGCAAAGATATTCGCAGGCACCACAGCCGATACAGCGTGACTCATTGACTGCAGGAACATAGGGCGACTCCTCATCGTCAGGATTGCTGGGTACCATCTCGATGGCACCAACAGGGCAGTGACGAGCACAGTTTCCACACTCCACACCATCGGTCAGGGGAATACAGTTTTTCTTAATCCATACGGCATGACCAATCTGTGTGGATGCCTTGTCTTCATGTTTGATGGGCTTGATAGCTCCAGCAGGACAAACCTCTGAACAGCGGTTACACTCTGGGCGACAGTAGCCACGTTCATACGACATGACGGGCTGCATCAGGTGCCAGATGTCAGAACTGGGGCGCAGCACCTCGTTGGGACACTCCGAGATACACAGCTGACAACCTGTACAGCGCTGTGCCATATTCTGGGCAGACATCGAACCAGGAGGTGTCAGCGGTGTCTGGCGCTTAGGAGCCACCTTGTCTTCTATCTCTGCCAGTCCACCATCCATGATCTTGTCTTTCGACTGCGCCAATGCGGCTGTAGTCAGCATGGCTGAGGCCAACAGAAATGAGCGACGGCCGCCTTCGGGGGATTGCTCTTCTGTGTCGCTGGGCTTTGGTCCCCTCTCCTTTTGGAGAGGGCGGCGGGAGAGACTCAACGCTCCAAACTTACAACTCTCGATGCAGTCACCACAGACCACACAACGAGAGGCATCCACAGTATGTGTCTTGAAATCGATGCAGGAAGCCTTGCAGTTCTTGGAACACATAGAGCAGTTTCTGCACTTGTCGATATCAAAGTGAATCTTCAGCAGTGAGAAACGGCTGATGAGCGACAAGAGTGTACCTACAGGACAGATAGTGTTGCACCAGGTACGTCCGTTGCGCCAAGCTATCACGGCTATTATGACAAGCATTACAGCAGCGATGACCAGTGACGATATGGAGCGTAGCCATATCTCCGAATGGTAGAAAGCATAACTGTCGTAATGCTCGGCGATGGCCGCCAGCACATTGTTACCTGCCTGATAGGCGGGTTGGAGCAAGTTGGTGGCAATAATTCCGAAGGTAGAGTAGGGCGCCAACAATTGTACCAATACGGCCAGACCTACTACATGCGCAATGATAAGCACTGCCAACAAGGGGTAGCGCAGCCATTTTTTCTCTTTTGAATAGGTGTAGCGGTTCTTCTTGGCCTTCTTTCCAAACCATCCGAAGATATCCATCATGATGCCCAATGGACAGATGACACTACAATAAATGCGTCCGAGAACCAGCGTTAGCACAGTGAGCAGCAAGACAATGATAACACTGCCAGCCAATAGGGCTTCCAACAACTGTATCTTCGGCATCCAGCCCAACCAGTGATATGCTGTTCCTGTGAAGTCAAGGAACAGCCACGTGATGCCAATCATCATCACGGTAGCCAATAGGATTCTGATTTTCCTTAGCATAGACTATTATTTGTTTAGTTTAATTATTCTTACTATTTGTATACTCAGCTCATAAAGCAGATAGATGGGTAATGCTACGACGAAAAGGGTAAAGACATCCGTCGTGGGAGTGATGATGGCTGCTAAGACGAGGATAGCTACTACGGCATGACGACGATAGGTTGACATCATTCGGTCTGTTATCAGTCCCATGCGTCCAAGGAGTCCACAGACTACTGGTAGTTCAAAGACCACGCCCATGACTAAACTCATACCCAGTAATGTGTCGATATACGACTGTAGCGTCAGCATGTTGGCCACATCGGGCGATACCTGATAGGTGCCTAAGAAGCGTACTGTCAGTGGGAATATCACGAAGTAGTTTATCAGTGTACCCACCACAAACATCACGTAAGCGGCACCTACTATCCACAGACCGTAACGCCGCTCATTCTGGTAGAGTCCAGGCGATACAAAACGGAACAGCTCATATAATATATAAGGTGAAGCCAACAGAATGCCGGCATATATCGCTGTCCGCATGTGAATCATGAACTGCTCTGTCAGACCAGTGTTCATCAGGTTAATGTGAAAGGCTTCGACACCCAGCAGTTGATAGGTCACGAAGTCGCTACTCCGTGGAGCCAGCACGATAGCAAACAACTCGTCCTTCATCGCGAAGGTCGCTATGGCGAGCACGCAGACTGCTACGGCCATGCGTATCAGCGATGAGCGCAGCACGTCCAGGTGATCCCAGAAGGTAAGAGCCTCCCCCTGCCCCTCCAAAGGGAGGGGGGACTTTTCCTCACTCATCTTCTCCCCTCCCTTTGGAGGGGTCGGGGGAGGCTTCTTCATCTTTCATCCCGTCCTTGAAACTCTTGACTCCTTTGCCGAGTCCTTTCATCAGTTCAGGAATCTTCTTGCCACCGAATAGCAGCAATACGATGAGGGCAATGACGATAATCTCTTGCATTCCTAATCCAAGCATGTTTCTACTGTTTTTAGTTGTATTTCTTGCAAAGATACGAAAAAAAGATTATCTTTGCAGCAGAATAAACAACATTTAACTATGGAGTACGAATTTATTCTACGAATCTTCTGTGCTGCTGTGCTTGGCGGCCTGATAGGATTAGAGCGTGAATATAGAGCTAAAGAGGCTGGTTTCCGTACCCACTTTCTGGTTGCGCTGGGCTCTGCTGTGTTCATGATAGTCTCGGCTTATGGCTTCAGCGATGTAGCCTTATCAGATACGACTGGACGTTGGGATGTATCACGTGTTGCTGCACAAGTGGTGAGTGGAATCGGTTTTATTGGTGCCGGTACTATCATCTTCCGTAAGGCAGAGAATATCGTTAGTGGATTGACAACTGCAGCAGGTTTGTGGGTGACGGCAGCCATTGGTCTGGCATGTGGAGGTGGCATGTATGTCTTGTCTATTGCCACCACTTTGATGGTGTTGCTTGGATTGGAGGCCTTTAACTTTTTCCTACGGAAAATCGATAAAAAAAGAGGGGAGAAGCATTCTTAACCTCTCCCTCCCGCTTTCTTATTTCTTGTAATTCAGTGCTGCTCCTATGGCTGTGCAGAATTCTGCATATTTGGGTATGTGGAAATGTACGTTGTAGAGTTTCTCCAGCATAGGGTATATCTCTTTGCACTGCGGCAACAGTGTAAGGTTACCAATGAGTACGAAGTCTTTGATGCCAGAGTTGAGGGCGGCAAGGATGGCTGCGGAACCAATACACTGTAGCACCAAGGTGATGATTCCCAATGCGACATCTTCCTTTGGCGCGTCATATTGAGCTTTCGAGAAGAGTGATGCAGTGGCGTCCATGGGTAGTCCGGGCAGCGGATGGGTAGAGATATCGCCAATGAGCAGATTGATGTTACGAATGTTGCCCTGCATGGCTAAACTCTGAATCTGCTTGGGGTCACGCGTGTTCAGCATTACACGGCTCAGTCCTTGTAGCGTGCCTCCGCCAATGCCAATACCACCAATGTGCTTGATGACGTCACCGTCGCACTGGACGAAACTCGTTCCTGTACCCATAGAAACAACAATGGCTTTGGTGAGTCCCGACTCAAAGCGGGCACCCAAACCATCGGCAATGAATTCGTCGACTTTCTGTGTGGGAATGCCGTAGATGGGCTCGTTGACGTAACTGGCACCAACACCCGTTACCATCACTTGCTCCACATCCTTCAGCTCAATCTTGTTGTCGTGCAGATATTTTCCGAAGGCACCATAGAGTGATGTTACCTGGTCGGCTGCCGTGATACGGATGGGTGATACTACGCGACCTTCACGCAGACCCACAATCTTTGTGGTCGAGATACCCACGTCTATTCCTATAACTATTGCCATTGTCTTTTTGTTTGTTCGCGTGCAAAGATACAAATAAACGAGAGAAATACCAAATTTATTCTACTATTTCCGTAGCTGCGTAGAATTATTGCTTTTCTGTCATGTATTTCCAATAACGACGAGGCATGTCCTGTAGTTGCTTCCGAGGATTCATGCGTTCGCGAATGCAAACCGCTTTAAAATAGGTGCGCCACAGCTCTTGGAATAGGTGGTCATTCTCGCTTAGTATGTCGGCATTGAGTTTGCCATTCGATAAATCGAAAGGAACGGAGGCTTCGTTTTCGAAAGTCACACGTATCACTTCTCCCCTCCTTTTGGAGGGGTCGGGGGAGGCTGCATAGTAATACCCGTAGTGTCGCTTGGCATCATAGATGAGCCAAGACTGGTCGCCAAAGCGGTCTTGGAAATGGTCGATAATCAGTGGTAGTACGTGATGGTCTGGGGATACGACAGCGAGGTAGGTGCCATCTTTTGCCTTCTGGAAACGAATGAACTGTTTCATGCGTAGCTGCTCGTGCATGACGCGACGGGCTGTATTGGTGACATAGAGCACATCGGAGTCGGAGAAGTTGCGCTCAATATTCTTTGTTTGAAATGCTTTATAGATATAATGAAAGAGTGGAGTGGAAAGTTCCTTGTCTTCAGATTGCCAGCTGACCATGAGTAGTTTTAACGCTTCTGCTGATAGGTGTTTCTCTAATCCTGCCCATACACGGCTGGCCTTCTCCTCGGTGGTGGTTACTTGCCATACCTCTTCACAGAATAAAGGTAACTGCTCGCCCTGTGCCAACAGCATCTCTGGTTGTTGTTTGCGGAAGTAAGCATCGAATACGGCCGATAGTACTCCGTCCATTGTATTGTCAAAGGTATATATAATCATGCTATTCTGGGTCTTGGAAGTTAAGAGTGAGTTGTTGCTCGGCGGCAATTTTCTTTTGTTGTGCTTTGCTGACGAGTAAGGGGCGTAGACGTTCTGGGTGCATCTCGTTGATGCCGACAATAGGCTGTGAGAACGAACTGGTCAGTTCGCCACAGGTGATGAAATATTTTGCTTTCTTCATGACAACACCCATCTTCTTCAGATGATAGGATGTGATGCGATTGAAGCAGCGCGAGTTGACGATGAGCCATGCTGACTTGGTACCGATGCCTGGCACACGAAGAATGCGCTCATAGTCATCGTTGTTGATGTCAACAGGGAAGTATTCGGGATGACGCAAGGCCCATCCCAGTTTAGGGTCAACGTCCAAATCGAGATGGCTGTGGGCGTCATCTACTATCTCGTCGACATTAAACTGGTAGAAGCGTAGTAGCCAGTCGGCCTGATACAGGCGGTTTTCGCGTACCAAGGGCGGTTGCTTGAGTATAGGAAGTCGCTTGTCGTAGGTGTTGACACTGATATAGCCAGAATAGTAGACGCGACGCATGGAAGGCTGTTGATAGAGCATCGATGACATTTGTAAGATATCCTTGTCCGACTCTCCTGTAGCGCCTACAATCATCTGTGTAGACTGTCCTGCTGGTACGAAGCGAGGAGCATAGCGGTATCTTTTGCGGTCTTCCTTGTTCTCTAATACTCCTTGCTGTATGAGTTTCATCGGTTGGAATACGCTCTTGTGGTCTTTCTCTGGAGCCAGTGCCTTGAGCGATTCCTCTTTGGGAATCTCAATATTGACACTCATGCGGTCGGCATAGCGTCCAGCCTCTGCCAGCAGCTCTTGCGAGGCGCCTGGAATGGCCTTCAGGTGAATATAACCATTGAAGCGATGAATGGTTCTTAGGTCTCTGGCAATGGCAGTCAGCCGCTCCATGGTGTAGTCGGGATTGCGCACTACACCACTGCTGAGAAATAGTCCTTCGATGTAGTTGCGACGATAGAACTCCATGGTAATCTCTTCCAGCTCTGATACACTCAGTGTAGCTCGAGGGATGTCATTCGAACGACGATTGATGCAGTAGGCACAGTCATACATGCAGTAGTTGGTCAGCATCACCTTTAGCAGTGAGATGCAACGACCATCATCTGCAAATGAGTGGCAGATACCCATGCCTCCTACTGTAGAGCCAACCATGCCCTGCTTCCCTTTGCGTACTGTGCCACTTGACGAACATGAGACATCATACTTCGCTGATTCAGTGAGCACACGTAGTTTCTCCATTGTTTTTTCTGTCAACATGCTGCAAAGGTACGATGGAGGTGTCCCAAAAGTCGGGACACCTGTAATTATTTAACGTTTTTTGCACAATGGGGCGATGAGAATACAAAAAATCCTGCTACGGTCAATTGACTTTCGCAGGATTCATAATGAAAGGAGGAGTGGTACCTCCAGGAATCGAACCGGGGACACACGGATTTTCAGTCCGATGCTCTACCAACTGAGCTAAGGCACCAAGTTTAGATCACTGCATTCCTTTCGTTTGCGGGTGCAAAGGTACGAAGAAAAAAATAATTGGCCAAACTTTTAGCCAATTATTTTTGTTTTTATATCAAAAAAGTACTTTTATCGTACAGATTCCATGGTCCAACCTTGTGCTTTGAGCTCAAATTCCTGGTTGTCACGGGTAACAAGAATGTGGCCCAGATTGGCATTAGTGATGTGACCAATGAGCTTCACATCCTCCAGTTGCTCTATTTTCTCATGGTCACCAATGGGTACTGTAAATAGTAACTCGTAGTCCTCTCCACCGTTGAGTGCGCAGGTGGTGACGTTCATATTCAGCTCCTCAGCCATTACGGCAGTCTGATAGTCAATAGGTATCTGCTTCTCGAAGATGCGGCAACCTACCTTGCTCTGTTTGCAGATATGCATCAACTCGCTGCTCAGACCATCGCTGATGTCCATCATGGCAGTAGGACGGATGCCTGCTTCGCGCAGTTTCTTGATAATGTCACCACGTGCCTCCGTCTTCAACTGACGCTGTAGAAGATACTCCTTGCCAGCAAAGTCAGGCTGGAAATCAGGAACGGTCTTTCCTTTTTTCTTTGCTTCTTCCACCATCTGATAGTAGACGGACTTCTCACGCTCCAAAAGTTGTAAACCCATATAGGCAGCGCCAAGGTCTCCACTGACACAGACAAGGTCAGTTTCTTTAGCGCCATTACGATAGACGATGTCTTCTTTGCGTGCCTCACCAATGCAGGTAATCGAGATTGCCAAGCCTGTGTATGAGGAAGTGGTGTCGCCACCCACGATGTCGACACCCCACTTGTCGCAGGCCATACGAAGTCCTGAGTAGAACTGCTCGACATCTTCTACAGTGAAGCGTTTCGACAATGCCAGTGAGACTGTCAGTTGGCGTGGTGTACCATTCATGGCGAAGATATCGCTGATGTTGACCATGGCCGACTTCCAGCCAAGGTGCTGCAAGTCAATATATGTCAGGTCAAAGTGGACGCCTTCCATGAGCATGTCAGTAGTGACGAGTACCTCACTGTCGGGATAGTGAAGTACGGCGCAGTCATCACCTACGCCGTACTTTGTTGATGTATTTTGGGGCTTGATGTCTTGGGTAAGGCGGTCTATCAGCCCGAATTCTCCTAATTTTGCTATTTCCATTTATAATTTATGCTGTTCTCTTAATCATTTCGCGCATGATCTCTGTCATCAGAGGTTGAGCCTTGTCGGCAGCCTCCTGAACTTCCTCATGGCTCACCTCTACGGGATTGTCGAAACCACCAAGGTCGGTGACTACGCTGATACCAAAGGTCTTGATGCCACAGTGGTGGGCTACGATGACCTCAGGAACGGTAGACATACCTACGGTGTCGCCACCCAACGTGCGATACATTTTATATTCTGCAGGGGTTTCGAAGGTAGGACCTGTGGTGCCGACATAGACGCCATAGACCAGACGGATGTTCTTCTCCTTGGCAATCTTGGTTGCCAAATTGATGAGCTCGTGGTCGTATGCCTCGTGCATGTCTGGGAAACGAGGACCTGTGGGGAAGTTCTTGCCACGCAACGGATGCTCTGGGAAGAAATTGATATGATCGGTAATCACCATGAGGTCACCAATCTTGAAGGCAGGATTCATTCCACCAGCGGCATTGCTGACGAAGAGCGTTTTGATGCCCAGCTCGTACATGACACGTACGGGGAATGTCACTTCCTTCATATTGTAACCCTCATAATAGTGGAAACGGCCCTGCATAGCCATAATGTCCACACCTCCGAGCTTGCCGAAGATGAGGGCGCCAGCGTGTCCTTCTACGGTAGAAACGGGGAAGTTGGGTATCTGGCTGTAGGGAATTTCGAGTTTGTCAGTTATTTCGGAAGCTAATTGTCCGAGGCCTGTTCCCAGGATGATTGCTGTCTTGGGGCTTGTGGTCATCCTTTCTTTTAACCAGGATGCTGTTTCTTGAATTTTTGTGTACATAGTCTATAATTTGATGGTTAAACATATCTGCCTGATTCTGTAGGAAACAGACGTTGATGGGTAATACATAGGTGCTTTGGCGTACCTCCTCGCTCAATCCCTCTACCAGTTTGAGACGAGTGACGTCTTTCTCCGTCGTGATAATCAGTTTCGGAGAGGGTAGGGCAGCAAAGGCGCTGTTGATGAGTTCCACATCCTTCTCCTTGAAATCGTGATGATCGCTGAAAGTGAGAGGCGTGAGGTGAGGAATGAGAGGTGATAGGTCGTGCGTCATCTGACGGGGTGAAGCTATGCCTGTAAGTAGTAGGGCATGGTAATCTTTTACGTCCTCGAGTTCCTTTGTCTCTTCTGTGTTCAAGAATACCGATTGCAGCTTTCCGTAGTCAATGGACGTGAAGAAGAGCTGCTGGTAGGGATAGAGACTCATGGCCTTGGTGATGACGCGATACTCCATGGGCTTCAGGTCTTTTGGACACTTGGTTACTATGACAATATCTGCACGGTCTTTGCCTGAAAGCGGTTCGCGTAGACGACCTGCAGGTAGCAGCTTGTCATAGATTATTAGACGATGGTAGTCTACCAAAAGAATGTTGACGCCTGGCTTGACATAGCGGTGCTGGAAAGCATCGTCAAGGAGGATGACATCGATGTTCTTGTCATTTTCGACCAATGTGTCGATGCCGTGACAACGATTTTTGTCAACGGCAATCGTCACATTGGGAAATTTCTGTTTCATCTGGTAGGGCTCGTCACCAATCTCCGGCATTGTCGTCTGTGCCGTAGCCTGAACGAAGCCTTTGCTCTTACGCTTGTACCCTCTGCTGAGTACGGCTGTATGGAAGGTGTCTTTCAATAAGCGAACAAGATACTCTACATGTGGCGTCTTGCCGCTACCACCAACCGTGATATTGCCCACAGAGATGACAGGTACGTCGAAGGAGCGACTCTTTAGCATACCGATGCTGAAGAGCGTATTCCTGAAGTTAACGCCTAAGCCGTAAAACCAGCTCAGTGGCAGTAACCATTTGTTGATTTTGATGAAGTCGCCTTCCATGTTGTAGTAGTGAGAGGTGAGAGCTTACTGAATGGTCTGGAAATAGGGCAGGCGAGCCTGAATGGCACTCTGCTTATTGATGCTCTTCAGGTAAGTGAAGGGAGCATAGAACTCACCCAGTGTCTCGTGCATCTGCTCGTCCAGATAGCTACCGCTGTCCAGTGAACCAGTAAGGCTCTCAAACCAGCTGGGCTCGTCGGGATAGTTGCTGACATAGTATTTGTCGACCTTGGCCAACTTGGCAGCCTTCTTGACGGCGTCATCCAGTGAACCAATAGCGTCAACAAGTTTAATCTTCAGTGCATCGTTGCCCAACCATACACGTCCCTGGGCAATCTCCTCAACCTGTGCAACGGGGAGCTTACGACCATCGGCTACACGCTTGCGGAACAGCTCGTAGCCACGACCGATATACTGGTCGAGCAGTGCCAATTCGTCTGCATTGAATGGACGAGCCATGGTGCCAAAGGCTGCATGCTTGTTGGTCTTAACCTCGTCAAACTTCACACCCAGCTTATCTGTCAGCAGACCGCTAAAGTCGGGGAACATACCAAAGATACCGATAGAACCTGTAATGGTGGTAGGCTCTGAGTAGATGTAGTTGGCACCACAGCTGATATAGTAACCGCCAGAGGCAGCGTAGCCACCCATTGATACAACGACGGGCTTCTTGGCTTTCAGATTCTTGACGGCATGCCAAATCTGTTCAGAAGCATAGGCTGAACCACCAGGAGAGTTAACGCGGAGTACCACAGCTTTCACGTTGTCATCATTCATCAGGTCTTCCAGGTCTTTGCATACCTCTGTAGCTACAATGGCGTGACCTTGTGACAGCGCGTTGGCTGTCTCTGAGTCTACGATGTCGCCAAATGCATAGTACACGGCAATCTTCTCACCGTCCTCCTTCTTGTTAGGAACATTAGCCATCTCCTCCAGTGTCAACTGGCTGATGTGGTCATCTTCGTCTATCTTCAGACGCTTTTTGATTTCGCCTTTTACCTCATCGGTATAGAGCAGCTTGTCAACCAGTTTCATGCGAATCAAGTCCTGCTGGTTGCTAAGTGCAACATACTGGTCTGCATAAGCGTTCAGTGAATCAACGCTTACCTTGCGGCTCTTTGACACATCGCTGAGCATAACCTGCCAGATTCCGTTGATGTAGGCTGTCACCTGCTCACGGTTGGGGTCACTCATCTTGTCGGCAGTCATCATCTCAGGGGCACTCTTGTATTTACCCACCTTGCAGAGCTGATACTTCACGCCAAACTTAGCCAATAGGTCTTTCAGGAAGTAAGGCTGTGAGGCCAAACCGTGCCAGTCGACCATACCCTGTGGATTCAGGTAGAGCTTGTCGGCAACACTACATATATAATAGGTACTCTGTGTATAGCTGTCGGCATAGGCTACAATCCACTTGCCAGATTTCTGGAAGTCGAGCAGAGCCTCACGGATAGCATGCATAGAAGCGGGCGTGTCGGCACTGAAGATGCCAGCCTCGATATAGATACCTTTGATGTCGTCGTTGTCCTTCGCCTTATGGATGGCGCCGATAATCTCGTCTAATCCGAGATTCTCTGAAGCTTGTCCAAAGTATTTGGCAAACGGATTGCTCTGTGCGCGTTCTTCCAACTGTCCAGAGAGCATCAGCGTAAATACAGAGTTCTCTTCTACTTGAGTGGTGCTGGCACTTGATGCAGCCAGTCCTACCAGTGAGATGACACCGAGTATTGCCATCACAATGGTCACCAGGATGATACCTGTAACGGTGGCTAACACATATTTCAGAAATTCTTTCATGTTTGTGTTGTAATTGGTTATAGTTTCTGTTAATTCTGCAAAGGTAATAAAAAATATAGGAATAAAAAAATAAAAAGGACAAAAAATATTTGTGGCAGGAATGAAAAGGTTTCTGCCAAAGTGTCAGTCTTTTATGTTTGGCACGGTTTTGGCAGAGGTAGAGGCAGAATAAAAGAACAAACATAAAACATTAAATTTATAAGTTATGAACATCAAACCATTAGGAGACCGCGTGCTGGTAGTTCCTGCACCGGCAGAAGAAAAAATCGGTGGTATCATTATTCCTGACACCGCTAAGGAGAAACCCCTTCATGGCACCATCAAGGCCGTTGGTAATGGCACCAAGGACGAAGAGATGATTCTGAAGGCTGGCGACGAGGTGCTGTATGGCAAGTACAGTGGCACAGAGCTGGAGTTCGAAGGTGAAAAGTATCTGATGATGCGTCAGAGCGACGTTCTTGCAGTTATCGAGAAATAATTATTAACATGCTATGAGCTGTTAGCAGTTAGGCTTTTAGCCAAATGCCAATAGCCAATAGCCAAAAGCAATAAAAATTATGGCAAAAGATATTAAATTCAATATTGAGGCCCGCGACCTGTTGAAGAACGGTGTTGATCAGCTGGCCAACGCAGTAAAGGTAACCCTTGGCCCTAAGGGTCGTAACGTTGTTATCGAGAAGAAGTTTGGCGCTCCCCAGATTACCAAGGACGGTGTAACCGTTGCTAAGGAAATTGAGCTGGAGGACAAGTTTGAGAATACTGGTGCACAGCTCGTTAAGAGCGTAGCTTCTAAGACTGGTGATGATGCCGGTGATGGAACAACCACTGCTACCATCCTGACCCAGGCTATCGTTACCGAGGGTCTGAAGAATGTCACTGCTGGTGCTAACCCCATGGACCTGAAGCGTGGTATCGACAAGGCTGTGAAGGCTGTTGTTGACTTCATCAAGGAGAATGCCGAGCAGGTTGACGATAACTACGACAAGATTGAGCAGGTTGCTACCGTTTCTGCCAACAACGACGAAGAGATTGGTAAGCTGCTGGCTGACGCCATGCGCAAGGTCTCTAAGGATGGTGTTATCACCATCGAGGAAAGCAAGAGCCGTGATACACATATCGGTGTTGTTGAGGGTATGCAGTTCGACCGTGGCTACCTCTCTGGCTATTTCGTAACAGATTCAGAGAAGATGGAGTGTGTGATGGAGAATCCTTACATCCTCATTTACGATAAGAAGATTTCTAATATCAAGGACTTCTTGCCCATCCTGCAGCCCGCTGCTGAGAGTGGCCGTCCTCTGCTCGTCATCGCCGAGGATGTTGACTCTGAGGCTCTGACCACGCTGGTTGTCAATCGCCTGCGTGGTGGTCTGAAGATCTGCGCTGTCAAGGCTCCTGGCTTTGGCGACCGTCGTAAGGCTATGCTCGAGGACATCGCTACCCTGACTGGTGGTGTTGTGATCAGCGAGGAGAAGGGTCTGAAGTTGGAGCAGGCTACCCTCGAAATGCTGGGTACTTGTGACAAGGTGACAGTGTCTAAGGACAATACCACCATCGTCAACGGTGCTGGTGACAAGCAGGCTATCAAGGATCGTATCGCCCAGATCAAGAAGGAGATTGAGCTCACCACCTCTTCTTATGATAAAGAAAAACTGCAGGAGCGTTTGGCCAAGCTGGCTGGTGGCGTAGCAGTACTCTACGTAGGTGCTAACAGCGAGGTAGAGATGAAGGAGAAGAAGGATCGTGTCGACGATGCACTCTGCGCTACCCGTGCTGCTATTGAGGAAGGTGTCGTTGCAGGTGGTGGTACTACCTACATCCGTGCCCTGGAGGCTTTGAAGGCTGTCAAGGGTGTCAACGCTGACGAGCAGACTGGTATCAACATCGTAGAGCGTGCCATTGAGGAGCCTCTGCGCCAGATTGTCAAGAATGCTGGTGGCGAGGGTGCCGTTGTCGTTCAGAAGGTTCGCGAGGGTAAGGGTGACTTCGGTTACAATGCCCGTACCGACCAGTATGAGGATATGCGCAAGGCTGGTATCGTAGATCCTGCTAAGGTAGCTCGTGTAGCTTTGGAAAATGCCGCTTCTATCGCTGGTATGTTCCTGACTACTGAGTGTCTCATCTGCGACAAGCCTGAGAAGGAACCCGCTATGCCAATGGGTGGTGCCCCAGGCATGGGTGGCATGATGTAAGCTATTAGTTTTGTAAACTATACATATCAAAAAAGCGGATGTTGGCCTGTAAAGACTGACATCCGCTTGATTTATGTCAAGAAGAAGGCGTTTTTTACACACAATTATTTGCAGAGTTATGGGAATATTTCTACCTTTGCAGCGTTGAATTGGTTAAAAACCATGGCAAGAAGGTAGAAGTTTTGGTAAAAAAGAGATATTTTTTTGATTTGTTTTAGTAGATTAGTTTTTAAGTAGTTTGTTTTGAAACCGATTGTCGTGATGACAGTCGGTTCCTTTTTTTATTACAAAAGATGAAAAAAGCGACTAAAACGTTTGGAATTTTCCTTGCTTCTTCGTATCTTTGCATCAAGTATGAACAAAATACTGGCTCTGCTGTTGCTGCTGACGTGCAGTTGGATGACGACAAGCGGCTACAATTATCGCCCTAATGGACGCGCATTTGTCTGTGTGAATGGCGATAATCGGTTGACACGTACCCTCTATGGGCCTTCTGTCGACTATGTCCTGCAGACTGGTGACCGTCCCTTTTTTTTGGTATTGCAAAATAAAGACTACCGTCAGTTGTCTTTCCGCATCAATGGTGTCGACTTAGACAAGGCCGACTATTGTCTGTCGCGCTATCAGGATGGTATGCGTAGCTATGAGGTGAAGCATGCCGAATGGGGAAAGAAAGCAGTAGTACGCATCAAGGCGATAGTGGGCCAAAAGGAGAATCGTGTCATTTGGCGATTGCGTGTCGCTAATTTTGACGGTCCTGTTCAGTTGGAACTGCCTTTCCAGCAGGCTTCTGTTAAGTTCGCTGAAGATATCTATCTGACTTGCACCGACTTGTCCTTTGCTTTTCTGACTATCCGCCAGGGAGAATCACTCTTCGACCGTATGGAGGACGATATGCAGCAGCTGGCCTCTACGATAACCATCAATACCCCTGATAAGTATATTAATACGTTGGGTAGTGCCCTGTCCGTTGTACAGGAAAAGGTTAAGAATGTATCAGTCGAAGAAAAACTCTGGCACTTTTGTTATGAGGCTGACCATGATGCCATGCAGCAGTTGTGGCCTTCGATAGAAAGCTATGTCCAGTCGGTAGACGAAAAACAACTGTCTACTCCGATGTTGGCCAAGAGTTTCTGGCTTAACACGATGGCGGCTCGTGTTGCTGCTTTTACGCAGCAAGATGCGGCATCCTACTATGTGAAGGCCGACGAGATTTATGCACGACTCAACGAGGAGCTGTGGATGGATGATAAAGGTTGCTGGGCAGAGTTTAAAGATAGCGTTGGTTTACAGCGCCTGCACGACACACCAGCCTTATGGTCTATCTATACACCTATTGAATATGACGCCTGTACTTCCGAACAAGCCTTTCAGGCTACGAAGTATATGATGCACGAGATTCCGCATATTCCCACCGTGTCTCAGCTTCCTACACTGGCAACCAGCAATTGGATGCCCTATTCGTGGGATATGAATAATGTCATTCCTGCTGCTGTGATGCATACTGCTTTGGCATGTTTTAAAGCATGCCGTAATGAAGAGGGCTTCCGACTGATGAAAGCTAATGTCATCGAGCAGATGTATGATGGTGAGTCGCCTGCTAATTTGGGCATGTACAGCAAGTATGATGTGGTCAACGGTGCACAAGGACGCGATATTGCCGACTGTATCAGTATTACTGCCCGCACGCTGACCGAGGGACTCTTTGGTATCCGTCCTGATGCTTTCCGTCAGCGTTGCCTCATTCATCCGAGTTTCCCTGCCACGTGGGATAGTGCTTCTATCAGTACTCCTTATGTGGACTACCGTTTCCGTCGTCAGGGCAATCAGCTGTATTATGATGTCACTCAGCATTTCAACCAGTCTCAGCAAATTGTGTTGCGTATCAATCTTGGTAACGGTGAGTATCGTGATATTGAAGGAACTACTGAGACGCATCAGACCTTTACTGTTGAGGAACCGTTGAAATATCCTGAGGTATATATCTACAATTCCTACGAGACAGCACCACCCACGACGGAGGGTACTGATGAACCCACCTTTGAGCTGAAGTTCCAGAAGGTGAAGCTTACACCTTATTATAATGCCAATGTGACAGATATCAGCCCGGAGGTGGTCGATACTGTATTCCGTCAGCAGATTATTAAGGACGAAGTGATACTGATGGGTGTACCTTTCCAGTCGCCTATTGAAGGACAGAATATCATCTGCACTTCTCTCTCAGAGCGTTTCCCCAATCAGGCTACGATTCCGCTGAAGGGGCGTTACTGGCGTGCCTGGCTGTTGCTGGCAGGTACTACGTTTACCCAGGAGAGCCGTATGGTGAATGGACTAATTGTGGCCCGCTATGAGGATGGCACTGCCGATACCTTGCGACTGGTGAACCCTGACAACTGGTGTCCGATAGAACAAGAATACTATATCAACGACTACTCGTTCCGTGCCCCACAACCTCGACCTTATAGGGTGAGCCTGGGTACTGGTGTCGTCAGCCGTGACCTCTGTAAAGCATTAGGTATCAAGGGTACAAGCGACCTCCAGCTGCCTGGTGGTGCTGCCCAGATGCTATGTATGCCATTAGATCCTGACAAGAAAATCATAGCCCTTGACGTGATTCCGCAGTCTAACGAGATTGTTGTTGGATTGATGGGTCTTACCCTGCAGTAAAAGTTAGTAACTAAAAATATTAGTTAACGGAGTTTAAAAACTAAAGCATTTAGTTGCAAGTAACGAAAACTTTTAGTTACTTTGCGGCAGATATTGATATTGACGCAACAAATTGGTAAACCCAAAACTCTGAAACAATGAAGAAACTGACTAACAAGGAAAAGGAAATCATGACGCTGTACTGGCAGCATGGTCCGATGTTCGTGCGCGAGTTGCAGGAACATTATGACGAGCCTCGTCCTCATTTCAATACGTTGTCGACCATCGTTCGCATTTTGGAACGTGAGGGCTATCTCGGCCATAAGCAGTTCGGCAATACTTATCAGTACTATCCGCTGGTGTCAGAGAAGGAGTATGGACGCTCGTCTATTGCGGGTGTCATCAAGAACTACTTCAACGACTCCTACCTCAGTGCTGTCTCCGCGTTTGTCAAAGAAGAAAAGATTAGCGTGGATGATCTGCGCGAACTCATCGACCAGATAGAGAATAGTGAAAAGTGAATAGTGAAAAGTGAATAGTATGACAGGCTTTCTGATTTATGACGCTAAGGTAGCGGTACTCATCGTAGTCTTCTACATGTTCTACCGCCTGTTGCTCTCCAAGGAGACCTTCCACCGTGTCAACCGCGTGGTGTTGTTGTCGACGGCTCTGCTGTCGTTCATCCTGCCGCTGTGTGTCATCACGACCCATCAGACGGTGGTGCTCGATGCCGTGCCAATGGTATCTGTTGGCAATGTCCAGATGGAGATGGCTACTGACGAGCAACCTGCCCAGTGGCAGTATGTCATACCCCTCCTATATATAATAGGTGTGGTAGTCGTACTCAGTCACACATTGCTGTCCGTATGGAGAGTCTTGATGCTGGTACGTCGCAGCGAGCGCATTCCGCAAGCCGATGGTACTACGCTCTGCGTGGTTCCTGACGAGGTGCCGCCTTTCAGCTTCTGCTCCTTTATTGTCATGAATCGTAACGACTACAATACAGGCGATTCTGCTATTCTCGCTCATGAACGAGGACATATTCGTCAGCACCATTCGTGCGACGTGCTTCTCGTTGACCTTCTCACCGCCCTCCAGTGGTTTAACCCCGCTATGTGGATGTTGCGCGCCGATCTGCGTGCCATCCATGAATACGAGGCCGACGGTGCAGTACTCTCCCAAGGGATTAACGCGCGTCAATATCAATATCTGTTAATCACCAAGGCCGCGAGCATTGGCGGGTACTCCATTGCCAACGGTATCTCTCATAGTACCCTCAAAAACCGTATAACCATGATGTTACAAAAGAAATCACCGCGCAGCAGTTTCTTGAAACTGCTCGCCCTCATACCTATCGTAGGTGTTGCCCTCGCTCTGAATGCCGAAACTGTCAATGACTATGTCTATCAGCAACCCCAGAAAAAGATTGTCAAGAAGGGCAAGAAGAATGCTACTGCCAAGATGGGCAATAATACCATTGAGATTGTACCCGATAAGGATGCTGCAGAGCAGGCCGACCCAGCAAAGGCTGTGGAGTGGATTGCTGCCAAGCCCATGAAAACTCCCATGGTGTTGCTTGATGGCAATCGTATAACCTATGAGACTTTGGGAAAGATATCTTCTGACGAGATAGCCTCTATCACTGTGCTGAAAGACCAGGCTGCTGTTGACCAGTATGGCGAGGAAGCAAGAGACGGTATTCTGCTTGTCACCACCAAAAAAGGTGTCAAAGATGTCTTCGTCCCTGTTGAACAGAACCCAGAATTCTTTGATGTCGTCGAGCAGATGCCAGAGTTCCCTGGTGGTGCCCATGCCCTTTTTGAGTTCCTCGGCAAGAACATCCGCTATCCCGAGGCTGCAGAGAAGGCAGGTATACAAGGTCGTGTCATCGTCACCTTCGTGGTCATGAAGAATGGCAGTGTTGACAGGGCAAAAGTCGTCAAGAGCGTTTCACCTGAACTTGACGCGGAGGCGCTGCGCTGCGTCAAGTCCATGCCTAAGTGGATACCAGGCAAGCAGAATGGCGAGGCTGTCAATGTGAAGTACACCATTCCTCTCACCTTCCGTTTGGACGATGCCAAGGAAGAAGCCGCTGCTCAATAGTAGACATTCTTATGAATAGATTATTCACCATACTCGCCCTCGCCCTGCTGACGGTTTCTCCCGTTCAGGGCGAGGCTCTTGACTCTCTTGCCGTTTGCATGCAGAAGGGCGATAGCTGTATGCAGCAATATAATACCTTCGAGGCGCTGCAGTATTATCAGCAGGCATACGACTTGGCGCAGTCTCAGGATATCACCCGTTTCTCGATGGATAAGGATTTCAGTTTGTCTAAGCCTTATGTGCCTGAAGATAAAGTTCCACGTCACGTAAGACTGAAGTTGGCAGACTGCCATTACCAACGTGCCAACTATCGTCAGACTACTGAGTTGCTAAAGAATATGCCTGAGGACAGTCTCACGCATGATGCTTTTCGCGAGTTGGCGCTGGGTTATCAGAAGCAGGGCGACACTGACTCCTATATCTATTGGGCAAGCCAGCTACTTGGGCGTTTCCCGATGGATGCTGAGATTGTGGCAGGGCTCATCCTCGCTTTTGCTAAAAACGATCAACCTCAGAACGGGATTATCTGTGGACTGAAATATACTTTGAAGGATTCTACGAATATCCTTGTCAACAGAGCACTGGCAGATGCATGGTTTATGAATCGTGACTTCACTGCTGCAGCTAAGTTGTATGACAAACTGTTGCAGCAAGGCGACTCCGTCTTTAACACCCTTTATTCTGCTGGTATGAGCTACACACAAATCGACAGCCTCGAAAGGGCTTATAAATGCCTGCTCCCAGCATTCGCTCTCAGCCAGATGCAACATGCTGGCTGTGCCTATCGTCTTGGTGTGGTGTGTGTCGACACGAAGCGCTATGAAGAAGGATTGCGCTACCTGGATCTCGCTACCCAGTTGATGTTGCCCGATACTACCATCATGAAGGCCATCACCCTGTCACGAGGCGAGGGCTACTACTTGACGGAACACTATGCTGAGGCTGTCACTGCATGGAAAGATCATCTTACCTACAACCCTATGTCTATCGCTACCTATTATAATATTGGCAACACCTACGCTCTGCTGTTGGAGGACAAGAAACAGGCGAGACCCTATCTCCAACAGTTCCTCGAACTTGCCCGCAAAGAGGAGAACCCCACTGCTGCTCTTCAAGAGATGATGCAGAAGGCTGAAGCTATGTTGTCGGTTCCATAGCGAGTCCCCCTTGACGTTTGTGAGAGGGTTAAACCCTGTTAATCCGTTGTCGGGTGGTGATTTCTTTTGTATCTTTGCACACAGATATGAAACAGCAACATTTAGTCATTGTACTTTTCGTCATGATCGTTGCCTCATGTGCAACGAGTCTCGTCAGCTATCATGCTACGGAGCGACAGGTGGTTGATGATATGAGTCAGGCACTGTCGTCGGCATTGGCCAAGCAGCAGAGCAATGTCATCACGCAAGATACTATTCAGTCATTCAATAGTCACTTGCAGATAGCAGAGTTGCGTGGTAAGGCAACCATTGCTGTCGATACTAAGGGACGTGAGTTCAAGGCTTATGCCCACTGTTCGGAGGCCACCATTTTCAGCTTGTCTGACCAGCGCCCCACTGTTGTCTTATGGACATTGACACTTATGTGGGCACTCTTCTGTTTCTATCATCGTCGCCATGAGATGCTGCAAATGGTGGGTGTTTCACAATATGGCGGATTACGTTTCGCTGAGGCTGAAGGCACTTTTTATGATGCTACAGGACGGCGTATCAAGTTGACGCCCATGCAACAGCAACTGTTGGAGATGTTCTTCCGTTCGGAGGCTCACCAACTGACAAAGACAGAGATTTGTGATGCCCTTTGGCCCAAGAAACCGGATGCTAGCGAGACGCTCTATACGCTGATTCGCAGACTGAAACCTGTTATCGAGCAACATTCTAACCTGAAAATAGAGTCGGATAGGGGACGTGCCTATGAGCTGACTATTAAGTAGTTAGCCGCATGTCAGTAAAATGTCAGACTTATGTCAGACATTTTCTGCCCTACATTTCAATAATTGTTGCTAGCTTTGCCGAAAATTTTTAGCAAAGCATCATGCAACAAACAACTTTTTCCAAACTCAACACCCTCATAGCGTGGCTCTCGTTTGCCATCGCCGCCGTGGTGTATGGTCTCACCGTAGAGCCGACGGCCAGTTTGTGGGACTGCCCAGAATTCATTGCGTGTGGATATAAACTGGAAATTGGTCACCCACCTGGTGCCCCATTCTTCATGCTGGTGGCCAATCTGTTCTCGCAGTTTGCCAACTCACCATCCCAAGTGGCGCTGATGGTCAACCTGTTGTCGGCACTTTTGAGTGCAGGTTGCATCTTCTTCCTCTTCCTTACTATCACGCACCTCGCAAAGAAACTGATAATAGGAAAGGCGGTAGCCCACTCTTCACTCTTCACTTTTCACTATTCACTAAACCAAGTCATCTTGGTTGAGACCTGCGGACTGGTGGGTGCTATGGCCTATACTTTCAGCGACACCTTCTGGTTTTCTGCAGTCGAGGCTGAGGTCTATGCCTTCTCCTCGTTCCTCACTGCCTTGATGTTCTGGCTCATCCTGAAATGGGAAGATGAGGCTGATAGTCCACGCAGCGATCGCTGGATAATCCTTATTGCTTATATAACGGGTCTCTCCATTGGTGTCCATCTGCTATGTCTGCTCTGCCTGCCAGCCATGGCCTTTGTGGTCTGGTTTCGCAAGGATAAGCTCCTGTCTCGACTCGTCAAGGCACGTCGCAGATTGTTGAAACTGACATTCTCTTGTCTGCTGATGTTTCTGGTGGGCTTCAGCAGCTATGGCGTTATTCTTGTGCGTGCCAATGCTTGTCCGCCGATGTGCGAAAATGAGCCTAAGACACTCTCCACACTGGGCAAGTACCTGAGTCGTGAACAGTATGGTAAGACACCACTCTATCCTCGCATCTATTCTATGTACCACGCCGATGCCTACGAGAGTTGGATGGGCGACATCGAGACGCACGATGGCGTGCCCACCAAGGGCGAGAACCTACGCTATTTCCTGACCTATCAGGTGAACTTCATGTATTGGCGCTACTTCCTGTGGAACTTCGTGGGCAGACAGAACAACATCCAAGGGCAGGGTGAGGTAGAGCACGGCAACTGGATAACGGGCTTCCGATGGATTGATGACCTGCTCCTCGGTTGTGACACGTCGAAGTTGCCGTCTGACCTCGCTGACAACAAAGGGCGCAACGTGTTCTATGGTCTTCCGCTACTGTTGGGCTTGCTGGGCATCCTGTGGCAATGGCGACAAGGTTGTGAGGGCCGTCGTCAGTTGTGGATAGTCTCGTTGTTGTTTGTGATGACAGGCTTAGCTATTGTGGTCTATCTCAACCAGACACCTATGCAACCACGAGAGCGTGACTATGCCTATGTCGGGTCGTTCTATGCTTTTGCTATCTGGATAGGCTTGGGCGCAGCCAACTTCAGAAAACTGGCCCCCTTGGCACTCCTCATTCCCTTGCAGATGGCTTCGCAGACATGGGACGACCACGATCGCTCTGGTCGCTATACCTGTCGCGACTTCGGAAGGAACTATCTGATGACCATGCAGGATGAGGGCTTTCCCGTAATCTTTACCAATGGCGACAATGACACGTTTCCTTTGTGGTATAACCAAGAGGTGGAGGGCGTGCGCAGAGATACCCGCGACTGCAATCTGGAGTATCTGCAGACCGACTGGTATATCGACCAGATGAAGCGTCCTGCCTACGACTCGCCTGCCTTGCCTATCAGTTGGAGTCACGAAGACTACCAACAAGGTACGATGGAATACCTGCCTATCGATACTGACACCCTCTCCATTACGTCGCCCGAAGGCACGATGACCATCTCGCTGAAGGGTAAGCAGTATCTGCTGAAAAACGAGCTGATGGTGCTGGAGATGCTGTCGAATGCCGTCTGGACGCGTCCTTTCTATATGTCTATCAGCATGGGCGACAACCTGTCGTTCCTCCGTGACCATTTGGTACTCGAAGGTCTGGCCTATCGCATATCGCCCACTGCCGACGGCCGTCAGGTGGATGTAGAACGCCTCTACAACAACATCATGCACCGCTATCGCTATGGCGGACTAAGCACCAAAGGACTCTACGTCGACGAAGACGTCAAGCATATGGCCAATACGCATCAATTCATTATGGGCATCCTCATCGACTCGCTACTCCAGCAGGGCGACCCCCAGCGGGCGCTGAAAGTCTGCCGCAAGTGGCAACACGAGATGCCGCAAGAGAATGTACCCTATACTGAGGCTGCCCTTGCTATGGCACGCTGCTTCTACCTGAACAACCAGCCCCAAAAGGGCGACGAAATTGTCAGCGGTCTCCTGCATCGTTCCTCTGAATGGCTCTCGTGGATAGACACCATCGCCCCCTCGCGCCGTGCAGGCTCAGCCTATTCACGTCGCCAGTGGATGCAGACTTTGCAGCAGGCGCTTGTCGTCGCTGCGCAATATAACAGAACAAATATTTACCAACAATACATTCCGCAATATGAACACTATCAACAATAACACTGTCCGTTTTCTTCGCGTCCTGCTCTCCAGTAGCAGCATCCTTATCATCGCCTGTCTGCTGATAGTTACGGGCTATGTCCTGATGTCTGGCGATGGCAGCAACGAGCAGGCTTTCAATCCTGACATTTTCTCGCCTCGACGTATCGTCGTGGCTCCGATGGTCTGTCTTGCTGGCTATCTGCTGATAGTCGTGGGTATTCTCAGAAGGAAATAGAAATCCTACAATCTCACGCCAAACGCCATCTGTGCAAACGCTTCAGTAAGTGTTACCTTGCTATCGTCTTTCTTGTAGGTGAAGTTATTAAACTGCGCCTGGAGACCAACATAATAATTTTTCCAGTTATAGGTAATGCCAAGTCGCAGGTCTACGTTGAGTTGTAGCGCGCTGTAGTCCACTTCCGAGTCCTTATCCCAATAGTATACCATGTCGTTGGGTCCTGTTGCCAAATAGATGGGTTTCTTGCTTTTTCCGTTCTCCCACGTTTTGGTCTGCGGGTCCCATTTGCCATAATCGTCAACCTGCCCTATCTCTGGAGTCAGCTCGTAGTTGAAATCATACTTATCAATCTTCACGCGGTTATACACACTCAACGTGGGCATCGTCATGGCGTTGATGACAAGTCCACGGAAGGGTACGAAATTGTAGCCGTAGCCCAACCCGATGTTGGCCTGATGTACCTTGATACGATGGATGCCGCGCCCAATCAACATGAATACGTAATTGTTAATGTCAGAATAGTCAAACGACGACTGATACCAAGTGGCACCTATCAAGAAAGAACCTGCCGAGCGACGCTGGATGACTGACTGGTTGTAGGCAGCGGCCTGTGAATAGCGGCGTCCGTTAAACACATAATATCCGTTCAGATAGGCAGAACGAATCCATACAGGCGAAGGTATATTGCCACTCTGCTCGTACTCACCGCTTTTCTGCCCATTCACAAAGTCAACAGCCCCAAAGGTGGCCTTCGTCACGTTAAAGCGTCTCAGTCGAAACGCCAGTCCGTATTTGGCTCCTGTACTGCTCAAAGAGAAATAGCGCCCTGCATTCTTGGTCAGCGAATAATAATAGGAGAGACCCGTGCCGCGATAGCCCACCCAAAAGCCGACAGAGGATGCCATGGGAGGCTCGAAACTCAACTTCCACTCAGAGTGCTCGTTCGTCTCTGGAAAATCCAATTCCTGGTCATAGTTCACGGCTATTCCATTGCTCTTGTAGCGCAGAATAACCCTCCACGGCTTCTCAGGAACCTCAATATAGTGTTGGTCCACCTTGGCCTTGGCCGTAGAGTCCAAATACTGCTGCACCTGCTGAATCCGTCTCTTAATCTGTCCCGCTGCATTCAAGGAGCATAGCAGGCAACAGACTGTCACGATTCCAACTATATTTATCGCTCGTCTCATAAAGATGTTGCAAAAGTACGAAATAAATAAGAATTACACAAGAAATCTGCTATGAAACATCACGAGACAGCTGTATAAGCACTCCGTATACAGCTCTTACGGCGCCGTATCAGCTGTTCCTGCATCCGGCTACAGCTGTCTCGTGAAAAGACCTACCATCCCTACCATTGCTATCGCAAAACCTTTATATACAACGACTTATAAGGCCTTCTAATTTTTCATCCCTACCATTATCCCTACCATCATCCCTACCTGATTCCTACCATCATTCTTCAGTTGTGGCTCCAACTAGTTCCAGCTGTAATCGTAATACTTTACGTTAGGTGTCAGGTAGGGATAATGGTAGGGATGATGGTAGGGATAATGGTAGGGATGACTATTGTTCCTGCTTTTGCTATGCGCTGTAATCTAGGCAGTTACGTGGCCAATGGTAGGGAAGTAGGGATATCGGAAATGAAAATAAATAGGAATTTATTTTGCATTTCGCTCAGTTTGTACTACCTTTGCCTGCAATATGCAGAAATTAATTGAACTATATAAGAAGTGGAGTGGGGCAGAGCCCCAGAACGTGCAGCAGCTGACAGCTGGTGGCAGCAATCGTGAATACTACCGTATGACCTCTTCTGAGGGCAAGAGCGTAGTGGGTTGTGTGGGTACCAGTCGCGACGAGAACCATGCGTTTGTCTATCTGGCTAAGCACTTTACTGATTGTCAGTTACCTGTTCCAACGATTCTGGCTGTTAGCGACGATGAGTTGCGCTACATTCAGACCGATTTGGGCTCTGTGTCGCTGTTTGATGCCATTCGTGGTGGACGCGAGGCTGGTGGTCGTTATACGCTGAAAGAGCAGGAACTGCTGCGTCGTACCATCCGCGAATTGCCCAAGATCCAGCTGGTGGGTGCCGATGGACTGGATTTCAGCAACTGCTATCCTCAGCCTGCTTTCAATAGCGACTCTGTGCTCTTCGACCTCAACTACTTCAAGTACTGTTTCTTGAAGGCTACGGAGATTGACTTCCACGAGTTGAAGTTAGAGGCCGACTTCCGCTTGCTGGCCAAGGACCTGACGAATGCAGACGATGCACAGGGATTCCTCTATCGTGACTTCCAGGCTCGCAACGTAATGCTGAATAGCGAGGGACGTCCGTACTTCATCGACTTCCAGGGTGGCCGCAAGGGTCCGTACTACTACGACTTGGCTTCCTTCTTGTGGCAAGCTTCTGCAAAGTATCCTTATAAGGTACGTCGCGAGTTGGTCTACGAGTACTATAATGCCATAAAGCAGTTGACGGAGGTGCCTTCGCCCCATCATTTCGTAGATAGACTGTCGCTCTTTGTACTGTTCCGCCAGTTGCAGGTGCTGGGAGCATACGGCTTCCGTGGCTACTTCGAGCGCAAGCTGCACTTCATCGAGTCTATTCCGCCTGCCATGCAGAATATCCGTGAGTTGCTCGATGAGCGCAACTTCCCATATCCGTATCTGACAGATATTCTTCGTAAGTTGACGGAGATGCCCCGTTTCCAGCAGGTGCAGACTACCGTTAGTCGTGCCGATGGTTATAAGACGACAGACCTGAACCCCTATAAGCCCCACCCACAGGATGGTCCTGCCACCTTCTCTAAGTATGACGCTCAGGGACCGCTGGTGGTGCGCGTGTTCAGCTTCTCATACACCAAGGGAATCCCTGAAGATGAGAGTGGCAACGGTGGTGGTTACGTCTTTGACTGCAGAAGCACGCACAACCCTGGCCGTTATGAGCCGTACAAGCAGCTGACTGGTCTGGACGAGCCCGTTATCCGCTTCTTGGAAGACGATGGTGAGATACTGACATTCCTAGATAGCGTCTATAAGCTGGCTGATGCCCATGTACGTCGTTATATCCAGCGTGGCTTCACCAGCCTGATGTTCTGCTTTGGTTGTACGGGTGGTCAGCACCGCTCAGTATATAGCGCACAGCATCTGGCCGAACATATCCACGAGAAGTTTGGCATCGAGGTGCGCATCTGTCATCGCGAACAAAAAATTACCCAAACGCTGAAGTAGGCTTTTATTTCCACATGATCTTTTTACCGTTCTGGATATAGAGCTGTCCACGCTTTGGCGTCAGCACTTTGTTACCCAGCAAGTCGTAGATGTCTGATGTCTGATGTCTGATGTCTGACGTCTCAATTGTTTCTATGCCTGAGCCAATACCAACGATGGGGTTGATGGCGATTTTGCTGCTGGGCATATTCAGCGTCAGCTCGCTGCCTTCATATTCCTTGTTGATAGCACCTGTAACCTTCCAACCTACAATGACCTTGCCTTCTTCTGCTGCGGTACCATTCAGGGTGATGGCGCGATTCTTGAAGTATTTGCCGTCGAACACATTGCCAGACATCTGGACACCGTTGAAGCTGATCGCTACGTCGCTCTTGTTCTCCTTGTTGATGGTCAGCGCAACAGGTGTGCCGAGGTTCCACTGGTTGGCAATGTGCTGGTAGAAGTTGTTGGGACGCCCTTCAGCCCAATTTTTAGCATCGTTGAACTTGTTCGTGATTTCACCACGATTGTCGGCAGGCCACCAGCCCCATCCAGGATTGTACTTGTCGCGATGAGCCACGAACTCCTCCATAGCCTCTTCCTTGATGAGGTCAATGGTCTCGCCAGTACCCTTGCCGTTCATGAAGTCGCCCATGTAGACGCAACACTTGTCGATGAACAGGTTGCGGATGTCTGTGTTCTCCAGCATATTCTTCAGCAAACGGGTGGCTGGCTCAGTAAATGCCCATGCGTCACTCGAATGATTCTGAGGATGGTACAACAGGTCAATCATGTTGTAGTTGTTCTGCTTGCCATAGAGTCCCAGTCCGAAGTCGGTATCCTTGACGATGACACGCCAGCGCTTGGGCAGGCCAGACTCTGTGTCGTCGTCGTTGGGACGCCAGAAGACAGTGTTGTTACCTGGCCAGTCGTTATTGCCATAGAAGAGGTTCATAGCTGCTACGGTCAGATATTCATCGACGTCAATCCACTCCTCGTATTCAGCCTTGCTATGGCCCTTCTCGCTATAGAAGGCCTTGAACTGATTGTAGAAGTCTAAGTTTCCTTCCTCTAATTCTTCGATGAACTGGTCGACGCCATTGACCTGCTCGTGACAGATTTCTACCATGTCGACATCCTCAAGACCGTTGTAGTTGCTGTAGATGTTGTCGGCATTAGAGCGTTCACGGATGTTGAGCATACCCATGTATTCACCATTGATATAGAGTACGGCAGTGCGGCAAGCCTGCCAGTCGAGATCGGTATGAGCACCCATGGTGCGCTGGATGATGGCATCGCGGAAGTAAAGGTCGCCGAAGTCGTTGCCACCGTCACGCAGCGAGAATGCCTTGAACTTCGTGACGCCAGGCTTCTGGTCGGGGAAGAACTCATACTGGAACTGTTTGTGGTCGGGGTCGAAGCGCTTGTTGGCATAGAAAACCATTGATTTGAGGGCATTGCCACGTGACTGTCCTCCCTGGATACGAGTTTCACTAAGCTGGTTAAAGATGCTCTCCTCGCCCTCGGCAGTAAAGAACTCAATATTGACGGGACGGCGCCAGTCGTGTGTCTTCTTGTCTTCCTTGCTGTTGTTGTTGGCAAAGAGACCAATCGATGCATCGTTCAAGTATTTGTCGTTGGTCAGGACTGAGAAGACGGGAGTCGTCATTTCTCTGGGATGGAAGATGTATGACTGAGCTGTGCTGACGGGTGACAACCAACCGTCGCAGAACAGCTTGGCGCGAATCACTGTTGTCTTGTTGATAAAGATGGCACCTGTGTATTCCTCGCTGGTGGCGATAGGTTCGCTGCCATCTGTAGTATAGCGAATGACTGCACCCTCAGGAGCACCCTCAGGTAGCTTCAGTGTAAGGCGAAGGGTACTATTGTTCGAGGTGACGCGTCCTGACTTGCTGAAGACGGGAGCACCAAGAATGTTGCTTGTCGTCTCGCCACAGTTGGCTGCGCCAGGGGTCGCCGTGAGTTGATAACCCCACTCGTCGCTGCCATCCGTCTTGCGACCATAGGCAATATCAGGAGCTGGCATCTTGGCCATTTTCTCCAATTTGTCAACAACTTCTCCGTTCTTAAACAGGTAGAGGTTGCCGTCTTTGCCTGATTCCAAACGGAAATCAGTGTGCAGGTCTTTCTCTTCTTTGTCGCAGTAGATGACGATATAGCCACCAGCAGGAACTTGCTTGTTGGGCAACTGGTAAGCCTTGTTGACCTTGTTCTTGATGCTAATCTTGTAGTCTTGCAAATTGATGGCGGCATCTGTCGGGTTGTATAACTCTACCCATGAGTCAGGGAATTCCTTGATGTCATCCATGATACATTCGATATTCGACTGCATCAGTTCGTTAATTACTAGGTTCTGGGCCTTTGCACTTGAGGCGCCAAATAGAATGGTTAAAAGTAGTATAATGTGTTTCATACTGCAAAGGTAGAGAATAATTCTCTGACAAGATATAGGGACTCCTCTTTTTTCTTTTATGTGCAACAAATTGCAAAGTTTATGTGACTTTTGACAAATTCGCCTTACTTCTAATCGAAAAGACTAAATATATTTGGTTTTTCGCTCACTTATTTGTACTTTGACTTCGTCGAAAGTACTTTCGTTCGGAAAAACCCAAATAAATTTGGTTTTTCGCTCACTTATTCGTACCTTTGCAGAAATATTGAGATTATACGATATTGAAAAATTATGAAAAAGAAGATTAAGTTTAGTCTTGTCTACCGCGACATGTGGCAGTCGTCAGGCAAGTTTCAGCCCCGCAAGGACCAGTTAGAGCGCATTGCTCCCGCCATTATCGATATGGGTTGCTTTGCCCGTGTGGAAACAAATGGTGGTGCCTTTGAACAGGTAAACCTCATGGCTGGTGAGAACCCTAACCTGGCCGTGCGTGCCTTCTGTAAGCCCTTCAATGAGGTGGGCATCCAGACGCACATGCTGGATCGTGGTTTGAACGCCCTGAGAATGTATCCCGTTCCCGATGACGTTCGTGAACTGATGTATAAGGTGAAGAAGGCTCAGGGTGTTGATATTCCCCGTATCTTCTGTGGTCTGAACGACACGCGTAACATTATTCCCAGCATCAAGTGGGCTAAGGCAGCAGGTATGATTCCGCAGGCTACACTGTGTATTACCACCAGTCCTGTACATACTGTAGAGTACTACTCAAAGATCGCTGACGAGGTGATTGCCGCTGGTGCAGAGGAAATCTGTCTGAAGGATATGGCTGGTATTGGTCAGCCTGCCCTGTTGGGTGCCCTGACCAAGGCTATCAAGACAAAGCATCCTGATATCATCATCCAGTATCACGGACACTCTGGTCCTGGTCTGTCAATGGCCTCTATCCTGGAGGTTTGTAACAATGGTGCCGACATCATCGATACCGCTATCGAGCCACTCTCTTGGGGTAAGGTTCATCCCGACATTATCTCTGTACAGTCTATGCTGAAGAATGAGGGCTTCGAGGTAGCTGATATTAATATGAACGCGTATATGCAGGCTCGCAGCCTGACCCAGGAGTTCATCGACGACTGGTTGGGTTACTTCATCAATCCTGCCAACAAGCACATGTCAAGCCTGTTGCTTGGCAGTGGTCTTCCTGGTGGCATGATGGGTTCTATGATGGCTGACCTCGGTCCTATCCAGGGCATGATCAATAAGCTGCGCGAGAAGAAGGGTGAGCCTACACTCTCTATGGACGACATGCTGGTGAAACTGTTCCAGGAAGTTGAGTATGTATGGCCACGCGTGGGTTATCCCCCATTGGTAACGCCGTTCTCACAGTACACCAAGAACATCGCACTGATGAACCTGTTGACCATTGAGCAGGGCAAGGGTCGCTACGCTATGATGGATGATGCCATCTGGGGTATGATTCTCGGTAAGAGCGGTAAGGTGCCTGGCACCATCGCTGAAGAGTTCGTAGAACTGGCCAAGAAGCAGAACCGTGAATTCACCGATGCTGATCCTCACACCCTCATCCCCAATGCTCTTGACGGCTTCAAGAAGGAGATGGACGAGAACGGTTGGGACTACGGTCAGGACAACGAGGAACTCTTCGAACTGGCTATGCACCCCGAGCAGTATCGTCCGTTCAAGAGTGGTCAGGCTAAGAAGCAGTTGTTGGCTGACATCCAGAAGGCCAAGGACGCCAAGTTGGGTGGTTCGAAGATCAGTCCTGCTGAACTGGCTGCCTTCAAGCATGCCAAGGCTGACGCGCTGACAGCACCTGTTGCTGGTCAGGTATATTACGAGTTCTCTGGTGAGGGCGCTTGCGAACCTTGTCTGGAGCCATTCGTTGGTCAGCAGTACAAGGAAGGCGACACCTTCTGTTATATCCAGGCTCCTTGGGGCGAGATTGTTCCCATTCCTGCTGCTCTGGGTGGTAAACTCGTAGAGGTTGCTGCCAAGCAGGGTGCTAAGGTTCGCAAGGGCGACAACCTGGCATGGATTGAAAGAAGCGAGAAATAAGGAAGAGCGAACTGTGATTCCGTCACAGTTTCCACTAAAATAGGAAAGGAGCCGTGAGGCTCCTTTCTTTGTAATAGTATTGATAATAAAACTTACCAGACCAGTGCTCTTTGCTCCTTGGGAACAAACATCTTTGCACTCTTCTTGATATTAAAGGCATCGTACCATGTGTCAATCATAGGCAGTGCTGCCATCACACGGATGCGGTTGGGTGAGTGTACGTCGCTATTGACGAGCATTGCTGTATATTCTGGTGTGCTGTTGCTGGCCCATACTCGGGCATAAGCCAGATAGAAGCGCTGGGCGGGTGTGAAACCGTCGACGGTCTTCAGAGGCTCCTGCTTCATGCGGTTCTCGTAGGCACGATAGGCAATCTTCAGTCCGCCGTTATCACCAATATTCTCGCCTAGTGTCTTCTGTCCGTTCACCTTCAAACCAGGCACAGCTTCCTGCTTTGAGAACCAATCGGCCAATACCTTGGTACGCTCATCATACTTAGTCTTGTCGTCGGCAGTCCACCAGTTCTTCAGGTTACCATCCTTATCAAACTGACAACCTTGATCATCGAATCCGTGACTCATTTCATGACCTATCACTACGCCGATAGCTCCATAGTTGCTAACATAGTCTGCCTCAGGGTCAAAGAATGGTGGCTGAAGGATGGCAGCAGGGAAGTTGATGCTGTTGAACATCGGGTTGTAGAAAGCATTGACGGTCTGTGGCGTGCAGGCCATCATCTTCTTGTCAACAGGCTTGCGCCAGTACTTGCGCAAAACAGCTTTGGTGGCCTCTTGGGTAATACGGATGAAGTTCTCAATGAGGTTCTCGTTTTCGCGGATATCCACAAACTTCTCCATATCCTCCCATTTGTCGGGATAGCCCACATTGATGTGCATGGCGTGCAGCTTCTCCAGCGCCTTCGTCTTGGTCTCCTCACTCATCCATGTGTTCTCCTTCAGACGGTCCTCAAAGGCCTGCTGCAGGTCTTTCACCAGTCGATAGACGCGTTGCTTGCTGGTCTCGGGGAAGTACTCCTTGACATAGAGCTTGCCAACGGTCTCTCCCAGATTACCGCTAATCACGTTGACGGCACGCTTCCAACGAGGCTTCTGCTCCTGTACACCAGAAATCTGCTTGTCGCACTCGAAAGAACGATCTGTGAAGTCGTCTGAGAGGTAGCCAGAGAATGCCTTGATGACGTGTAGCTCCATATAGGCCTTCAAATCGTCCAGACTGCTGTTGGCCAGAATGTTCTCTACCACGTGCAGCGGCTCCAGCTGAGAGACGTTAACGGTATCGATGTCCGTAGGATATCCGATGGCATCGCGATAGGCCACCCAATCGATGCCTTTGAACTCCTGTAGCAACTGCTCCCATGTCATGATGTGGATCGTGTTCATAGGATTGCGCTGAGCAACCTGGTTGAGGGCCTTCACCCCAATCTGATGTTCTATTGCCCATTCGGCCTGCATCATGCGCTCGGCATCAGCGTCACTGTAACCCACCATTTTCAAGTAGTCCTTGTTCAGACTCTTGATGGCTTCCACTGCTACTTTCTGCGTCTCGTTAGGATTGTCATAGTATTCCTGAGCCAGAGAGGCACCGCCATGACCCACACTCATCATAAACTCAGACGACTTGAAGGGGTTGAGGCTGAGGTTGATGCCAAAGGGCGCGGTATTGAAGCCCTTGCCATCCAGTTCGTACATCAGTTTCAGCAGTTCTTCACGACTTTGCAACTCGCGCACTTGCTTCAGGTAGGGCATGATAGGCTCGTAACCCATCTTGTTGCGACCAACGCTATCCATGTAAAGGCGATAGAGCGTACCAATCTTCTGGCCGTCACTACCCTGTGGCAGGCCCGTCTCGGCTGCATATTTCATGATGAGTGCATTGATGCGCTTCTTGTTGAGCTCTTCCAAGTCAGTAAATGCGCCGTTCTCTGCATGCTGCTTGTCCAGTGGGTTAGCCTTCAACCAGCCACCAACAGCATACTGCCAGAAGTTATCACCAGGTTTTACACTCGTGTCCATATTGGACTTCAATCCTTGTGCTGTGGCTCCCAAGCTTATGATGGCGAGCATCACAGCTAAAAACATCTTTTTCATTGTTGTATCGTTTTCTTTTACCTTATTATATTATTGCTCATCAATCTGGTCGATGATGTCCTGCGCTGCATTTACGGCCTTGAAGTGGAAGTAGAGGCCGATAATGAGGCCAATAATTAAGCCAATGACCAAAGGGATGCACATGAACCATGGGCTAACCCCCTCTGGTGCACGCTTCCATGCGTACTCATAGAAAGCCCACGAAATCCAGGGTATACAGATGACTGGCGTGACATAGTAGAGCCACTGGTCGTACTGCTTCTTGAACTTAGCCATCACACGAGCCACTGTTGCAAAGTCGTCCGTCAGGAAGTTCAGATCGTCCACGGGCTTGTGGATGTAGTAGGTGGCTACGGCACAGAACAACATCATCAGACAGGTCACAATGCTGAATGGCAGACTCCATGCTTGTAAGTGGTAGTTCAGAGGTGTCAGTCCCAAGGCAATGACTGCACAGGCATAACACATACGTTTCGTACTGTTGATATTTCTTTTCTTGGCTTTCATCGTCTCACGCAACAGATGGTCGCTAACGATTTCCTGCTTCTTTAATTGGTCTTTGAGGATGGCAAACTGATTGCGCAGTTCCTCGAAATGCATATCTTCCATAATCCTGCAATTTTTACATTTTCTTCATTTGTTCTTTGATGCGGAAGAGCTTTACGCCCACGTTCTGAGAGGAAATTCCCATTACGGCACCAATCTCGTCGTAGCTCATGCCCTCCAGCCACATCATCACCAGGGCTCTGTCGACCAACCCCAGTTTTCCGATGCGCTGATGGAGCATTCTGACCTGTGCGGCATTGGCATCGTCGTCTTGGAAGAAGTTCACATCCATCGTCAGAGGTACTTTCTTTACCTCTTTCTTTTTCTTGCGCTCTTGCAGAAGACATGTGTTGAGGGCTACGCGATAGATCCACGTGCTGATCTTACTTTCTTCGCGAAAGCTATCGATGCCTTTCCACATGTTGATCAGCGTCTCCTGAAAGAGGTCGTTCACTTCATCCTCGTCCTGAGAGAACATATAGCACACCGTATAGATGGTGCTCTTGTGCTCTCGTACCAGTTGGGTAAAATACTCTTCTTGTTTCATCGTTTTTTGTTTGTTGTTTACCGTTAGATACGCAAAGGTATCGGAAAATTACAAGAAAATGAATATATTTTTGTTTTTTCTTTGCCGAATGGAGTCATTTTCAGGGAAAAGGAGTATCTTTGCACCCTGATGAGCCCATAAACGGACCACTGTCATTGTCAAATGAGTAGAGAGAAAGAAATATATAAGGTAACACTCGTAGGTAGTGTGGGCAATGCTGTCCTGCTGACCTTTAAGTTCGTGGCAGGCATGTTGGGACATAGCGCTGCTATGATGGCTGATGCTGTACATTCGTTATCTGACTTCTTGACCGACCTACTGGTACTGGTGTTTGTTAGTATTAGTGCCAAGCCACAAGACCAGTCGCACGACTATGGACATGGTAAGTTTGAAACCATTGCCTCGTTCTTGATAGGTCTGTCGTTGGTGGCTGTTGCAATGGGCATCGTGGGTTCTGGCATCATGAAACTGGTAGGGTGGTGGAATGGTGAACAAATAGAAGCACCCGGCAGGATTGCCCTTTGGGCTGCCTTGTTGTCGATAGTCATCAAAGAACTACTCTATCAGTATACCGCTCGCAGAGGTCGCCAACTGGATTCGCAGGTGATGATTGCCAACGCGTGGCATCATCGTAGCGATGCCCTCTCCTCGATAGGTGCAGCCTTAGGTATTGGTCTGGCCATCTGGCTGGGACAACGCTGGACGGTGATGGATCCTGTAGCCTCTATCGTGGTGGGATTGATGTTGGTGAAGGTCGCTTATGAACTGCTGAAGACCAGTGTCGGCGAGTTGACAGAACGTTCACTGCCTGAGGAGACAGAACAGGAGATAGAAGATATCATCCAGTCGTTTGCCGATGTCCAAGAGCCCCATAACCTGCGTACCCGTCGCATTGGTAACCGTATCGCCATCGAGGCCCATGTGCGGATGGACGGACAATTGCCATTGACTGTTGTCCACGAGCGTGCCACTACCATCGAACAAAGACTGAAAGAACGTTTTGGTAGTAAGACGCATGTCACCCTGCACATGGAACCTGTGAAATAATTGTTTTACATTCTGGCTTTCTGTTTCTCACCGGCACCACTGCCACGATACTTGCTGCGAGCTTCGTTGAATTTCCATGTCAGGTCGACCATGAAGGTGCGACGGGTAGGATTATATACGGTGAGCTCGCGCTGGCCATAGACAATACCTTTCGTCTTGTTGGTATTGAAGATGTCGTTGCAACGTAGGTCTAAGGTCAGTGAGCCGAGACGATGCAGATTGAAGTCGCGCTGAATGCCAATGTTTGTATTAGCCTGAGCTCTCTGCATGCTGAAGTTGCCCACGTCTCCCTTCGGATTGAATCGCAAACCGGCATTGATGCGCCAATGCTTGGGCAGTTCAATGGTGTTGTCCCATCCAAACTGGAAGTAGGGATTGTTCAGCGTCACGATGGTGCCATCGGCACTAGGCGACTTGTAATTCTGGAAGAGCGCATATACATACCATGTAGGATGCCAGCAGCCGATAGTGGGACTTGCATAGGGATTGAGACTCAGCTGATTGAAGTCTTCGTCGGTATTGATAGAACGTATCAGACAAACGAGCGGGTCTTCTGCACCAGGGAATGGTTCTGATGACATCGTCTCTGAGTTCTTGATGCGACTGTAGTTGATGCTTATTCCCATCCATTTGTAAGCCGCATTCAGTACGACACTATGAGTATATGTTGGTAACAATTTGGGGTTACCACTCTGATAGGCATAGCGGTTCAGGTAGATGGTAGAGCTGGTCAGGCTGCTATAGGCAGGGCGCTTGATGTCGCGACGGTAGGACAGTGACAGCTGTACCTGTCCAATGGGAGCTGAGATGCTAGCTGTAGGGAACCAGTCGCTATAGTCGCGCGATACCTCATCGTCGCGTTTGCCAAAGTCGTAGTAGTCATTCTTCAGATGTTCATAGCGCAAACCAGCCTGAACAAAGAACTTGCCAAACTGTCTGCCATACTCCACAAAGGCTGCTGTAGACTTCTCGTTAATCTCTGTGTCGGTAGCTGTCACAGGTACTGCCTCAGAGGCGTTATAGGAATAGGCATCTGTGCGGTGGTTGTATGAATACTCGCCACCAACAGAGAGGTTACCTTTCCATAGCGGATAGCTGAAGATGAGTTTCGATGCCCAGAAGTTGTTGCCGCTCTTGGTGTTGCTGTCGATGGTACGAACCATCTTGATACCACTGGCAGAGGTGGCATTCTCCTTGGTGTAGCCTGGTGTCTCGGTGTCATCAAAGAGTCCGTCAATGTTCAGATCGATGCCCAGTTTACCCACCTTACCATTATAATAGGCGTTGAAGATATGCTTTTTGAAGTTATCATCTTGCCATACCTCACTCTCAGAGCGTTCTGTGAAGATGCCATTCTTATATTCATCGGTATCGAACTGGCTGGTCAGCTTACCAGTGGGATGGTAGTCGTATTTGTAGAAAGCACCAAAGCTGTGGTTCTCATTGACCATGTAGTTCAGCTGCAACTGTGGTGATAAACCTTTCCAAGTCTGTTTGGTCTCCTGCTTGGAATAACCGTCTATGCGATCTTGGCCAACCAGATAGTACATGTCGTCTTCCTGTAGTGACTTCCCATGGCCATAGCGACCTGCCCAGAATGAAGCAGTAACGTCAAGACCACCGGTACGGTAGTTCACGTTGAGGTTATTGGTCAGCGTATGCCCGTATTGATACATGGCACCGGCATTATCCTGAAAACTGATACCCTCGCCCTGTGCTTTCTTCAACGTGATGCGAACAACGGCCTTGGTAGAGGCTGCATAACGTGCACCAGGATTCTGCACCACGTCAACATGTAGTATCTGGTCAGAGCGCAGACGCGACAACTCGCTCACATCCTGCACCCTGCGACCATTGATGTATATCTCGGCCTCGCCACGTCCCATGACCTTTACGCCACCATCGCGCTCTGCCTCCAGTGAGGGAATCTTTGACAGGGCATCACTCAAGGTTCCTGCCTTTTCTAATATGGTACCTGCTACTTTCGTACGCATGGCGTCACCCTTGACGCGCGTCTTAGGCAAACGTCCTTTAATAACGACACCGTTTAACTGTTGCGTCTGGTTATACCATAAGGTGGTGTCGGTCGACAGACTGTCGAGCGTGGTCCACTCTTCGTCATTGTCATTGTCGTCATCCTCAGTGGCAGCAAATGTCGTCACTGTCATCATCATTGCAGTCATCAGGACTGCCATTCTTAAATACATCTTTTTCATATCCATTAATGTTTTGTGTTGTCGTGTTCATTTGTTTGACGTTGCAAAGGTATGTGTAAGTTGCAAACACAGCAAATTTTTGGGATATTCTGCGTAGTTCTGTGACGAATGGCTAAAAATTCTACTCTTTACTTCCTACTTTTCACTTTTTTTTGTACCTTTGCTGTAGGAATCAATCAATGTAGTGTAAATATGGATTATTTGTCAATAATCAAAAAGTATTATCCGCAGGATGATGCATTGCGACAGTTGCTGTTGAAACATAGCCGACAGGTAGCTGACCGTTGTCTGCAGATTGTTCGCAAACACAAAGAACTACCTGTCGACGCGCAATTCTTGGAAGAGGCTGCCATGTTGCATGACATAGGTATCTACCAGTGTGATGCACCGTCGATTCTCTGTCATGGTACGGAGCCTTATATCCGCCACGGACAGATTGGTGGTGAACTGTTGCGTGCCGAGGGATTTCCTCGCCATGCTCGTGTGGCAGAGCGCCATACGGGTACTGGACTGCCTGGTTGGGAACCTGAGACGCTGGAAGAACAGATTATCTGTTATGCTGACAAGTTCTACTCTAAGTCCAGTCCTGAGCATGTGCGCACCGTTCTCGAGACCGCCCAGTCCCTAGAGAAGTTTGGCCATGCCGGTGTCGTGAAATTCCTGGAATGGGCCAAGCTGTTTGAGTGAAACCCTTGCAGGGCACTGCGGCCCAAACAGAACACTCATAGCAATTAATCTCGCACAATCACCGGGACAGATCCTCTGACTGATGTATAAAGAAGATTCCTGTGATCACTACCGTAGCTTTTGCAATGTAAATTTGGAGAATTGGAAAATACTTTGTATCTTTGCGCCAAGAAATTAGAATAAAGATGGAAGAGAACGACATCATGATAGCAGCGGAGCCTGCCGCAGTATTGCTGAGTGAGAACGTTAGAAAGAGCGGACTCCTTAGTCAGGTAATGAAATTGAGTCAGCCTGACAAGGTAGCTTTAATCGCATATCTCAGCAAGGATGTGGCAAAGGAGGAATCTTTCAAGGCTGATGAGTTTGGCAGAATCAAACTGACTCCGGAAATGAGAGATGCTGTCGTGAAGGCTGAGCGTGATTATGAGGATGACAAGTGCTTTTCTGAAGCTGACTTTAAAGAGAGATTTGCTAAATGGCTTTAGAAATCAGCTATAGTCCCCAGTTCTTTGATAGTTTGGAGGACATTCTCAACTACTTTGATGAACGCAATGGAAGTAATCGCTTCAGTAAGAAATTGCTGAAGATGATTCATAAGCAGATAAAGCTTGCATCTGCTATGCCAGAGATAGGTCGTCTTACAGACTTTCCTGGTGTTAGGATATTGTTTGTGGAACGATTTGCTATTGATTATCAGATTAGAGACAATGTGATTCTGATTATTGACATCTACTCCTGCCAAACTGATCCTGAAGAAAGAGCCTTTCAAAAGCAATGACCTGCAGAAATAACGATAGTCATATGGCAAGATTGGAAAGAGTACATCAATCAAAGGGACAGCCCTTTGATTGATTCAATTTTTTTTATTACTTTTGTACCAAAATTGTTGAGAATTACTTCATAAACTAAGTATAGCTTCTTTCTATGTATGGAAGAGAGTAAATTTTTCAGCTAATTCTGAATACCACTAAAAAAGAGCACAGTGTTTGAGAATAAAAAAATAAATAAATCAAAATGGCTACGGAATTATATGATGATAGTATCATATCTTGTAGCATTAGTTACGACAATAGGATTGTTGTCGTATTTTCTAGATTTCGGAGGGCAATTGTCTGAATTAAGATTTATCTTATTTTTTGTTTGTGTATTTGTTTGTATTTTATTCGTCCGCCGATGGGTGAGAGTTATAAATGATTATTATACACGTTCATTTGTTTATACTATATTTGGGATAGGAGTTCTTTTGCCCTCATTAATACTTTCTGAAATAACTCATGAACTTCGGCATCCAATGGCAGAATTTGCTACCATGCATGATGCAATACAGAGTGGCGAGGAATATATCCATGTAAAAAATGTAGGGATAGACACTTCGCGTCATGGTGTATTCATGACATATCGTGTTATTCCGAGAAGATATCAACATTCTGAGATTGAACATGTTGTTTTTGTAACCTTTCAAATAAAAAATGTAAAGAATGCCTTTTGGGGATATACATTGAATAGTTGTTGTATGTCGCCGAAAGATAACGAAAAACGGGCTGCTTTTTTTGCATCTTTGGATGAGAAGATAAAAACACATGCTATTCCCCATGGGGAAGGATATTATAGAAGAATAATGTCGAAAACAGAGGACTATGATGCATTTATGAATGCTTGTCGCAACATAAATATTCCAATAGAATCTCCTGTGTTTTTTACGAATCTAATGAGCTCTACCAAGGATAATATAATTCGTGAACTAAAATGGATGTTCATTACTATGTTTGCGAGCTTATTTATCATCTTATTGGTTTTCTTGTTTGCCAAGAAAGATAGAAGTCAATCATCCATCAATAAAGAAATTAAGCGAGAACGTAGTCAGGCAATAGCTTATATTAGTAATAGAGACAATTGGTCATGATGTTGGCAGGAGGATATAATGATGTGTATGGCGGAATACATCTTGGACAGATGCAACAATGGGGAGCTATCTCTAAATATTTGTGTATCGACCGATGCGAATTTTGGCGATTAATATCCTATTCTTTTGTACACGTAAGTATCTGGCATCTTGCGGTAAATCTGGTGCTTTTTGCGCTTTTCGTCTATTTTTATTCTGGTCTTTTACGTTCGTGGTTGCTATGGATTGTATTCATATGCACATCAATAGCAGTTGGTCTTATGTTTATTTTGTTGTATCCACATGAGATGTTGTTAGGTGCATCTGGTGGAATCATGGGATTATACGGCTATCGGATAGGAAAGGGTATTGATACTCTTATTGATGATATAAAAAAGCGACCAAAGAAGAAAAAGAAAACGAAGACTAATATAGTAGCAATGTTATTCGTCCTGATGGGGACTGCTGGCGCTTGTATAATATTGCCAACAATCATCATCGTTTTAATAATTGGTATAAACCTGACAGTTTATATTACTGGCTTGCTTGGGGGAATATTCATGTGGTATATTATCAAGAGAATCTGTCCATCCGAGTGCCTTAAACAAGGACAACGTTTGTTCTAATTACCAACATTATATTTAGATAGTGTTTCTACTTGCCCACGCAGAATCTACTTTCCGATGCAGAATCTAATATCTGCAAATATAATCCGCTGATATACAGGGGATGTCACTCACCTCTGATTGAGGGAAGCGGTTCGCGTGTGCGGGATGGGCGTTCCTTGCGATGGGAACAGCTGATACGGCGACGGGAACAGCTGATACGGCGATGGGAACAGCTGATATGGGAAAAAGTGGTAGGACTTTCTGAAAAGTCGTACCACTTTTTGAAAAGTCGTACCACTTTTTGACGGGAACAGCTAATATGGGGAAAATTCTCTAGAGAATTTTGTGCGTATACAGCTAACTCGTCATCGGGTACAGCTGTCTTGTGACTGGGACAAGCTAATACGCGGAGGTATCAGTCTGTCTTCTGCGCATATATAATGTACGTGTGCGGGGGTGCGTCGCTCGCGAGTGCTTTTCAAAAAATAACCTTCACCTTCACCAGCGGGGCTGGAAATGCCGTGTACAAAGGCTTTCCGCCCACCATCACCCCTGTCTCAACCTTCATCTATC
>OMXL01000030.1 GCA_900314985.1 uncultured Prevotellaceae bacterium | reverse complement strand
TCTTGGCTGAATATGTGTAAATTAAAGTAAAAACGATAATAAAACGATTAAACAATGCTAAAAGACAGACCAATTATTTGGTTTGCAACATAGAAGGGATGGGTACAACCAAAAACCACTATAGTAACCCCAAAAACCACAAAACTATGAAGAACTACCAAACAACAAGTAACTACAGAACCAACGTGATGAATGCAGAAGTGTATGACTACCTTCTTTTCAACCTGACCCCCAAAAGTCAAGTGAAGCCTACTGGCGTACAAAGTCGCATTCTTCGCAGAATCGTCGAGAAGCGTCTGGCTCAGACAGCCCATCGGAAAAACAAGGTAATTGTTCCTAATGAGTTGGAACCATTATATTGGCAAAATGATTTGGAAGATGTTCAGAATAATCATAACTTTGCATCGCAATACAAAAACTAAAAGTCAACAACAAACTAAAAGTCAAACCCTTAAAAACTGATAAGCTATGACAAACACAGCACTTCAGATCATTGCCGCAAAGGCGCTTCCGGCCCTCTCGGGCGAGTCATTAACCTACAATGCCGCGAAGAACGTGTACCTGACACTAGGTTACACCAGCGCAGCAGGTAACATGTACTACCAGGCAGTACGGTTCTCTAACCGTCTGGCCGTGTACTACGACATCGGTCAGGGATATGCCCGAACCTTCCTGAATGGCATCAAGCTGTTCTGCTGGGACGGCCAGAAGGCACAGCTCATAGCTCAGAAGTACTGGGGCGGCAGCGACTGGCGCGACTTCTCGGAGTACTTCGCCAAGGAGCAAAGCATCTTGATGCTGAAAGGCTTCCTAGAAGGTCAACTGAAGTTGCAGGGCGCACACGCCAGCGACCAGGAACTGACCAGCTTCGCAAGAGGTATGGTAGAAGAGACACAGCGCAAGCAGTTAGCCTAAGGGCGACTGCCTGCGACAAGGATAACAAAAAGTTCAACCAAAAACCGACAAGACTATGGCAACATTGACCAAAGCAATCAACAAGAGTCTGTTTGACAGCATTCTGCCTACATACGGCAGTCCTCGCGTGCATATCCCTACATGGGACAACAGTCAGAAGATGTTCATCTGCGACGAGTACGAGAGCAGTAATGGACACCGCTACTACCTTGGCATACGTTTCTGCGACCGTATCGTCATCGTTGAGAAGGTGGGCCTGTACCACAGCTGGACCTACATCGACAGCATCGAGCTGTATGCCTTCAACGGGCAGAAGATGGAACTAATCCAGAAGCGCGACTACGACAAGGTGTTTCGCAACGAGGCATTCATCCGTCAGGAGTCAGAACTGATGGTGAAAGAGTTCTTGACTGGCGTCATGAAGACCCAGCGCATCTGCACACCGGTAGAGCAGATTGCAGAGCAGGCACAGACACTGATCTCAGGATGCTACAAGAGCTTCCTTGATCCCGACTTCAACACACGTTTAACCCAAATACTCCCAAAACTTGAACAGCGATAAAACAATGGAGAACATGATCGACACACAGAACAAACAGCAGGTGATGGCTTTCGAGCTGATTGCCAACACCAACAGTAGTTTCTTCCTTACTGGTAGGGCAGGAACAGGTAAGACAACCTTTTTGCGCAACGTGCAGAAGATTGTGGACAAGCAGTTCATCACACTGGCACCTACGGGTGTGGCAGCCATCTTAGCGGGTGGCGATACCATCCACTCGTTCTTCGGACTGCCTATGGATGTCTGCACGCCAGGCACGATGGGTAAGATGAGTGAGGCACGCATCTTGACGCTGATCCATACGGACACCATTATCATCGATGAGGTGTCGATGGTACGCTGTGACATCATTGATGCCATAGACTACACGATGCGCAAGACGCTGCGTTCGTCGTTGCCCTTTGGCGGCAAGCAGGTCATCTTCGTGGGTGACATGTTCCAGCTACCACCAGTGCTAAAGCGTGGCGCTGAAGGGGAACTGATGAACGACCTCTACCATACGGATGACTGCTTCTTCTACAAGGCAGACGTCATCAAGCGTATGCGACTGGTGAAGATTGAGTTCCAAAAGGTGTACCGCCAGGAGGATCAGGATTTTCTGCGCATCCTGGAGAACGTGCGTCTGAACAAGACGACACCAGAGAACCTGATGCACCTGAATGAGCGTGTTTGTCAGCCTACCAAGGAGGATGGCATGGTAATCACCTTGGCTTCGCTCAACAAGACGGCAGACAGCATCAATCAGAAGCAACTGGCTGAGATTGAGGCTGAGGAGTACACCTACGAAGGAACAGTGACAGGAAAGTTCGAGGAGAAGCGTTTTCCTGTGGACTTGACCTTAAAACTGAAAGTGGGTGCACAGGTGATGTTCACCCGTAACGATCAGCAGAAGCGTTGGGTGAATGGCACTATCGGTACCGTCACCAAGCTGAGCAAGGACGAGATACAGGTGACTACGGACGGAGGATCCACATACGTGGTACCCAACTGCTCGTGGGAGTCGTTTAGCTACGAGTACGACAAGGAGGCACGGAAGATGAAGAAGGAACTGATGGGTACCTTCACGCAGTATCCGCTTCGACTGGCTTGGGCCATCACCGTCCATAAGAGCCAAGGCATGACGTTCGACAAGCTCTACCTTGATCTGAGTAGGGGAATGTTTGCTGCAGGCCAACTCTATGTGGCTTTGAGCCGTGTACGCTCGTTGGGCGGCTTGTTCCTCTCACGCCCCATCATTCCTCAGTATGCTCATACGAGCCGTGAGGTGCTGTCGTATGCCAATGGCTATAATGACGAGCAGGTGATTAACAGCGAGATAGAGAGCGGGAAGGCCGTCTATCAGTTGCTGGCGCATCACGACTATGATGAGGCTGCCAAGCAGTACTTGATGCTGGTGCAGAAGAAAGCTGAAGCTGGTGACATCAAGGAAGCCATGCAGCAGACGAAGCGTTTCCTCGATACTGTGATCTGTGACGAAGATCTTTATGGGTGTGTAGAGGAGGTTCCTGCATCGCTGATGGAGGCAGACCACTGGGCACCTAAGTACCTTGTGGCTCTGTTAAGCCTCTATGCAGGCAAATATGAGCAGGCTTTGAAGTATGCTGATAGTGTGTTGGCTCAGCATCAATGTCAGGAGGCACTCTATGTGAAGTCGCGCTGTCTGGCAAAACTTGAACGTTATGAAGAGGCTGATGCAGTGAATGTGCTGATGGGTGATGTCTTCGACATGTCAACGCCAGACTGCAAGGTGCTCTACATGATTGCCATGCTCAACGAGATGCATATTGGCGACAATGGCCTTAATCTGATGCAGGAACTCATCAAGGCAAAGCCCAAGTACAACAAAGGAATTCTGTCGCTCCGTTATCTGATGAAACGAAAGGGCTTGGTGCTTGTGAAGACATCTGACGATCCTCGAGAGTTGGTGGATGACTTCAATTCGGACATCACTGAGGAGGAGTTCGCTCAGAAGTTGTCAACAGCACGAGAAAAGGCACCAAAAGCACTCGAATACCTGCTTAGACTGATTAAGAAACAGGTATTCACTGAGGAGTGAGATACGAGATTGAACCGAGGACTAAAAATATCAACCAACAAAACTAACCTACTATGAAAAACACAAACGACAACGAAAATAATGGTCTTTACAATGCTCTTGTACAAGATCTAAAGGACATGGTGCAGAAATTGAAAGACTACGGCTTTTCTGAAAAAGAGATAACTTCTCTTCTGCATACAGAACAGCCTTTACTCAGATTAACTGTCAGCAAGAATTATAGGATATACCTAGGTGAAGAGCACAAAGAGGTACACATGGAGCCTTTGGTAAGGTCTGTATATGTATTGTTCCTTAAACACCCAGAAGGCATTGTCTTTAAGAATCTGCCTGATTATAGACAAGAACTAACAAAGATATACTCTGAGATAAGACCTTGGGGACTCACAGAAAGAGCGATACAGAGCATAGAAGATGTGACGAACCCACTGCTGAACTCCATCAATGAGAAGTGTGCACGTATCAGAAAGACTTTTGTCACTTTGTTGGGCAGTAATCTTTCTGAAAGCTACTATATCAAAGGTTCACGAGGGGAGGCAAAGAAAATCCATCTGCCTCGCGAACTGATAACCTGGGAATAAAGTTCGTTTTTCGCAAGGCTGGTTTTCGTGAATTCCTTTAAAGACAGGTAGATAATCACTACTTTTGTGGCGAGAAATATAATTATTCTAATGTGTAACAAAAAAGTAAACATCATGGAAAAATTCGGTTTAGTTGACAAGACGAAAGAAGAGTTGATTGACATTGCTCTGGAACAAGAAAAAGTAGAGAATAAGTTGAGAGGAGAGTTAGATGATGCGAATAGTCAAGTAGTGCGGCTGACAAAAGAACTCAAACGCGCAAACAGGATTGTTACGGGTCATTACATAATTTACATATTGATGTCTATTTCCATTGTTTTCATGATATTAGAAAAATGAATGGGGTGACTATGACAGATTTTGATTACATTTTGCAACAAGCAAAGAAGGCGTATTATTCGGGCTGGAATGATGTGGAGTTAAGAAAGTGCGTGGATATGCTGCCAAGCATTTCACGACAGGAGTTGGTCTTGCTGTACAGCAGCAGGTGGTTGTCGCATGACAAGCCTCTCAAGGACAGCATCTTCCACCTGTTGTTCGATGCCCGTATCGAAGAAAGGGACAAGAAAATCAAGGCGATGAATGTGGACGAACTGATAGAGAACCTACAGGATGAGAATGACTATGGGAAGTTCATTGTCCTGGAGATGAAGGAGCGTTTCGACTCTTTGGAGGATGCTGACAAGAGGAAGATTATCAACGCATTGTCGACAACAACCAAAGCGAACAAAAGCTGGGCAGAGGGTAAACTGAAGAAGATAGACAGTGAGAAATAAGGGGTATGGCGGAGGAGAGAAGAACATATCAGCGTAGGGGACAGCAGGTGGCAAGTCCTTTGGAATATGCCCACGTGCAGCCTCATGCCAGTGAGGTGGAGATGGCTGTGCTGGGGGCATTGATGATTGACAAGGATGCCTTTATGGAGGTTGGCGACAGTCTGGCTCCTGAGAGTTTCTATGAGCCAAGAAACCAGATGGTGTATGATGCCATTCGTAGTCTCAGCGTGGAGGATAGCCCGATAGATGTCTTGACAGTTATTGACAAGCTGGGAAAGATGGGTAAGTTGGAAGAGGTCGGAGGTCCTGGCTATATTGCCGAGTTGAGTTCAAAAGTGGCGACCTCTGCCAATGTGGAGTATCATGCCAATATCGTAGCAGAGAAGTATCTGGCCAGGCAGATGATCCAGTATGTCAACGTGATTGGCAAGAAAGTCTATGATGAGTCTTATGACATCAAAGACGTGATAGACGAAGCAGAGGGTTCGTTGTTTGAGTTGTCGCAGAAGAATATCAAAAAGGATTATTCTGTGTTGGCTCCCATTGTAGACAAGGCTAAGGAAACGATTATGCAGGCCTATGCCAAGAAGGGTGGGCTGTCTGGAATATCATCGGGAATAGTGGCTTTAGACGAAAAGACGTTAGGGTGGCAGAACTCTGACTTGGTGATTATTGCTGCTCGCCCTGCCATGGGAAAAACGGCTTTTGCACTGTCGATGGCAAAGAATATTGCAGCAGACCAGAAGATACCTATGGCGTTCTTCTCGCTGGAGATGTCGGATGTGCAGTTGACCAATCGTTTGATATCGAATGCTTGTAAGATTGAGGGTATGAAGTTGGTGAGTGGTCAGTTGGATGGCCCTGACTTGCTGCGACTGGACAAGAAGATTCAGAAACTGATAGATGCTCCTTTGTATATTGACGACACGGCGGGTTTGTCCATCATGGACTTGAGGTCAAAAGTGCGTCGTCTGGTAAGGGAACATGGGGTGAAGTTGGTGATGATTGACTATCTGCAGTTGATGACAGCCAGTGGTATGAAGTTTAATAGTCGCCAAGAGGAAGTGTCGCTGATATCCCGTTCGCTAAAGGGATTGGCTAAGGAGTTGAACATTCCAGTGTTGGCACTGAGCCAGTTGAACCGTAACGTAGAATCACGTAATGGGGCAGAGGGAAAGCGTCCGCAGTTGTCTGACCTTAGAGAGTCGGGAGCTATCGAGCAGGATGCTGATATGGTGATATTCCTTCACCGTCCTGAGTATTTTGGTATTGGTGCCAGTTCGGATGGTGCTATTGACTATCATAATAAGGCAGAGGTTATCATCTCGAAGCACAGAAAGGGTGCTACAGGAATTGTGTTGACGAAATTCCTTGGTGAATATACGCTCTATGCAGATCTTGACGATGACCCCAGCCTTCCTGTTTCTGCAGGGGGAGAGATTATTGGTTCCAAAGTCAATGGAGAGAATGGTGACATGCTTTTTTCTCAAACAGAATATGACCCCTTTAAATTGGCGGCAATAGATGGCTATCGAGGAGGTGATTGACAGGGCAATACGACTAAAAGACTCCATCGTAATTGAATACTGTACGCGTAGTGGCATGATATTTACTTGCAGGATTTCTAATATCGATTATTCAAATTATAACGGAGGAGGATATATCCAGGCTTATCGTGAGGATATCGAGGCTGACAGAACTTTCAAGATTTGTCGTATTCTTAAAGTGAATGGACATGCGTTCAGGCATGTATTTTGGCGACAGATAGGTGATGATTTTAAAAGAATATACTAATTATGACGTGGCATATAATTGGAATACTGGTATTCGTTGTGATATACAACATCTGGCGTTATTATCATGAGGACCATAGCGATGACTATGGGCCTAACATAGAGCCAGAACCGATGAATAATGAAGTAAATGGAAGCTGTATGGAAGAGACGATTAGTACAAGGCAATTGGCTTTAAGAACCATTGAGAATATCGGGAGTGAGCCTAAATACGATGAAGCTGGACGCATTCAATTCGAGTACCAAGGTGTGATATTCCTGATGGAAGCCGCTAATGACTGTATGTTTGTTAACCTGATATGGCCATGGTGCCACAGCTTCTCAAAGTTCGATATTGATGAGTTTGCAAGGGTTCGTCAGGTGGTGAATGAGGTTAATCTGCGTGATACGCTTTCAGTTGTCTATACCATATCGGATTCTGATGACGTGGCACTGCACATCAAGAAACATTTCCTGCTAGTACCAGAAATTCAAGAAGTAGAAGGATACTTGAAACTGATCCTGAACAGTTTCTTCAGAACATCTAGGATGTTGGAACTGGAGATAGAAAAATGCAGAATGCAGGAGTGTAATGGATGATGTAAGATGGCTGATGGCTGAAGGCTGAGGGCTGATCTCAAATATTTCTCCGCAAGCCTTGCAGAGATTTTTTTATGTCGTGGGAATTGTGTATCTTTGCACAAATATTGAAAAAACAGGGATTATGGCAAACGATATATTGGACTTTGTGGCTCCCGTAGAGGATAAGATGCAGGGCATCATCAAGGTGGTGGGTGTTGGTGGTGGCGGATGTAACGCCGTACGCAACATGTACCTCGACAAGGTGGGGGGCGTGACGTATGCGGTGATGAATACGGACAGTCAGTCGCTGTCGCGCTCGCCAGTGCCTTACAAGATACAACTGGGTGCTGGCCTGGGTGCCGGTGGCAATCCTGAACAGGGAAAGCGCGAGTGCGAGGAGAGCTTCGAGGATATCAGGAAGCTGCTGAGCGATGGCACGAAGATGGTGTTCGTGACAGCAGGCATGGGTGGTGGCACTGGTACTGGTGCTGCTCCGCTGGTGGCAGGCATCGCCAAGGAGATGGGTCTGCTGACAGTGGGCGTGGTGACGATACCGTTCTACTTTGAGAAGAAAAAGAAGATCATCAAGGCGCTGAAGGGTGTGGACGAGATGCGCAGGAACGTGGATGCGCTGCTCATCGTGAACAACGAGAGGTTGTGCGACATCTATGCGGACTCGGAGCTGTCGGTGAAGGAGGCGTTCAAGCGGGCTGACAACATCCTGATGGATGCGGTGAAGGGCATCGCAGAACTGATTACACTGCCCAGCGATGGGGGCATCAAGAGTGACTTCAAAGATGTGGAGACGACGATGAAGAACGGTGGTGGTGCCATCATGGCCATGGGTAGGGCCAGTGGTGAGCATCGTGTGGAGAAGGCTATCCTGAACGCGCTGGACTCGCCACTGCTCTATGGCAACGACATTGGCAAGGCGAAGCGCATCTTGTTTAATATCTATTCCAGCGAGGAGCATTCTATCTTTGTGCGTGAGCTGCAGGAGATTGACGAGTTCTTTGACCAGCTGGATCCGAACATCGATGTGATATGGGGTACGGCAACGGACGACTCGCTGGGTGAGGATGCGAAGGTGACGATACTGGCAACAGGACTGGAGGACGACTTGCGTAGTGAGGTGCAGAAGGATGCACACAGCAACGAGGACGACTTCTACGAGGACTTGATCCCCAAACTGTATAAGCCAGCGAAGAAGGAACCATCAACCATGAAGGAGGTGTTGGCGAAAGAGCAGCCGCTGCCCTTCGAGGTTGAGAAGGCACCAGAGCCAGAACCTGCGCCTATCCCTGTACCCGAACCTATAGTGGAGGAAGAACCACAAGAGCCAACCATCATCGATAAATGGAAGAGTTGGCTGAGCAGGTTGGCAAAGAATGTGGCAGAATGATGGAGGTGGTGCAGCATAGTCCGGAAGAAATGGCTGAACAGGTCAGGCTACTGGCTGAACAGCTGAAGATGGCAGGTCGGAAAGACTTGCTGTTAAGGGCTATTGGTGCCCCTCTGCTGGAGGAACTGCGCATAGAGGCTGCCAGGACGAAGCTGAGCAGATTGCAGATAACGAAGGGCTACCGCTTCTTCCTGGTGGACTATGACAATAAAGAGGTGGAGTTGCAACCTGTACACAAGGCTGTGTATCTGTTGTTCCTTAATCATCCTGAGGGCATTGAGTTCAAGAGGCTAGGGGAGTACCGCGATGAACTGACGAGATACTACATGGCAACGGCAAAGCTGCTGGACAAGGAGAAAATCGTGGAGGGCGTGGAACACCTGGTGAATCCGCTGGACAATGCCATCAACGAGAAGTGCTCGCGCATCAAGAAGGTGTTCCTCGACATGATGGATGAATATGCTGCCAGCTATTACATCATCAGTGGCCATACGCAAAAGCGCTTCGCAGGCTCCAGTCGCATCTGGTATGAGCGTCTGAAGGTGATTACCCTGCCTAGGGAGTTAGTAATCTATGATAATAATAACATTAAACAATAATATGGATAAAGTAAAGATGTTAGGGGCTATTGTCGGAGATATTATAGGCTCTACATACGAGTTCTATAATACGAAGTCGATGGACTTTGAGTTGTTTGAGCAAGGTTGTCGCTTTACAGATGATTCTGTGATGACATTAGCCGTGGCCAAGTGGCTGACGGAGGACGAAGCCCACACCATACATTATTTAATATATTGTATGCAGGAGTTAGGGCATCTACATCCAGACGCTGGATATGGCGGTCGATTTCTGGGATGGCTTTGGGAAGATGATCCTCAGCCATATAACAGTTGGGGTAATGGTGCTGGCATGCGTGTTAGTCCTGTGGGATTGTATGCCAAAACACTGAATGAAGCCTTAGCGTTAGCTGCCGTTACGGCATCAGTGAGTCACAATCATCCAGAAGGGGTAAAGGGTGCTCAGGCTATCGCAACCAGTGTTTTTCTTGCTAAGCAGGGTAAATCTAAGGCAGAAATTAAGACGTATGTGGAGAATACGTTTGGCTATGACTTAAACAGAACAATTGCTGAAATTCGACCAAGATACGGATTTGATGTTTCCTGTCAGGGTAGTGTGCCTGAAGCTATCATTGCCTTCTTAGAAGGTAATTCTTTTGAAGAGGTGATAAGATTGGCCATATCTCTTGGCGGTGACTCTGATACCATTGGTGCTATGGCTGGTGCAATTGCAGCCTGCGTGTATCCGATACCAGAGGAAATAGCAGAACGATGCAACAGTATTCTGACGGAGGATTTAAGGGAGATTAAAGACAACTTCTTTGAAAAAGCGTTATGAGCAAAGTCATATTAACTGGTTTCCCAAAGCTTGATAGGATGATTGGAAGTCTGGATAGGGCTCGCATTATCATTGTTGCGGGACGACCCGCTGTCGGCAAGACAGCTTTTGCGGTGTGGCTGGCAAGAAACATTGCGATAGACCAGAGGATACCATTGTTCCTGAAATGCCAGAGAGACAGGTGAGTGACATACTGATTTCAGATGGCTGATGGAAGAGGGAAGAGATGTTAATCTTTTCCTTCTTTTTTTTTCTGTTTCCTCAAAATTTCAGTCGACTGGCGTAGAGGTCTCCAGTGGCGCCTGCTTCAACTGCTCGAGTGCCCTGCACAACTGGTCTGGACAGGAGGTGCTCTTAGCACCACAGCGGATGCCGTTCAGGCGGGGGATGACGTCGTCGATGCGCTGACCTCTTACCAGTTGGCTGATGCCTTGCAGGTTGCCATTGCAGCCCCCCAGGAAGAATACTTGCTGGATGATGTCGTTTTCGTCGGCTGTGACGTCAATGAGTTGAGAGCACGTGCCGTGCGTCTGGTATTGTACATGTTTTGTCTTCATATCAAATAGTGTTAAGTGTTATTATGCTTTCTTGCCCATGACGCGCTCTTCGAGGGTTTGGAAGATGACGAAGAGCACGGGGACGATGAATAGCAGGGCGATGGTACCGATGACCATACCGCCAATGGTGCCGACGCCAAGGGAGTGGTTGCCGTTGGCTCCAACGCCTGTGGCAAGGGCCAGTGGCAGGAGTCCGAAGACCATGGTGAGCGACGTCATAAGGATGGGTCGCAGACGGACGGCGGCAGCATCGAGGGCTGCATCGATGATGCCCATGCCCTGACGGCGGCGCGTAGAGGCATACTCGGTGAGCAGGATGGCGGTCTTCGACAGCAGTCCGATGAGCATGATGAGACCGGTCTGCATGTAGATGTTGTTCTCCAGTCCCCACATCCATGCAAAGAGGAACGAGCCTGCCAGTCCGAAGGGTACGCTGAGAATGACAGCCAACGGGATGAAGAGGCTCTCGTAGAGGGCACAGAGGATGAGGTAGATGAAGACGATGCAGATGACGAAGACCAGCGCGGTGGTGTTCTGCGAGGATGCCTCCTCACGTGTCATGCCGCCAAACTCGTAGCCGTAGCCTTCGGGCAGCACCTCGGCAGCGACCTCGCGGATGGCGTCGATGGCCTGTCCACTGCTATAGCCGTCGGCAGCGGTTCCACCCACCTGAATAGATGGGAAGAGATTGAAGCGCGACAGCGTCTCAGAGCCGTAAACACGCGTCAGCGTGAGATACTGGCCGATGGGCGACATCTCGCCCGACGAGGTGCGCACAAAGATGTTGTTGAGCGACTCGGTATCGAGACGGTATTCGGGCGAGGCCTGTACCATGACGCGGTAGAGCTTGGTGAAGCGCACGAAGTTGGAGGCGTAGGTGCCACCGACATAGCCGCTGAGGGCAGAGAGCACGTCGGTAGGCGACACGCCACGACGCTTGCACAGGGCGGCATCGACCTCGACGCGGTATTGCGGATATTTCAGCGAGAAATTGGTGTAGGCACGGCCTATCTCGGGGCGCTCGCTGAGGGCTGCAATCAGCTTGTTGGTATAGCCCAGCAGCTCCTGGATGGTGCCGCCATGCTTGTCTTGTACGTGGAGCTCGAAACCATTGATGCGGCCAAAGCCAGGCAGCATGTTCTGCGTATTCACCTGTATCTTGGCATTGGCGATGTCGGCCGTGCGACGATAGATCTCGTCGACCACGCTCTGTACGTCGTCGCCCTTGCCCGTACGCTCGTCCCACTTCTTCAGCTTGAGCGTGAAGTTACCGTTGGACGACGATTGTTCGAAGTTGTTGCTGTTGCCCGCCATCATGGAGTAGATGCGCAGCTGGGGAAGGTCCTTGATGCGCGACTCTACCTCTTTCAGGATGTTATAGGTCTGTTGTAGGCTGCTGCCTGGTGATGCTTGTACGTTGATAAACACGGTACCCATGTCCTCGTTGGGCACGAGACCCGTCTTGGTGGTCTTCATCATCCAGCCGAGGATGGCGATGGCCACGACAACGAGCGTGCCAGCCAGCACCTTGCGGTTGATGAAACGCGTGACGATACCTTTGTAGCGGGCAGAGAGTGCCTGGAAACCAGCATTGAAGCGTGCCTGGAACTTGTTCAGCTTGGAGTCGCGCATGATGATGGCCGACAGGGCAGGGGAGAGCGTCAGGGCGTTGAACAGCGAGATGGCGACGGCAATGGCCATGGTCAGTCCGAACTGCGTATAGAACGTGCCGGTGACGCCGCCAATGAAGCAGACGGGCACGAAGACGGCCATGAACACCAGCGTGGTGGTAATGAGTGCCGAGGTGATGTTGTGCATGGCGTCGGAGACCATATCTTGGGAGGTGAGAGGTGAGGGGTGAGAGGTGAGAGGAATGTCTTGCTTCTCACCACTCTCCAACCTGGCCTGTACGGCCTCGACCACGACGATGGCATCATCTACCACCGTACCAATCACCAGTACGAGGGCAAAGAGCGTCAGCATGTTGAGCGAGAAGCCGATGGCATAGATGACGGCCAGCGTGGCTATCAGCGACACCACGATGGCGATGGCGGGAATGATGGTGGCGCGCCAGCTGCCTAAGAACAGCCATACCACGAGGATGACGAGCACGAGGGCCTCGAGCAGCGTCTCTACCACGCTGGCGATAGAGGCGTCGAGGAAGTCTTTCTTCGATTCCAAATCCTCGATGACGATGCCTGGCGGCAACGACTGGCGGATGTCCTCGACCTCAGCATCAATCTGCTTGATGATCTCGTTGGCATTGGAGCCCGCCACCTGGTTGATGGAGATATTGATGCCTGGCGAGCCATTGGTCTCACCAATGATGTTATAGTTCTGCGAACCCAGTTCCACACGGGCAATATCGCCAATGCGCAGCACGTCGCCATCGGGCAGCGAGCGGATGACGAGGTTCTCGTACTCCTGTTCTTCCTCATAGCGGCCACGATATTTCAGCACATACTGGAACGTGTTCTGGCTCTCGGCACCTAACGTACCTGTAGCCACCTCGACGTTCTGCTCGTTGAGCACGTTGGTAACGTCGGAGGGTGTCAGTCCGTAGTGTGCCATCTTCAGCGGGTCGAGCCAGATGCGCATGGAGTAGTCGGCACCCATCACGTTGACCTCGCCCACGCCAGGAATACGGCTCAGGCGCGGCTCGATATTAATCTTGGTATAGTTGGCCAGGAAGGCACGGTCGAAGGTAGAGTCAGGACTATAGACCGCTATTTGCTTGATGTTCGACGTCTGGCGCTTGCGCACGGTGAGTCCGCTCTTCACCACGTCGCTGGGCAGACGGCCCTGGACGGTGGCGGCACGGTTCTGCACGTTGACCATCGCCATATTGGGGTCGGTGCCCTGGCGGAAGAAGATGCCGATAGAGGCCGTACCGTTGTTGGAGGCTGACGAGGTCATATACATCATGCCCTCTACGCCATTGATGGCTTCCTCCAAGGGCACGATGACACTTTTCTGCACCGTTTCGGCATTGGCACCCGTATAGCTGGCCATGATGCGGACGGTGGGTGGTGCTATCTCAGGGAATTGTTCCAGCGGCAGCTGAGTCAGTCCGATGATGCCCACCAGCACCATCAGCACAGAGATGACTCCAGAGAGTATCGGGCGGTCAATGAATGTTCGTACGTTCATCTTAAAGCGGTAGCAAATTATTCACTCTTCACTCTTCACTTTTCACTTAATCTCCACGCCTTCTCTCAGCAGTCCGGCACCCTCGGCAATGATGGTGTCGCCAGCGTTGAGACCTTCCTCCACGATATACTCCTTGCCGTTGTTCTGTGGGAAGAGGGTGACAGCCGTAGCTTTTGTCTTGCCATCGACGACACGATAGACGAACATGCGGTTCTGCAACTCGTAGGTAGCCTCCTGAGGGATGACGACACAGTCTTTGTGCTGTGTAGGCACGACAATCGTAGCGCTACCGCCATTATGCAACAGACCACCCTTGTTGGGGAAGGTGGCACGCAGCGTGACAGCACCCGTCTTGTCGTCAATGGTGCCGCTGACGGCGCTGATGGTGCCCTGCTGGTCGTAGTTCTGGCCGTTGTTCAGACGCAGACTGACGGCTGGCGCCTTGCTGATGAACTGCTCGATAGAGCCATACTGTGCGATGAGGTCGAGGGCCTGGTTCTCGCTGATGCTGAAATAAACGTACATCTCAGCGTCGTCGGCTACCGTCACTAATGGTTCGCTGATGTTGCTGCTGACCAATGAGCCTACGTGCCAGGGAATCATCGATGCCACGCCGCTGACGGGGCTCTTCACCTCCGTATAGTTCAGATTGTTGCGGGCGTTCAACTCCTGGGCCTTAGCCTGTGCCAACGAGGCTTCAGCCTCTAACAGCGCATTGCGCATGGTCTCTACGCTGACGTCGCTAACCACGCGACCCTCCTTTAGCTGTGTCTCGTTCTTATAGTTCATACGTGCCGTAGCCAGTCGTGCTTCTGCGCTCTTGCGAGCTGCTACAGCAACCTCCAAGGCAGCCTTGTAGGGAACCTGGTCAATGATAAACAGCACCTGTCCTTTCTTGACGGCCTCGCCTTCGTTGATGCAGATGCGCGTGATGCAGCCCGATACCTGTGGTCTAATTTCCACAATCTGTCGTCCCGTCATTCGCGCACTATACTGTCGCTGAAGGGTCATGTCCTTGCGGCTCACCACCAGCGTCTGGTATTGAGCGGTGTCATGCGCTTTCTTCTTGTCCTTGGCACACGACGTCACCAGCAGTCCTGTAAAGACTGCTGAGAGAACGCCTATTGAAAAAACTTTATTCATACATTAAACATAGCTAAGTCTAGGGGAATCGTGGGGTGTTGGTTACTCAGCACCAAAGTAGGTCTCAAGTTCGGTACGTGCGCTGCCCTCGTTGTTAGGCAGGTCGCGGATGATGACACCATGCTCCAGCAGGGCAATACGGGTAGAGATGTCTACCGTATGCTGTAGGTTGTGGCTGGAGATGAGGATGGTGGCACCTGTCTGCTGTTGGTAGTCAGTGAGCAGGTGCTTCAAGACCAGCTGCGAGGTAGGGTCGAGGAAGTTGAAGGGCTCGTCGAGGATGACAATCTCTGGCTTGCGGAGTAGGGCAGAGATGATGCCCACCTTCATCTTGTTACCTGCAGAGAGGTTGCGGATGAGCTTCTTCTGTCCGAAAATCTCGCCATTGGCGAAGCGCTCGAAGTCCTGCAAGCGCTCGTCGACATCCTGCTGGGTCATGCCTGACACCTTGCCCAAGAAGGCGAAATACTCCTCAGGGGTGAGGAAGTCGATGAGGAAGCCCTCGTCGATATAGGCGCCGACATGCTGCTTCCACGCTTCGCTCTCTACAGGATTGATGGACTCACCCCCTAACCCCTCTCCTGAAGGCGAGGGAAGTATATAGTTTACACTACCATCGTCGGGTTTGAGCAAGTCGAGGAGCATGCGGAAGAGCGTGGTCTTACCGGCTCCGTTATTACCTACGAGACCCAGGATATCGCCGTCGTTAATCTGGAACGACGGGATATCACAGGCTATTGTCTCGCCAAACTGCTTCTTAAGGTTGTCGATTTTAATCATAGTCGTTTCTTTTCTAGGATTTCCTAGGCTGTCCTAGGATTTCCTAGGATTTCGTTTATACTAAGCCTCGTCCGTGGCAGTTCTTGAACTTCTTACCAGAGCCACAGGGACAGGGGTCGTTACGTCCGGGCAGTTTGTCCTTGACGATAGGAGCCTGCGGCTGACGGGCACGGGTGTCCTGAGCGGCAGCGGCGGCCTGGTTGGGGTCGGTCATCTGCTCCTGGCTGAGGTTCTGCTTCGACTCGGTGTACTGCTGGCGCTGGGTGTGCTGCTCGGGAGCGGCCTCCTGTACCTGCTGCATCTCAGGAATCTGAGCACGCATGAGGATAGAGACAGAGCGGTTGTTCATGGTGTTCACCATGTTATCGAACAACTTGACAGACTCGAGCTTGAAGATGAGCAATGGGTCTTTCTGCTCGTAAGAGGCATTCTGTACAGAGTGCTTCAACTCGTCGAGCTCGCGGAGGTTCTCCTTCCAAGCCTCGTCGATGATGTGGAGCAGAATCTGCTTCTCGAACTCCTTGACAACTGACTTACACTCGGTATCGTAGGCTTCCTTGAGGTTACAGGGGATGTTGTACATCTTGCGGCCATCGGTCAGGGGCACTACGATGCGCTCGTACATCTGGCCCTGGTTCTCGTAAACCTGCTTGATGACGGGCATTGCGACCTCCTGGACGTGCTCCATCTTGCGCTTGAAATTGCCCATAGCCACCTGGAAGACCTCCTCGCAGAGATCCTCGTGGTTCTTGTTGATGAACTCCTCGCTGGTGAAGGGACACTCCATGGCGAACAGTTTGATGAACTGCTCCTTGCAACCCTCGTAGTCGTTGTTCTCGATGATGTAGACCACGCGGTCCCAGATGGTGTTAGAGATATCCATGCCAATGCGTTCACCCATGAGGGCGTGGCGACGCTTGCCATAGACGACGGTACGCTGCTTGTTCATGACGTCATCGTACTCCAGCAGGCGCTTACGGATGCCGAAGTTGTTCTCCTCGACCTTCTTCTGTGCACGCTCTACCTGCTTGCTAATCATAGGACTCTCCAGCATCTCGCCCTCCTTGAAGCCGAGACGGTCCATGACGGTGGCAATACGCTCAGAACCGAACAGACGCATCAGCTTGTCTTCCAGAGAGATGAAGAACAGAGAAGAACCTGGGTCACCCTGACGTCCAGCACGACCACGCAACTGGCGGTCCACACGACGAGACTCGTGGCGCTCTGTACCAATGATGGCGAGACCACCTGCGGCCTTTACCTCGGGTGACAGCTTGATATCGGTACCACGACCAGCCATGTTGGTGGCGATGGTGACAGCACCCTTGCCATTGACAGACTGACCAGCGAGGGCCACGATGTCGGCCTCCTTCTGGTGCAGCTTAGCGTTCAGCACCTGGTGGGGAATACCCTCGCGCTTGCCCGTCTCAGGATCAACATACATGTCGAGCATACGGCTCAAGAGCTCAGAAATCTCCACGCTGGTGGTACCAATCAGGGTTGGACGACCTGCATTACGCAGACGTACAACTTCCTCAATGACAGCGCGATACTTCTCGCGGGCAGTCTTATAGATACGGTCGTCCATATCGTCACGAATGACAGGACGGTTGGTAGGAATCTCAACGACGTCGAGCTTGTAGATGTCCCAGAACTCACCAGCCTCCGTAGAAGCGGTACCCGTCATACCAGCCAACTTGTGGTACATGCGGAAGTAGTTCTGCAGGGTGATGGTGGCGAAGGTCTGTGTGGCAGCCTCTACCTTGACGTGCTCCTTAGCCTCTACAGCCTGGTGCAAGCCGTCAGACCAGCGGCGACCTTCCATGATACGGCCAGTCTGCTCGTCGACAATCTTCACCTCGCCATCGATGACGACATACTCATCGTCCTTGTTGAACATGCAGTAGGCCTTGAGCAGTTGCTGCAAGGTGTGGACACGCTCAGACTGTACGGCATAGTGCTGCAGCATCTCGTCCTTCTTGTTGACGCGCTCCTCGTCAGAGAGGGAAGCGTCACCCTCGAGGGCAGAGAGCTGTGAGGTGATGTCGGGCAAGACGAAGAGCTCAGCATCGCCCACCTGCTTGGCCAACCATGCGGTACCCTTATCGGTGAGGTCGCAAGAGTTGAGCTTCTCGTCGACCACGAAGTACAGGGGCTCAACGACCTCGGGCATACGACGGTTGTTGTTCTCCATATAGGTCTCCTCCGTCTTGAGCATACCGCTCTTGATGCCGTCCTCAGAGAGGAACTTGATGAGGGGCTTGTTCTTGGGCATAGACTTATGAGAACGGTACAGGGCGAGGAAACCCTCGTCGAGCAACTTCTTGTCGTTCTTCTCCATACCCTCGGCAATCTTCTGCTTGGCATCAGCGAGATACTGAGTGGCCAGCTGCTTCTGTACACCCACGAGTTTCTCTACGAGGGGCTGGTACTCCTCAAACATCTGGTCGTCGCCCTTGGGCACAGGACCAGAGATAATCAGCGGTGTACGGGCATCGTCAATCAACACAGAGTCAACCTCGTCGACGATGGCGTAGTTGTGGGCGCGCTGTACGAGGTCGCTGGGCGAGATGGCCATGTTGTCACGCAGATAGTCGAAACCAAACTCGTTGTTGGTACCGAAGGTGATGTCTGCCTGGTAGGCACGGCGACGAGCCTCAGAGTTAGGCTGGTGCTTGTCGATACAATCGACAGAGAGGCCGTGGAACATATAGAGCGGACCCATCCACTCAGAGTCACGCTTGGCCAGATAGTCGTTGACGGTAACCACATGGACACCATTGCCAGTCAGGGCGTTGAGGAAGACGGGGAGGGTAGCGACGAGCGTCTTACCTTCACCCGTAGCCATCTCGGCAATCTTACCCTGATGCAGTACGGTACCACCGAAGAGCTGTACGTCGTAGTGTACCATCTCCCATTTCAGGTCGTTACCACCAGCGGTCCAGTGGTTATGATAGATAGCCTTGTCGCCATCAATGGTGATGAAGTCCTTGCGAGGATCGGCAGCCAACTCACGATCGAAGTCGGTAGCGGTGACGATGGTCTCCTCGTTCTCGGCAAAGCGACGGGCTGTTTCCTTGACGATGGCGAACACCTCGGGCATGACCTCGTCGAGGGCCTTCTCATAGATGTCGAGCACCTCTTTCTCCAGCTTGTCAATCTTGGCGAAGATGTCGGCACGCTCGTCGATGGGTGTCTCCTCGATGGTAGCCTTCAGTTTCTCTATCTCTTGCTTCTGCTCGTTGGCAGAGTCCTGCACTTGGTGCTGTATGTCCTTCGTACGCTGACGAAGTGCGTCGTTGTCGAGCTTCTGTACCTCAGGGTAAACGGCCTTCACCTTCTCTACGAGTGGCTGGATGAGCTTCATGTCGCGTGAGGATTTGTCGCCAAACAGCGAACGTAAAATCTTATTAAAATTCATATTGTATTTTTTGTTTTTATTATTTCGTTATTAATGTGATGTCTTTTCTCCTTATTATATATATTAGAATAGTGGTTCGGCAGAGCAGGCATTCGGTGCCCTGATGCGGATAATGCGAGCTATGGTCGGTGCAATGGCATCGGCCGTAACGGGCGTCTGTACACGCTGGGCCTGTACGCCAGCGCCAAAGAATATAATAGGGAATGGGATATTGCTGGCGCGTGAGGTTGTCGAGGTGTGGTTGTGCTCGTTGACCAGTTCCCAGCCTGGTGCGATGTCTATCAGCAGGTCGCCGCACTTCTCCACATTGAAACCATTGCGGATGCGCTCCAACTGATTGCTGTCGCTGGTAGTCAGTTGGTTGGCGGTATAGACGTGGCGCACGCCCGACAGTTGCAGGATGAACTCCTGGGCACGGCGCAGCAGGTCGCCCATATTGATATTTTTGCGCTCCAGCAGTTTATGATCCAGGAAGAGCTGGTTGCGATAGATGCTCTCTACATACTGGGCAGTACCGAAGGTGGCTCCCAGATACATATTCAGCAGATTGGCTGTGCGCTGGATATCGAACTTACCCGTAGGAATACGGAATTTCTCGTTGTTGTTCTGCTCGTTCTCTACGCGGGCAGAACCCGTACTGGTCAGCACGAAGAGTACACGATCCAGAGGAACGCGTTTGCTGACACTATCAACCAGCTGGGCAATGGTACGGTCGAGGGCTACATAACCCTCCATCTGGGGGGCTACGGAATAGCCGATGCTGAGCAGGTCGGTCTTGTCGTCGAGTGCCATTCCGCTGTTCTTCAGACATTCTACGGCAATGTCTGTCACGCTGGCGTTCGCATCGGCAGAGGGACTATAGAGACGGCTATAGCCACGCAACCATGGGTTGAGGGGCTCGTAGTAGTTGGTGATGACCCACTTGCCTGACTGCATCCATGCGGCTCCATCGGCAGCATGTCCGGCTGACAAGATGGCATTCTCAGGTGTAGCAGCAAAGGCAAACACCTTGGAGATGCCGTTAGAGGCAATCTTCAGCTCATCGCCAACGGTTGATGTGCCCAACTGTCGGGGAGAATAGCCTTGGCGCTGGTCGAGGACAGCACGAACAGGGCGCAGCGTGCTGCGGTCGAGCCATTCTTCGCCCGTGACACCATGATAGTAGGGTGTGGTGCCCGTTGACAAAGAGGCGGCTGCCGATGCACGGTCTACTGGCGTAAAGCTGTAGGAGGCATTGGTATAGAACGCTCCTTCTGTCAGCATGCGGCGCAGTCCGTAGGCATTATACAACGGTGCGAAGGTCTCCAGATGGTCTGTGCGCAACTCGTCAACGGTGATGGATACCACCAGTTTGGGAGCCTGTGGAACCGTCTGAGCACCAGCTTCGTTGGCGAGGACCAATGCTGAGAGGAGGGTGATATATATATACTTATTTCTCATTTTGTCTTAAGCACAAAGATATGTAGTACGGATTGTAATAGCAAACATAATGCCAAAGTGTAGAGCCCTTCTGCGTACGACTGGAACAGACTGCCAATCAGGAAGAGGATGGCCATCACGGCACAAATCATCCAGTAGCGTGTCTGACGACCTTTGATGACGGGCCACAGATAGACCAGATGCAGCGGGTTGAAGAAGAGAATCTGCAGGTTGATGCGTACCGTCGGGTGCTGCGAGAACAGCATGAGGAACAGCATGAAGCCAATGATGCCGCATACCAGCATCAGCAGACTTTCCCAAAGAATAAAGAAACGGCGCATTCGCCATTGTATCACGCACAGCACGAGACTGATGGCCAGCAGAATGAAGCCACACTCACGGGGCGTCAGCGGGAAACCACTTTGTATCAGCTGTACGCCAGCGGGAACAATGATGCGGCGCTCCTTGACCAGCGGACGGTATTGGCCGTTGGAATAGATCTGGGCATGGTCGAAGTCGTACAACAGATTGTCGGGCAAGAACTCCTGCTGGCGCATGTCTGTCTTGCTGTCAGCCTGGATGCCCAATAGCAGGTCGTTGCCAAAACGTGACCAGGGATGGTTGCGCGTCATGTGGTGAACCATCTCTCTGTAGGTGGGTTCGTAATCTTCACGACCCTCATATTGAACTTTCCCCTTGATGTGGCGCTCAATGATGTCGCGAGCCTTCGTCGTACAGTTGTTGTAGAAATAGTTGTAGCGATAGATCTTGTTGGCAGGTCGCAGATTATCGACCAATGCCATGCGCAGTTGCAGCTTCTCCTCATTGGTGAGGTTAAGCACCTGCTCTGTCACCATGCTGCCAAAAAGACGGTATTCCTTCTGGAACAGTTGGGTGGGGTAGGCACCCAGTTCGTAGTCGGTCAGACCAAAAACGAAGCGAATGACAAAGAAGGGCGCATCGTAATTGAATACGCCATAGTTGAAAGCAGCATCGATACCACCTCGCTGTAGTTCGTGGTAACGGATGGCTGTATGTCCATAGAGACTATAGACCTCGTCGTGGGGCTGACAGGTAAGCAAACTAATCTCTACAGAATCCATCGGTGGCAGGTCGTAGTCCTGTGCCAGCGCTGCATTCTGACAGATCATAGTCAGCAATAAAATCCCCCCTCTGAGGGCGCTCGTTATGGTCTTCAAATATTTCACGTTGCAAAATTAACCTTTATTTTCCACTTATCGTGCGTTTAGTATGATTTTTTTTAATAAAAAATTAAAATTCGTATATTTATTTTGTATTGTTCATGCTTATTTGTACCTTTGCACTCCGAAAATCGAAATCATTAAAGAACGAAAGATGAAGAAACGCATAATAGTAAGTCTATTAGCTGGTATGGCGCTGTTGCCGTCGCTTGCACAGGTAAGTACGACGCTCTCGCCCTATAGCCAGTATGGCTTAGGTGCCCTGTCTGATCAGTCGTTGGGTTTCAACCGTGGTATGGGCGGTGTGGCCTATGGTCTGAGAAACGGCAAGTATGTCAATATGCAGAATCCTGCTTCTTATTCCGCTGTTGACTCCTTAACCTTGTTGTTAGATGTGGGTGTTACAGGACAGATGTCTAACTATAAGGAAGGCGGAAAGAGCCTGAATACCAAGACCGGTAATTTTGACTATGCTGTTGCTTCCTTCCGTTTGATGCCTCATGTGGGTTTTGCATTAGGTGTAGTTCCTTATTCTAATATCGGCTATTCCTATTCGCATACTGATGCTGTCGGCAACAATACTACCACGACTGCCACGCAGGTCTATGATGGTAAGGGTGGCTTCTCGCAGTTCTTCTTAGGTGCTGGTTGGCAGATGACCAAGAATCTGTCGCTGGGTGTGAATGTGTCTTACTTCTGGGGTAATTATGCCAAGGCTATCCAGATGAGCACGAATGAGACTAGTGCCAATGTGGAGACAAGATCGTATGAAACATCAGTCAATAGCTATAAGATTGATTTCGGTGCCCAGTGGCAACAGCCGGTAAGCAGCAAGGATGTGCTGACTGTCGGTGCTACGGTAGGCTTAGGTCATAAGTTGGGTGCTGAAGCCAATTTGAACATTCTTACTACAAATACTGCAAGTTCAACGACAACTGGTGATGCACTCACTATAGAAGATGCTTTTAGCATTCCTTATACTTTTGGTGCTGGTGCCTCTCTGTTTCATAATAACAATCTGACCTTGGCCGCTGACTATACCTTGCAGAAGTGGGCTTCGCTGGACTATCCAGTATTCAACCACACCAATGGTACTTATACGTTGCAGAACGGCTATTTCTTGGATCGTCACCAGGTGGCCGCTGGTGTTGACTGGCAGCCCAAACCTCTGGGACGTAAGTTCTATCAGTTGGTTCACTACCGCATGGGTGTGTCTTATGCCACTCCTTATTATAAAATAGGTACACAAGACGGACCAAGTGAACTGACGGTGAGTGCTGGTTTTGCTATTCCTATCTATAATAGCTGGAACAACCGCTCTGTGCTGAATATCAGCGCTCAATGGGGACGTAGTATGGGCTGCGACCTGATTAAGGAGAATATATTCCGTATCAATATCGGACTGACGTTCAATGAACGCTGGTTTGCAAAATGGAAGGTAGACTAAAGAGTTTTTCCCTTTTGGGCATGTTTACTGTGCTCATGGTGCTGTCGTGTACGGAACAAAAGTCGCACACGGCAGCTGCCGTTCACGATCGTGACTCAGCATCGATGATGGTGAGTTATGGTGTCAACACGCTCATCTCCGACTCTGGTGTCATCAAATATCGCATCGTTACAGAACGTTGGGATGTCAACACCATCAAGAATCCTTCACGATGGACCTTCGAGAAAGGTATCTTCATGGAGCAGTTTGATGAGAACTTCCATATCGAAGGCTATATCCAGGCAGATAGTGCATGGTACTATGACCAGAAGAAATTGTGGGAGCTGCGTGGACGTGTCAGCATCCGCAATGTCAACGGCCTCGTCTTCAATAGTGAGGAGCTGTGGTGGGATGGCATCAAACATGAATTCTATTCTTACCAGTTCTCGCGGGTGGTTACTCCAGAGCGAACGCTGGAAGGTACCTATTTCCGTAGCGATGAGCGAATGACGCATTACGAGGTGACCAACTCGGTGGGTTCGTTCCAGTCGGAGGATATGGAAGGTGATAGCCAGCAGCCAGCAGCTAATGGTCAGCAGCCAACACCTAACACCCAACCCCCAACACCTAACGCCCAGAAGCCTGATACTACAAAACAGCAGGCTCCTGTCCGTCAGGCTGCCACACGTCATAAAGCTACCCAAAAGTCAACATATCAGCCATGACCAATCTGATTATAGGACTCATAGTGACGATGGTCTTTTCGGCCTTCTTCTCTGGTATGGAGATTGCTTTTGTTTCAAGCAATCGCCTGCGTGCTGAGATGGATCGTGAGAAGAATGGCTTGGCACAACGGGCTATCGACGTGTTCTATCGTCATCCGAATAATTTTGTGTCGACCATGTTGGTGGGCAACAATATCGCGCTGGTGGTCTATGGTATCCTTTTTGCCCACATCTTCGACGCTACGCTGTTCTATCCGCTGAGCGACGGTATGCGAGTAACGGCTGATACCTTATTGTCGACCATCGTCGTGCTGTTTACTGGCGAATTCCTGCCCAAAACGATCTTTAAGTCGAATCCGAATACGATGCTGACCGTTTTTGCGCTGCCAGCCTATCTGTGTTACGTGTTGCTCTATCCTATTTCGCGCTTTGCTACGCTGCTGTCTCGTGGCTTCTTACGAGTGGTTGGCGTAAAACTGCCTAAGGAGATAGATGATAAGGAGTTTACCAAGGTGGATTTGGACTTCCTTGTGCAGTCGAGCATAGACAATGCCAAGGATGAGGACGAGATAGAAGAGGAAGTCAAAATATTTCATAATGCGCTTGACTTTGCTGACACAAAGGTGCGCGACTGTATGGTGCCACGAACGGAGATTGACGCTATCGACATTGACGACTGTAGCATTGACGAACTGAAAAGTAAGTTCATTGAGAGTGGTCACTCCAAAATCATCGTTTATCGTGAGGATATCGACCACATCATCGGCTATATCCACTCTTCAGAGATGTTTACATTGTCCCCTAAGTTAGGGGACGATAGGGGTCTGAACAAGACTACTTCAGCCCCCCAACCCCCTAACTTAGGGGGCTTGGAAGGACACATCCAGCAGATGCCCTATGTCCCTGAGACGATGGCTGCCCGCAAACTGATGCAGATATTCCTACAGCAGAAGAAGTCGCTGGGTGTTGTCGTCGATGAGTTTGGCGGCACCAGCGGTATCGTTTCGCTGGAGGATATCGTGGAAGAAATCTTTGGCGATATTGAAGACGAGCACGACAATACCAAGTATGTGGCTAAGGTGCTTAATGATGGCGACTATCTGTTGTCAGCACGCTTGGAAATAGAGAAAGTCAATGAACTCTTCGACCTGAACCTGCCAGAGAGCGATGACTATATGACGGTTGGCGGACTAATCCTGCATGAGTATCAAAGCTTTCCGAAGCTGAACGAAGTAGTGAAAATAGGACGTTTTGAGTTTAAAATTATCAAGAATACGATGACCAAAATAGAGCTTGTCAAGCTAAAAGTCAATGAATAGGCTATTTTTCTTGAAAAAGTTGCGGATATTTCATTGATATTTTGTAATTTTGCAGGCTGAATCTAAAAACGAAATAAGATTAATAAAAACATAAAACTTAAAAAATGGCAGCAATTGGAAAAATTAGAAGCTGGGGACCAGTACTCGCTACTGTGATTGGTCTGGCCCTTTTTGCATTCATTGCCGAAGAGATGTTCCGTTCGTGCGAGGCTACTGGCAACGAGCGTCGTCAGCAGGTCGGCGAAGTGTTAGGTAAGAAAATCTCTGTTCAGGACTTCCAGAGTCTTGTCGATGAGTACCAGGAAGTACTCAAGATGACTCAGGGTCGCGACAACCTCTCTGAAGAGGAGCTCAACCAGGTGAAGGATCAGGTTTGGCAGCAGTTTGTCAACAATACCATCCTGGAGACTGAAGCCAAGAAGGTTGGTCTGACTGTTACTGATGAAGAGTTGCAGAATGTACTGAAGGCTGGTACCAACGGTATGCTGATGCAGACCCCGTTTGTTAACCAGCAGACTGGTCGTTTCGACGTCAGCCAGCTCACCAAGTTCCTCGCAGATTACAAGAAGCAGCAGGAGCAGGGTGGTAACGCTCAGGCTATGGAGCAGTACACTCGCATTTATAACTACTGGAAGTTCATTGAGAAGACGCTCCGTCAGCAGCTGCTCGCCCAGAAGTATCAGAGCCTGCTCGCTCAGTCTCTGCTGTCGAACCCCATCTCTGCAAAGATGGCTTTCGCTGCTCAGAACGAGGAGAGCGACATCCTGTTGGCTACCGTTCCCTACACCGCTATCAAGGATGCTGATGTAGAGGTAAGCGATGCTGACCTGAAGGCTAAGTACAACGAGAAGAAGGAACAGTTCAAGCAGTATTTCGAGAGTCGCGACATCAAGTATGTTGACTTCCAGGTAGTAGCTTCTAAGGCTGACCGTGATGCCCTGATGAAGACTATGAAGGATGCTCAGCAGCAGTTGGAGAACGGTATGGCTCCCGCTGAGGTTGTTCGCAAGGCTCAGTCACAGATTGCATATACTGGTGTTGCTGCTACTCGCAAGGCATTCCCCAACGATATTGCAACAAAGATTGACTCTATGCAGGTAGGACAGGTAACTGCTCCCTTCGAGACTGCTTATGATAACACCCTCAATGTGGTGAAGCTCATCAATAAGGTTCAGTTGCCCGACTCTGTAGAGTATCGTCAGATTCAGGTTGGTGGCGCTACTGCTGAAGAGGCTAGCAAGCTGGCTGACAGCATCTATACCGCTCTGAAGGGTGGTGCTGACTTCGAGGTGCTGGCTAAGAAATATGGTCAGACTGGTGAGAAGCAGTGGATGACCTCTGCAATGTATGAGCGTGCACAGAACCTCGATGCTGATACCAAGGTTTATCTTGAGACGCTGAACACCCTCGGTGCTGGTGAGCTGAAGAACCTCCAGTTCTCTCAGGCTAATATTGTGCTGCAGGTAACCAATCGTAAGGCTATGGTCAACAAGTTTGATGTAGCTGTTATCAAGCACACTATCGATTTCTCTAAGTCAACCTATTCTAACGCATACAACAACTTCAGCCAGTATGTCAGCGAGAACAAGACGCTGGAAGGTCTGGAGAAGAACGCTCAGAAGTTTGGCTTCCGCGTTCAGGAGCGTAACGACCTGTACAGCTCAGAGCACAACGTAGCTGGTCTGCGTTCTACTCGTGAGGCTATGAAGTGGATCTTCGACGCTAAGGAAGGTGAGGTTTCTCCTCTGTATGAGTGTGGTAACAACGACCACCTGCTGGTAATTGCTCTTACTGGTATCCATTCAGTAGGTTACCGTGATATGGAGAGCGTTAAGGATCAGCTGAAGATGGAGGTTATCCGCGACAAGAAGTTTGAGAAGGCTGCTGCCCAGCTGGCTGGTGTCAAGGACATCGCTACTGCTAAGCAGAAGGGTGCTGTTGTTGACAGCGTTCGCCAGATCACCTTCTCTGCTCCTGTATTCGTACAGGCTGCTGGTGCCAGCGAACCCGCTCTGAGTGGTGCTGTAGCTGCTGCCAAGCAGGGTCAGTTCAGCCCCGCCGTTGTAAAGGGTAATGGTGGTGCATACCTCTTCCAGGTACTTTCTAAGAAGCAGCGTGAGGGTGCTAAGCTCGACGAGAAGCAGCAGATGCAGATGCTGAAGCAGCAGGCTCAGCAGGCTGCTGGTCGCTTCATGAACGAGATGTACCTGAAGGCTGATGTGGTAGACAACCGCTACCTCTTCTTCTAATCAAGTGAAAACAGAAGGCAAGCCCAGTCGCCATCGGTGCGGGTAGCCTTCAACGATAAACCCAATGTCTGTGCCTTGCTTTCGAGCAGGGCACAGTCATTTTTATAGAAACCGCTAAGGATGAGCTGTGCCTTGGGGGCCATCACGCTGCGGAAGCGCTCCATGTCGTTAAGCAGGATATTGCGGTTGATGTTGGCGAGGACGAGGTGGAAGCCCGACGATAAATCGTCGGGAGTAGTGGTGAAATTGCTGAGTACGGAAGCATCGCCACAGAGGGCTGTCAGGCGGTCGTCCACACGATTGATAACGGCATTATGACGCGTATTGTCTGCACTCCATTCATCAATGTCATAGCCAACAACAGAGTCTGCTCCCAATTTCAAGGCACAGATACCTAAGATACCCGTACCACAGCCACAGTCCAGCACGCGCTTGCCTGCTAATGGCATATCCAGCAACATGCTGCAAATCATGCGCGTCGTCTCGTGGGTGCCTGTACCAAAAGCTAAGTGGGCATCGATTTCGATGGAGAGTTGAGAAACCTCATTAGGCAGATGGCGTCCGTCATGAATGGTAAGGTTCCCCTTCCCTTTGGAGGGGGGTAGGGGGAGGCTGATAGGCTCAAAACCCTCCTGTTCCCATTGCTCGTTCCAGTCTTTGTCCTCTGCTTCTTGGATAGAGTAGGTGATAGTGACGTTCTCAAAAGGAAAATTGTCGAGAACCATTTTGAGAGCCTCCTCATCAAACAGTGCTTGCTGCACATAGGCCTTCAAGCCTGTTGCTGTCTCTTCAAACGTTTCAAAACCAGCCTCTCCAGCTAATGCAGAGAGGATATCCTGTGCGTCCTGTGTGCAGGGCGTCATGATGAAATCAACCTCGTAGTACTTCATAAGTATGTTAAATTTGCCCACAAAATTACAAAAAATAGGGAAAAACCTACGCTCTCTTAGGGTTTTTCCCTAATTTTGCATGAAAATATGTTGTATTTTTGCAACGTGAACAAGTATAAAAGACGAAAAGCTATGAAAAAGTGGATTCTTTTAGCAGCAGTATGTGCCTTGCCACTCTCTATGATGGCACAGGACGATGATATGTACTTCGTTCCTACGAAAGAGAACGTAGCCAAGGAGGCTGAAAGCTATGGTATGCCTAAGAATACCTATTATTCGGGCTCTAACCGTAGTGTTGACGACTATAATGGTCGTCTGTCGTCCAGCGTTACGCGTATTGATTCGGTAGGCAATGAGGTAGAGACTGAAGACTACCAGTATACTCGACAGCTGTCGCGCTTCGATGACTATACACCCAGTCAGGCCTACTGGGAGGGTTATCGCGATGGTCGTTGGGCATCACCGTGGTACTATGGCCGTTATGGCTGGTATAGTACCTGGTATGATCCTTGGTATGCTTCATGGTACGATCCCTGGTATAACTCTTGGTATGATCCGTGGTACTATGGCTGGTCATCGCCTTGGCGCTATGGCTGGTATGGTTCCCTCTATCGTCCATGGGGCTACTATGGCTATTATGGTTGGTATCCACCTGTTTATCATGTAGGAGGCCATGGTCATTACACCACAGCTCACGATCGTTTCCATGCCAATCGTAACGTGAAGAGCTCGTCATCCTTTGGCAATGGCTTCGGACGTGCCAGCGGTGGCAGCAACAGAGGTGGTTTTGGCACGCGTACCAATAATAACAATAATCGCTCATCATCGAATAACACCTTTGGTACCTCGCGCAACAGCACAGGCTTTGGTTCTAGCAACCGCTCCAGCAGCAATAGCAGCTCCTTTGGCAGCTCTCGCTCAAGCAGTAGCAGTAGTGGTGGTTCCTTTGGTGGTGGTTCCCGCTCTGGTGGTGGCGGTGGCGGCTCTCGCTCAGGTGGCGGTGGTGGTCGCTTTGGCCGATAAGAGAACTGTAACTCCTAACCTCAACCCTTTATAAATAATGTATAAGCTATGAAAAAGTTATTTGCAATAGCTGCTATTGTTGTGGCTACCATGCCCGCAGCAGCACAGGAAACATACGAGAATGCCAAGATTGCTCAGGAAGACCTGAATGGTACAGCACGCTACGTTGGTATGGGTGGTGCTATGGAGGCATTGGGTGCTGACATCTCGACCATCAGCAGTAATCCTGCTGGTATCGGCATGTTCCGTCACTCTAATGTCAGCCTGTCTATGGGCTTGGTGACTCAGGAGGGCGCACAAAATGCTGTAGGTGGTTCGAAGACTAATGCTTCGTTCGACCAGCTGGGCTTTGTCTATTCCTATCGTAGTGGTAAGACGTCCTACGTCAATGTGGCTCTGAACTATCATAAGAGCCGCAACTTCGACATGATTCTCTCAGCAGCCAATCAGTTGGGTAATGCTTCGCTTAACAAGCTGACCTGGGCCAAAGGTAATTTGGGCTATGTCTATGAGGCCAAAGAAGAGAAACAGCCTGATGGCTCAATCATCAATGTGCCCAATTTCAATGCTCCCTATATTTCTTGTAATCAGTTGGATGACCTCTTTGGATATTATGTAAACTGGGACGATAAAAACAAAGACTGGGGCTATGACAATGCGGAAAGTTTCCGCTTCGACCGTGCCCACGAAGGCTACATTGGCGAGTATGACTTCAATGTTAGTGGAAACATCAAGAACCGCATCTATCTGGGACTCACCGTTGGTGTTCACGACGTCCACTACAAGCACTATAGCGAGTATGTAGAGCAGATGCCGCTGTTTACCTGTACGGTTGGCGATCGTCGCGAAATTACGGGTCAGGGTATTGACGTCAAGGCAGGTGTCATCCTTCGTCCTATCGAGTATTCTCCATTCCGCATTGGTCTGTCTATCGCTACCCCTACCTTCTATGAGTTGAAGACTTCTAACTACTCGTTTATCTCTGATGGCTATGATCGCTATACTTCTACTCAGATCAATGATGCTCGTGACCGCACTAATTACAAGTTCCGCCTCTATACCCCTTGGAAGTTTGGCGTCAGCCTGGGGCATACCATTGGTACGCAGTTGGCCCTTGGTGCCAGCTACGAGTATGCTGACTATGGCACCTTGGATTCACGCTACATCACAGGCGAATACTATGATGACTACTCAGACAGCTATACCACGAAGTCGGAGAGTGACCGTGTGATGAATGACCATACTGCCAAGACCTTGAAAGGCGTGCATACCTTTAAACTGGGTGCTGAGTTGAAGCCCGATCGCAATATGGCCTTCCGCATTGGCTATAACTACGTCAGCCCTGTCTATCAGAAGGAAGGCTTCAAGGATGGTACGCTCAACTCTGATGGCTCTTATGTCAGCTCGGCTACTGACTATACCAACTGGAATGCTACTCATCGCATTACCTGTGGCTTTGGCTATACGTTCGACAAGTTCAACGCCTCGCTGGCTTATCAGTATAGTACTACCAAGGGAACGTTCTCGCCTTTTATGAGCTACTATGATGCTGACGACGCTGCTTATGACTGTGTTGCACCTCAAGTTTCAGTCGAGAATAAACGCCATCAGTTGCTTCTCACGTTAGGCTATACATTCTAAGCATTAAAAAACGAGACTCATAAATTTGTGAGTCTCATTTTTTTTTAGTAATTTTGCGGCCTAATAATTGCAATTATATGTTTGAGAATTTAAGTGAGAGACTTGAACGTTCGTTCAAGATACTGAAAGGTGAGGGTAAAATCACCGAGATTAACGTTGCAGAGACCCTGAAGGACGTTCGTAAGGCCCTGTTGGATGCCGACGTTAACTACAAGGTTGCCAAGCAGTTTACAGATACTGTCAAGCAGAAGGCGCTGGGCATGAATGTGCTCACCGCTATCAAACCCAGTCAGCTGATGGTGAAGATTGTTCACGATGAGCTGGCAGAGCTGATGGGTGGCAAGGCTGTAGAGTTGAAGTTGGAGGGTCGTCCCTCTATCGTGCTGATGTCTGGTTTGCAGGGTTCTGGTAAGACCACGTTCTCTGGTAAACTGGCTAACATGCTGAAAACCAAGCAGCACAAGAATCCGCTGCTCGTAGCCTGCGACGTCTATCGTCCTGCTGCTATCCAGCAGTTGCATGTAGTGGGTGAGAGTGTTGGCGTGCCCGTCTATTCTGAGCCAGACAACAAAAACGTTGTCGAGATTGCCCAGAACGCTATCCGCGAAGCTAAGCAGAAGAATTATAACGTTGTCATCATCGATACCGCTGGTCGTCTGGCCGTTGACGAGGAGATGATGAATGAGATAGCTACCCTGAAGCAGGCCGTACAGCCTGACGAGACGCTGTTCGTCGTTGACTCGATGACGGGTCAGGACGCTGTCAATACTGCCAAGGAGTTCAACGACCGTCTGGACTTCGATGGTGTGGTACTTACCAAGCTCGATGGTGACACTCGTGGTGGTGCTGCCCTTTCTATCCGTACCGTTGTCACCAAGCCTATCAAGTTTGTGGGTACTGGCGAGAAGATGGAAGCCCTCGACGTGTTCCATCCTGAGCGTATGGCCGACCGCATCTTGGGTATGGGTGACATCGTCTCACTTGTTGAGCGCGCTCAGGAGCAGTTCGACGAGGAAGAGGCTAAGCGCTTGGAGAAGAAGATTCGCAAGAATAAGTTCGACTTCGACGACTTCATGGGTCAGATTCAGCAGATCAAGAAGATGGGTAACATCAAGGATCTCGCCAGCATGATTCCTGGCGTGGGTAAGGCGCTGAAGGATGTTGATATCGACGACAATGCCTTCAAGGGTATTGAGGCTATCATCCAGTCCATGACTCCCAAGGAACGTCAGAATCCTGACATCATCAACCAGAGCCGCAAGTTGCGCATTGCCAAGGGTTCAGGTACGAAGATTGAGGAGGTAAACCGTCTGCTGAAACAGTTTGACCAGACGCGTAAGGTGATGCGCATGATTACGGGTGCAGGCTCGTCGAAGATGGCACAGATGGCAGCAGCCATGAAGATGCGTGGTAAGGGCTTTGGTCCCCTAAGTTAGGGGACGATAGGGGTCTGAACAAGCGCAGACTCCAAGTAGAACATATTATAGGGTTTGGTTCGCTTGTTCAGACCCCCAACCCCCTAACTTAGGGGGCTCGTGTATGCAACTGATTGACGGAAAAGCAACGGCAACAGCCATCAAGGCTGAGATTGCCGAAGAGGTAAAAGAGATTGTGGCCCGTGGTGGCAAACAGCCCCACTTGGCAGCCGTACTCGTAGGTCACGATGGTGGCTCCGAGACGTATGTGAAGAACAAGGTGCTGGCCTGCGAGGCTTGTGGCTTTAAGTCCACGCTCATTCGCTATGAGGACGACATCACAGAGGAGGAGCTCCTCGCCTGTGTTGACAAGCTGAATAAGGACAACGATGTTGATGGCTTCATCGTACAGCTGCCTTTGCCTAAGCATATCGACGAGCAGAAAATCATCGAGGCTATCGACTATCGTAAGGATGTCGATGGTTTCCATCCCATCAATGTTGGTCGTATGGCCATTGGTCTTCCTTGCTTTATCTCTGCTACTCCGTTGGGCATCATCACCCTGTTGAAGCGTTATGGCATCGAGACCAGCGGTAAGAAGTGCGTCATCCTGGGTCGCTCTAACATCGTGGGCAAGCCTATGGCTCAGCTGATGATGCAGAAACAGTATGGCGACGCTACTGTTACCGTCTGCCACTCACGCTCCAAGACGCTGAAAGAGGAGTGCCGTGCAGCAGACATCATCATTGCTGCCATCGGACAACCCGACTTCGTGACAGCTGACATGGTGAAGGATGGTGCCGTCATCGTCGACGTTGGTACCACCCGTGTGCCTGATGCGTCGCGGAAAAGCGGTTTCCGTCTGAATGGCGACGTGAAGTTTGACGAGGTGGCTCCTAAGTGCTCGTTCATCACGCCCGTTCCTGGTGGCGTAGGTCCTATGACCATCTGCTCGCTGATGAAGAA
>OMXL01000025.1 GCA_900314985.1 uncultured Prevotellaceae bacterium | reverse complement strand
TAAACAGATATTTTTAAAACCACGAATTAAACGAATTAAACGAATTAATTTCTGAATAATTTTTGATAATTTCTGTTTGAAAAAAACATGTAGGGCGCAGCAAAAAATTAGTGAAATTAGTGAAATTGCCACTTCGTTCTCGCTGTCGCTCGCGAGCCCTTCGGCCTTCGTGGTTTATTAAAAATAATTGTTGTTTACAAAGAAGTAGAAGCGTATGAAGAACAAGGAATTTTGGAAGACGGTGATTCAGATCATCGTGACGGTGCTGACAGCACTGACGACCACGCTGGGAGTTAGCGCTTGCGCCATGTAGCGCAAGCTAGTGAATAGTGAATAGTGAATAACGAATAGTGATTGCGAAGCCACACTTTGACCGAGGTCAAAGTGTGGCGCAGCAATCGACCTTTAGGTTGAAGAATAGTAACAGTAAAGAAAAAGCGCTGAGGAATCAGCGCTTTTTTTATTTCTCTTCGGCTAAGCGTAGCAGGTAGCGGCCGTAGTCGTTCTTCGCCATGGGCTCTGCGAGCTTGCGGAGTTGGTCGCTATTGATCCAGCCACGCTTGTAGGCTATCTCTTCCAGACAGGCCACCTTCAGCCCCTGGCGCTTCTCGATGACCTCGATGAAGGTAGATGCCTCGGAGAGCGAGTCGTGGGTGCCGGTGTCGAGCCAGGCGAAGCCACGCTGCAGGGTTTGTACCAGCAGGTTCTTCTTCTGCAGGTATTCCTGATTGACGGTGGTAATCTCCAGTTCACCACGAGCGGAGGGCTTGATATTCTTGGCAATGTTGACCACGCTGTTGGGGTAGAAGTAGAGACCAACGACAGCGTAGTTGCTCTTGGGCTTCTGGGGCTTCTCCTCGATAGAGAGACAGTTGCCGTCCTTGTCGAACTCGGCCACGCCATAGCGCTCGGGATCGTTGACATAGTAGCCAAAGACGGTGGCACGACCATCTTCCTCAGCACTCTTGACAGCCTGTTTCAGCATGCCCGTGAAACCACTGCCGTAGAAGATGTTGTCGCCCAAGACAAGGCAGGCGCAGTCGTCGCCAATGAACTTCTCGCCAATGATGAAGGCCTGGGCGAGTCCGTCAGGAGAAGGCTGCTCAGCATATTCGAAGCGTACGCCGAGGGCGCTACCGTCGCCTAACAAACGCTTGAAGGCGGGCAGGTCGTAAGGCGTAGAAATAATCAGAATCTCACGGATGCCAGCGAGCATCAGGGTGGATATAGGATAGTAGATCATGGGCTTGTCGAAGATGGGAATCAACTGCTTCGACACACCCTTGGTGATAGGGTAGAGGCGTGTTCCGCTGCCTCCTGCTAATACGATACCTTTCATATTTTTTTAATTTTTCGGTGCAAAAATAAAAAAAATAATTGAGAATTGAGAATTGAGAATTGAAAATTATCTTGCGGCAGTCATTTTTATTGCTTTTCTCTTGTTTTTTGTACCTTATATAAGAAAAATCTCAATTCTCAATTCTCAATTCTCAATTTATTTTGTAACTTTGCAGCCAAATTGATGCAAAGTTACAAAGAATATGAGTTTTTTGAATAAAATTTTCGGAAAGAAAGAGGGGGAAGAGAAAGTTGGCGGCATGGAGGACTTCATGACGCTGATTCGCGTATATTTTCAGGCTGTGATGGCTGCTGACCTGGGCATCACCAATCTGGCAGCACTGCCCGACCTGCGTACCTTCAAGGCTACGCTGAAGGTGCCCACGCAGAACAATAAGTTAGGTCTGGCTGAGAAGGCCCGCTGTAAGAAGATGCTGAAGGAGCTGTACCAGATGGACGACAACTTCACCAAGGAGATTGAGACGAGCATCCGTAAGCGTTGCAAGAAGCCACAGGATGTACAGACCTATATGTACCAGTTCTCTGGCTTCTCACAGGACCTGTTGATGCTGACTGGCAACCTGATGAAGTTTAAGTTGCGCCTGCCGAGTTTCCTCAAGAGTGCCCTGCGTACAATGACGGAGAAGACGGTCAACGACATCTTCACCAAGAACGACTTCACAGACCCTGGTGTCATGAAGACCGTGGTTGCCATCCGCCAGTATGACCAGAAGCTCGGCTTCTCACAGCAGTGGGTCACCGACTTCGTCTTCCGCATCGTAATGCTCGCAAAGAAAGAGAAGCAGGCTCCTCAGAATTGAGAATTGAGAATTAAAAAATATTAAAATGGCGGGCAGAATGACGCCATTTCAATATTTTTACATTACCTTTGTGGAATAAAGTGAGAATGGTATGACTGCTAACGAGAAAACCTTAGCAACTTTTGAAACCCGTCTGCGTCAGATGTTACTCCGTTTCCAAGAACTGAAGAAGGAAAACGGGGAGCTCTATCAGATGCTCGAATCCAACGAGAAGACGATGAAGCAGTTGCAGGAGCAGTTGGCTCAGAAGCAGTCGGACTATGACTCGCTGAAGATGGCTAAGATGATTGAGATTACCGATGGCAACCTGGATGGTGCCAAGGAGCGATTGTCGAAGCTTATCCGAGACGTCAATAAGTGCATTTCAATCCTCAGCGATGAAAACCAGTAACTAAGGAGAGACAAGCCATGGCAGAACAAAATCAGGACAGATTACATATCACGCTGCACGTGTACGACGAAGAGATAGAAGTCGTCGTCAAACGCGATGAAGAGGAGTACTATCGTGCAGCCGCCAAGCTCATCACTGAGCGCTACAATGCCTATTCGCAGGCATACAAGGGGCGCAAGAGTGATCATACAATAGCGCTGATGACCCTCATCGACGTGACGCTGTTGTATCAGAAGGAGCGTTCACACAATGATACCTCGCCCTATGATAATGTTCTTGCACGCCTGACTGCAGAGATTGAAGACGCGCTGAAATAAGAACATTAACTCTACATATATATATAATTTTTTATGAACATCATTGTTGCGATTATTGCCATTGCCGCCGCCCTTGTACTGGGAGGCGTGTGTGGCTTTTTAGTTTTCCGCTTTGTCATCAAAGGGAAATATAATGAGATGGTCGATGCTGCCCAGAAAGAGGCAGAAGTCATCAAGGAGAAGAAACTGCTGGAGGTCAAGGAGAAATTCCTGAACAAGAAATCAGAGCTGGAGAAGGAGGTGCAGCAACGCAACCAGCACATCCAGCAGAGCGAGAACAAGCTGAAGCAGCGCGAGATTTCGCTGAACCAGCGTCAGGAGGAACTGGGACGTCGTAAGAACGAACTGGACAACCAGCAGACACGCATCGACAACGAGAAGAAGCTGCTGACCCTGAAGCAGGAGGAGCTGGAGAAGATGCAGATGCAGGAGCGTGCCAAGCTGGAAGAACTCTCTGGACTCAGCGCTGACGAGGCTAAGGCCCGTCTGGTGGAGTCGCTGAAAGACGAAGCTAAGACCGATGCTCAGGCCTACATCAACGAGATTATGGACGAGGCTAAGCTCAACGCCAATGCCCAGGCCAAGAAGATTGTGATCCAGACCATCCAGCGCGTAGCTACGGAGACTGCTGTAGAAAACTCTGTCAGCGTATTCCATATCGACAATGACGACGTGAAGGGTCGTGTGATTGGTCGTGAGGGTCGTAACATCCGTGCTCTGGAGGCTGCCTGCGGTGTGGAAATCGTTGTTGACGACACCCCCGAGGCTATCGTTATCTCTGCCTTCGACCCCGTACGTCGTGAGACCTGTCGTCTGGCCCTCCACCAGTTGGTTGCCGACGGCCGTATCCACCCCGCACGTATCGAGGAGGTCGTTGCCAAGGTGAAGAAGCAGCTGGAGAACGAGATTATCGAGACTGGTAAGCGTACTGCTATCGACCTCGGTATCCATGGTCTGCATCCTGAGCTGATCCGTATCGTGGGTAAGATGAAGTATCGTTCTTCCTACGGTCAGAACCTGTTGCAGCACGCTCGTGAGACCGCTAACCTCTGTGCTGTGATGGCTGCTGAACTGGGTCTGAATCCTAAGAAGGCTAAGCGTGCCGGACTGTTGCACGATATCGGTAAGGTGCCCGATGAGGATACCGACGATCCACACGCTATCTACGGCGCTAAGATTGCCGAGAAATATAAGGAGAAGCCCGATATCTGCAATGCTATTGGTGCTCACCACGACGAGATGGAGATGCAGACGCTGCTGGCTCCTATCGTACAGATCTGTGATGCTATCAGTGGTGCCCGTCCTGGTGCCCGTCGTGAGATTGTAGAGGCTTACATCAAGCGTCTGAACGACTTGGAGGCTATCGCTATGTCTTATCCTGGCGTCACCAAGACCTACGCCATCCAGGCAGGTCGTGAGCTCCGCGTCATCGTTGGTGCCGACAAGATGGACGATGCCGAGACTGAGGCACTCAGCGGACAGATTGCATCGAAGATTCAGAACGAGATGACGTATCCTGGTCAGGTGAAGATTACTGTTATCCGCGAGACACGCTCAGTGGCTTATGCGAAGTAAATGATAACGATGAAGATAACGAAAAAAGAGACTCCATTTGTGAGTCTCTTTTTCTTGTTAGTAGGGACACCCGGGCTCGAACCGGGGACCTCTGCAATGTGACTGCAGCGCTCTAAACCAACTGGGCTATGCCCCTAACTTTGCGTAAGCGGATACAAAGGTACAAATAATCTTTGACAAACATGCAACTCCGCTTGTTTTTTTTACTCTTTTTATACGTTGTTCTCGTATTTGCTGATGGCCAATGATGTCTTCATCTTGCCAATGGCTATCAACTTCTCTGACTTGTCATAGTCGAAGCCCCCATAGCGGCTCATCTGAATGTCTACGAGCATGTCGGGCTGCGTCAGTTTGGCCATCAGAATGGAGTTCTGACGAATCATAATCGAACTGGTGCGCGACAGCATGGTATAATAGTTGAAGTGGTTCACATTCTCCTTCTTGTAATCGTGGCCGCTGACGTCAACGCCCACCAGGATGTCGCCAGCCTTGCGCTTGACACGGTTCAGCGGGATGGGGTTCACCACGCCACCATCGATGAGTATCATGCCGTCTTTCTGTACGGGCTCGTAGAAGGTGGGTAGCGAGATGCTGGCACGGATGGCCTCAAACAGGCTGCCGCTGCTGAATACTACCTCGCGACCAGCCTTCCAGTCGGTGGCTACGCAACAGTAGGGGATAGGCAGGTCTTCGATAGCTACGTCAGGCACAAACTCCATGATGGCCTCGATGATGCGCGTGCCTTTCACCAGATGACTCAGACTAAAGGAAAAGTCGGTCAGCTCAAGCATCTTCTTGCGGTCGATGGTCTTCATCCATTCCCTGAACTCCTTCAGTTTGCCGGCAGCATAAACGCCGCCAACAAGCGCGCCCATCGAACAGCCAGAAACGGCGCTGATGCGGTATTCCTGCTCTTCCAACTCTTCTATGGCTCCGATGTGTGCCAGTCCTCTTGCACCACCGCTCGATAATGCTAATGCTACGTCTTTCTTCATCTTGAAAGCAAACTTTTTATCTCCTTTCTCCTAAGTGATCCCGTTGGGATTCAAACCCAAGACCTTCAGAACCGGAATCTGACGCTCTATTCAGCTAAGCTACGGGACCTAAAAAATGTGTACCTCTGTAAAAGTTTGACAAAGGTACACATTTTAATTGAGAATTGAGAATGGTGAATGGAGAATTATAATCTTTTAAGCATTGTTGTAGTGTACAGAGTGATAATGAATAATCAACTTTTTCTTTCATTTTGCAAAATAATTTAGCTTTTTGCTTGCTTGTTAATATAAAATTAGTACCTTTGCAGTCGCAAATTGTAAAATAGTAAATTGTCAAATAGTCAAATTGTCAAATAGTCAAATATAAGATGAGTCAACTGATCAAACCAATCGACTACCAGCCCCTGCTCGGTGCTAAGCAGACAGAGCAGGGTATTAAGATGATTAAGGAGTTCTTTCAGCAGAACCTGTCTACCGAGTTGCGTCTGCGTCGTGTGACGGCTCCGCTCTTCGTATTGAAGGGACTGGGTATCAACGACGACCTGAATGGTGTGGAGCGTGCAGTGACGTTCCCCATCAAGGACTTGGGCGACGCTCGCGCTGAGGTCGTTCACTCGCTGGCTAAATGGAAGCGCCTGTCGCTGGCTGAATACGAGGTAGAGCCTGGTTATGGCATCTATACGGATATGAATGCCATCCGTGCTGACGAGGAGTTGGACAACCTGCACTCACTGTATGTTGACCAGTGGGACTGGGAGGCCGTGATTACCAAGGAACAGCGTACCATTAGTTTCCTGAAGAATGTGGTGAGCCGCATCTATGCCGCCATCCGCCGTACGGAATATCTGACCTGCGAGACCTATCCGCAGATTAAGCCCTTCCTACCTGAGGAGATTCACTTCATTCATGCTGAAGAACTGCTCCAGATGTATCCTGACAAGACACCTAAAGAGCGCGAGGATGCCATCTGCGAGAAGTATGGCGCTGTCTTCGTGATTGGTATTGGTGGCAAGCTGTCGAATGGCGAGAAGCACGATGGTCGTGCACCAGACTATGATGACTGGTCGACAGTAGGCGAGAACGGTCTGGCTGGTCTGAATGGCGATATCCTGATCTGGTATCCTGTATTGGGACGCTCGTTCGAGCTCTCGTCCATGGGTATACGTGTCGATAAGGAGAGTCTGCTGCGCCAGTTGGCCATAGAAGATAAGGAAGAGCGCAAGGAACTGTATTTCCACCAGAAGCTGCTGAACGATGAGTTGCCACTCTCTATTGGTGGCGGTATCGGTCAGAGTCGTCTCTGCATGGTGCTGTTGCACAAAGGACATATTGGTGAGATACAAGCCTCTATCTGGCCTGACGATATGCGACAAGAGTGTAAGAAACTTGGAATGACGCTGATCTAATGCTTAATGCATAATGCTTAATGCATAATGCTTAATGCTTAATGCATAATGCTTAATGCTTAATGCATAATTAAGCTAATTCCAAACCAAGGAGTTCCCTCAATTTCCCGATTGAGGGATTTTCTTTTTCCATCAGCTCATACTGTTCGCGACGCGAGAGGATAGGGGCTATCTCCTCCTGTTCTGCTAAGCGCAGCGTCAGGGTGATGGATTTGTTGTGCAGATAGAGTTTGAGGGTGCTGGCAATGCTGCCCTTGATTTGTTCCAGCTGGTCGAGGGCTACCTGGTTGTCTGCCGTCACCTCGACATTGGGGAATTCAGTGATGACGGGATTCATATTCTTCATGCGCGTAGCAATGCCACTAAGCTTCTGTGGCATGCGGTTGCACATCAGCATCCATTGCAGTTCCAGGTCTTGCTGGCTGAAGGACTGTTCCTCGTCTTTGGGCGTAGCATTAGGGTCGGAGGCGTCGAGGGTGCCAGGAATGACTGACATCTTCTTTGGCTTCGACTTCTCAAGGATATTCTTAAACGACATGCTGACTGCCGACTTCAGCATAGGACGCTTGGGGGCAGCAGAGGGGTTAGATTCTCTAGATGGTCTAGAGTCTCTAGATTCACCAGATTCACTAGATGAATTAGAGTCACTAGACTCACTTGGCACCACGCGCTCAGCAGCAGCTACCTGCGGGGCTGCTTTCTGGGGCTGAACGGCTGATGTCAGTTGCTTAAACAGGGATTTCAATCTTCTGGGCTTACGCCCACTGCCTACGCTGTCATCAGGCTGAGTAATCTGTGCTATCTCAATGAGTGTTAACTCCACCAGCAGACGCTTATTGCTGGACTGGCGGTAGTTGATGTCACACTGGTTGATGAGTCGCAGCGCCTGATAAAGGAATGGTATCTGGCACTTCTGTGCCTGTTGCTCGTAGCGCTGGCGCTGTTGGTCGCTGACTTCCAACAGAGGCAGTGTCTGCGGGTCGCGAGCCATCAGTACGTTGCGTACATGCTTGGCCAGACCTTGTATCAGCAGACCACCGTCGAAACCTTTGTTGATGACGTTGTTGAGCAATACCATGATGTCCATGGCCTTGTTCTCCAAGGCGAGGTCGACAATCTTGAAGTAGTTGTCGGCATCCAGCACGTTCAGGTCTTCAATGACCTTCTGGTAGGTGATGTTGCCCTGACAGAACGAGGCTGCCTGGTCGAAGATGCTCAGGGCATCGCGCATGCCACCGTCAGCCTTCTCGGCAATAACGGCCAGCGCTTCCTCTTCAACGGTGATGCCTTCCTTCTCAGCCACATTCTTCAGGTGGTTGATGGTATCGCGCACCGTCATGCGCTCGAAGTCGTAAATCTGACAGCGGCTCAGGATGGTGGGCAGTATCTTGTGCTTCTCGGTAGTTGCCAAGATGAAGATGACGTGTGCGGGTGGCTCCTCCAGCGTCTTCAGGAAGGCGTTGAAGGCGGCTGTCGACAGCATGTGAACCTCGTCGATGATGAATACCTTGTATTTACCTACCTGCGGTGGAATGCGCGTCTGCTCCATCAGCGTCTTGATGTGCTCCACAGAGTTGTTGGAGGCAGCATCAAGCTCGAAGATGTTAAACGAGCGCTGTTCGTTAAAGGCCTGACACGACTCGCACTGTCCACAGGCCTCACCATTGGCCGTAGGCGACTGGCAGTTGATGGCTTTGGCAAAGATTCGTGCACAGGTTGTCTTACCCACACCACGTGGTCCGCAGAAGAGATAGGCATGAGCCAGCTTTCCGCTGCTGACGGCATTCTTCAGCGTAGTGGTCAGTGCCTGCTGACCTACCACTGTGTCGAACGACATCGGGCGGTATTTTCGTGCTGATACAATGTATTCCATACTTTTTTGAGATTTATGGTGCAAAGTTACCAAAAAAAATTGTAACTTTGCAAGCGAATAGCGAGAAAAGTATGAAAAAGCTCAAATCTGTGTTGCTCCGAATCTATCATGTCAAGGCGTTGAAATATATCGTCGTGACATTGATAGGCATTATCGTGATAGGTTTTGTCGACGAGAATAGTGTATGGCATCATATTGCCAATAAGCAGCGTATCAATGAGTTGCAGGACGAGATAGATCGTTACACAGAACAGAACAGAAACGACCAGGCGCAGATTAAGGTACTTGACAGCGATCCGAAGGCTATCAAGAAGATTGCCCGAGAGCGTTATTTTATGAAGGCCGACAACGAGGACATCTTTGTGCTCAGCGACGACCAGCAAACAGGAAAAAGTATATTGAATGATGAGACAGCTGAGTAAGTGGGAGGGACTCCTGATGTTAGTAGGAGGATTGTTGATGGTTGTTGGCGCTGGTGCCAATGTTCTGTTCCTTTCGTGGGCCCCTTATGTCTTTGCTCCCGGTGCCTTGTTGTTTGTCGCTATGCAGCTGCGCCAGCGCTATGAGGGTAGGGACTTCACCATTCGTCGTCTGCGTCGCATTCAGATGATCAGCGACGTGTTGTTCCTTGTGACTGGTCTGCTGATGATAGCCAATCAGTCGAACTTCCTTGGCTTCGACCAGTTGAGCTATATAAAATATGTACACAATAACTGGGTTGTCGTACTGCTTGTGGCAGCCATCTTACAACTCTATACCAGTCATCGTATAGCCAACGAATTAGAGAAAGACACCAAATAAATGCTAAATATTTGCGCAAAAGTTTAAAATTGCGCAAATATTTTTCTTATTTCAAGATATCATCGTACATTTGCCGATGATTTCAGACGTAAGCTATATCTATGAGTAAAATCTTTTACACAATTATTGCCGTTACTACGGTATTGTTAACCTCTTGCGCCAGCTCTTACAGTGTGCGTGGAACGTCGTCCATCTCTGCATTGGATGGCAGCAAGCTCTATCTGAAGGCTGTGAAGAACAACGATCTTCAGAATATCGACTCCTGCGAGATGGTTCATGGCGAATTCCATTTTGCGGGTCTGTTGGATACCGTCCGTATGGTCAGTCTCTTCATGGATGACGAGAGCATCATGCCTATCGTACTGGAAGAGGGCGATATCGTGATCCGCATTGAGAATGCTGTGCAGAGCGTTGGAGGTACTCCGCTGAACGACAGCCTGTATGTGTTTATTGATAAGCACAACCAGCTGACGAATCGTCTGACTGAGCTCTCTCACCGTCAGAGTCAGATGTTGCTCGAAGGTGTCGATGAAGAGCAGATTGATCGCCAACTCAGTGCAGAGGCTGATCAGATTGCTGAAGAGGAGGACAAACTGGTTACGAAGTTCATTTGCGACAACTTCGATAACGTGCTGGGCCCGGGCATCTTCATGATGATTACCAGCCAATACCGTTATCCTGTGCTGACTCCTCAGATTGAGGATATCATGTCGAAGGCCACTGATAAGTTCAAGAGCGACCCCTATGTGCGCGACTATTATCAGACTGCCCAAGAGAATGAAGCTCGCATGAACGGTACCAAGGATGTGGACGATGTCGCAGCACCGCTGCCTGACTCTGCTGCCGTACAGCCTGCAGTTCCACTGACCAATGTACCCCAGCCATGAAGACACTCATCAAGGGAGGAACGATAGTCAATGAAGGCCGCGTATTCAATGGCGACATTGTTGTTGAAGACGGCACTATGATAGAAATAGGTAAACAACAGCCCGAAGCATCGTTTGACGAGACGATTGATGCTTCGGGCTGTTATGTATTGCCTGGTGTGATTGACGACCACGTGCATTTCCGTGAGCCAGGACTGACTGCCAAGGCTGACATCGATAGCGAGAGTCGTGCTGCTGCCGCTGGTGGCGTGACGAGCTATTTCGATATGCCTAACTGTAATCCGCAGACCACCACGCTCGAGGCATTGCAGGAGAAACAGGCGCTGGCTGCCAAGAAGAGTCATGTGAACTATGCTTTCTTCTTTGGTGCTACCAACGATAATGCCGACCTGTTCAGCCAACTCGATGCTACCCGTATTCCTGGCATCAAACTCTTTATGGGCTCTTCTACGGGCAACATGCTTGTCGATCGTCAGGAGGCTCTGGAGCGCATCTTCAAGACCTGCAAGTTGCCACTGATGGTACATTGCGAAGATACAGACATCATCAATCGTAATATGGCCAATGCGCAAGAGGCGTGGGGCGAAGATCCCCCTGTCAGCCTGCATGCCATGATACGCTCAGAGGAAGCTTGTCTGGAGTCAACACGCAAGGCTGTGGCCTTAGCTAATAAATATGGTACGCGCCTGCACGTAGCACATATCTCGACGGCGGAAGAGCTGGAATGTCTCCCCCCAGCCCCCTCCAAAGAGAATGCGGCTCATATTACCGCTGAAGCCTGCGTAGGCCACCTGTTCTTTACCCAGCTCGACCACGAGCGCTTAGGTGCGCGCATCAAGGTGAATCCCAGCATCAAGACGCCTGTCGACCAGTTCATGCTGCGCGAGGCGCTTAATGATGGTCGTATCAGTGTGGTGGCTACCGACCATGCTCCCCATCTGCTCAGTCAGAAAGAGGGTGGGTGTGCCAAGGCAGCCTCTGGTATGCCCATGATACAGTTCTCGCTGGTCACCATGCTCGAACTCGTTGACGAGGGCGTGCTGACCATTCAGCGATTGGTCGAATTGATGTGTCATAATCCTGCCCGTCTGTTTGGCGTCCAGCAGCGTGGCTTCCTGCGTCCAGGTTATCGTGCTGATATCGCTATCGTACGTCCTAAGACGCCATGGACTGTCACCAGCGACTGCATCCTCAGCAAGTGTGGCTGGAGTCCTATGGAAGGGCATCAATATCAATGGCGCGTAGAGCGTACGCTGTGTAATGGTCAGACAGTCTATACGAATGGTCAGGTCTCTGCCGATGTTCTTGGCGAGGCCATCACTTTCCGTCATCCATGATTATTGACTACGACATACACCAGCTCACGCCCTACATCAACTGGGACTACTTCTTCTATGCTTGGGGCATGCACAACAAGCCCGAGGCAGAGCGCCAGAAGTTGCAGAAGGAGGCTGTCGCTGTGTTGTCTGATTTGGAAGGCCGCTACAAGATTCATGCACTCTTTCTACTGTTGGATGCCCATAGTGAGGGCGATGATATTGTTGTTGATAACCATGATGGAACGGTCCGTCTGCCCTTCCTACGCCAGCAAGAGCCTGACAGCGAGTGCCTGTGCCTGGCTGACTTCATCCAACCTCTCACCTCTAACCCCTCACCCCTCACCTCTAAAATAGGTCTCTTTGCCACTACGGTGGATATGGGCATGGAGAAAGACTTCGACAACGACGCTTATCAGAAGATGATGGTACAACTGCTGGCAGATCGTTTGGCAGAGGCTGCCGCAGAGTGTATGCATGAAGCTGTGCGCAAGACCTATTGGGGCTATGCGCCTGACGAAAATCTCACGATGCAACAGCTCCACGTCGAACAGTTCCAGGGCATTCGTCCTGCTGTGGGTTATCCGTCGTTGCCCGATACCAGTTTCAATTTCCTGCTCAATGAGATTCTTGATTTCCACCAGATAGGCATCCGACTGACGGAGAGTGGGGCCATGAAACCTCATGCCAGCGTGTCTGGTCTGATGATAGCCCATCCGCAGGCCCGCTATTTCTCGTTGGGCACCATTGGCGAAGACCAGCTCCGTGACTATGCCCGTCGTCGTGGCTTGCCAGTAGAAGTCGTTCGGAAATACCTAAGTGCCAACCTCTAATTCTCAACTCTCAATTCTCAATTCTCAACTCTCAATTCTCAATTCTATATGATTGCCCGTCTCGCCATAACGTTCTTCCTCGTCGTAGGTTTCCTCGTGTTGCCTGCCATCGCCTACCTGCTTTGTCATTGGCTGATGCCCCGACGCTATGGACGTAAGGTGGGCTTTGCCCTTGCTGTTGTCATCATCGCCTTTGTGGTTTATGGAATGACGGCAGGCTTCCGTCCTTTGGTGGTACGCCATATCGAGTTTGCCAGTGCTGACCTGCCTGCAGCCTTCGATGGCTATCGCATTGTGCAGTTCTCCGATGCCCATGTGGGTACTCTGGTGAATCATGGCGAAGGAATGGTGCAACAACTCATAGACAGCATCAATGGTCAGGCACCTGACATGATTGTCTTTACGGGCGACATGCAGAACATCCAACCTCAGGAACTCATACCACCCATGATGACTTTCCGCCAGCTCTTTGCCCATGATGGCGTCTATGCTGTATTGGGTAACCACGACTACGATGTCTATCAGAATTGCGACGATGCTGAGAAGAGGTGCAACTGTCAACTGACACAGGATATCATTCGCAAGATGGGTTTCGACCTGCTCTTGAACGAACATCGCATCATTCATCGCGATTCCGACTCCATCGTGGTGGCAGGTATGGAGAACTGGGGCGTTGCCGATCGTGCCCCCAAGAAAGGCGATGTCGACAAGACACTTACAGGTTTGAATTTTTCCTCGCAAAGCCTCACCCATTTGGGGGAGGTTGGAGGGGGCTTCCCTTTTGTCCTCATGCTCCAGCACGATCCCACCTGCTGGCGTGAGAAGATACTGCCCGAGTGTAACGCCCAGCTGACGTTGAGTGGCCATACGCATGGTGGACAGTTCTCCCTCTTTGGCTGGTCGCCCGTGGCCTTGGCCTATCAGGAGTGGGAGGGGATGACCTACGAAGGTTCGCGTGCCATCTATGTATCCACAGGCGCTGGCTCGCTTATTCCGTTCCGTCTGAACCAGCCTAGAGAAATCACCGTTATTACCTTAAAACGAAAACAATAATTCTCAATTAACAATTCTCAATTCTCAATTCTCAATTCTCCATTCTCCATGAAATATTTGTATTACATCTACCAATTGTTCATCGCACTGCCCGTTACAGTGCTTGTCACCATCATCACTGCCATCGAGGTGGGCGCAGGCTGTGCCCTTGGCGACGGCCACTTCTGGGGTTACTATCCTGGTCGCTGGTGGGCACGCATCATTACGCGCGTGTTCCTATTACCTGTAAAGGTAGAGGGTCGTGAACACCTGGAACCTAACCAGTCGTACGTTTTTGTGGCCAACCATCAGGGAGCCTTTGACATCTTCCTGATCTATGGCTTCTTAGGTCGTAACTTCAAGTGGATGATGAAGTACCAACTCAATAAGATTCCGTTTGTGGGCTATGCCTGTCGCAAGTCACACCAGATTTTTGTCGACAAACGAGGCCCCAGCAAGGTGAAGGCTACCTACGAGGCTGCACGTCACACCCTTGAGACGGGCAACTGCTCTGTCGTTGTCTTCCCAGAAGGTGCCCGCTCGTTCACAGGCCACATGGGAAGCTTTAAGAAAGGCGCCTTCGCACTGGCTGACGAGTTACAGTTGCCTGTAGTCCCATTGACCATCAATGGCTCGTTCAATATCATGCCCCGCATGAAAGACTGGCATTTCGCTACGTGGCACCCCTTGTCGCTGACTATCCACCAGCCCGTCTATCCAATAGGGCAGGGGGCACAGAATATCCAAGCTACGATGAATCAGGCCTACGACAGCGTGATGTCTGCCTTGGCCCCTGAATACCAGGGATTCGTGGAGAACCCAGACCAGTAACAACCAATAAATACCCATTAAATCCAATAAAAAACCATAAAAACCTGTCTGTTAAAAAATGTGTAGCACTTAGAGAGAATATCTACTTTCTTCTGTTATGTCCATAAAAACTGACAGAAAATTTATTTTACGTTACAGATGAAAAACTGCGTAAACTTTTTGTTACAACAAATAAACTAACCAATTTGATTTTTTTTTACCTTTGCAGCGTCTCTTAACTAAGACGTTAAAATAAATTTATTTTTTATATCTAACCTAATTATTAACTGTTAAACAAAAGTATGTGGAACTTTAAGACACTACAAAAACAATTTGTTTTGTTGTTCCTGTTCTGCTCTATTCCGTTCGGAATGTCGTACGCACAGAGCACGATCAAGGGAACTGTTAACGACGAGTTAGGTGAGCCGATTATCGGTGCCTCCGTCAAAGTGCAGGGAACCAACGATGGTACAATTACCGACATCAACGGTAGTTTTGCTGTCAAGGCTGCCTCTAACGCAACGCTCAACATTTCGTATGTGGGCTATCTCTCTCAGTCAGTGAAGGTCGCTGGTAAGAGCGAAATCAACGTCGTACTGAAAGAAGACGCTCAGATGCTGAATGATGTGGTTGTTATTGGTTACGGTACCATGAAGAAGAGTGACATCACGGGTTCAGTGGTTTCTGTAAACACTGAAGACATGATGAAGCGCGCTCCAGTCAATGTTGCCCAAGGTTTGCAAGGTGCTGCTCCTGGTGTGATTGTCACCATGCAGGACGGTTCTCCTGACTCTAAGGCACAGGTTCGTATTCGTGGTGTCGCCACCATTAACGGTAGTGCAGCTCCTCTGTACGTTGTAGACGGTGTACAGGTTGGTACTGACGCTAGCTTCGTAGCTCCTGGTGACATTGAGTCTATCGACGTGCTGAAGGATGCTTCTGCTACGGCCATCTACGGTTCTGCAGGTGCTAACGGTGTTATCATGATTACCACCAAGCATGGTCAGAAGGGTAATTCTACTATTAATATTACTGCTGACTGGGGTCTTCAGACACTGGGCTCTACACTTGATGTATGCAGTGGCGATCAGTATGCTGCTAACCTTCGTCAGGCTCGTATCAACGACGGTAGTGTTGATGCCTCTGGAAAGGCTATCATGTGGAACCCCATCTGGAATGAAGAGTGGGATGGCAAGCGTAACTACATCGACTGGCAGGATCAGATGACTCGCACTGCTCTGCGTCAGACCTATAACGTTTCTACCTCTGGTGGTAACGACAAGACACAGTACAATGCTTCTGTAGGTTATCTGCGCAACGATGGTATCGTTGTTAATACCCGCTACCAGCGTATCAACGCTCGTGCTAATGTGAAGACTGAGGTTAACAAGTATCTGGCCTTTGGCGCAGATGTTGCTTGGACTCACACCGATAACTATGGTTCTAACAAGTCTGTTGGTAACTTTGGTAACCTTTCTTCTCTGCGTGACTATGCTTTCGCATGTCCTTCTATGGACTTCATCACCAGTTCAACTGTTACATACGCAGGCGTGCCCGCAGGTACCTATGTTTCTCCTAATGTAGTGAACCCTGATGGTACCTATGGTGATGTCACTGGTGGTAAGAACTTCAACGATGGTTTCTGGGGAACTACTCTGGGTAACATGTATGCTAAGCAGATGGAGCAAAACGGCCGCAACCGCAGCAACCGTACACTGGCAACTGGTTACATGACCATTACTCCAATCAAGGGACTTTCTTGGAAGACCCTCGTTTCTTATGACTACACTGCAAGCTCTAACGAGAACTTCTATGGTGGTATTACCCGCGTAAACTATGTAAACGGTCAGCGCATTGACGTTACTCAGGGTAATGGCGATGCTTACTACAATCCATCAGAGGGCAATAACTATCGTTTCGACCTCGGTAACAGCGAGAGCCAGACTCTAGACATCCAGAATACCCTGACTTATAACTGGAGCAACGACATTCACAATGTAACTGTTATGCTCGGTAACGAAGTTTCTCGCAACTATGGTCAGTGGGTAAACGGTTCTTCTATTGGTTATGACTCTAAGGACAACCGTGACCTGAGTCTGACTACACAGGCTAACAGACGTAATGCTAATGGTGCTCTGAATCTGGAGAGCCGCATGATTTCTTACTTCGGTCGTGCTTCTTATAGCTTGATGGATCGCTATCTGTTGACTGCTACTATCCGTCGTGATGGTTCTTCTAACTTCGGTTCTGGTAACCGCTGGGGTACCTTCCCCTCTGTAGCTGCTGGTTGGCGCGTTTCTGAGGAAGCCTTCATGAAGGACATCAAGTGGATCGACAACTTGAAGCTCCGCTTCGGTTGGGGTCAGACTGGTAACTCAGGTGGTGCTACTGACTTGGCTGTGACAGGTCTGAACGTTGATGGTCGTTACATCTATTATAATAATACTGATGCTATCGGTATGGGCACTGGCTCAACCAATATCACCACTGGTTTCTACAATGTATTGAAGGATACCGACCTGAAGTGGGAGACCAACGAGCAGACCAACCTCGGTCTTGACGCTGCTCTCTTCGGTGGTCAGCTGGTTATCGGACTGGACTACTTCGTTCGCACCTCTAAGGACCTGCTGCTCTATCGCAACATCCGTCCTTCATCAGGTTATGACAAGATCTACACCAACTATGGTGAGATCCAGAATAAGGGTCTTGAGTTCAGCATCGCTTACAACAAGCGCATCAACAAGGACCTGAGCATCAACGCTACTCTGACTGGTTCTACTCTGAAGAACGAGGTTAAGAAGATGGGTGATCCTATCTACAACACTAACTCTGACTCATCTGGTCAGGGAACTGGCGACGGCTCTAACACTGGTGCCGTAGGTGCTGCTGACGGTTATCACTGGGGTAACCACTCTATCTGTAAGGAAGGTGAGGCTGTAGGTTCATTCTATGGCTATCGCGTAGAAGGTATCATCACTGATGCTGACATGCTGGCAAAGGCTAAGGCTCAGGGTCAGGAGAAGGCTCAGTTGGGTGACTACCTGTTCAAGGACCTCAATGGTGACGGTACCCTCAACGAGCAGGATATGGACATCCTCGGCAATGGCTTCCCCAAGCTGAACTACGGTATTACTCTGGGTGCTACCTATAAGAACTGGGACTTCACCATGCAGATGCACGGTGTATTTGGCCAGGATATCTACTCTTACTCAGCAATGCGTCTGACCAATATGTTCTGTTCTGATGATGGTACATCTCCTAACATCCTGTCAGAGGCTGCTTCTAACGCTTGGTCTCCCAGCAATCCTACTGGTACCGAGGCTCGTCTGTCTATCCTCGATGAGAACTACAACATGCGCGCCAGCGATGCATGGGTTAAGAATGGTGACTTCCTGAAGATTTCTAACATTCAGATTGGTTACACTCTCCCACGCGAGATTGCTAAGAAGTGCATGCTCCAGAGTGCCCGCGTATATCTCTCTGTACAGAATGTTTGCTGCATCTCTGGCTACAACAAGTATGGAGATCCTGAGTGCGGTCAGGGTTCAGTACTCTACACTGGTCTTGACACTGGTCGTTACCCAATGCCACGTACCTACTCTTGTGGTATTAACGTAACCTTCTAATGAATATAAGAAATACAAATTTAGTGAAGAAAACAGATATGAAAACAAAATATTTCATTTTCGGTGCAGCGTTGTGCGGTGCAATGGGCTTAGGCCTGACTTCCTGCGACAACGATAAATTCCTCGACGTAACACACTACTCAATGCTTGAGGGTGATGCTATGTTCGAGAGCGATGCCAACGCCATCAAGGGTATGACGGGCTGCTACGATCAGCTCCTTCCCCGTACGAACGATGACCCCTATAAGTATTGGATTTTTAACGGATGCCACCCCACGATGGACTCTCAGGCTTCTGGTTGGGATAAGGACTTCATGACTCAGAACTGGACAGCCTCTCAGGATCAGCTGAAGACTTTCTGGACTCAGTCTTACACTTGTGCAGCTCGTTGTAATGACTTCTTGGCAGGTCTTGAGAAAGCAGAAGCTATTTCTGAGGATGTTAAGAAGCATCTGAAGGGTGAGGCTATGGCTCTCCGTGGCTTCGAGTTCTTTGGTCTGGCTAACACCTTTGGTCGTGTTCCCCTGCTGATTACTGGTGAGACCTATCTGACTAACCCCACCAAGCCTAAGGCAAGCTCTTTCGAAGAGATGTGGGACTTCGTGATTAAGGATTTCGAGCAGGCTGCTGAGTTGCTCGACTGGAAACCTTTCCAAGGCCAGTATGGTCGTTGCACCAAGGGTATGGCTCTGACATTCCTGGGTGACGCCTACATGTGGAAGGCTTACACTGTTCCCGAGAAGGCTAAGGAATGCTATCAGAAGGCTTACGATGCTTTCAAGAAGGTTATCGACAGTGGCGAATATGAACTGAGCCCCTCTTTCACAGCTCTGTACGATGCTGCTGAGGCTTGGCCAAAGGAGTGCATCTGGCAGGTTCTGCTGAACACTGGTGACAACTTTGGTTCATGGGATGCTTCTCAGACTGCTAACGCTAAGGGTTGGACTGGTTTCTACTTTGGTCCTACATCTAATGGCGCATGGGGTACTTACCAGATGTCTTGGGAGCTGTATGACGACTTCGAGAATTATCTCGATGGTCCATATGCAGGTTCATTCGACAAGCGTCGTGATGGATCAATGGTTACCGCTACCGTTCCTGCTGAGTTGCGTACTGAGCACCCCACATGGGAGCAGCGTGTAAAGCCCTCTGCTAAGTGGATTGCTGAGAACAAGAAGTACATCCGTGGTTACTCAAGTGTTCAGTTTGATGCTAATGGCGATACTATTAAGTGGAAGGATGAGAAGAATGTGGAGCATCCTTACAAGTGGTTCAAGCAGAAGGATGGTACTGTTGTTGCCAAGAAGGAAGCTGAAGAAGGTGATGTTGAAGAATACATCTATTCTGACAATGCTTACAATAAGTACTATGCTCAGTATCTGACTGAGAAGCTGGCTAATGGTAAGGATAACCCCACCTATGATTCTGAGTTTGGTTGCGGTATCTACGACCTGCAGCACCCCATTGGCTTCAACCCCTTCAATCAGGAATTCGTAGGCTGGTGCGGTTACCACTGGACTTCTACAGACCCCGCTCCTACAGTATGGTCTACCAAGCACTGGCGTAACGGTCGTGGTTGTGACTGGGATACCGGTAACCTCTGGTTGCCCGACCATATCTACTTCAAGCGTTATGCTAACGTACTGCTCGACCAGGCTGAGTGCTGCTTCAACCTCGGTAAGGACGCTGAGGGTTGGGCTCTGATTAAGCAGATTCGTGAGCGTGCCTTCGGTAACCTCGAAGTTGGTAAGGACCTGAGCAGCCATGTTGCTTACTTCCAGAGAATGGCTGACTTCTATAAAGATCAGGGTCATGGCGATGCTGTTGACTTGGACGGTAACTATCCTTTCGCATTCAATACTGCTGCTGTGACAGTTCCCGATGCTCAGACATACTATGCTGGTATCAAGTCAGCTAAGGGCTATCAGTCTCCAGTTTGGAAGGTTGCTGTTAATGAGGAGCGTCGTAAGGAGTTCTCTGCTGAGCCTTACCTGCGTTCAGATATGCACAAGTCTGGCTTCTTGGAGGATCACGTAAATACCGTTTATCCAAAGAACACACTGCCTCAGAAGGGTAAGAGTGTTATCAAGGAGTGGCGCACTGCTCGTGACTTCGACTTCAAGATGGAGAAGATGTTCATGCCAATTCCTGAGAACGAGATTCTGATGAATCCTGACTGTGAACAGAATGCTGGATATTAATCACCTGAACCTTTATATTATTCAAGGATGCTGCATCATTTTGGTGCAGCATCTTTTTGTTATTTTCTTTGCTGTTTGCACAATTTTTTGTAACTTTGCCCGATAATTGGAAACTCATGAAAGATATGACTGCATTGTCTAAATACTGGGAACATATCACGGTGGTCTTTTTGGCTATCGTCGTATTCTGTTTCTGGCTGTTCCTATATCCTTTTATCCCTGTGACAAGGGAAATGTCAGTATTGTTCCTGTGGAACACTGACTACCTCCTGGATCGCTTGGCTGTGCCTGGTGGTCTGGCTCAGTATCTGGGCGAGGGTATTGCACAGTTCTTTCTGAATCCTTTCAATGCGGCGTTGGTCTATGCCGTCCTCTTTGTGATAGCGCAACAGCTGATGTCGCATTTGCTGTTACGCTTCTTTCCAAACATCAAGAGCAAGGTGCGCTTTCCGCTATCGCTGATTCCTTCCTGCCTCTTCTGGTATCTGGCCATGCAGCCTCGTGTTCCATTGACGCCTACAGTGGCAGCACTGTTGGTGATGGGTGTCGGGTGCTTGGTGATGGGTGTCGGAGACAAGCGCATCCGACTGGTAGTGCTTTGTCTGTTGATTCCCGTCATGTATTGGCTGACGGGTCCTTTGGCTGCACTACTTGTACTCTGTAGCATCCGTTGGATTCCCCTGACGGCCACCTTGTTTGCCGCTTGTCTGATAGGCAGTTCCTACGTGACGCCCTATCCTCTGGAACAAGTTGCTAAAGGCATCGACTACAAGTGGAGTGATACCAAGAAGATGGGTACCTACGAAGAAATGGAATGTGATATGCTGATGCGCCAGCATGCGTGGAATAAAATTCTGCAGAAGTTCAAATCGCCAGAATCTCCTGCTGTCAGAAGTGCCTGGCTCTATGCCTATCATCAGACGGGACAGATGGGCATCAACGAATTCCTCGCCAAGATAGCGCCACCACAAGCCAATTTCCAGCAAGAGCCCTCCGTGTTCTGCATTGGCGACCTGCATTTTGTGGTCTATTTCGGTACCCTCTCGTCAGCCTTTATGGTCAGCGACCTGGCCTTCAATATCTTTTGGCCCAACATTGCCCAGCGTGCCGCCTTTGAGGCCATGGAGTATATCCCCAACTATAACAAGAGTGCCAGAGCGCTGAAAACGCTGACGGAGCTCTGCATCATAACCGAACAATACGCGTTGGCGCGGAAGTACCTGTCTATCCTCGACGAGACGACCTTCTACAGTGGTTGGGCGAAGAGGATGCGTGCGCTGGTGGACAATCCCAAGTTGATTGATCAGAATCCTTTCTTCAAGAAATCGCGTGAATCCTATCAGAATACGGAAGATTTGTTCTTTATCTAAGTGCCCTATGAAACAGCTGTTACTACATATCACCCTGTTATCCCTGTCGCTCCTGATGCTTGTGGGCTGTCAGTCTGTGCCTGAGAATGTGACGCAGAACGATGCGCTGCCCGACATCTATCCTGACTATATCGGCGTCACGATTCCTGTGGGCATCGCTCCGCTGAACTTCTCGATGACTGACGATGCCGTGGAGACCATCGATGTCGAGGTGAAAGGCTCGAAGGGTGGGGCAGTGCATGCCAATGGCGACTATGCCGACTTCGACATTGACGAGTGGCACCAGCTGCTGAAGCAAAACAAGGGCGGCAAGCTTTCTGTCACTGTCTGTGCGGAGAAAGACGGGCAGTGGACGCAGTATCGCACGTTCGACATCCTGGTCAGCAGCGAACCGCTTGACGAGTGGGGCATCACCTATCGTCGCATTCCCCCCAGCTACGAGATATACAGCAAGATGGGACTCTTCCAGCGCGACCTCTCTACCTTCGACGAGACACCGCTGATACAGAATACGCAGGTCACCGACCAGTGTATCAACTGTCATACCGCCAATCGCACCAATCCTGACCAGTATGTCTTTCATGTGCGTGGTTCCCATGGTGCTACCGTGATGCATCGCAACGGCGTCGACGAGGTGCTCATTGCAAAGAACGACTCGCTGGGAGGCACCATGGTCTATCCCTATTGGCACCCTGATGGTCGCTACTGCGCATTCTCTACCAACAAGACCACGCAGATGTTCCATACTGCCAACAACAAGCGCATCGAGGTGTACGACAGCATGTCCGACGTCTTCATCTACGATACGGAGACTCACACCATCCTGAAGGATACGCTAACCATGAAACTGCTGTGGGCCGAGAATACCCCCGTCTTCTCGCCTGATGGAAAGTGGCTCTACTTTACCACGGCTCGCAGACAGCTCTATCCTACAGACTATGACAAGGAGAAGTACAGCCTCTGCCGTGTCAGTTTCGATGCCAAGACTGGACGATTAGGACAACAGGTCGATACGCTCATCAATACCACTGCGACGGGTAAGAGCGTCACGTGGCCTCGTCCGTCCTACGATGGTCGCTACCTCATGTACGCCCAGCTTGACTATGGCTATTTCTCTGTCTGGCATCCGGAGGCCGACCTATGGTTATTAGACCTGCAAACGGGTGTTTCCCGCCCTATGGATGAAGTCAACAGCGACAAGTCTGAGAGTCTGCACAACTGGAGCACCAACAGTCGCTGGTTCCTCTTTACCAGTCGTCGTGACGATGGCCTCTATAGTCGCGTCTACTTCTCCATGCTCGACAGCCATGGTCATGCCACTAAACCCTTCATGTTGCCCCAGCGCAATCCCAAGGAGTACTATCGTCAGCTGCTCTATTCGTTCAATACCACCGATTTTACCTCGCATCCCGTTAAGACGAATGCTCGTCAGATGGGACGTAAGCTATTGAGCGACAAACGTATAGCAACTATGCTGCGCTTGATGAACAAGTAGGAGTAAAATGACATAGTCGTTGGACGATTGAGGTCGCTACTCACGCTTCTTCACCTTATACTGCATGCCATCGGTCTTCCTTTGACTTTCGAATTTGTATTCGGGACGAGAAAGGATGGCGCCGATTTTCTGGAATGTGGAGGGCTCTTCCTTATAGCCGCGGAAGTGTTGCTTGAGCAGTGCTGACAACTCTTTCAGTGTCATCCACTCGCCTTCATTGTCTTTATGATTTTAAAGGTATGTTTTTGAGTCTATTCATAAGTAACAGAATTGTTGCACCTCCAACGAAGACATCGGTGACAGGCTGAGCCAGGAACACAGAGGCATCGGCATGACTGCTAAACAATTTAGGCAGAAGCCACACCAGTGGCACCAATAGCAGTAGCGTGCGCGAAAGACCGATCCAGAAAGTTACAGTGGGGCGGTTCATGGCCTGAAGTGTGCTCTGACAGGCAAATTGTAGGGTAGCTATAAAGAATACCACGAACGACAGTCGTACCATCGGCACGGCATAGTCGGTCATGGCTCCATCGCCGATAACCAGTTGCACCACGGGCTGGGTGAAGAGCATCATCAACAGCCATACAGCAACCGACCACGCCAGAGTGGACTTCATCAGCATCTTCACATTCTCACACACCCGGTCCCAACGATTGGCTCCAAGATTATAACTTGTTATCGACTGCACACCAAAGGCCATGCCATAGACAGGGAAGTAGAAGAAATCGTGGAGCATGATGACCAGCGCCATCGTACCTACACCTACATCGCCAACCAGGGTGTAGAGTGTCTGATTATAGACACCCATCTGCACCGTCTCGGCCAGCATCATCACCATCGGTGTCACACCGAGTGCCAGACAGGGTGCAATTAAATGCCATCTCAGCCGAATGTTTGTATATCTCAGCTGGATGTCGCTATGTCGCATCAGACAGGCAATGGCCAACACAGCCGCTACAGCCTCGGCAATGGTAGTTGCCCAGGCAGCACCAGCCAGCCCCATGTTGAAGACGAACATGAGCAGCGGGTCTAATACCATGTTCAATAAGATGCCCGAGCCGAGCACCATACCAGCCTCCCTACTACGCCCCTGGGCCAACAGAAACGGTGCCAATCCGCCCGACACGATGCAGAGGGCGTTGCCGGGGGTGGAGATGCGCAGATAGAGTTCCGACAGTGCTGCCGTCTGGTCGCTACCGCCAAAGATTCTTATCAGCGGACTGCACTGCCACTCTATTACACCGCATACCAACACGGCCAGCACCACATTGAATAGGAAGAAACACCCTAAGGTCTGTTCGGCACGTTGTCGGTTGCCTTGTCCTAAATGATAGCCCACCTGCGGCGCAATGCCCGTACCCACCAGTTCGGCCAATGACATGATGATATATACAATAGGCACACATACAGCCGAGGCCGTGAAAGCCAACTGTCCGACATCAGGGATATGGGCTATCCAGATACGGTCAATGACGTTGTTGAGCAACAACAGCAGTTGTTGCAGCATCACGGGGACGGCCATCTGCCAGAACAGTCCTCTAACCGGTTCGATTTCAAGACGCTTACCAGACATTGAATCTTCAGAAATAACACATAATATTATTTTTGAAATCTTCGATATTGAATGGCTGCTCCTCTACCTCGAAGGTAAGACCTATCTGGTTGAGCAAGGCATCAATGGCATCAGGCATGAGCTGCGACAGTTCTGTCATGGTGTGAGGGTGGTCGGTGCTGGTGGCATCGAGCAGCCGGTAGGCTATCCACGCGCCTGTAGCCGTCTGCCAGCAGACGGCATTCACCCCATAGCGCAACCACGTAGCCTTGTTCTGTGTGGTATTCTTCACCCAATAAAGATTGTTCCCACAGTCCCAGAAGAGCATTCCTACCTGATCGCTCCCCTGGAGATTCTGCGGTACGGGAATGGCGAAAATCTGGTAGTCCGTCAGTTGTTTTCCTTTACGTAGGCAGTACTCTTGCATGGCAATAGGAGCCTGAAAAAGATAGGCCGTACCAAGCAGGTCGTCGCACGACATCATCATCGACATCAACTCTTCATGGTGGATGGGAAGATAGTGGCGTTGACCCCCGTGGTAGTTGAGTGTCATCGTGCCACCATTGGCAGCAAGCTGTTCGTCAACCACTCGCGTTCCGTCCTTTCGCACAACGACTTTCTCGGCAAACACAGCCTCTTCGACATACATAAAAGGTGACCAAGTGCCGAAAACCTTATGCTCACTGCTGAGGGCATCGTCATGCTCCAGTTCAAAAGCAAAATGTGACCCCGCAGGTTTATGCTTCTGATAAACGTGCTCCAAAATACCAGGGTTGACACCGAAACCAAGCATGATGCGACTGTGGGTCTTCCATTGTATCATCTCCTTCATCAACGCCGTGTAGTCGCTGGGGGTGCTGTCTGGATTACCAATGCCGTCCTCGATACCCACATCAATGTAATCCAGTCCGTAGTCGATGCACATTTTCGAGAGAGCAATACTATTGGCAAGCGAGGTGTTAAGCACCACATCAAACTCATCGTGATGATGGGGCAGATAGTCCATGATGTCATTTCCGTCGGCAATGTCGCAGACGGTCAGTTGGTAGCTGCCGACGGTTTCCTGTTCAAGCAGTATCTTTTCAAAGGCATGGGCAATATTACCGTAGCCCGCTAATAGAATTCGTTTCATCGCTTGTTGTCAATTTGATAGCATACTCGCCCGTCAGCCGTGCAAGTGTGTCAAGTTGCTCCTGGGTGTAGAGGGCATCGCTACCGTCTATTGCCAGTTCATACTCGTCACCTCGGATAAGGATGCATGTCGAGAGGTGCTGAAGAGACAGGTCAGTCTCAATATGGTATGATGGGTATTCTACTCCATCAATCACCAAGTACTCGTATATATATACGCCTTGTGGACTCATTTCCGTACCGATGTCATCTAGTCTAAGGTCGCGCAACAGGTGGAAAAGGGGGTACACCTTGTTGCGCATGGAGATAAAGAGTTGTGATTTTGTCTGGCTCAGCAGTTCTCCGACGGTCTGTTCTGGGGATGTGTCTATCAGTACCGGCAGGCAACTTAGGTAGTTGCCATATACGCGGTTGCCATGTCTGCGGTCACGTCCATGACTGATTGTGTAGAACGCCACCTTCTCTGTACCCGCCATCTGACCCAAGGCCAAGGCGTAGGCGGCATTGAACACGACGGCAAACGACACACCCATACGCTGGCAACCGGCATTAATCGGTGCGGCGGGGATACGAGGGCGTGTCACCAGCGTCCTACCCCAAGGGGATTCATGCGCTCGACAGATGTCGGTGAAACGGACATTTTCAAACCTTTCCCTGTAATTTTTCTGTGCTCGAAGATACGCCTCGCTGCCGTAGCCCGCTATCTCAAGGCGGTTGAAATCTGCAGCGAGGTCGCCCTGCTGGTATGGCTCATCACCACGCAGCACATCCTCGATGGCATACCCCACTGCCTTATGGGCCATGCCGTCGAAGAGCAGGTGGTGGGTCTCGATAACCAAGATGGTCTTCGTCTCCGTAGCCACGACATGCAGCCTTAACGACGGTTCCTTGAAAAGGTCAAAAGGTCGTATCAGCTCCTCCCGTCGAGTATCCCATTCCACATCGGTCATCTCATAGCGATGTATGTGGTTGGGCATGCCCCAGTCCTCGCATATCTGGATATTGCCGTCGGCATCCATCGTGAGGTGCGCATGCAGATAGCGCTGACTATCGAGTACACGCTGGCAGGCTGAGGCTATGCGACTGGCATCAACCCTTGCACGTGGCATCTCCGCTGCTAATATCGTGTTGTATTCCGTCATCGCCCTGTCTTGGTTCCACTCTTCATAGGTTTCCCATTGCAGGGCATTCATGGGATAAGTGATGTTTTCTTTGTTCATTTTTTATTATAAAGACTTTCTCTATTTTTGATTTTCCAGTCCACTTTTCTGTCAGTTCTGATGGCTTTCAGTCCATGATATTGGGCAAACATTAACGAACGGTTATCGGTAGGCTCGTACTCCAAGTCCGCTCCATAGATGAGATGGAAGTCAGTTATCGAACGAGTACCCAGCCAGCAGTCTATATCGCGAGGTATATGAAAGGCTTTCACCACAATCAACGGCTCGTCACGGTGCTGCTCGATATAAGCCAGTCGTTCATCGGCCTGTTGGCGTAGTGACACCTCTACCCAGAAACAACCTGCCATTACCAATAGACCGTAAACGACAGCTACAGCAGCCCCAGCCTTAGCAACTATTCTACGAAATGATGTGGCTCTAATCCATGACTTAAGCCAAGGTGCCGACTCTTTGAATGCTGCTCCAGAGGCAACAGTCAGGAACAGCGTTGAGTGGAAGCCTGTGCGCAAAGCAAACTCTGGTGCAAACATCATGGCGCAAAGCACCATCAGACCCGCACTTGTGAAAAGAAGGATATGTTTGTCAAGATGATGTTTTGCTCGCCACGACAGTAAAACTGGTATAAACAAGAAACTCTCCCATATAATAATGGGCAGGAATCCCTCGATGAAGTTGTCACGAAACATCTCCCATGTATAAAGTTTTTCCGCAGGCAGACAATAGGGTGCATTATACTTGAGGTCTAATAGTTCACGATTTACAGAACCGGGACTGAACATGAGCAGCCCGCAGCCTGCGATAAGGAACACAAATCCTACCACCATCCACCGTTCAACACGTTTCCGATGCCAGGCATTGTATAAAAGACATGATGCGATGAATACAGTCACAAGACTGCAGCCCTCCTCAGACCAACCCGCCAGAAGACCTGCCCCAGCCATCACTACTGCAGATGGGTGACGGCGAGTGACAAACGGCAGTAGGAAAAGACACGCCCACAACCCAGTCCAATGGTAGTTACAGGCACCTGTCATCCAAAGCATCGTGGAAGGGTAGTCCATGACACCAAAGAGCATACATAACATCACCCACAGGAAGACTCCCTTCTGACGGGCAGGTGACTGTACCTCGCCTACAGCCATCCAGTAGAGCACCAGCATCAGCAGCATGAATACGATAGTATTGGCTATGTTGAACCATGCCTTACCCACCCACGAAAACAACTGGGCTAAGAACGTAGCAGGGGTGCGTCCGCCCCAGGTAAAATAGTGCGACCATTGTGATATAAATATGTCGCTCAGGTTGTCTATCCGCTCTCGAGGGCCGATATTGTCCATCAGGTTCCCCAAGTTATCACCGTCCCAAATGAAGGCATACGAATAGTCATCGGCAAACATTGGGAGTAACAGATTGCGCAGCAGGAATGGTATTGTGAACAGTAGAAGTATTACCTGCCAGGGAATGCGTTTCCAAAAATCTTGTAGCACGTTGTTTCAATTATTTGTTAATATCATACCTTTATTGATTGTCCATGCCTCCACCCAGCGCTTTATATAGCCGGATGTGGGCATCTATCATTTCATAGCGGTGGGCGAGCAGTTGCAGACGGGCTTCAAGCAGGGCCTGACGGGCCAGCAGCACCTGCAGGTAGTTCACATCCTCGTCGTACTGCATGCGCAACTTTGAGGCATCAGCGATATGCGACAGTTTCTCCACCTGTTGCTCGCTGAGGCTGATGGCCCGGCGTGCATATTGTTCTGTGGCCATGATGTCGTTCACCTCCCGGCCAGCCTCTAACACCGTCTGGCGGAAAGCCACCTTGGCCGCCTCCTGCTCAGCCTTGGCACGCTTCACTTCTGCTCGTAACTTACCCCCTTGGAAGAGAGGTTGCGTCAGTGAACCTAAGGCGTTCGTCAGCCATCCGGCTGGATCGACTATCTCGCCTATATCATTTGTCCAACCGATGCTGCCTGAGAGCGACAGCGAGGGATAGAGAGCGGCACGTGCCTCGTTGGTGGCATAGAACGCTGCTTTCAGCACTGCCTCGGCCTGGCGGACATCGGGGCGCTGTGCCAAGGATCGGATGTTAATCGACGGGATATTATTGATGGCGATGCATGATGAGCCCAACGAGTCGCGCTCGATGTGCTGGCAGGGACGTCCCAGCGTGGCACACAGGGCATTCTCGGCCTGACGCAGTTGCAGCAGTAGCTCCTCAAGTGTTGACTCTGCTTCGAGCTTGGCAGCCTCTGACTGGTCAACATCGTCGCTGGTAGCCTCGCCAACCTCCAAAAGTATTCGCTGCGTGGCGATACTCTCTTCCCAACTGCTGATGATGGAGCGGGTATCGGCTATCTGAGCATCGTACATTTCCAGTTGGTAGTAGGCCGTGGCGACGGTGGCAATCAATTCGGTGCGCACAGCCTGCTCGTAGGCCATCTGTTCCTCGACAGTGGCTGCAGCAGCTCGTTTTGCATTTCGCATACGACCAAAGGCATCAATCTCCCAACTGGCCTCTGCACCGAGGTTATAGCCCGAAGATATAGCAGTGAATTCATCGTTCTTGAATCGCGATTTGCCTTTGCTAGCTGCCAGTCCTATGGAGGGGAACAGTTCGCCCTTGGCACTGCGAAGTGAGGCTTTGGCGGCCTGCACTTGCAGATGAGCAGTCTGAAGGTCGCTATTGTGTAAAAGCGCTTCTTCAATGAGTGCGGCCAAGCGTGGCTCGGTAAAGGCCTCGCGCCAGTCAGCAGGCAATGCGTTGGATGCACTGTCTGTAGTGGATGCACCCATAGCACTGAGTTGCTCTTTCAGTATATCGGTGGCCGTAGAGTCAGAGTGATACGAAGAGTAGGTCTTACAGCTCGACAGCAGGCAGACGACTGCCAGTATAGACAGTGTAGTCGTGACCGCGTGTGTTTTGATTTTTTCTTCCAGCGTCTGGAAGAAGATGAAGAACACCGGCACGAAGAGCAACAAGGCAAGCGTTCCCACAAGCATACCACCAACCACACACAGACCCAGCGTGACATTGCCCATGGCACCAGCACCCCGCTCAAAAATCATAGGAATCAGACCTACGATAAGCGTGAGGGCGGTCATCAGGATGGGACGCAAACGCGCCTTGGCGGCATCGAATGCAGCTTCAACGATGGTCATTCCCTCACGGCGGCGTTCGCAGGCATATTCCGTAATCAGAATGGCAGTCTTGGCCAGCAGGCCGATGAGCATGATGATACCCACTTGCATATAGATGTTGTTCTCCAGTTCTGCGAGATTGATGAGCATAAAGCTGCCAACCAGTCCGAATGGCACGCTCAGCATGACGGCCATAGGAATGAGCAGACTCTCGTAGAGACAGCAGAGCACGATGAATACGAGCAGCAGACTGATGGCAAACACCCAGGCTGTGGATGATGACGAAGCAGCTTCCTCACGAGCCGTACCAGTGTATTCATAGCCATAGCCCTTAGGTAGCGTAGTCGTCGACACCTCGCTTACGGCATTGATGACATCGCCCGAGGTGTAACCCTCGGCAGGCGTCAGCTCTACGCTGATACCCTGGAAGAGGTTGAAGCGGGTGATTGACTGGAGACCATAGGTCTTCTTCAGCGTGATGAGTTCAGTGATTGGCGTGTAGGCACCCTTCTCCGTGACAACCAAGATGTTGTTCAGGGCGTCTTTGTTCATGCGCAATTTGGGATCTGACTGCAGCATGACGTGATAAAGCTTTCCGAAACTGTTGAACTGTGAGGCATAGTTACCGCCGATATAGCCGTTGAGCACACTGAGCACGCTGGCAGGCTCGATACCGTAACGCTTACACAACGAGGCATTCACCGTGACGGTGTATTGCGGATAGTTCACTTCGTAAGGTGAGTATACCTCTTCTATCTCAGGTCGTGCTTCCAGCGCCTTCATGAAGTCGTCGGACACCTCCTTGAGCTTGGTAATGGAACCGCCACCATAGTCTTCAACATACAGTTCCACACTGTTACTATAGCTATAGCCGAAGACGGTAGGTAGCAGGAACACGAACATCGAACCACTCTTCACCTGATGGGTGGCAGCCTCTATACGGTCGTAGATGCTGAAGATGTCGTGGCCGTCGTCCTGACGGTCGTCCCAGTGCTTCAGGCGCCCTATCACCAGTCCAGTGTTAGGACCATCGCCACCCAGAATGTTCCAGCCGGCCACCGAACCAACACCACGCATATCGGGGTCGTTCTCCAAGATTTCTGACATTTCCTTCACCGTCTTTTGTGTCTGCGACAATGTAGAACCTGATGGTGTGGTGATATCTACAAAGACGATGCCTGTGTCCTCGTCGGGCACCAGACCAGTAGGCGTGCTATAGAGCATCCAGGCCAACAGAACAATGCTGACAGCCGTCAATGAGCCCACGAGCCAGCGATGACGGAAAAACCAGCCCAATGCCCTACTGTATTTTCCTAACAGCGCATCGAACGCTTTATTATAAGCATGACGAAAGCGTACTGACCAAGAGCCGGCAGCCTCAACACCTTCCGGGGAGCGTGGTTTCATCAACAACGCACACAGCGCCGGACAAAGCGTCAGGGCGCAGAAGGTAGAGATAGCTACTGCCATCGCCATCGTGAGTCCAAACTGCCTGTAGTAGGCACCGCTGAGTCCACCCATGAAAGCAGCAGGGATAAACACACACATAAAGACAATGGTGGTAGTAATAATGGCTGTCGATATGTTGTGCATCGCTTGGTGGGTGGCTTTCTTGGCTGTTGTCGTCGGGTCTTCCAGTTTCTTCTGAACTGCCTCAACCACCACGATGGCATCATCGACCACGGTGCCGATGACCAGCACTAGTGCGAAGAGGGTGATGAGGTTGAGCGTGAAGCCTATTATATACATGAAGGCGAAGGTGCCCACGAGCGAGACGATGATGCTCACTGACGGAATGATGGTGGCACGCCAGTTCTGCAGGAACAGTAGCACCACGAGGATGACGAGCAACAGGGCCTCAAACAGCGTCTTATAGACCGCGTTCATGGAGGCATCGAGGAAGTCGTTGGTGTCTAAGAGTACCTTGAACTCCAACCCTGCCGGCAAGTGTGGTTTCAGTTCTTCCATGAGCCGATCTATCTCGTGGTTCACCTGTTGGGCGTTGGCGCCAGTGGCAGGAGTGATGATGGCTATCGTGCCATTGTGGGAGTTCACCCAACTATCGCAGGCATAGGTTACCGTACCCAATTCTACGCGAGCCACATCTTTCAGGTGCAGGTCGTTAAAGCCATCGGTCTTTAAGACAATATCCTCAAAATCTTGTGGATTTTCCAAGCGCCCCCTATATACCAATGTGTACTGGTAGGTACCCTTTGAATCCTCACCCAACGTACCGATGGCTGCTTCCACGTTTTGTCCATCCAGCGCATTGATAATGTCTTCTGGATTCAGTTGGTACAATGCCATCATCTTCGGGTCCATCCATATACGCATGCTATAAACATTGCCCATCAACTGAATATTGCCAACACCGGCGATGCGTTGCAGGCGTGGCTGCACGTTGATATTGAAATAGTTGGTGATGAAGGCATTGTCATAGCGATTGTCGGGACACTCCAGGGCGATGATGCGCAGCATGCCCTGTTCTTCCTTCTCCACCTGCACACCAATGTTCAGCACCTCGGCGGGCAGATAGCCTTTAGCCTCCTCTACACGGTTCTTGACACGGATCTGTGCCAGGTCGGGGTCGGTGCCAGGTCGGAAGGTAACACTGACGGTAGCCATGCCACTACTGGTTGACGATGAAGTAATATACTCCATGCCCTCCACACCATTGACAGCCTCCTCAATAGGCGTAACCACACTTTTCATCACAGCCTCGGCGCTGGCTCCAGTGTACTCCGTATTGATAGTGACCACGGGTGGTGCCACATTCGGGAACTGCTCAACAGGCAGATTGATATATCCTACAATGCCCGCCAAAAGGACAAGCACTGAAAGGGCGCAGGCAAAGATAGGACGATTGATAAAGAAACGACTAATCATGATTGTTTTCCTCCTTTCTTGACTTTCTTTTCTGTTACCTCCATGCCGTCGGTCACGAATCCGGCTCCCTCGGCAATGATAGAATCGCCTTGCTCAAGACCGGCCGTCACAACAAAGTTTTGTCCGTCATTATAAGGCAAAATTGTCACCTCCGTTTCCACTGCCTTCCCATCGACCACTTTATAGACGAGATATTTATTGTGGATATCAACGACCGCTTCCTGTGGAATGACAACGACATGGTGCTGGATGTAGGGTAATTCGATATAGCCGTTACTGCCATTACGCAATCTCTCCGTGGGATTATGGAAGGAAGCACGTATATAAGTGGCACCATTGTCCAGATCAATGGTTCCACTGATGACATCAATATGTCCCTTTTCCTCTAACTTATAGCCCCAATTGCTATAAAACGTGACAGGTGGCAGCTTTTCAAGAAGCTCGTCGGCAGAGTTACAGTTGAAGTCCTTAAGAAGTTCAGAGAGTGTCTCCTCAGAGAGGGCACCATATGCATGGAGATTGTTGTTGTCTGAAACGATTACCATGTGGTTTTCGCCGTCGGTTTCAACAAGATCACCCACACGGTATTCAATCATACCTATGGTGCCATCGACAGGACTACAGATCGTGGTGTAGTCCAATTGGGTACGCGCAGATTCTAATTCAGCCAGTGCCGCTTCCAACTGTGAATAGGCTTCTTCCTTAGCATGACGGGCACGAAGCAGGTCGGACTCCCCCACCATTTTTTGTGCATATAGCTTCTCCTTGCCATCTAAGTTCAACTGGGCAGAGGAGAGTGCAACGCGAGCAGTGGACACCTGAGCTTTGGCGGCATCAACAGCAGCAATATAAGGGCTTTGGTCGATAACGAATAACGGCTGCCCTTTCTTTACATGAGCACCTTCCTTTACTAAAATCTTAGCAAGTCGTCCACTGACAAGTGGGCGAACATATATACTATGTAAAGATTCCATCTTCACAATAAAGTTGCGAGTCAGGGTGATGTCTTGCCGCTGCACACGCAACAGGCGGTAACAATCCTTCACCGTGGGTGTGGCCTCTTCACCACAGTTGCTGCAGAGTATCGACAGAGTCAGCACGGCAACTACAGATATAACATGGTATAATCTATGATGCATAACAGATTGTATTTAAAGTTCTTTCTTTCCTGTTTCCTGGGCAACAGCCATTCCCTCAGTCACCATTCCGGCATTCTCGGCTATGATGACATCGCCGTCATTCAGCCCACTGCTCACCACATAGTCCTCATCGTTGGCAGAAATGCCCTTCACCTCTGTAGAGACAGCTCTGCCATCGACGATACGATAAACAAAACATTTGTCCTGAATGTGGATGGTGGCATCCTGCGGTATAACAAAGACCCCATGCTTTGTGGTTGGCAGCACTACATATCCATTACTACCGTTGCGGAACATCTCCGAAGGGTTGTCAAACGACGCCCGGATAAGGACGGATCCTGTCGAGATGTCTGCTTCACCGCTAATGGCATCGAAGTGTCCCTCCTGCGGAAGTTTTTCACCCCAGATGGTATAGAGCGAGATGGGAGGCAACTTTTTTAGCAGTTCGTCGGAAGTACTGCAGCCGTACTCATCGAACAAGTTCACGAGCAATTCCTCTGACAACGTGACATAAGCATAGATATGCTTGTTGGCCGCTACGGTGGCAATAGGCAGACTGCTGGTAGGGAACACGACATTATCTTCGAGGAAATTCAGAATACTAATGGTTCCGTCAACAGGGCTGTAGATGGTAGTGTAATTCAGGTTGGAACGCGCAGATGCCAGTTCCGCCTGGGCAGCCTCGAGTTGGGCCGCAGCATCTTCTTTGGCATAACGCGCCCGGAGTAGGTCATTCTCACCCACCATCTGCTGTGCATAGAGCTTCTCTTTACCATCTAAGTTCAGTTGCGCCGTGGAGAGTGCAGCACGGGCTGTCCTCACCTTGGCTTTTGCGGCATTGGCAGCAGCGATGTAGGGAGCTTGGTCGATGATGAAGAGCGGCTGCCCTTTCTTCACGCGACTACCTTCCTTCACGCAAACCTTCTTCAATGTCCCTCCAATAAGAGCACACACATCCACATTCTCTTTGCCCTCTATCTTTGCCACAAACCGGCGCTCTAACGTGTAGTTCTGTTTCTCTACACGCAACGTCTTATAGGTGTCAGCAGGGCTGGATGCTGTTTCCCCACAGCTGGCCAACAGTGTCTGTATGCACAAAAGCATCAAGAAGTTCCGTAAAGCTGATTGTGAAAATCTTTTCATACGTTTGATATTTTTGATACTATTATTTTCCTTCACTAATATCCACAGTAGAATCGCTCAAATGTTTCGTATTCATTAGGCATTCCAAAACTTTTTAATTTATTCTGAGGATAGTTGTAATTCTCTTATATGTTTTAGTACTGCAAAAGTACTACTTTTTTCTCAGTATTTCCACTAATGTCTCTTAAAATTGTTTAAACTCAAAATAAAGTTCTCATGCACAACGTTTTAGCCATCCGATACCCTGGCCGAGTTTTGGGACGCCTACCTTTGTCTTAGCCTGACTGGGGTTGACTCCCACTGAGCCTTAAGTGTTACCTAAAATATTTAGTTGTTGAACAACATTATTGTAAGCCTTTGATGCTTTTTTCTTCTGTTTTTTTTCTTCTCAAGAATGGTAAAAAGTGGGTTAAGCCTACATAGCACTACTTAACTCATTGATGTGTTGGTAATTAACCTATGTAGGCTTGCTCTTCAAGCCTACATAGAGGGTGACAGTAATTAGGCTGGTAACTCCCTGTAAATAAGCTGGTAACAGTTAGTAACTAGACTGGTTACTAACAGTAACCAAAATAATTACAGAGTGGAACTACTTGCGTTACAATCAGTTACAAGCTTTTCTTGTAAACATCTATTACTTTTTTATTCATTTATGTAGGCTTTATGTAGGATTATGTAGGCTTTTTGAGCAAGGGTACATAGTTTAAAAGACTGCATATCAATATGTTAACCCACCCTATGTAGGCTTAACCCACTTTTTCACATTTTTGTCAGCAGAAAAATGCAAATGCTGGCATGTTTTATCTTTTTTTTGCTGAATTATTTGGTCGTATTAGAAGATTTTTGTACCTTTGTAACAAATAATATATGGTTATTTTGTCGGTAAAAGAATATGGATACAGATAATATGTTGTCAGTTCTTGTGGTGATTTGCTGTCGTGCCGTATAAAAAAATGAGAAGTTTATGATAGACAAGAAAACAATTATATGGCCCTCCACGCTGGAGGAAGCCTATAAGGCTCGCGACCCACACTATCTGGTGTGCTTCCGCGACGAGTGCCCATTGCATGATAGCTGTCTGCGCTATGCCTGTGGCGAGTATGTCGACACACGGTATTATTTCGTGGAGGCTGTTAATCCGAAGTTTCCGAAGGTGGCAACCTCGGAGTGTCCCGTATATCGCAAAAACGAGACACTGATGATGAAGACGGGCCTGACCAAGTTTTTTGAGCAGATGACTGGCAAGCAGGAGCGCGCCATCCGTGCCCACCTCATTAGCCACTACAACCGCAAGGTGTACTACTGGCTGCGCAACGGCGTGAAGCCTATTACCCCCGAGGACCAGCAACTTATTGAGGATGTCTGTCGACTGCATGGCTACAACGGCCCCTTCGTTTACGACGCAGAACACAAGGAGTGGGTGTGGTAAAGCAATACTCGGCGTATATCTCTTGATTGGTGGCCTTCGTGCGAAGAAAAGTTTTTTTTCGTTGGCTATTTGAACGTTTTTTTCGTGACTTTGGAAGAAATCGCAGCTCTTCTTTGTATAAAGGCAGTTTGGGAGATTGAGGATTTTGAGGGTTACGGATAAGAGACCGTTCTCAATTCGTTGTTCTGCTATAATTTACATCAAAGAACACCTAATGACAAGCCACCAGTCGTACTATGACTCATCATCGGGTGTGAAGGTAATCATTCTATTTCAATTAACCAAATCCATATTCATTTATTTCCTCTGAGCTTGCTCGTCGCTCTTGAACTGACTGCGGCATCTTTTGTGGCACCTGCCAGAAAAGTGCGTATTAGGCTACGTCCTTCAATGGAAAGCATTACTTTTTTTCTTGTCTTTATTTGTTTTCATTGTCAGGTTCACCTTTGGTTGGCAGACTGTTTTCTTTCTGTATCAGTTCCTTTATGGCACGATCATAGTCGCTTTCATATTGCAGCATCTCCATCTTACGATACTTCTCAAATTCAGCAATTGCCTTCTTCTTGGCTTCCTCATGTGAGATAGTTCCTTTCCCCACAAGTAATTGCCTACCAGACAATGTCATCAAGTCATCTAGCTTCTTGATCCATTCCACCATCTTCATAGGAATCTGTTGCAAAGCCTGTATCTCTGCGAAGTCCAGATACTGCGAAACCAGCAGATTCAAATACGTCAACTCTTGCTCTGTCAAGTAGTTCTTTGCAATCTGCACATCCTCCTTAGTGATATAATTACCCTTGAAGTTGGTCATGCCCACCATCGGTTTCTCCGCATCCACACGCTCATAGATAACCTCTGCTGCAGTATGTTGATGAGCAGCATAGTGCAATTTGTTTTGTACAGTGGCAAAGAACATGCGAGTTAAGTTGTCCTGTGGGTCATAGTCTATACTGGTAGCAAAAATGTCTGTCACCTGTTGATACAGATTACGCTCACTGCTACGAATATCACGGATGCGCTGCAACAGTTCACGGAAATACCTGCTGCCTTTACCTTTCAGCCTGTCATCATCCAGCGTAAAGCCCTTCTGAATAAATTCACGCAGATGAATCGTGGCCCATTGACGAAAACGAGTAGCCACCTGCGACTTCACACGAAAACCCACTGCAATAATCATATCCAGATTATAGTGGCTCATGTTTCTGCGAACGCTTCTGTTGCCCTCCTGTCGAACTAACAAAAATTTTTTGTGAGTTCGTTCAGGATCTTGCTCATTCTCGGCATATATTTGATTGATGTGATAGCTCACATCCTGTTGTGAAGCATCGAACAGTTCCATCATCTGCTCCACATTAAGCCACACATCTTCACCCTCGAATCGCACATTAACTCGAGCTATTCCGTTTTCATCTTGGTAAATCAGGAATGCTTGATTCCTTTTCTCTATTTCTTTTGCCATATCATTTATAACGATTTTACTCCTTGTTCTATTGACTTAAGCTCAGATGCGTGACAGAGTACCTGTCCCTAGTGCCATCTGTGGCGCTTAGCCATACGTTCTGCCAATTCCAGTACACCATTCACCAATTGTCCCATGTCTGCCAGTTCCACCTCTTTTAAGTAGTTCTTGGCTATCGACACATCAGTCTTGACTATCTTTCCGTCTGGTGCATTCTCCCAGGTCGTCAACCCCATGTGCTCCTGTTCAGCATCAGCACGCTCCACTATTAACTCTGCGGCTGTGCGTCCATGTACGGCATAGTGCAGACGATTGGTGCTCACCATCGTCTTATTTTGCATCATCTTGAAGAAGAGTCTTGTCGTTGGCGCATCACGATTATAATCAATTGCTGTCGCATAGATGTCCGTCAGTTTCTGATAGAACCGTCGCTCAGACAGTCGGATCTCACGTATTTCTGCTAACAGGTGTTCAAAGTAGTCCTCATCCAAGAACGTTCCGTTCTCCATACGTTTTTTATCCAGCACATAGCCACGAATGGCATATTCACGCAGTACACTTGTGGCCCATTGGCGGAACTGAGTAGCCCGGATGCTATTGACGCGATATCCCACGCTGATGATGGCATCAAGGTTGTAAAACTGAAGCGTACGGTTGACATCCCTGTTACCTTCACGCCGAACTACCGAAATTTTCTCGGTAGTTGCCTCCTTTTTCAGTTCATCCGTATCATAGATGTTCTGCAAATGTACACTTATATTGTCAGAAGTACAGTCGAATAGCATCCCCATCGCCTTCTGGGTACACCATACCGTTTTGTCTTTATAGTATACCTCTACCCCCTGTTCTTTCCCCTCTATCTGAAAGATAAGGAACTCAGCGGTACTATTTCTTATTTCTCTACGTTTTGCCATATCGTTTGCAAAGTTAATGTTTTTATTCCGTATATCGTTATTCTCTCTGCATTTTATCGCTTTTTGTCACTTATAGAAAGTAATCCAATTAGTCCTATACTTGTAACTTGGAGCCAATTTACTTTCAGAAAAGATTTCTTTTACCTGCAGATCTTCATCCACACCAAGCAGAATCAATCCACCAATGGTATTGGCAAAAGCCGAATACGTCTGCCAAATCGACTTCGGCATCTCTGATTTTGCCTTCTTGCATTCCAACGTCACCCGCTCACCTTTCAGCAATATCTCTTTTATTGTTTTCTCGTCCATCTTCATATTTCGTTTGCTAAGTTACAAATTATTTTGGAATTCTACACTTCATATATTTGAAACCAAGTACTTGTCTCTAGGAATTGCTGTAGATCACCAGAACCGTCCCAGTGATTTACCCGTGATTTACAGACACGGTTTGGATTTTTATGCATGACAGGGTACCTATCCCTAGTGTCATTAGGTTTCCAAGTTGTTTATTATCTCTTGTTCAGAGAGGGCCATGTTAGAATAATAATTCTCAAACGATTCAGCTTTGAAAGCAACATCCATACCATAGATGGACATAATGCCACCCTGTCCTTTTAGAGTTTTGGATGGAAGTTTTGATGAAGTCCAATCTACAGGAACAACATACCCACCCTTCTTCCTATTCAAAACATGCATATACGAAATCACCTGATACAGGTCTTTCGTTTGTACTTTGCTCCAATCGTCGTACCATTTGTATTTTGCGTCAAGCACCATTTCTGGACTCAAGAAATCGGGATAGCACCAGCCTGAGCCGTCCGTAAACAGACTCTTACGTCCTTTTGCCTCTTTGTTTCTGGGATGTTCAAAGCCTATGTCTGCGAGGAATGTGTTTAGATATTCTTCCCATAGCCAAGCGCCATCAAACAGAACTCCGTAGATTTCATCATCGTCTCGCCCATATTTCATTTCTTCCTGACGAAGTATCTGCAAGCAAAGCTGTTGCAACGGCCGATACTCACCATAATAAGGGTGGCTAATGGGACGAAGATTCTGATTTATCACTTTCTGCCGTTCATTTCGATTATAAGATGCAGTTGCCTGGCAAATAGCTTTTACGCAATCTGACATATTATCGTCATTGTGGAGGATGTTCCCTGAATACTGATGATGGGAAATGTATTCGATAGTATGCCGGATCAACTGTGTCAGATGATTGTCCTGAGCATATTCACGAGTGGTATAGGCAATCTTGCCTGCAAAGGGAATGTCCTGCCTGATATGACGAGATATATCTATCCTTCCTTTTACATTGGCATCATTATACCTTCGCGTCTGATACTCCCTATACATCCCTTGTTGCATCGCCCGTTTCAAGAACGTCGGGAACAGGTAAATAAGGAAGTCAAAAATACTCTCTTCGTCAGAGTTGAATTGCAAATCAAACAGATTGATGGCAAATACCTTTCTGAGCATGTAGTGCAGGAAGTAGTCATTGCTATCCTGAGCAAAGCGAGAACTGATGCTAACCTTTGTATCGCCACAGCCGATAAAGCCCATGATGTTGCCAGTAACAATCTTTTCATCCTTCACCTCAAAGATATGAGCATCGCCAATCTTATCCCCATAGACATCCAAGTCTTGTGGGAATATCAACAAATTGGGATGCTCCTTCCGGCATAGGTCAGCAATGGTTGGCTCTGTCAACTTCTTGAGTGTGTCAAGATGGCAAAGTTCCTTCTCTGTCAAACGCCATTCAGAGTTGTCCTTTGTCTGTATGGGCAGGCTACTCATTTAGACTCTTCTTGTTATATGCGTCGTGTAACTTCTCTAACAATTCTTTCGCCCTACGATTGCCACGTAGATACTCAAAGAGCAAGCCTTTCAGATGGTTCTCCCATAGGCAATCGAAAGGATTGGTTTTATCTTGATAGTCAAGATACTTTCTGAAGTAAGCAGCACCTATTTGATAAGCCTCATCCAATCC
>OMXL01000061.1 GCA_900314985.1 uncultured Prevotellaceae bacterium | reverse complement strand
GTCGACGATGAACTTATACCAGCGGCGCCCCGTCTCTTTGTCTGGCAGGTGGATGTCGGCAGCCTCACCGTAGAGGTGCTGCGAGTCGCCTACGCCATGTACTGCCTCGTTGAGCTCTGGACAGCGGTAGCCGCTATTGACGTGTATCGGCTTGCCCTCATAGTCGCGCAAGGGCTGCAACACTTCGCGGCAGAGGTTGCGCAGGTTAATCACTGCCTCCCAGTCGGGGCGGTTGTCGATGCCCCGCTGGTCGGCCGTCTGGCTCTCGATAAACTCTTTCAGTCGGAAGTTCTCCGACAACTGCATCTCAGGATTGTACTTAGGTTTATTCATAATTAATGGGTTAGCGGTTAACGTTTAGCGGTTAGACAATAGTCCACGAGGTCTATCTTCGCCTGTTTCTGTGCCGCCGTGGCACGACGTTCCAGCAGTGAGCTGACGTGGATGTCAAGGTCGTAGAGGCGACGAGCCTCCTGGGCGATGGTGTACCAGCGCTTGTAGGCCGTCTGGTCGGTGTCGGTGTCTGGGAACAGCACGATGCGGTGGTGGCGCAAGGGGAATAGCTTCTGCGCTGTCAGCTCCGTCAGTCCACCGGCTGCCAGCCACAGATACTGAGGATAGTGCGCCGACATGATGACAGCCGTCTTCTCGGCCTCGACTACTGCGATAGGAGACCCACCCCTGGCCCCTCCCTGTGATGGAGGGGAATCAATAGAGTATTCCGCATGAGGACTAACCACTCCCCTCCATACAGGGAGGGGATGGGGGTGGGTCGCTAGCAGGTGCGTGCCAAACAGGCAGTGGTGGGTCTCAGGCATCCACGGTGCCATCTCAGGGAAGCGTCCCAGGAACTGGCGCTTCAATAGGTTGCTGACCCATTGCGGGTGGCGCTGGTGGTCGCGGTGACAGTCGGGGCGGTAGTACATGATTTTGCCGTCGCAGGTCTGCTCCAGCGTGTCTATCTGCCAGAAGATGACGCCGCCGCTCCTCGAGCATCCCAGCCGGTAGCGGGCGACGGCCTCCTGCATCTGCTCCCTGGTCATGTAGCCGTTGGCAACCACTGCCCTGCAGAAGTCGCTGTCGCAGGACTGTCGCTGCTGCCACATAGGAGGCTCTTGCCTGCGAGGCTTCAGCACTTGGCGGATAGATGGTGATAGAATCTCGTTGATTTTCATTGATCGTTGGTTTTCTTGATGTTTTTGCTTCCCTGAGGAAACCCACCCTCTATATTGGAGTTCCCCCTAAAGGGGAACGGAAATATAGAGGGGATGTGGGGTTTCAGAAGGGCGCCAGAGCATAGATGACATGACCCACATGGTCAAAGGACTTCAGAATGATACGCTCGTTGATGGCCTGCTCCAGCAGTTTGTTGTAGAACTTCCAGGAGCTGATGTTGGCCTGTTTGCAAACCAGTGCCTTCAATTCTGCACCAGTCATCTGATCACGCCCTGCCATCACATCGCTTATCAGCCTTGCCAAGTCGACATGCCACGAGCCGTCATCCTCATGGATGATATACTGTTTGTTCAGGCTGGGATAGTCGTTGCGCTCATTGCCTTTGCCGTCAGCGTTGCCCTCTACGGGCACGGCTGTCAGTCGGGGAAGCCCCTCAGAGTCCACCTCGAAATACAGCTGCTGCTCAATGTCGTACTTACGAGTCAGCGTCTGCTCCACCTTGAAGATGCGCTGTGGCATCAGCTTCTCACAGGCATATACCTCGAAGGCCTTGTTCATCAGCTCCGTACCTATCCAGCCTCGAAGGTTATGGTCCTCCGAGCCCTTGTTCTGGTGCAGGATACATACGATGCAGCAGTTCCGCTCGTCTGCCAGGTGCATCAGCTCTTCCATCACCTCCTGCGCCAACACTCCGTCGTTGATGTCGTTCACCAGGTCGCGGATACCGTCCACGATGACTAGGTCAGGGCCGTAGTGCGACACCGCCTCCAGCAACAGCTGCCGACGGTCTTTCCACGACACCGAGCGCACATTGAACACATCGATGTTTTTCTCCACTTCTGTTGGAGAATCGAATAAATCATTCGTCAGATTCGATAGATTCGTGTTCGAATTATTAAGCAGACGAATTATGCGGTTCTTCAGGATGTCCTGCGTCGACTCGTCCGACTGCTCCGTGTCGTACCACAGCACGCGCAAGGGGTTGTCGCAGCTGCGATGGAACGACAGCACGTCGCGTATTACACAGCATGCTATCAGCATACTCGTGACAAACGTCTTACCGCTTTTTGCCTTACCCCGTGATGCGTAGCTGCTCCAGTAGCAGTGCCACAGGACTCAGCGTCGTCGCATTTTCCAACTCTGCAGACACTTGATTAGTTTGCTCGTTGTTCATGGACTATCTCCTTAATCAGTTTCACTCCCTTTTCCGTCCACACCGGATACTGTTTCAAGCACTGGTCGCCGTCGCCATCAAAATAGATGAAGTAGCGCATAAGTCCCAGTCCCGTGTTGTCGTACCTGGGGCAGAACCAGTAGCCATTCTCGTCCTTTGTCAGCACCCCCTCCTTGCGCAGCAATTTGTACAGCTCAGGAGCCTTCATTCCCATGCTTTTGGCTACCATGCGTGTCTGTTTTACCATCGCCCTGACGATAGCCTCACTAATCTCTCGTTCTTTGACCTGAAGGTCAAAGTGTGGCTTGCAATCTTTCTTTGTCATAGTTTTTCGTTTTTCGTTTACGTTCTCTAAGCCGGCTTTTTGATGGTGTAAAGGTACAAAGAAACCGCCACACCACGGGTGGGTGTAGCGGTTTGTCGATGATTTGTCGATGATTTGTCGATGCCCTATTCAGTGCTACGTTTATTTAGTGCTTTGTCCAGTGCCAATGCCGTATCATAACACTTGACAAAGAGATTTCTTTCCTGGTCATTCGCTTTGAAAGTTTTCCAACTGTCATATCCTACCTTTACAAAATTGTAGGTTGCATAGACGCGGATGCTCTTATACTGAGGCATATACTCCAGTGGCTCTTTGTAAGGAAGTACAGCAAGACGCTGGCAACAAGCGTCAATGTCTATCGGATAGTCGCAATGAGCGCTGACATAACAGCATACACCCAACCACTTCTGATACTCATCAAGGGGTTTCCCTTTACCACAGATGCTGCTGATGGCATCTGCCACCTGCTCGTCGGTGTATTGGCATTGTACCTCTTGCGCCTGTCCGTTATACACGTTGCCATTGATGGTTATCGTCATCTGCTGCGCAATGTTGTTGCCTGGACTGTTCACGTGGACATGGAAACCACCACCTTGATTACTGTTCTGGTCGTTATTGTTCATGGTCAGACTTAGTGAAAGGTTTAATAATGCTGTTGATGGTGTCGGCAATATTGTTACCTGAGCCAAATACTGCCACGTCTTCCTTCTTCAGTGAGACGTTGATTACGTTTGTTACTCCGCCGTAGTAGTAGTTCTTAATCCCACTACGACTTTTCGGTTCTTCTTCTGTAACATCCATAGTTTTCTTTTTAACGTGTTATGTTTTATGGTTAAAACGAGGGCACGTATTCGTCTCGTGTTTAGGCTCAAGGGTCTCTACTCCCCACCAATAACGACAAAACGACCGCCGCCCTCGCTGTGATTGTTATCACGCGAAGCGATGGTCGCCGTCTTATTGGTTTTGATGGGCTAAGCCCTGTAGAGATTATTTGAGCCTAAAGACTGCGAATTCTACGCTATGTATTTTTATTTTTCGAAGTGCAAAGATAACGCTTTATCTTCACAATGCCAAGAAAAGTCTTGACTTTTTATTCTTTTTCCTTTTCTATGTTCACCACATTATCCACATGACCGTGGTAGTGGTTGTGAATATTGATGACGACCTGCGGGAAGTTGTCCTCGTCGTCTGCCCACTTGTTACACTGCGCCATGACAGTATTCAGCGCCTGTTCCTGTCCTTCGGGCGGGTACTTGTATTTCTTTAGCAGACGCTTCACCATAACGCGCATCTTGGCACGTGCTGTGTCCTTATGGTTCCAGTCTATAGTGCGGTTCTTGCGCAACTGCTCAGTCAGTTCTTTGGTCAGTTTCACAAACTCCTCGCTCGAGTAGGCTTCCTTTACGCCCTCAGGTGAGCTGAGCGCATCGTAGAAGGCCTTCTCTTCGATGGTTAGTCCTAGTTCGTCGCCTTCGTGTTCTGCCCGTTTTATTTCGTCTGCCATCCGCAACAGTTCGGCTATTACCTCTTCGTTGGTCAGCATTCCTTTCAGATAGTTCGACAGCGCATTGTTCATCATCTCGCTGAACTTCAAACTCTGCACTACGTTTGTCCGTTCAAATTTGCGTAGCTTTTCTTTTATCAGGCCCTCCAAGAGTTTCAGTGCCAAGTTACGCTCTTTCATCTTCTTGATTTCTGCAAGGAAACCATCGTTGAACAGCGAGAACTTCACATTCGTCAACACCTCGACGCCCTGACTCTGCAGGCTCTGTTCCAGCAGCCGTGCTATGCGCTCATTGATGTCGTGCTTCGTGATAGACGTTCCTTTGGCATCCAGTCTTTGCAGCATCACCCTCACTGCATCCATGAAGGTGACCTCCAACTTGTCGTGGTCTGTCAGCAACGATTTACACAGCGTCTGTGCGTTGTGCAGCAGCTGACTCTCGACAATAAAGTTCTTGCGTCTGTCCTGCTTGTCAACCGCCAGCATGAAGTTCACTCCTGCAGTAATCAGTTTGCTACGCTCGGGGTCTGTGCCTTCATACCATCCGCTATAATCGAAGCCGTGCAACAGGTCACGGCATATCTCCAGTTTCTCTTGGAACTTCACCAGTGCCGTCTTTCCAATGTCGGGATCACCAAACTGTTTCTTGTCGCGGCTGGTGTAGTCTTGCATGGCTTGCTTCAAGGCACCTGCTATTCCTACGTAGTCAACAACCAGTCCACCCTCTTTCTCTGGGAATACTCGGTTTACTCTGGCTATGGCCTGCATCAGGTTGTGCTCCTTCATGGGCTTATAGACATACATCGTGGCCAGCGACGGCACATCGAATCCTGTCAGCCACATATCCACCACGATAGCTATCTTCATGGGGCTGTTGTCGTCCTTGAACAGGGCAGCATACTCTTTGTTGCGCTTGGCGTCTATCACGTCGTGCCATTCCGGATTGTCAGTGTTGGCAGCACTCGCCACCACGTGCACCTTTTCCGTCCATTCGGGGCGCATCTCCAGCATCCTTCTGTATATCTTCACAGCAGCCTCTTTATTATATGCCACTATCATCGCCTTACCTGTCAGTTCATATTGGCGGTACTTCTCATAGTGCTCAATGATGTCTTTACAGAGGCTGTCAATCGTATCTTGGTGACACAATATCCTTTTCAGTCCGCTGTTCTCCTGCCGTGCCTTGTTGATTTGCTCGTCTGTTGCTCCTTCGTTTGCCAGCAGGTCAAACTCATCGTCCAGCTTCCGCAGTGCCTCTTCGTTCAGATTCAGCTTGATGACACGGCTCTCATAGTAGACAGGCTTCGTTGCTCCGTCGGCCACTGCCTGCGTCATGTCGTAGACGTCGATGTAGTCGCCAAACACCTCCTTTGTGTCTCTATCCCTTTGAGAGATGGGCGTACCTGTAAATCCGATAAACGAGGCATTGGGCAGCGATTCTCTCATCAGCAGCGCAAAGCCCTTCTTCATCTTCTCTGCTTTCGTGTCCCAGTGCTCGTCGCCATACTGAGAGCGGTGTGCCTCGTCGGTTATCACAATGATGTTTTCTCGGTCAGAGAGAAGTCCCGTACCTTCTTCAAACTTCTGAATAGTGGTAAAGATGATACCGCCTGTTTGCAGGTCCTTCAACTTCCTTACCAGGTCTTCACGGCCTGCCGTCTTGGTCAGCTTTCCTTTCTCGTTCAGGTCAAAACCTACACGCTGCGGCTCTTGTCTGAGGAACTTTTGGCATCCTGCAAACTGCTCGTACAGCTGCTGGTCAAGGTCGTTTCTGTCTGTTACTACCACAATGGTACATTGCGGATAGCGCTGCACCAGCAGATGCACGTAGAAGACCATCGACAGCGACTTTCCTGAACCTTGCGTATGCCAGAATACGCCAATCTTTCCGTCGCCCCCTATGGCTTTGTCAGTCTTAACCAATGCTTTGTTCACGGCAAAATACTGGTGATAGGCTCCCATGATTTTGGCCGTACGTCCGTCTTTATGGTCAAAGCAGATGAAGTTCTGCAGAATATCTATCAACCGTTCTCTTTGGAAGATGCCATTGAAGAACGTCTCATAGTCGGCAAATGCCGTGGTTTCCATGTCTCCGTCCACGCTTTTCCATTCCATGTAGCGGTTCTCCTTGGCCGTGATAGTTCCAGCCTTTGACGTCAGCTGGTCGCTAATCACAGAGAAAGCGTTATAGACAAACAGCGACGGACACTTCTGCTGATACTGTTTGATTTGTCGGTATGCGTCCTCGTCGCTGGCCTCTTCTCTGGTGGGCGATTTCAGTTCTATCACCACCAGCGGCAGGCCATTGACAAAGACCACCATGTCGCAGCGTATCTTCTCATACTCAACTACCGTCCACTGGTTAACCACTTTAAATTGGTTTTGCAGGGGACTCTCAAAGTTTACCAACTTCACCAGTGCAGTCTTTGCGCGTCCGTCTTCCGAGTACTTCACCTCTACACCGTTCTGCACATAGTCCATCAGCGTCTCGTTGCGCTGTTCCAGTATGCCCTCGTTGACGTGTGTCACCAGACGGAAAGCCTCTTGCAGCACTTCGTCACTCAGCATCGGGTTCTGCCTGCGTAGCGCATCCTGCAAGTCCGCCTCATAGTAGGGATTCCTGTATTCACGCTCTACGTTGTAGCCACACTCATACTGATATCCCAAATCTTGGAACAGCTGTATCAGCGTATTCTCGTAGCTCTCTTCTGTATGGTGGTTGGTATTCATATCTATTCTCTTTTATTATCGATATTCCTGTCACATATTAATATATTTGACTGGATTTTGGCTTTTGCCATAGAACGATTTTACGCTTTTCCCGATATAGTCAGACAAATGATCTTCTTTGCCTATGAACTCCAATCTATGCTCTTTGCCTTTATCTTTGGAATGATACCACTTCTCCGGAATATAAACAGCCTTAACGACTCCATCGACAATTGCCAGAACATGAGTAGCTTTTGAAGCTCTTTCCAACTTCATAACCCAATACTTTCTGGTCATTTCATATAAATTCTCGCGTAAAACCTTACTTACTTTCACGCAGACTATTCTATCATTTCCTTGCGGTATTAACTCTTCAATCATGTCCATAGCTTAGAATGGTATGTTGTATTCCTTGCAATAAGCCTCAAGCTCCTCATCTGACTCAAATATTTTATCGCATATTTTCTCGAATGAAAGACGAGCGTCTGAAGTATAATCCTTAGAAGCATTCATCACTTTAGAGAGCTTTGTGATGAAGGAGCAAAAATCAGGATTCAAATTGTTCAGCTTCTCTATTGTGATATAGTCAAGTGCTTTCTCACGAGCAGGATATAAGACAGTAGCATCTGTTGCCTGCATGAGAATAATACCTATTCCAAATGCGTTATTAAGTCGTTCCATCTCATCTTCAAGTCCGTCTGCAATTTCAAAAGCCACCAGATATCCATAATTTGCCCAACTACTATTTGAAAGGGCTTGGAAATAATATTGCTTTAGCTGATAGTCCGATTCTATCTTTTTCTTCATCTCATAGGAGTAGATATGTATCGTTTCCTTGGGCTCTGTGGCTTTCAGCAGGGATAGTGTCGCGTCGTTTTTGAACTCTTCAAACTGAACACCTACAATATCCGGATGCACCCATTTTTGAGCATTGTCTATTTGATGATTCGATTTTTCGTGGTAAATGGTCTTTGCAAAGATGTTCCTTGTGCGAAGGAAACTGCAAAATAGTTTATGCAACGACCTCTCATCATACTTTTTATTAGACGTCGCTTTTTGAACAGCAACATTTTGATTTGTAGACTGAGGATTCTTTTTCGCATTAGCTATCAGCTCCTCTATAATGTCAGCATAACGTGTGAGGTCACAGCAAGTGCCGATAGAACCAGATGAGTTGCGAAGTTTCTGAGGCATTGCTTTGCGTGGAATTGTAATATCCATCCATTCTACCTTGCGACGATGTGCCAGGGGTGAATTGGACTCATAGTAATAACCGCTTGTTATAGTTCCAACATAATAGTATCCTTCTCCTGATGAGCAGAGTACGGTATCGCCAATCTTCAGACCTTTGACTATTGTCCAAGTAAACCCACAAACTAATCCCGCAGAGGTCTTTGACTTCTCAGGAAACAGCTTGAGCCATTCTGGAATGAACTTTTTATTAAAGTCGCGCCAGTTATCGTAGAGCGAATCCGACAAGTCTTGCATCACCTCGAACTCACTGCCTATGAATCCCTCTTGGCGGCACCACTTTGCATACTTGCCACCTTGGCCTAGCATTACACGATTATATTGTTTCATATCATTCAAACGTTATTGGTTCTATTTAAAATAACTATCAATATATGCTGCTGTTTCATCTGGCAGCTCCCTATCGTTTTGCATGGTATAATGAAAACCATGCTCACAGAGTTTTTTATAGCACAAGTCGTCGTTCTTTACTCTTTCCGAAATTAACTTAAAGCGAACGACCTTATCAGAATCTTTCGATGTGGTGGCCTTATGAATCAAGGAATAAGGCGTATCGTTAAAAGCATCACGTGAGGATATATTCGTCTTTTCCACCACCATTTTATATTCTACACGTTTAGCTGGAGCAGTAATATACAAATACACGATATCCCCCACTTGCACATTCTTTTCCTGAAGGTATTCCACGAATTTATAATCCCGAATAAAATCGTGAATTCTGAATTGCGAAGGGTTTGCCCTGAATATCCAATTACTCATATCTCGATTGTTTTAGATTTCTACTTCATTTACCTTCAACTCTCCCGACATCAGCTTTGGCAGGAGTGTATCGCGAAGCTCTGCAAGGCGGCGGGATTCTTGTTCAAGATGTTTTTGTATCACTTTGATTTTTTCAAACAATGGATTAAATGCATCTACAATTTCTTGAGGTGCAATTATCGTTTGTATCATCGCAAAATCAGTATAATTTAGCGATTGTCTTACTCCTCCAATCGCACGCAATAACACCTCCGTTTTAAATCTCTCTGTAGTTCTGTATAAATCAAAATAGTTAGAATAACCATTTTTACATTCAAAGACTACATAAACAGGACTTACGCATCCATCAAAATCATATTCATTTCTACCCAAAGAGCCAATATTAACACGAGCTGGATTGTACGCAAATGCTCCTCTCTTAACTATTTTATATTTTGCAATACTTTCACTAAAGACTTGTTTTGTGAAATACTCTTCTGAAAGCATGAGACTCCCTGTTGTAACAGGGGACAAAACTTTTACATCATTTTTATTCCCAACCTTTTCAGAAGACTGAATACATAAATCACCTAACGTTCCCACTCTCCATCCTTTCGGAATCATTCCTAGTTCTGACTCTACGAACTCTCCATTTTTGAAGGGCTCAAAATCTACAAACCAAGACTTAAACAAAGCCTGTGCCTGCTGCTCCAAATTCTCGTTTATCTTACGATTAACCTCGATTTTATCATCAAGAGAAGAAAGGACTTTGGCGATTCGTCGTTGATTCTCTAAAGAGGGTATTTCTATTTCATAATCTGCAAAGGTTGACTTATTAATGATAGGAACAGCCGTTGATGTCTTACTAAGATAATTCAACTCTTTACCTACTATAGTCATTAGATAATAGATGAAGTCTGTATCGTTCTCTTCAGTAGGGATTATCGAATTGAACTGTTGATTAGTAACCGTTGGCTCATTTGTTATTACCACCTTACCAAGATCTGAGCCAATGCAACTAATACATACTGACTTGGAAGGAAGCAAACAATTACTTACTTCGCTCAATCCTAATTCTGTTATTGTTTTGACAGTCTTAGGTGCAAATTTGCCTGACAAATCATCCGATGGGGTTAAAAAGGGTATTTTACCACCATAGTTCTCAGCATTGGATGTCCTAGGAGTTTTACCTGTGACTATCCTACCTAAGTCCGATATGCGTTTCTTATATAGTTCCATAAATGAGAATTTACTTGATTTGTTGTTTCATCTCATTCAGCGTCTCGTTAATCTTTTGCAACCATTGCTGGCGTTCTGATTGGAATTTTTGTTCACTTGCTAAATCCTTTTTACGTTCATTCATTTGACGCAATGAATCATTGAAGCCACCTAACATATTGAAATGGTCACCGCCGTATTCTCTATCAAATGCCTGTGATTCTCGCAGATTAGCTTCAATCATTTCTTTGCTTATCTGGAGTTGCAATAAATGAATCTGAATTTTCTCCAGCTCTTTCATGGCAGCAATTTGCTTGTTGGCAGCTCTTGTACTGCTTTTGCTGGTCCACCAGGCAAGCATGACTGCTATTATCGGGCTTAAAATTGTTGCCCACTGAACTATAGCTTCCATATTATATTTCAAATCCAATACTACTTAACTGCGTCTTAATCTCATCTTCAAGGCGATGGCTCTCTGCAAAGAGTCCGCTGAGTTCTGAGGTCAGGCGTTGCATTTTCTCTGCGAATGGCTCGCCGTCATCTTCCTGCTCAGCAATGCCCACATAGCGGCCTGGAGTAAGGATGAAATCTTGTGCTGCGATGTCCTGCAAGGTCTTGACTGCACAGAAGCCCTTTTCATCTTCAAGAGTACCATTGCGGAAAGCCTCAAAGGTAGAAGCAATCTTTGTGATGTCTTCTTGCATCAGCTCACGAACAGCACGAGTCACCATCGTTCCCATATTGCGTGCATCAATGAAAAGCGTCTTGCCTGCCTGCTGCTTGTTGCGAGAGAGGAACCAAAGAGAGACAGGAATACCAGTGCTATAGAACAGCTGCGAAGGCAAGGCAATGATGCCTTCCACTAGGTCGGCCTCGACAATCTTCTGACGTATCACACCTTCGCCACCCGTTTGAGAAGACAAAGCACCATTTGCCAATACCAAACCTATTCTGCCTATGGGTGAAAGGTGGTGTATCATGTGCTGCATCCAAGCAAAGTTGGCGTTGCCTGCAGGCGGAATGCCAAACTTCCAACGGACATCCTTTTCCAATTTATCTGCTCCCCAGTCAGAGAGGTTAAAGGGAGGATTCGCCATGATGAAGTCAGCCTTCAATGTTGGGTGCTGGTCGTTGAAGAAGGTGTCGGCATAAGAATTGCCAAGGTTTGCCTCCAAACCACGGATGGCTACGTTCATGTGTGCCATCTTCCATGTTGAGGGGTTGGCCTCTTGACCATAGACGCTGATGTTGTTGATATCTTTCTGATGGTTCTGTATAAACTTGGCGCTCTGCACAAACATACCTCCCGAACCGCAGCAGGGGTCATAGACACGACCTGCATAGGGCTGCAGTATTTCTACAATGGTACGCACAATACAGCTGGGAGTATAGAATTCGCCAGCGTTCTTACCTTCCATCGAGGCGAATTTCTGCAAGCAGTATTCATAGACTCTACCCAGCAGATCTTTCTCGTCGCCTGATGCCAGCATGTGGATATTAGTAAAGAGGTCCACCACATCGCCCAAGCGGCGCTTGTCCAGCTCAGGACGGGCATAGTTGGAAGGGAGCACACCTTTCAGTTTCGTGTTCTCACGCTCGATGGCCTCCAGTGCATCGTCAATGACTTTGCCAATCTGTGGGGTGTGGGCTGCCTGAGAGATAACGCTCCAACGGGCATCCTGAGGAACGAAGAAAACACCATCGGCCTCGTACTCGTCCTTATCCTCGACGTCTGCGTACTCGTCTTTTGAGAGTTCTTCAAACTTAGCGTCAAACTTGTCGCTGATATATTTGAGGAAGATGAGACCAAGAACAACGCCTTCATATTCTGAGGCATTCAAATTGCCGCGTAGCTTGTCGGCAGCCCTCCATATCGCATCTTCGAAACCGATAGAGGTAGTATTGTCGTTTTTCTTTGCCATATTTGAAAATTATATTATAATGCAAATAGTAATAAACCAAGTAGCCAGAACAAAAATGGGAAAACAAATAGTGATAATAGAGGTAATAGTAGTTTCACAAAGATAAAGCCAAAAAGTGCTATAAGTAGTACTTTTACTGCAAAATCGACTACTTTTGATAATGAAGGATACTTACTTGTTTTAAACCTCTTTATCTTTTTTTCAAGGTATATATTATCTATGCCCTTGATATAGCCCTGTATTTTCGCAACTTCTATAGTCTTAAAATATTTATTTATTACCTTTTTGTTTTGAGAAACTATGTCATGTTTAGTCACTGCCGTACATAGCTTGTTATTAGTGCTTATTAGCGATAATAATCTATCTCTGTAAGATTGGATTGTTACTGGGCTACGAGAAATAATATACTCAAATAATTCCTCACAATTGTTACTTTCACGTAGATTGATGATACATTTTAAACAGAATTTGTCAGTAAGTTTATTCGAAGCATCAAACAGCCTTTTGATATTCTGGTTAAAAAAGTAATCTAATTGCGACCACAATATTACTTCAGATTTTGGCCAACAGTTTCTATTAAACCACCAACCTTCTGAAATGTATTCCTTAGAATAAATGATACTGACCAGTATCATGAGTACAGAATCTCTTATGCCTATCAATTCTTTTATATTTGAAGCTTTTTCCATAGAAAGAACTAAGAGTGCATTTTCTTTACCCACAATCTTATCATTGCCTCTTTTATATAAATAGAGAAGCAAATCATAACAGGGATGTGTTCTTTCTATTTTCATTTTCAGAATTAAAATAGTTTTAATTCAACTCATTGCGTTTTATCTTCTCTATCTCGTTTTCCACATCACTCATATCGAGGCTGGTGAGGCTAGCCACGAGCATGTTATGGAAGTCGTGGATGTAACCCGCAGTGAAACGAGCCAACAAAGAAAGCACCACAGAAGGATGCAGCTGATAACGGGCAATGATGCCGTTCAGCGCCACCCGCAAGTCCTCAGCAGCAGGTCCTGTGCCTTCAGTATGACTGGCCAGGTCGAGCAGAAGGGCTGATATGTCTACTCCGTCTTTCATATCTATCGTTATAATTTCTGGTAATTTCTTCTAATTTCTTTCTTTATCCGTATCATTGTCTTTCATCCACGTACACTTCACCACATACCCCAGTGCAAAGCCAAACGATACGCAGGCTATGCAGATCAGTATAACTTGTATGGTGTTGAGTGTTATCATTCGTTCATTTCTTTATATCTCGTCAGGGTCTTGGTAGACCGCTGTGTTTATTCTATTCCAGTTCTTGCACACGCGTTTCATCTTATCTGTATCTACCTTCTCTTCGTTCGCTATTTAAATAAAAATGTCCCACTATCCTCCCGAACAGTGGGACAAGCTTGAAAAAACTATTCCCTTACAGTTACCGGGAATAAGTGTATTCTTAGAAACCCCACAAGAGCGCGCAGGCTCCTGTGAGGCTGATAGAGTCATTTAGAATTCATCGTCTTCGCCGAAGTCGAAGTCTTCGTCGTCTTCAAAGTCATTCTCACGAGCAAGCACGTCAGTACCGTCACCAACAATAGTTGGGTCAATGACATCAGATAAGCCTGCAGGGTTAGAGCCAGCCAGCAACTGATGCTGATATTTAATCTCAACTACATCAAGTGTAGGATTGATATATGTCTTTTTCATATTCGTTCTGTTTTATGGGTCGCTACGCTCAAAATTGCAAGAAAATTATATTCAAAATCTTAAAAAATCTTCTGCTCACTTTACTGTCTGCATAGATTAAAAATTTTATGATTCAATTTTTCTATAATTTTGAGCGAAGCGACCGTTAGTTATTACTTAT
>OMXL01000007.1 GCA_900314985.1 uncultured Prevotellaceae bacterium | reverse complement strand
TTTTTCGAAACACCAAAACTTTTCCAAGAAAATTTTCAATAAAAACAAAAGTTTTCGCATTTCATGACAATGCGAAAACCTTTACACCTTATTATATATGTGCATGTGCGAACTTACACGGTTCACATAGCACAATATCCTTAGTCTCTCTTTCCGAAAATGCGCAGCAAATAGAGGAAGAGGTTGATAAAGTCAAGGTAGAGCGAAAGGGCTCCGAGAAGTGCGACCTTCTGAGCACTCTCACCAGCATCTGGTGCCTGCAACAGCATCTGTTTAATCTTCTGAGAGTCGTATGCAGTCAATCCAACAAAGATCAGCACGCCAACATAACTTAGGATCATATCGAACATGGTGCTCTTAATAAATACATTGACAACAGTGGCTATAATCAGACCTATCAATGCCATGAGCAGAATCTTTCCCCATGACGACAAATCGGTTTTTGTGGTATATCCGATAAAGGCCATTGCAGCAAATGTTCCTGCTGTAATAAAGAATACGGTAGAGATAGACGATGCCGTATACAGAATAAATATGTACGACAGCAAGGCACCATTGATGACCGAATACAGGATAAACATCAGTGTTGCGGTAGTCAGCGACAACTTATTGATAGCCGCACTGACACCAATGACCAATGCGAATTCAGCAATAATCAATCCCCAGAAAAGGATTGGGTTAGTATATATAGCCTGCATGAGACCTGGACTGGTTGCCACACCGTAGGCCGTAAAACCCGTGATGGCCAATGCCAATGTCATCCAAACATACACCTTTCTCATTAATACAGGGAAAGCTTTACTTGCCTCCCACAAACGTTCATTAGCAGAAGCATATTCCTTCAATTCATAATCTTGATAATTCATCGTTGTATATTCTTAATTGGTTATTTTGCGGGGCAAAGATAAGCATTATTCCGTCATCGGACAAATCTTTTAAAGAAAAAAGAACAAAAACATGTTAAATAGCCTTTGGTGTCGTACACTCGTTGACAAGGTAGACAATGCTCATATATGGTATGCCCGTATTCGTCTCAAGACCAATCTCGCAGGTGCGACTATTGGAATAGCCCACCTCGATATGGTTTTGCTCTATCTGCGGACGTAGCTTACGCAAACCATACCTATTCAGTTCTGGGAAGGTAAAACCTCTGTCGCCTGCGAAGCCGCAACACCCTACTCCCTCGGGTAAGAACACCTTGGTAGAACACATCTTTGCAAGGTTGATGAGATCGTCGGCCACACCCATCTGTCGCGTTGAGCAGGTGACATGCAGAGCTATAGGACGGTCGATAGGATGGAAGTCAAGACGAGGCACCAGATACTTCATGATAAACTCGGCGGGCTCGTAGAGATGCATCTTATGCATTACCTTTTTCATGCGGTGCAAGCAAGGACTCTGCGCACACAGCACAGGATACTTACCTTCCTCAGAGGCTTTCCATAAGGCTGCTTCCAATTCGGCACTCTTGCGATCAGCAATATCGAGCATTCCCTTCGACTCCCATATCTGTCCGCAACACATCCTTTCCATACCCTCTGGGAAGATTACCTCGTAGCCAGCCTTAGCCATCAACTGGATAACCTCATCAACCAAGTCATGAATCTTTCCGCCATGCTTAGACTGTCCCATCGTCTGATTGATACAACTGGGGAAATAAACCACCTTAGAAGCCTCTCCCGCCCCCTCCAAAGGGAGGGGAGACTCAGAAGCGCTCCATGGCCCCCTCTTTTTGGAGGGAGATGGAGGGAGGCTCCTTTCTATGATAAACTGCGTAAGGTCAGACTTCTTAGGCTGACGATGCTTCTTAGGCATAGCCGTCGTCCATAATGGCAACCCCATCCTATTCATGCCGCGAGCAACAGCCGACATCATGGTGGGACCAAGGGTGACATGTCCGAGATGAGCCACGTCAAGCACCACGCGCAATCCAGACTTGATGCCTGCCATGTGGTTAGCGGCAAACTCACCAAACTTATAGCCCGTAGGACTCTGGTTCATATCCATCTGTCGAATCAGGTGGGTCAGCTCGCCCGTATTAATCTTCATCGGACACGACGTAGAACAGAGGCCATCGGTGGCGCAGGTCTGATCGCCATAATACTTATACTGTTTCTTGAGTGTAGCCAGTCGCTCAGGATTAGAACCCGTTGCAGTAAGGTAACGAATCTCACGCTGTACGGCAATACGCATACGGCTGGACAGCGTAAGTCCACACGACATACAATTGACCTCGCAGAATCCGCACTCGATACACTTGTTGGCACGCTTTACCTGTTCGATAGTTTCTTTAGCAGTTGAGAGCGTTGGATCCATGAGGTAATGACCACCATCGGGCACGCTACTGAAGTCGAAGTCCAAGACTGGCAGCGGTTTGAGACACTTGATGAAGCAGTCGGGGTCATCATTGAAGATAACCCCCTGATTCAGCAGGCCATCGGGATCGAAGATCTCCTTGAGTTCCTTCATCACTTCGTAGGCCTTGTCGCCCCACTCATACTTCACAAATGGTGCTATATTACAACCCGTACCATGTTCAGCCTTGAGCGAGCCGTCGTACTCTTCAACCACTAAGCGAGCCACATCACGCATCATCTCAGCATAACGGGCCACCTCGTGCTCATCGGCAAAACTCTGATTCAGAATGAAGTGGTAGTTACCCTCGAAAGCATGGCCGTAGATGCAGGCATCGTCGTAGCCGTGGTCGGCTATCAGCTTCTGCAGTTTGACGGTAGCCTCGGGCAGCGACTCAATGGGGAATGCCACATCTTCTATCAAACACGACGTGCCGACAGGACGCGTACCTCCCACGCTGGGGAAGATGCCACTACGAATAGCCCAGTATTTGCCATAGATAGCAGGGTCTTCGGTAAACTCAGCCGGAATGTAAAGGCGGAATGCCCCTAAGCACTCCTGTATCTTTGCTATTTTATTAAGCAACTGCTCGTGGGTGATGCCTTTAGTCTCAGTGAGGATGGCGGTGAGGTTGTGGTAATCGCCAGGCTCTACACCTTCTATCTTGCCTGCATCCACATCTTTCTTATATTGCAGATACACAGGATCATCGACAGAGCTGAGTGACTTATAGTCTAGCATCTCGGCACTCTTCACCACTAAGTTCTCGGCACTGTACTCCAAATCTTCTTCGCCAGCCTTCATCTTCTTCATAGCCACCACAGCCTCGCAACTCTCCTTCATCGTCATGAAGTAAACCATAGCCGACGCCTTGAACGGATAATCCTTCAGCGTCTTCATCATCACCTCAGAGAGGAACGCCAAGGTACCCTCCGAACCCACCATCGAGTGGGCAATGATATCGAACGGATCGTCATAGGCCACCAACGGGCGCAGATTCAAGCCAGTAACATTCTTTATAGAGTATTTTTTGCTAATGCGGTCAGCCAATTCCTTATCAGCACGTACACGGTCACGCAACTTCTCTATTCTATCGAGGAAGGCGGGATGTGTCTTGCGAAACTCCTGGCGACTCACCTCTGAACCAGTATCGAGCACGGTGCCATCGGTAAGGATAATGCGGGCTGAGAGCATCATACGGTCACTATTAGCATGTACGCCACAGTTCATACCAGAGGCATTATTGACCACGATACCACCTACCATAGCCGAACCGATAGATGCTGGATCGGGCGGGAACACACGGTCGTAAGGCTTCAGTATCTGATTGACACGGCCACCCACAATACCTGGCTGGAGACATATCGACTCCTTATCATCGGCAAGCTCATACTGTTCCCAATGCTTACCAGCCACAATCAGCACGCTGTCAGTGCAACTCTGTCCACTCAACGAGGTACCTGCTGCGCGGAAGGTAAAAGGAAGTTTATACTTGCGACATGCACACACAATCTTAGAGATTTCGGTTTCACCATCGCTACGGATAACGACCTTTGGAATCTTGCGATAGAAACTGGCATCAGTACCCCAGCCGAGGGTACGCAACTCGTCAGTATAAATACGGTCAGAGGGCAGGAACTGTCTGAGCTCTGACAAGAACTGATTAATCATAGGCATTTGTTTTACGTGTATTACTTTGGGTACAAATATACAAACTTTTTTTGATATTTGTATTTTTTTCTGATAAATTCTTCGAATGTAACAATATTTTTCGTATATTTGCACCATAACTTATATAATAATTACTAAAAGCCCTATGACAGCATTAATTTCCGTTATCCCCATTCTATTGCTCATCGTATTGATGATGGGTTTCAAGGTTTCTGGCTACAGAAGCGCCATTGTCACACTCATCGTAACCGTTTTGCTTGCCTTATTTGCCGTTCCTGCCATGGGCATCATCCCTGAGAAGTTTGCCAATGCCAGCATTGTGGGTATTACATGCTGGTCGGTAGTCGAAGGTCTGCTGAAGGCATGTTTCCCCATTATCCTCATCATTATCTGTGCCATTTTCAGCTATAACATCCTTTGCGAGACGAAGGAGATAGAAACCATCAAGGCACAGTTTATCCAGATGACCTCCGACAAGGGACTGCTGGTATTGCTGCTGACTTGGGGACTGGGCGGTGTACTCGAAGGTATGGCTGGCTTCGGTACAGCAGTAGCGATTCCTGCTGCCATTCTCATTGGCTTGGGCTTCAAACCGATGTTCTCAGCTGTCATCTGTCTGGTAGCCAATACGGTTGCCGTCGGTTTCGGTGCTGTCGGACTGCCTGCCACCACACTTGCCAACCAGGTTGCCGCCAGTGGTACTGCGACACCTGAGGAACTCTGCGAGGTGGCTACCTTTATTATATTACAGCTCTCGCTGATGTTCTACATCACGCCATTCCTCATTCTGATGATGACCGATAAGACGAAGATTCTGAAGAATATCACCATTGCGCTGTTCGTGGGTACCTGTTCTATCGTCGTTCAGTTCTGCTGTGCCCACTGGATTGGTCCTGAAACGCCAGCCATCCTCGGATCAGTAGCAGCCATCGCCGCCATGCTACTGTACAACAAGCTATTCCTTCGTCACGAAGCAGAGAAAGACACGGTGCATGTGGAGCATCAAAAGTTTGGCATTGCCAAGACGCTGAAGGCATGGAGCGTATATGGACTGATTATCTTTTTCATCCTCATTTCCAGCAAGATAGTACCTTCCGTCAACGAAGTACTCAACACCACACTCGTCACCAAATTCGAGTTGCCCGTTATTGGCAATACCTTTAAATTCGGATGGTTGTCGAATGCTGGTCTGATGATTTTCTTAGGAGCCGTTATTGGCGGACTGATACAGGGTATGAGTTTCGGCAAGCTGATGAAACTGTTGGCCAAGACCACGCTCAATCTGCAGAAGACCGTTGTAACCATCTGCTGTCTGGTAGCGATGGCCATGCTGATGAACAACACCGGTATGACCAACGACATCGCCAAAGGTCTCGTCCTGCTGACTGGCGCCGCCTTCCCATTCTTTGCACCACTCATTGGTTCTATCGGTACGTTTGTTACGGGCAGTGCTACCAACGCCAACATTCTGTTTGGTAAGTTGCAAGCTACTGCTGCCAGCGACCTCGGACTTGTAAACCAAGGCACATTCTTCGGAGTTACGGGAAGTGAAACCAACTGGCTGGCAGCAGCCAACTGCGCAGGTTCTGAGGGAGGTAAACTACTGTCACCACAGAGCATCGCCATTGCTACTGCCGCCTGCGACATGGAGGGACAGGACGGCGACATCATGCGTAAGACCATGCCATTTGCCATCTTCTGGATACTGATGAACGGACTCATGGTATTCCTGGGACTGCACGTAATTTGATTGGACAATTGGACAATTTCACAATTGGACAATTAAATAGTGAAATAGTGAAATAGTAAAATGAGATTATGAAGATAGGACTATTTATCCCTTGCTATGTGGATGCCGTCTATCCAGAAGTAGGCGTAGCAACCTACAAACTGCTACGCCATCTGGGACTGGATGTGACGTATCCTGAGAAGCAGACCTGTTGCGGACAACCTATGGCCAATGCAGGATTCGAGAAGCAAGCCATACCTCTGGCAGAAAACTTCGATGACAAATTCAGCGGCTTTGACTATGTCGTATCGCCCAGCGTCTCGTGTACCGCATTTATTCGCCTCAACTATCCTCGTTTACTCAATCACGATTGTGAGACTGCTAAGCGCTGTATGGATGTGGTAGAGTTTCTACATGATGTAGTAAAGGTAGACCGTCGCTTAGGCACCTTCCCCTACAAGGTCAGCCTCCACAACTCCTGTCATGGTGTGCGAGAGTTAGGACTCTCTTCGCCCAGTGAACAGCATGTGGCGAAATTCAATAAGATTAAAGACCTGTTGGAGTTAGTCGACGGCATACAGGTGGTAGAACCTGAGCGCCCCGACGAGTGCTGTGGTTTCGGTGGCATGTTCTCTGTGGAGGAGACCGCCGTATCCACACAGATGGGTCGCGACAAGGTGGAACGCCATATTCAGACCGGTGCCGAATACGTGACCGGTCCCGACTGCTCGTGTCTGATGCACATGGCCGGTGTTGCCAAGAAGCAAGGCCTCAACATCCAATTCAAGCATATCGTTGAGATTTTAGCCGCAGGCTTATAAATAGTAAATGGTAAATGGTCAAATTGTAAATAACGAAGATGAGTACACAGCATAGTAAAGCCGCCAAACAGTTTCTGAAGAATCAGACGTATGCCCACTGGCACGACGCCACATTCTGGGCAGTACGTAGCAAACGCGACAATATGGCTTATGGCCTTGACGAGTGGGAACAGCTGCGCGAGAAGGCGTCGGCTATCAAACGTCATACCATCACCCACCTCGACGAATACCTCGACCAGTTTGCCACCGCAGCCGAGAAGAACGGCGTAGAGGTGCACTGGGCCAAGGATGCGCAGGAGTTCAACGAGATTGTCTATGGCATTCTGAAGAGCCATAACGTCAAGAAAATGGTGAAGTCGAAGTCGATGCTCACTGAGGAGTGTGAGATGAACCCCTACTTAGAGGAGCGCGGTATCGAAGTCGTAGAGACTGACCTCGGCGAGCGCATCATCCAGCTGAAGGGACAGAAACCTTCACACATCGTGATGCCTGCCATTCACTTGAACCACGACGATGTCGGTGAGTTGTTCGAGGAGAAGGGCATCTCCAACGAGAAGGGCAACCACGACCCCACGTTCCTGACCTATCGGGCACGCCTGTCGTTGCGCAACGAGTTTCTGACCGCCGATGCCGGTATGACGGGTGGCAACTTCGGTATTGCTGAGACAGGCGACATCGTGGTATGCACCAACGAGGGCAATGCTGACATGTCAACTTCGTGCCCCAAGCTGCATATCGCCGCCATCGGCCTGGAAAAGGTGATCCCTAACTACGAATGTCTGGCAGTCTTCCAGCGCATGCTGTGCCGTGCAGGTACTGGTCAGCCTACGACGACCTATACCTCGCACTTCCGCAAGGCACGTCCTACGGCTCACCAAATGCACATTATCTTGGTAGACAATGGCCGCTCCGACTGGATAGCCAACCCTGAGCATTGGGAGTCGCTGAAGTGCATCCGCTGTGGTTCATGTATGAATACCTGCCCTGTCTATCGTCGCTCGGGCGGCTATTCGTACAGCTACTTCATCCCTGGTCCTATCGGCATCAACCTTGGCATGCTGCGCGACCCGCAGAAGCACTCTGGCAACGTCTCAGCATGTACGCTCTGCCTATCGTGTCAGACCGTCTGTCCCGTCAAGCTGAACTTAGGCGACCAGATCTATCAGTGGCGTCAGCAGTTGGATGACTTCGGCACCGCCAATCCGCAGAAGAAGCTAATGTGTCGTGGTATGTCGATGCTCTATGGTTCGCCAGGGCTATACAACTTCGCCACAGGACTGGCCCATTGGGCTAACTACATACCCTCACCCATCATGAACTGCGGCCTCAACCCATGGGCTGACGGACATAAGATGATGGAGTTTCCGAAGAAACCATTCCATGAATTAATCAAAGACATTGAACATTGAACGTTATGGCAAGTAAAGAAGATATATTGAAGAAATACAGGTCGAACATTCGTGAACAGTTTGACATGCCCGACCTGAGCGACATCCAGGCCGTTACCTACCCCAACCCGCTGTTGCAGTTTATGAATATGACCAAGAGTGTGGGTGGCAATGCCATTGAGGTAGAAGCAGGACGTGACGTCAACGAGCTGATTCGCGAGCTGTTTCCCGATGCCAAGGAGATTGCATCAAACCTGCCTGAGATTACCATTGCCACACGCAACCCTGACGACGTAGGTCGTGCCCGTGACCTCAACGGCACTGATGTTGGTATCATTCGTGGAAAATTCGGCGTGGCAGAGAATGCCTGCATATGGATTCCTCAGACGATGAAAGAAAAGGCAGTGTGCTTTATCTCCGAGAATCTGATAATCCTATTGCCCAAAAGTCAGATTGTGAACAATATGCATGAGGCTTACAAGCGTATTGAGTTTGACAAGGAGTACGATGGATATGGCACGTTTATCAGCGGTCCATCCAAGACTGCAGATATTGCACAGGTACTAGTCATGGGAGCTCAGGCTGCTCGTAGTGCAACGATACTACTTCTGCCCGAATAACACTGTAATAATTAGAATTGATTCAGGAGGTCGATAATCGTGTCGACCTCTTTTTGTGTCATTGCCTGATTACAGGGGATACTTAACTCCTGAGCATGAATTTGCTCTGTGATAGGAAAACTTAACTTACTCCACTCGCTATAACACTTCTGCTTATGAGGAGGTATTGGATAGTGTATCTGTGTCTCTACGCCATGCTCCAATAAGTATTTCTGCAATTCATCGCGTTTAGCACATAGTACGGGGAAGATATGCCACACACAGTCGCGATCATCACTATTTGGGATTAGAATCTTTGGATTCTTCACCTTATTAATATATAATGAGGCGATTTCCTTGCGACGAGCGTTTTCTTTGTCCAGGTATTTTAGCTTTATATCAAGGATTGCTGCTTGAATTTCGTCGATTCGCGAGTTATAACCTTGATAGTCGAATACATATTTCTTACTAGAGCCATAGTTCCCTAACGAAGAAATCGCACGCGCCAAAACTTCGTCGTTAGTAGTCACTGCACCAGCATCACCTAGTGCACCTAGATTTTTACCAGGATAAAAGCTATGACCTGCCGCATCACCAAGCGAACCTGTTCGTTTTTCACCATACAGGCAACCATGCGCCTGAGCATTATCCTCGATAAGTTTCAATCCGTATTTGTTGCAAAGTTTCTCTATCCTATCGGTATAAGCACAACGGCCATAGAGATGGACTATCATAATAGCTCTGGTACGCTGGGTGATAGCCTGCTCGATGAGACGGTCGTCAATCTGAAGAGTATTGATATCAGGTTCTACGAGAACAGGAGTGAGACGATTCTCTGTAATGGAGAGGATGCTGGCGATATAGGTATTGGCAGGTACGATGACTTCGTCACCCTCCTGCATAAGTCCCATTTCCTTATAAGCACGGAAGATGAGCGTGAGTGCATCAAGTCCATTGCCACAACCTATACAATGGCGTGTGCCGATATACTCGGCATAGTGCTGTTCGAAGCGACGGGTAGCCTCGCCTTTGAGGTACCACCCACTCTGCAGCACCTCGTCGGCAGCATGCTCGTAGGGTTTGTTGATGGCTTTCAGGTCTAAGTATTTCATAGCGTCCATTCGTAGGTATCGTAGCAGACGGCGCGAGCACCAAAGCCTTCCTTCTGGAAGATAAGCGAGTCGTGGAGGTCGTCGCTACCTGGCATGTTTGACGTACCGAAATCAAAGTAGGTGTAACCCTCGTCGGCAAAACGGTTGAGCAATGAGGAGAAGAGCTCATCGAGGGCGCCTATCTCGCGACCTCTCTCTGATGCCGAGATATACTGCGTCTTCACCACGTCACGATCGATATAGAGCACGGTTCCACCCACTATCTCATCGCCACAACAAGCAGTAAACAAACGCATATTCTGAGGGAATCGCGACTTTAACAGCGTGATTTCGTTGAGACTATGCACTGGTTGGGTATGATGACGCATCATAAGATTGCGTTCTAAGACATACCAGAAAGGTGCGAAATCATTCTGTTCGACGACACGGACGCCAGCCTTGGCAGCCTTCTTTACACCACGACGGCGCAGCTGCGAAAGGGGCAAGCGACGATCGAGCATCACCACGGATGCTACATCGCGCGACAGGATGCTGGCACCACAAACCTTAGTGAGTGCAAAAAGCGGCTCCTCTGACGGTAAACGATGATAAATCCACGGGATAGACTTATACACCACACGCTTAAACTGATTTAACTTGAGACTATAGTTCAGATCGCGGAACAGTTCGCAGACCTGTGCTGTAGAGATTTTAGGGCTAATGATGAGTCCACCATAACTCAGTCCACCATGACTATACACCGTAACGTCATCGTGATGTGCCGGCATGACAGCCACCAGTTTATCCTTGGAGTAGAACATCAGTGAATAGTCTCTGAACCTCTCCTGATGATAGTCCATATAGCGACGGTCTAACAGGAAAGTTCCGTTTTTCGACTGGGCCACAAACGCGTTCCACTCGTCAAAATCCTGGCTCGAGAACTGATAAGTCCTTATCTTTAACATCTCACAAACTCTAGGAAGTCATCATATTCATATAGGTACTCGTCCTCGTCGAACAACTCGGAGGCCAGCACCAGACAGACGGCACCAGAGGAGAAATCCTCCAGTGTGCGCCATACTCCAGTTCCAATATACAAGCCCTGATACGGATGGTTCAGGTGATACACTTCCTTATTGCCCTTACCATCGTCAACAGTCACATCGAACGAGCCACTGACAGCAATCACTATCTCCTCACAAGTGCGATGGGCATGACCACCACGGCGTTCACCGCCAGGCACATCATAGGTCCAGTAGACACGAGCTATGTTGAACGGCACGTTCTTCATCTGCTCAGCCACTGTCAGATTGCCACGCGGGTCGACTATCTTGGGCAAGTCAATGAGTTGGAATTTATCCATTGCTTAGTGTTCGAACTTTGTATAAGGGTCTGTACCAAGCACCGTCTTGGCCAGTCGCTTGGCCTTGTCGCGCAGTACATTGACATCCTCGTCAACCTCACCATAGCAAAGTACTACGCCCATACGACGGCCTTTGTGAGCTTCAGGCTTGCCGAAGATGCGGATGCGGGTACGGTCCTCTTTGAGAGCATCAACGAAATTATAATCGAGCAATGAGCGGTCTACAGGTGTAGAAGCCTCTTTTGGTGAGAGAATTACTGCACTTGCACCAGCATGCTCCAGATGGATGCCAGCAATGGGCAGACCCATAACAGCACGGAAGTGGAGCTCAAACTCAGAGAGGTTAGTGGTGTGACCGAGCGTTACCATACCCGTATCGTGTGGACGTGGTGAGAGTTCAGAGAAGATAACCTCGCCCTGCTTGGTCAGGAAGAACTCAACACCCCAGATGCCAGCACCTGTCAAAGCCTTCGTCACCTTATCGGCCATCATCTGAGCCTGCTTCAACGCCTCATCAGAAATCTTATAGGGTTGCCACGACTCACGGTAGTCGCCAGCTTTCTGCACATGGCCAATGGGAGGACAGAACAGCGTAGGCCAGCCATGCTGCTGAGTAACGGTAAGCAACGTAAACTCAGAATCGAAATCGATGAATTCCTCGATAATCACTTCCTTCACATCACCACGCGAACCTTCCATAGCTTCCTTGAAAGCCTGCTCCAGCTCGTCATCGTTATGAACATAGCTCTGGCCGTGACCACTTGATGACATCAGAGGCTTTACCACACAGGGGAAGCCAATCTCATCAGCAGCAGCCTTGAACTCCTCGAAGGTCTTGGCATAGAAGTATTTGGCGGTACGCAGGCCAAGCTCCTTAGCAGCGAGGTCACGAATGGCACGGCGGTTCATAGTGAAGTTGACGGCACGGGCTGAGGGAACGACCTGAATGCCCTGCTCCTCAAACTTAAACAAGCGCTCCGTACGGATGGCCTCAATCTCGGGAACGATGATGTCGGGCTGGTGCTTCTTGACAATAGCCTCCAAAGCGTCGCCATCGAGCATATTAAACACCTCATGCTCGTCAGCCACCTGCATAGCAGGGGCGTGGTTGTAGCGATCACAGGCAATGACATACTGGCCAGCACGCATGGCGGCGATTACGAACTCCTTGCCCAATTCTCCTGAGCCTAAAAGCAATATCTTTTTCATTATCTGTTAGAATACATCTTTTCGTAATACTTCTGATAGTCGCCAGAGGTCACATTGTCCAACCACTCCTGGTTGTCGAGATACCAGCGGACGGTCTTCTCGATACCCTCTTCAAACTGCAGGGAGGGCTCCCAACCCAGTTCACGCTGCAACTTCGACGAGTCGATAGCATAGCGCAAGTCGTGACCAGCACGGTCGGTAACGAAGGTAATGAGGTCCATGTCCTCGCCCTCTTTACGACCCAGCAGACGGTCGACAGTCTTGATGACCACCTTAATAATATCGATATTCTTCCACTCGTTGAAGCCACCAATGTTATAGGTGTCGGCTATCTTACCCTTATGGAAGATGAGGTCGATAGCACGAGCGTGGTCTTCTACAAACAGCCAGTCGCGCACGTTCTCACCCTTACCATAGACAGGCAATGGCTTACGATGACGGATATTGTTGATGAACAACGGAATCAGCTTCTCAGGGAACTGGTAGGGACCATAGTTGTTAGAACAGTTGGTCACAACGACAGGCATGCCGTAGGTATCATGGAAAGCACGCACAAAGTGGTCTGACGATGCTTTAGAAGCACTGTATGGAGAATGAGGATTGTACTTGGTGGTCTCCAAGAAGAACTTGTCGCCATAGGCCAGATGGTGCTCAGCAGATGATGCCGTAGTAGTGAAAGGAGGCTCAATGCCCTCTGGATGTGTCAGCTCCAAGGCACCATACACCTCGTCAGTAGAGATGTGGTAGAAGCGCTTGCCCTCATACTTCTCAGGCAGCGACTCCCAATAGAGCTTAGCAGCCTGCAGCAGTGACAGCGTACCCATCACATTGGTCTGAGCAAAGGTGAAAGGATCTTTGATAGAACGATCCACATGACTCTCTGCAGCTAAGTGGATAATGCCATCGACCTTCTTCTCCTGCATCAGCTTGTAGAAGGCATCGAAGTCACAGATATCCATCTTCACAAACTCATAGTTGGGCTTATCCTCAATATCCTTGAGATTAGCAAGGTTGCCCGCATACGTCAACTTGTCGAGGTTGATGATGTGATACTCTGGATACTTGTTCACAAAAAGGCGCACCACATGACTTCCTATAAAGCCTGCGCCACCAGTAATAACAATCGTCTTCATATATGATACGGTTTTATTGATTTATCTTCCTAATGTAATAACTTCACAATCACTGAATTTATTGCCTTCGATGGTCAATCTTATGAGTGTTCTCTCCTTGTGCCATCCTTGTAGGCCTGCAGCTCCTGGATTGATATGCAGCAGATTCAGTGTCTTATCGAACTTCACCTTCAGGATATGCGAATGGCCAGCAATAAACAACTGGGGTGGATTGGCATACAGCTGTCCACGGACAGAGTAGTCATAATTGCCTGGATAGCCGCCGATATGTTTCATCAGCACCTCGACATCTTCACACTTCCAGCGCAACACCTCCGGATACATCAGTCGGAGGTCGCCGCCATCGCAGTTGCCACAGACGGCACGCAACGGGCGGAATGCCGCTAACTTCTCAGCTACCTCCAACGAACCGATATCTCCAGCATGCCATATCTCATCGCACGGCTCGAAATAGTGCAGGTATTTCTCGTCCCAATAGCTGTGGGTGTCGCTGATAATGCCAATCTTCTTCATAATCCCAAACGTTTGCGAATAAAGTCAGCTATCAGCTTCTCTGTTTCTACTAATCCCAGTATGCTGGAATCTATGCACAGGTCGTAACTCTCAGCAGCTCCCCACTTCTTACCAGTATAGTAATGATAGTAAGAGGCGCGTTTCTCCTCAGCATCCAGGATATAGTGCTTAGCCTGGCGAGGTGTCATCGAATGCTGTACCAACAACTTATCAATTCGACTGCGCATCGAAGCGGTGATAAATATCGTCACCACGTTGGGCATATCGCGCAACACGTAGTCAGCACAGCGTCCCACGAACACACAACTGCCCTCTTCTGCTGCTTTGCGAATGGCATCACTTTGAAACTGGAACAGACTCTCTTGCGAGAAGTTCGACTTATAGAGACTGGCACCACTCAAGTGTGTTGCCTGCACATTCAAGAGGTTACGCAGAAAACCTTTCTTCTCATCGTTCTGTTCAAAGAATTTCTCACTAAATCCGCTCTCTTTAGCAGCAAGATTAAGCAGTTCGCGATCATAATACTTGGCATTGAAGTCCATAGCCAGCATACGAGCGATGTCGTGGCCACCACTACCCAACTGGCGACCCACACAGATGATGATCGGCTTATTATTTTCCATGAGTTTTAAGTTTAAGTTTTTTCATGTACCACCACAATATTGGTATCGTCATTGCAAACGCGCAGAAGTCACTGGCTGGCATGGCATACCACACGCCGTCCAACTGCCATATCAACGGGAACACGTAAGCCATTGGCAGCAACATAAACAGCTGACGCGACAGCGACAAGAAAATAGATATCTTTACTTTACCAATGCACTGGAAGAAATTGGTAATGACAGCCTGCGAACCAACCACAAAGAATACCAGCATATCCAGTCTGATACCCTGGGCAGACAGTCGCATCAGCGTTTCGTCAGTAGTAAAGATGCGGGCTATCTCACGGGGAAAGAGCATCGACAGTGCCCAACCCACCAACAGAATACCTGTGGCACAAGCGATAGCCAGAAACATACAGCGGAACATACGATCGTACTTCTCGGCACCGTAGTTATAGCCCACAATTGGTTGCATACCCTGACAGGTGCCCATCACGAACATAAAGAACATCATGACCACCGAGTTGGCAATGGAATAGGCACCTACAGCCATATCGCCACCATAGCGCACAAACTGGTTGTTCATGAAGATGACGATGACACACGACGTTGTCTGCATCAGGAATGGAGAGACGCCAATGGCAATGATATTGCGCACCAGGTCTTTCTTCAGCTTATAGATGCCTTGCTTCAGATGCAGGATTTCCTTCTTATTGCTAAACTGCCACATCTGCCAACAGAGTGCCAGCGACTGCGACACCACTGTGGCCAAAGCTGCTCCACGGATGCCCCAACGGAACCACCACACGAAAGCGATGACCAGAGCGATGTTACATGCCACGGTAAACAGTGTGGCATACATCGCATGACGAGGTTTCCCTGCGGCACGCAGCACGGCATTCATACCGAAATACATGTGTGTCACCACATTGCCCAACAAGATGACCTGCATGAACTCGCGGGCATAAGGCAACGTGACGTCCGATGCGCCAAAGAACCGAAGGATAGGATCCAGGAAGATGAGGCATACGGCCATAAACAGTGTACCGATAATCAGGTTCAGCGTAATCGTATTACCTAACAACTGCTGAGCACGCTTATAGTTTCGCTGTCCTAAATTCACAGAGATACACGTCGACGAACCCACACCCACAGCAGCACCAAAGGCTGCGCTGAGGTTCATAAAAGGAAACGTGATGCCCAGACCGGCAATAGCCTCAGGACCTACGACCTGTCCGATAAAGGCACGGTCAATGATGTTATATAGCGACGAGGCCGTCATAGCCACAATGGCAGGCAAGGCATACTGTACCAACAGTTGGCCCACAGGCTTCGTCCCTAATTCAAGTGTTGCTTGTTTATTGTCCATATTAAATAATGTGCAAAATTACTGCTATTTCTCCGAATAGCCAAAATTATCTTCAATTTTCTTTGTACTTTGCTCACTTATTCGTAACTTTGCAATCCTTTTAGACAACTACTTCATGAAGCGATGGATATGGATATGGTCTTTTCTGCTGACGGCAACATGCATGTATGCCGCCAGTCCGCATATTGCTGAACGCGTCAAATACAAGAACGGTCCGTCGTTTATTTACCGTCTATATATCAGCGACAAGAAGAATTCCCCCTACTCTATTCATCACCCAGGCCGATACCTGTCGCGCAGAAGCATTGAGCGCCGTAAGCGCCAGCAGTTGCCCATCGACAGCACCGACCTCCCCGTAAGTCCTCGTTACCTGCGCCTCATTGAGCAGCAGAACGTCAGCATCATCGGACAAAGCCGTTGGCAGAACACCGTACTGGTACGTCTAAAAGATAGCACCCAGATTCATCGTCTGGAGCAATTATCTTGTGTCACCAGCAGTAAACTTGTCTGGATATCGCCAGACTCTGTTACCCCTACTGCTGTCAAGACGTCCTACCATGACGACTTTGAGGAGCGCGACAGTGTCGGTGGACGTTATCACGGCAAGAACGACAGTCAGATCAGACTGCTGCAGGGTCATCGTCTACACCAGATTGGCCTGATGGGCAAGGACATGATGATAGCCGTCATCGATGGAGGTTTCAAGAATGTCAATTGCATACCCGCCTTCCAGCAGATAGACATCTGTGGCTACCAAGACTTTGTCAATCCTGCCTCGCCCAGCATTTTCTCAGAGACAGACCACGGCACGAAGGTCTTGTCCACAATGGCTATCAACAAACCTTATTTCTATATCGGCACAGCACCCATGGCCTCCTACTGGCTATTGCGCAGCGAAGACCAGCAGACTGAGCAGGAAGTAGAGGAAGACTACTGGACGATGGCTGCAGAATTTGCCGACTCCGTAGGTTGTGACCTCATCAATTCTTCGTTAGGCTACCATGAGTACGACTACCCCTGGATGTCACACCAGTTGCACCAGCTGAACGGGCGTACTGCTTTTGTCAGTCGTTCTGCATCGTTACTGGCCTCCAAAGGCATCATCCTCGTCAATTCGGCAGGCAATTCCGGCATGGGTTCGTGGAAGAAGATTGGCGTTCCCTCTGATGCCGACAACATCCTGACCGTAGGCGCCATCACGGCTGATGAGCCTCGCCACATAGCACCATTCAGTTCTGTCGGTCCTTCGCAAGATGGTCGCGTCAAGCCTGACGTGGTGGCTATCGGTGCCCCTACCTTTTTGGTCAATGGTCGTGGCGTCATCATGGAGGATATGGGTACCTCATTCTCTGCGCCTACCATCTGTGGCATGGTGGCTTGTCTATGGGAAGGACTGCCCGAGAAGACTGCTACCGAAATTATCGAACTCATTCGTCAGAACAGCGACAACCACGAGCATCCCGATAACATCTACGGCTATGGCGTGCCCGACTTCTGGCGAGCATATATGAAAGGAAGAAGCGGACTACGTCCTAGTGAATAGAGAATAGTGAATAGTGAATAGTGAACATTTTACCCTACGCCAGTTAAATCTGATGGTGCGTGACGCCATTGAGATGCAGATGCCCGACGAATATTGGGTAGAGGCCGAACTGTCGGAGTGTCGTGAGCGTGGTGGACATTGCTATATGGAGCTCATCGAGAAGGACGAGCAGACCAACACCCCCGTAGCACGAGCCTCTGCCAAGTGTTGGCGACAGACGTGGCAAATTATGCAGCCCCACTTTGAGCGAGTGACGGGGCAACCGCTACATGCTGGATTGAAAGTGCTGTTGCGGGTCTATGCACAATATCATGAGGCTTATGGTTTCTCGTGGATTGTCACCGATATCGACCCCACCTACACCATTGGCGATATGGCTCGCAAGCGTCAGGAGATTATCCGACAGCTAAAGGAAGAAGGCATCTTCGACCTGCAGCGCGAGTTGTGCATTCCACTCTTTGCCCAGCGCATTGCCGTTATCTCTGCTGCAGGTGCTGCAGGCTATGGCGACTTCTGTCGACAGTTGGACGACAACGAGTATGGCTTTAAGTTCGAGGTGACGCTCTTCCCTGCCATCATGCAGGGTGAACAAGTAGAAAGAAGCATCATCGATGCCCTCAACAATATCTATTCTCTCACCTCTCACCCCTCGCCCCTCACCTCTCAATTCGATTGCGTCGTCATCATCCGTGGTGGTGGTGCCACTGCCGACCTCAGCGGCTTCGACACGTTGGCACTGGCCGAACATGTGGCACAGTTCCCAATACCTATCATTACGGGTATTGGTCACGACCGCGACGAGAGCATTCTCGATATGGTCAGCAACATGCGTGTCAAGACACCTACAGCAGCAGCGACGCTACTCATCGACAATCTGCGACAGGTATTAGAGCGTCTGAACACAGCCCAACAGCGTATCAGTTTGATGGGACACATCATCATCGATGCCCGCCATCGCATTGAGATGCTCCAGCAGCGACTGTCAACGGCCATTGAGCGCATGATGACCAACCAGAAGCACCGCCTCAGCCAGATAGAATTGCTCCTGCAAAGCTTCGACCCACAGCTACTGCTCAGTCGTGGCTACAGCATCACGCTTCACCATGGTCGTGCCGTGCGCGACCCACGGCAGCTGAAGGCTGGCGACGAGATAGAGACACGCGTAGAAAAAGGAACGATACGTTCTGTAGTGAATAGTGAATAGTGAATAATATGAACGAACCAGCAAAATACGAAGAGGCTTTGGCTCAGTTGGAGACCATTGTCCGCAAGATGGAGAACAACGAATATACGATTGATGAGCTGACGGTACAGCTCAAAACTGCCCAACAGCTCATCAAGTTATGTCGCGATAAACTCACTAAGACCGAAGCCGAGCTCTTAGAAGAACAAGCCAAAGGTCAGTGAGTGGAACTGTGGATTCTCCACACCATTCTCCGACTTCTTCTTCAGCACGCTCATGGGTGAGTACTTGCAGTACAGGCCAAAGCCATCGGACTTCAGAATACCCATGATGTCAACGGTTACAGGACGCTGACCAATCTCCTTGATGCTTTGTTCCCACTCAGCGTTTTCATCAGTCCACTCATTATTGATGCGACCACGAACGTTGAAGTTTACTACAGGACCCAGTGAGAAACTGCTCTTGCTCTTCTTGCCAAACTTCTGAGTGAACAAGAAAGGTACTGACAGGCTGAAGATGCGAATCTTAGAAGAGGTCTCACGGACATCGTAAGGATATTCGCCAAAGCCAACGATACCGTCAGCATTCTTACTGATGAGGCCATTCTTGGGTACCGTATAGTTACGCCAGTCACACCACAGACCTACAGAATACGTCTGCAAGGCTTTCTTGGGTGTGTAGCACTAACGGCCGTACTTACTGCCAGTGCCAGCATCATAAAATACTTTCTCATTTTCTCGTGTTTTGTTAATACATTGAATATCTATTCATTATTATGCCGGCAAAGGTAATCAAAAATCTGTACAAAGCACACTTTTCGCGTGAAATTCTTGCATAAATGACAGAATTTGATTACTTTTGCCGGCAATTTGGTATAAAGAACAATTAAAATTGAGACCATTATGAAGAATTTAGATTGGGCAAGCCTTTCGTTCGGTTACATGAAAACCGACTACAACGTACGCTGTTACTACCGTGACGGCAAATGGGGCGAGATAGAAGTTAGCTCCGACGAGTATCTGAAAATGCACATGGCAGCAACCTGTCTGCACTACGGTCAGGAGGCTTTCGAAGGCCTAAAGGCTTACCGCTGCAAAGACGGTAAGGTTCGCATTTTCCGTGTCGAAGAGAATGCAGCCCGTCTACAATCAACCTGCCGTGGCATCATGATGCCTGAGGTATCTACCGAGCTGTTCACAGAGATGGTCAAGAAGGTGGTTCGCCTCAACCAGGAGTGGATTCCAACTTACGAGAGTGGTGCTACGCTCTATATCCGTCCGCTGCTCATCGGTACCAGCGCTCAGGTGGGTGTACATCCCGCTAAGGAGTACTGCTTCCTCATCTTTGTAACTCCCGTAGGTCCGTACTTCAAGGGTGGCTTCTCCAGCAATCCTTACGTCATCGTTCGCGACTACGACCGCTCAGCACCTCTCGGCACTGGTAAGTATAAGGTCGGTGGTAACTATGCCGCATCGCTCTTCGCCAACAACCTGGCTCACGAGAAGGGCTATGCCTGCGAGTTCTACCTCGACGCCAAGGAGAAGAAATATATCGACGAGTGTGGTGCCGCCAACTTCTTCGGCATCAAGAACAACACCTATATCACTCCGAAGTCAACCTCTATCCTACCCTCTATCACCAACAAGTCGCTGATGCAGGTGGCCGAGGACTTAGGCATGAAGGTAGAGCGCCGTCCTATTCCTGAGGAGGAACTGGAGACCTTCGAGGAGGCTGGTGCCTGCGGTACAGCAGCCGTTATTTCACCTATTTCTTATATTGACGACCTCGACACTGGCAAGCGCTATAGCTTTGGCGACAAGCCCGGACCCGTATCTAAGAAGCTCTTCGATACGCTGCGTGGCATCCAGTACGGTGAGATTGAGGACAAGCACGGTTGGACCACCGTTGTCATTGAGTAATTGACAATTGACAATTAATGGGAAAAGGCAAGCTGGCGAAATTCGCCGACATGGAGACTTATGAGAACGTGTTCCAGTACCCTTACTCGGTAGTGGAGCATGTTCCTTTTGATATGCAGGGTCACTGGCACGAGCAGTACTTCCACAACCAGAACCCCATCATTCTGGAGTTGGGTTGTGGCAAGGGTGAATACACCGTAGAGTTGGCCAAGCTCTACCCCGACATGAACTTCATCGGTGTCGATATCAAGGGAGCCCGTATGTGGACTGGGGCCACACAAGCCCTCAACGAGGGACTGAAGAATGTAGCCTTCCTGCGCACCAACATCGAGATCATCGAGCGCTTCTTCGCTCCTGGCGAGGTGCAGGAGATATGGCTCACCTTCTCCGACCCTCAGATGAAGAACCCACGCAAGCGCCTCACGTCCACCTGGTTCATGAATCGCTATCGCAAGTTCCTCATCGATGGCGGCATCATCCACCTCAAGACCGACTCTAACTTCCTCTTCACCTATACTACCTATATGGTGGAGAAGAACCACCTGCCCCTGCTTGAGCGGACTGACGACCTCTATCATTCCTCTCACCTCTCACCCCTCACCTCTCGCATCTTAAGCATCCAGACCTACTACGAGTCCATGTGGATTGAGCGTGGCCTGAACATCAAATACCTGAAGTTCCGCCTGCCCCAGGAAGGCATGCTCGAAGAGCCCGATGTAGAAATCGAACTCGACGACTACCGCTCCTACCACCGTGACAAGCGCAGTTCCAAGGACAAAGCGAAGTAAGTGCACAGTCAGGTCAGAGTACAACCACATATCTCTAAATAGTAAAGGCTCCCGCTTGGGAGCCTTTTTTCTTACCTCTTACTTCTCTACCAGCCAGTATTCCATGTGCTGTGGGGTGCGATTGCTTTTGAAGTTGAACTGGATGTTGTTCAGCGCGATGCCAATCTTCTGAAATGTGGTTTCCGGATCGAAATTGGGATAGCGTGAGGCCAACAGGGCGCTGATTTCGCCCAGACTCCACCACTTGGCTCGCTCGTTATCCTTGGGGCGACGGAAGGTCTCGCCAATCATCTCCACCAGATCGTTCAGTCGCTGGTAGGGCTCGTTCTCCTCTATCAGCGTGGCTATCTCTTCGTCGTTCAGCCAGAAGCGCTCACCCTTATTAAAGAGGTATAGGGCCTGGGCGAAGAGCTGTTCATGCTCCAGATTGTCCTCGAAATTGATGTTACCAGTCACACCCACACAGACGAAGCGGCGTGAACCTGTTGGATCGACCAGTGGTGTCAGCTGGTTGGTAGTACCAATAAAAGAGGTATAGCGACGATACAGCTTGATGGTCTTGCCATAGGGCGGACGGAACTTGACATCGCTCGACGACAGCAGGTATTTCAACACAATCTGCTGCGAGTTGGTGGTCTTGTCGAACTCGTCGATGTTGATAAGCGCAAACGATGTCAGCGCAATGTTCAGGTCGAACTCATTCTTGAAGTTCAGCTTGTCGTTGTAGTAGTCGCGCAAGGCAGGAGGCAACAGAATCTTGCAGAATCGCGTCTTTCCACAACCCTGACGACCTATCAGCAGCGGCGTCAACGCATTGCCTGTCAACTGTTTATCACTCTCACGCCATTGTGCCACCATACCGACAAGCCAAAAGCGCAGATACTTCTCCCAATGGGGCTGGTTCGTCGGAACGCGTGCTGCCAACTCCTTGATACGATCCTGTCCGTCCCATTGGGGCAGCTTGTCGAGCCACGTATTTACAGGGTCATACTGCTCAATGCGCGTGGAGTCGATGAAGCGGTTCACGTCTCTGTCCCACGACTTCAGTCCCAGTTCCGTAGCATGCAGCGTCATATCGTTGCGCACCTCCTCTGTCAGCGGCTTAAAGCGCTGGTCATCAGAGTATTTCTCACGATATTCTGCCACACCCGTCAGCAGGTTCTTTCGCATATCGTAGTTCGACTTCAGGAATATCTCCGTCTTCATAGCCTGAATGGTATCCTCTGGCACACTCTTCAGCGGACGGATTTTATGTTTCTCGCGATAGTCCTCCTGCTCTGCCACGCTATATACTGTCTGGAAAATCTTCTCCACCAACAGCTTGTCGCGATTCAGCACAGGATGCTCCAGCGTCAGGCCCTGAGCATGAGCCTGGGGAATGCCTTGATCCAGACACATCGAGGCAATGCGCATCAGCAGCGTCGCCTCCTTACCCTCGTCAGGCAGATCGAAATAGCGCCCCAACACCGTCTCCACGATGAATGTCCAGTTGAGCTGATAGGTTCGGGTATGCGTTCGTCCAGGCATCAACCAGTCTTCCTCATTGGTAATCTCTACAGGGCGAGGCAACTCGTGGCGCTCCGTATCAGCATAGAACGGACGGGCATCTGGCTGATACCCCATCTCTGGGTCTGCACTCATATACACCGTTCTGTCCAGTCGCGGCTCCATGAACGGGATGTCGATGCCGAACTGATTCTGATAAGCCCTGCGTGCCGTCTCATACAGGTTCTTATGAAACTGTAGTATCTCCGGCTCCTCCGTTGGCAGTGCCCCCTCTCCTTTGGAGAGGTTGGGTGAGGTTCCATACAGCTCACCTCGACAGACAATCTTCACGCTCCTACCCGATGCACCTAAGAAGCACAGTAGCGTCTCAGGCAGTTTCTTAGCCAACCCTCTGATTTCCACCGCTTTTTCATACGTCGGAAGATTGTTCACCTCCAGCACTACCAGACCATTATAGCCCTTCATCTGCCACTGACCCTTCCTGTTCTGATAGTCTGCAGCAAAGCAGATTCTGGGCATGCGGACGCCACCCTCCCAATTCGTTGTAACCTGTCCGTCGTCCTGTCGCTCCACCTTCATCAGATGGTACACCTCTCTGAATTTCTTTACAGCCGTCTGTACCTCACCCTCTTTGATGGCAGCCACCAGCCCGTCGAGCGTCAGGTGATTAATCACCTCCTTCGTTCCCGATTTCTTCAGTAATGTAATATTCATATCGTATCTCAAGGTTTATGTTGTTTCCTAAACTTTTCAGCCTACAAATGTACAAATTTTTCTGCAAATAGCCAAAGTATTTTTGCAGATAATTTTCGGAAATAGCATACATGCCTACATAATTCTATTATATCTCATTGTAATATAGAGTATTACCGAAATTTTAGCCTACATCTAACCTACACAATGCCTACATTCAGCCTACATATAAACCACCACAATTATACAGCTGATACAGCGTTGAGTACAGCTAAGCCAGCGCTGTGTACAGCTAATAACGGCAAAATTCTCTAGAGAATTTTTGCCGAGCACAGCTATCTCATCCTATTCCTATCGCTATTTTTCCAAAAATCATGTAGGTTTATGTAGGCTGACTGTAGGCTTTGTGTATGATAACTTTTTGTTATATTATTGAATTACAAAGACATACAACGAAAACATGTAGGCATGTAGGTATGATGTAAGCAATATAAAAAAAATGTACTTTGATTTTTTTTATTTATATAACCGCTTTGCATCAGAGCTTTTGAAACAGACTGCCCAGAAGCGCTTACGTGGAATATGGCAGCACCAGCGTAATGTATCATATTGTCTATTTGGCAGTAAGAAACATCTGATGACCAAACTGTTCCAGAATCGCAGAATGCCATTCTATCAGTTAGGCGAGATGATGTATCTTGACAAGTAACAGCAAGTAATCCCTATATTCTTCATTCCATACAATTTGCAAGATATTTTTATGAAATATCTCGCTGATTTCTTTTTTGTTTCCAAATTGTTTCGTATCTTTGCATACCCAATTTTACCCTTTCAGCCACCCAATGGATAGAAAAGACTAACGCAATTGGGGTCATATCAAAGACTGGTCTTTATGGCGGAACTTACGCAAGAAATGAATCAAAGGAACCGTCCCGGTGATCCAGAACAGTAAATAACAAAAAGATATATGGACATCCAAAAGATACAACAGTATAAGACGCAATCTCTGATACAGGACTTGCGCCAGATTATTGAGCAAGCTCGTGGTCAGGTGGCAGCTACAGCCAACTATGCCCAAACCATGATGTATTGGCATATTGGCGAGCGTATCAATCGCGAAGTGCTTGGGAATCAGCGTGCTGAATACGGAAAGCAAATTGTGTCGCAGGTTGCGACACAATTGCAAAACGATTATGGCAAGAAAGGTTTTGAGTCGCGAAACATTAGAAGGATGATGCAGTTTGCACAGGAATTCCCGGATTCCAAAATTGTGTCGCAGCTTGCGACCAAATTGTTCTGGTCACATTTCATAGAAGTTCTTCCCTTAAAGGATTCCCTTCAAAAAGAGTTCTATATCACTTTGGCAGCATCAGAAAGATGGGGGCGTAACAGGCTTCGCAAGGAAATCGACGGTATGCTTTTCGAACGTACAGCCATCAGCGGCAAGCCCGAAGAGTTTATCAAGAAAGAGCTCTCTACGCTGCGCGATGATAATGTGATGTCGCCCGACCTCGTATTTAAGAGTCCTTATTTTCTGGAGTTTACAGGGCTGAAAGGATTCTATAGCGAAAAGAGCCTTGAGGACTGCTTGGTGGCTCATTTGGAACAGTTCATCATAGAGTTGGGCAGTGGTTTCAGTTTCGTAGCGCGTCAGAAACGCATGATTATCGATGGTGAGGACTTTTATCTCGATCTACTGTTCTACCATCGTCGTTTGCACCGCCTGATAGCCATTGACCTAAAGAAAGGTCGATTCAAGGCTGAGTATAAAGGACAGATGGAACTCTATCTGCGTTGGCTGGAGCAGAACGAAATGGAACCAGGAGAAGAGTCACCCCTTGGATTGTTACTTTGCACAGAGGGTGGTGATGAACAAATTGAACTGCTGCAACTTGACAAAGCCGGCATCAAGGTAGCTCAATATATGACAGAGTTACCTCCTCGTGAGGTGCTGCAACGCCAGATTCAGAAGTCCCTGGAGATTGCTAAGGCCCGTTTCGAAAACTTGATAGAAGAAGAGTAAAAAACGAGAGAATATGGCAAAGCTTACCACCGAAGAATTCATCAAAGGTGACGGAGGGAACTTTGATTCACGCTAAGGAGTTGTATCAGTTGACCTGTCCCTCGTGATTTTATCACACCTTAATAGGAAAACATTGCTTTTTATCTCCTATATAATTACGCTAAAGAAGAAATTAAAAGAGTAGTTTTTCCCCTTTTTCTTTTATTATTCGGATTCTTTTTGTAAATTTGCACCTGCTATCTGCTCATAGCGGCCAGGAAGCACATTGAGATGTGCGGAGCTGCTGGGTGGAGCACTACATATTAGAAGGCGTTACTGACGCTTTGTTTTTGGCTGTTCGAAACTTCCACAATCGAATATGCGGTTAAAGACAAATGCAGATGTGACTCCACGGGGTGTAGTATATACTCTCCGTAGTGTGCTGCGAGGGCTAACCATGTCCTCACTAGCACACTTTACGGGTGTACTATATTCTCCTGCGTGGGTGTTTACTCTGTCTGTTTACCGCATAGGCTGTGGAAGGCCTCGAACAGCAACAGGCAGAAGTTAAGCACCCACGTTTTTTGTATGTAGGTGACAACAATAATTAATTCCAGATTCGGTGCTTGCTGGGCATAATTGTTAGATGGCAAGCACAGTCCATTCAACTATAAGAAATGAGGTTGTCAACCACATATTGTTTAAATATCGTGGTAAGGCACGTTATGTATCAGCCATTCTTCCTGCTCTTAATAAACTCCTAGAAGATACATATGAGAAGTATGATTTCCCCAAGGAAATAAATATTATTGACGGCTCTCCAAAACTAGTAGACAACTTTCAGCTTAATCTCTCCAAGATTAATGAAAAAGAGTCTAGAAGAAAAACTTCTGGCGTTTACTATACAGATCATGATGTTACAGACTTCATGGTGTTAAATGCTTTTAATCATTTTATTACACCATCTTTATATTCCGTATTAGATACGAAGACTATTGATAAGAATTTCAAAAGACTCGATTCACAAACAAAAGAAAGAATTCTTGCAGCTTCAGTTTTTGATCCGACTTGTGGAGCTGGAGAGTTTTTAATTAGCGCGTTAGCATTGAAACTGAAACTGTTTGAAAATCATGAAAACGTTATCTCAGCATCAATAGATTTGATAGATACTATTAAAGGTAATGATATAGATGAAACCTCTACAGATATTTCTAAGATCAGGCTGTTCTTTTTGCTCATAGACTCTTTCCCTCAAGAACTTGATTTGGATTCTATTGCAAAAGTTATAGCTGAAAATTTCCACAATGTAGATACAGTAGACTACAGAGGAACCGTCTTTGGTCATTATGACATAATAGTTGGCAATCCTCCATATATCGAGTATGGGAAATACGAAGGAACTGTTGCCAACAATTATGGGAATGTATATGCTGATGTAATGCGGAATGTTTCTGCATTCCTCAACACAAATGGTGTACTTGCCTTTGTTGTGCCATTGTCATACATTTCTACTGCAAGAATGAGTTCAATAAGAGACTATGTACAGGAACAAACAGGGAAACAGTTATTACTAAATTTTGCAGATAGACCAGACTGTCTATTTACAGGCGTACACCAGAAACTTACAATTGTCTTTGCTCAAAAGGTAGGAACTGAAGTGGGTGTGTATTCATCAAAATATTATCATTGGTATAAGACAGAAAGAGAAACACTTTTCCGAAACATACCGCTAGTTAAGATTAATACGACGGATACAAGATATTGGCCTAAACTTGGTGATGTTACGGCTTATTCCATATTCTCTAAAATACAGAATTATGAAGGAATCGATTTGTTGTCATCTAGCAGTTCTAAAGGACAATGTCCAATCTACATTAACCTCCGTGCATGTTTCTGGATGAAGGCATTTTCCTTTGATTTGCATTCAAATAGCTATAAGGCATATAGTATTGATAAAACCAAGGTTCCATTTGTGCTTTGTTTGCTTAACTCAAGTTTGTTCTTCTTGATTTGGACTATTATTTCTGATGGTTGGCATATCACGAACAAAGAGCTGTCACACATTAAACTCCCTCGTAGGATTCCTAAAGCGAAGAAGTGGGTAGCATTACAAAAAGAGCTAGAAAAAAAGTTGGAAGAGACAAAAGTTTATGTGGGAACCAAACAAATAGATTACGAATACAAGCATAAATTCTGCAAAGACATCATAGACAAAATAGACAAAGAGCTTAAATCTGTCTATGGGTTATCAGATACAGAAGTTAAGTATATCCAAACTTTTAACGAGAAATACAGAATAAGCGATGGAGCATAAGTTGAAAGTCATAGATTTGTTTGCAGGGTGTGGTGGTTTCTCAGTCGGATTTGAGAAAGCAGGATATGATATTGTCAAAGCTGTAGAATTTGACAAGGAGATTGCTTCATCATATTCTCATAACCATCCCAACACTTTAATGTATGCAGAGGATATTGGCAAGATTGTTGATAATGAGCATTTCAAAAGAGGTGAAGCAGACGTTATTATTGGCGGCCCACCTTGCCAAGGATTTTCTATGGCTGGAGCACGAATAAGGGAAAAGAATGCTTTTATGAATGACCCAAGAAATTATCTTTTCAGACACTATGTCAATGTGGTAAAGATAGTTCGTCCGAAAGTCTTCGTCTTTGAAAATGTGAAAGGTATTCTTTCTAAGGATAAAGGGGAAATCTTTAATGAAATAGTAAGAGCATTTGGTAATGCGGAGAACTTTGATGGTGATAAGTACTATGTTCATCACAAGGTATGTAAGGCTGTTGATTTTGGAATTCCGCAAAGACGTGAACGAGTAATTCTAATAGGAATGCTCAATCAGGATTTTGATATAGATAAAGTGTTTGAAAATAATAAGGAGAATATTGAACTATCATATTCTGATTTCTTCAAACCGGTTTCTCTATATGATGCTATTTCAGACATTCCTGCACCATCAGAAACGGGTAAGGTCCTGCTAAGTCCAGCTAATTCTTCATATCAAAGAATGCTAAGAAATAAAGATGGAGTTATAGCAAATCATGTGGCAACCAAACATAATAATATGGCAGTTGGTCGTATGAGAAGAGTATCTACAGGTCAAAATTGGACGGCACTTGACGAAGAAATTCATTCTGTACATAGTGGCGCTTATGGTAGATTAGACTGGAATCTTCCAACGATGACTATTACAACTCGTTTCGATACTCCTGCTGGTGGAAGATTTATTCATCCGGAGCAAGATCGAACTTTAACCCCAAGGGAAGCTGCTAGAGTTCAGTCCTTTCCTGATTCTTTCGAGTTTATGGGGTCAAAAACTTCTATTTGTAAGCAGATTGGTAATGCGGTACCACCAAAGTTGGCTTTTTTCTTAGCTAATGTTGTAAGTGATATTCTGCACATGTAATTCTCTAAAGATTAAATAGTAAGATTAAATATGAGCAGATTGAGTGACAAAAAACTAGCACTACTTCAGAGTGATTATAGTAGTTCGCTGTGGTACATCACGAAACAGAATTGCTCATTTCGTGACTTAATGATGATGGCTTCTATACTTGAACGTTGGAATGATGATCCTAACGAGTCATTTGAGGTATTCTTCAATAGAGTCAAAACAGAAACAAAGTATGCAAATTATATAGGGAACTCTCCTCACCGTGCACTTAAAAACTGCGAATTTTACGGAATAATGAGTCCATCCTTAAGTTCGAAAGCAGCTTATACATCAAGCAATTTGACAGACGTATATTATACAGTAAAAACCCTATGTAATGAGGATTATGCAGACACAAACAAGTATCAACAAATAATAGACAAACAAATTGAGAACATGAATATATCAATAGATGGAAATGATTTGAAACCTGTACTGTTCACGCTAAAAGTGATGTTAGTCGTGGGTGATGCAACTGGGAATTATGAACTATCTCTTCAGGAGTTCAAATTGTTTGTATGTACAGCAAAGAAATGGTGTCAATATTTTGAATCAGCTGAATCTATCCTTCGTTCTAGAGAAGATAGTGATTATCTTTCTGCTGCACTACAAAATTATGACATAGCTAACGATACTCGATTCAATCTTGTTTTCAAAAACTTGTCTTATGTCGAATCTACGACGAAAGGTATAACTATAGCCAAAGATAAGATTGAAGAAGTTAGAAAAAAAGTTGCAGAATTTGAGGTTGGAGAGATTTTTGAAAATAAAGGAGCTCGTATAATAACAAATTCTACACTCAGAAAGGACATAGAGAGTGGAGTCCGTTTTTATCTCACCGCCATCCGCACTAAGCCTTTCATTCTTCTTGCTGGTATTTCAGGTACAGGTAAGTCACGTATTGTGAGGAAACTGGCGCAGGCAACTGATGACATCGATACATTTATGAACGATGAAGACAAATGGAAGTGTTCCAGACCTACAAACTTTGAGTTGATACAAGTGAAACCCAACTGGCACAATTCAATGGATGTGGTAGGATTCCAATCAAATATCCCTATACCTCATTATGAGTTTACGCCTTTTGTAGATTTCGTAGTGAAGGCTTGGTGTCATGAAAATACGCCATTCTTCCTTTGTCTTGATGAGATGAACCTCGCTCCTGTAGAGGAATACTTTGCTGAGTTCTTGAGTGCGATAGAATCACGATCTATCGGAGAAGATGGCGAGTTTGAGACAGATCCTATCATCAAACCGTTTGATAGCTTTGGCAGCGAACTGGCAGGTGAGATGATGAACCATTTTGTAGAGATGGGCTATGACTTGCCTAAGAATGTTGAAACAAGGCTGAGGAAGAAAGGCCTAACACTACCTAAGAACCTTATTGTAATGGGAACGGTAAATATGGACGAGACTACTTTCTCGTTCTCACGTAAGGTGCTTGATAGGGCAATGTCTATAGAGATGAACGAGGTAGACTATGATGGTTTCATAGAAGGGAAGACGGAGTATAACATTCCCATACTGACTGAGCAGAATTCTCTGTTCGTTAATCGTCCTATATCTGCACAAGAAGTGAAGAACGGAATAGAGGTGCAAAATGTGATGAACTTCTTGAAGGGTGTAAACGACATCTTAGAGGGTACACCATTCAAATTGGGCTATCGTGCAGCCAATGAGGCTATTCTTTATGTGGCAGCAGACAAAGTGGTAGGTGCAGATAATTTGAATGCCGCACTTGACGAGTTTACGCTGATGAAGATACTTAGCCGCATAGAGGGTGATGACTCGAAACTCGTTACTAAAGATGGTGACAAACTATTAGAAAAGCTCAATGACCATTTTGCCAATGTGTTTGGTTCCAAAGAAACTAGCAAGTCGTTGGCCAAGCTTGATATTATGATTAAGACCCTGAGGAGAGACCATTTTGTATCGTTCTGGGGATAATATATAATAAGGTATGGGCACGGGATTCAGTTCATTTGAGGTGAGGAATGGGGATGTGAGTCTTCGCATCTCCTGCCAAAACTATGGTAAGCACCTACGTGCTGCTATACAGAATCTGATGGCTACCGATGAACAGGAAGAGACAACGCTGAATGCGGTATATGCTACCGAACAAGAGGATACGACGTTCTACTTTGATAATGAAGCTGCTACGGAAAAGAATCTCCATAAGTTAGCTGTATTCTTTGAGAATACGGAATATCCTATCAGAGTAAAACCTCTTTATGATGGAGTAAAGATAATGGGCCTCTACATTGCTGGACATTCGTCGAATGCAGCTTCTGATGCTAGCGATGAAGATTCGTTGCTGTTTGGTACGTTGAACTTCAAGAATCAAGTGGGACGAACAGATTTCAAGGTAGCGTACACAATTGGCGGAGAGCTTCGAAGTATGGATTTCCGTACAGAAGTACTGAGCTACAAGTTGGATTACCGCACAGATATGCGGCAGATTATCAATGATATCGAACAGGAGTACTCGATGCTGAGCTATTCGTTCCTGAAACAAACCTATCTAAGCTTCAAGGCTAACGATAGCGAGAGTACTGACTTGATATGGTGGCAGATTTTTAGCCAGTGTTTTGATGAAATCGTCAAGGCAGCGAAAACTATTATCAATAATCCCAAACGAAGACTTAAAGCTGAGGTACGCTACGAAAAAGCTGAACGTCTTCGCAATCTTTCTGCTGATACGGAGAATGAATATTCTCTCTTCAAGAATGACCCTCATCATCTGTATAGAACAGAAGAGATGTTTCTCTCAAAAGATACTGTTGAGAATCGTTTCTTAAAGTATGCCATTAAAGAGATGCACAGAAGGTTCTCGGTGGTTAGGGTACATATCAAAAATAGTCTGAAGATAAACGATGAAACCATATCGCTTCGTATCAGCGAGATGGATGATACGTTGTTGAGACTTAGCAACCATCCGTTCTTCCGACAGATAGGACAATTCAAGGGCTTTACACAAGACTCGCTGGTGATGAAACGAGCCAGAGGCTACAGCGACATCTATAAAAACTGGCTTTTACTGCAATGTGGCTATGAATTGGAAGATAGCATGCGTCACTTAGAGATAAAGGACATTTCGGAACTTTATGAGATATGGTGTTTCATCAAGGTGAAGAACATGGTGCAGCAGATATTGGGTGAAGAAACAACAGCGAACTCATCAGGCAGGGAACTGACAACTGGGTTCATTCGCCAACTGGTGTATGGTTCCAAGTCGGAGGTGACGTTCAAGAAAGGCGATGTCGAATTGGCTACTGTTAGCTACAATGCTCAAGTGGAAAAAGAGGATGCGGAGATAGAGTCAGCTATTGATGATACAAAGACCTTTACTACGATACAGCGTCCAGATATTGTGCTGAGACTTTCGAAAAAGAGTGAGCAGGATATAGTATATACTTATCTCTTTGACGCCAAGTATCGATTAAATGACAGAAGAATAGAGGGAAAGGATGTACCTCCAGAAGATGCCATCAACCAGATGCATAGGTATAGGGATGCCATTTACTATGCAGAAGGGAAAAGCGACGAGCAGTTGAAGAAGGAAATCATTGGCGGTTATGTACTGTATCCTGGCAATATGGGGAAAGCAGAGTACAAGCAGTCGTATTATCATCGTTCAATAGAAAAGGTTGGCATTGGTGCCTTCCCGCTAAGACCAGGAACGACCAAAATAGACGAGGAAGGAAATCTCTATGTTGATCCAACAAGTAGTGAGTATGTGCTCTATGACCAGATTAGGGCTTGGTTGGAGGAAAACGATAGGAAAGCAGGATTGTTGGAAAAAGTCATTCCTCAAAAGGGACTTGCCTATGAAAAAGATGCTGCTTTAAATGATTGGAAGACTCGTTATTATTTGGAACGTTATCCAGAAGCTGACGTGCTTATAGGTAGCTACCATAACCAAGAGCATTTGGAGTGGATAAAGAAATGGGGTATGTATAATATTCGCTTAGGAAGTATGCGCGATGGCGCTTTCCCACGAGAAGATTTGGACAAGCTTAATGTCCGCTTTATTCTTCTCTATCAAGAGGGGAAAGAGCATGAGAATGATTTCATTGCTTATAGAGTGAATGGTACAAAAGAGATGAGGCCCTCAGATATGGTAAAGACAGGTTATCCACGTAATCCACAATACAGTTACGAGTGTTATCTTATTGATGAAGAGGTTAACATTGGAAAGTATGATGTTTTTCGTATAGTATCATGGGCGAGGACAGACAGAAACTACAGAGAATATTCGCCAATCTTTCATAGTTGCTCAGAGATGAAGGAGTATCAAAAGTAGGAAGTCTTACCAATACTCAATCTCCCTTATAGTGAGTTCATCAGGTTGCAGGCCGTCCACACAATGAAGGTAGCAGACTACCCAATTGCCGTGTTCGTCGTATTCGTAGGTAAGATCTGAAATCAGCGTGTAGTGAGGAGTGTCTGAGAATTCGTGTGTGAAATCGTCGCCATAAAATGCATCTTCCATGTGCACCAGTTCTCTTCGCTCGTTATAGTCGCGACGAAATATCCATGAGAGTTTGCCGTCTATGTAGTCGTAGTCAATGGTATGTTGCTTGAATTCCTTCTGCTCATTTTTCTTGGCTATTTCAGCCAATTCCTCTGCATTATACCGATAAACGTGCCATCTGTCTTCTTGTTGGTCAAGTCCCATGACGGTGACTTCGCTTTGTGGGACACCTTGCTCATCATAATAGGTATCTTGGCACATATAGAGTTGGAAGGTCATACCGTTATATTCGGCAGTATGACCACAATTCTCACCATCTGGGTTGCAAAGGGCTTTCATCGCATCGTAAAGAGGGTGGGAAGAGTCATAGTTCTTCTCACGAACATGCTTGAACTTATATGGCGCTTTGTTGTGTTCCATTATAACCATTGATTTGCTCAGCAAAGGTAAGCAAAATTTTCGATTTTTCCATACTAATATAACGGAAAAAGTAGTATATTTGCAGCATGAATGCTACGAAATAAGCAAGCTCCAGCCAGCTTTCCTACATAGTAAGGATAATCGGCAAATGCCTCCTTGAATTTATTTAATCCTACAACCATAGTTTGTTAATCATTATTTCTAATTCCTTTTCTGTTCTGGGGTCACGATCGTCTCTTAGTGTAAGATAAAGGGAAAGCGGGTCTGCATAATTCTGATGCAGTGGAGGATAGTTCCATATCTCAATACAGATGCTTCCTTCGATGTCGTTCTTGTTGACGGAAATACTGTTGTGTTGCAGATTTTTATATCCCTTCGTATCCATTACATACGTTTTCGTCTCGTCTGGGTTTAGAGAAGTGTAGTGAGCCAGAGCAGCAGAACCACCCTCTGTAAATGACAAGTCTGTAACTATGTCATCATAATAGAGTATCTTTTTAACAGGATTCTTCAGATAGGCTAATGAATGTTCCCACACTTCTTTTTTTGTTCCCTCAAAGAAGATACGTTTCACTCGGCTTTCATCCATCTCAATTTTGCATAATTGAAGTTCCTCTAAATTCTTGAATGCCCTCGATATTGTAACGTATGTATAAGGCGATTTCTGTTCCATATCTGCCATAGACCAACCATTAATGTCGTCTATTTGCAAGTGATACAATAATATATATTGTGCAACTGAAGAGAGTTCTTCAGTCTTTTTTTTAACAGTTTCCTTGTAGTTGATGATTAAGAATGGTAAGAATGCAAATTTGTCTGAAACAATGAAATACACACCTCGATCTATGAGCCTGTTCCTTTCCACAAACTGGAGATTACGGAACAGAAAAACAACTGGCAAATGGAGAATATTCTTCAAGCGCTCTGCCAGTCTCAGACAGTTTACAGAGGCATGATTCTCTTCTTTCTTTGTTTCCAACAGGCAAAAAGTGTTTTCGTTGAATATTGCCCGATGGAAATGAAACTTCAGTTTCGTATCAATCGGAATACCTTTCAACTCTTCTTTTATCATGGGAGATAATGCCAACATCTTCCCTGCTACCTTAACTTCTACCATATTCATTATGTTTGTACTATTATCTTTTGTCGTGAAAACGGTACAAAGTTAATGAAAATAATCGAAAAACAAAAGATTTTTGAGTTTTTTTATAAGTATATGAGAATGTTTTTTTTACAGAAACAACGTAAACTGCCAACAGGGACAGGTGAGTGACATACTATACTAATGTCAGATGTATGATGTCAGAACCGATACTGCAACTTGACGTTTGCGGCATGTCGGTTTACCAGTGCATCACTACAGAATGCGTCAAACATATCATGCCAGTCAACGCCCAGAGTCCAGCTCTTTCCAAATGGTTTGTTCACGAACAGGCAGCCATAGACTGGCGTACCATACAGCTCACGTGTTGGTGACTTCTTGGTATAATATACCACCTGCATCCCAATCTGCCAGTCGCAAGGAAGATAGACTGTCGGAGCAAATCTCAGTGAAGCAGAGGTACCACTACGGGCTATATAGAGATTAGAGCCACCCGTCAGAGTCAGTCCTTTTGTTTTCCAATAAGCAGAGACATCCAGTTCCGTAAAATTCTCTTCGTCTTCAACGGCATAATGGCTCGCCTCTGCATGCACCGTCAACTTCTGCTTACTATAGGCATAAGCCAGCTTCACCTGATGAATATCCCATTCCTCCAGCAAGCCCTCGGCCTTCATCCATTCTTCATCATAAAGCGTACTGGCATCCATAAAGAGTACCAAGTAGGAAGGATTATAGTATTTGCGATAATAGCCCAACTGGAGCTGATTGCGGTTGTCAGGCACATAGACGATGCAGGCGTTCGTGTTGTTGCGGGTGTCAGAATGCTTTTGGCTGATTCCGCCTTCCTTCAGGTTATAGTTATAGAACATCACACGGTTGCCAACTGTCAACTTCCATTTGGGCAAGGAGTAGGTGAACTGCAGATAGATATCATTATTGAAGACATCCCAACTCCTGTCCGTATCCTTTTCTCTGGTCATCAGGAAGTCGCCCTCAACACCCACCATCATCGACAGCCGTTTGGTCAGCAACGGTGTGTTCAGCTCAGCGATAAACAACGGCAGCTTGTTGGAGAGGACTGGGTCGCTGGCATACTGATAACCACCCACCAGGAGCAGTTCTGTGCCCAGTTCATTAAAGGTATGGAAATATCGGACCCTGCCCATCACCTTACGCGACACAGCAGCAGGATGGTCAATATACTGCTGAGTGAAATAGGTCAGCAGCCGGTTCCTGTCGTCAAAACGGTTGGTCATGTGAAGCGTCAGATACTGCTCGTTTCCCTCCTGACGACGATAAGAAGCATTGGCATAGAGGTCGGTATGCTGACTACCATATAATGCATTCACAGAGCCTATACCTGCCACCTCTTTACCGAAGTCTCCCTGTCCTTCCACAAATCCTTTCCACGCGTCAGGCATCTTCATATTAATATCCAACACCCTACCCATTCCAATGGTTCCCTTTGCAACACCCGTATTGTCACAAACCTGAATCTTAGCAATGTCCTTGGCTTTCATCTGACTCAGAATCAACCTCGTGTCACCATTCATCGGACAGTTGTCAATGCGAAGGTTATAGCTGGAGAGGACATCCTCATAACCACCTATCAACAGCTCTGGCACCATCTGGAGAATATCCATCAGCGACTCCTCGCCCGTCAGTTCCATGCGTTGCGGGTAGATCATCGTCCTGTCTGCCTTCACCTCGATGATGGGCAAATCACTCTCTGCAGACATCGTGACAGATGAGAGCAGAAAACCAGTCAGAAGAAGAACGTTAGCTATACGGTTGCACATATCCATTTGATGATATTAAGGAAGAGGGTAATCATGCCGGTATTGATCAAATCGGCAAACATAGCACCGATGATGGGGACGATGAGGAAGGGCTTGACGGTATAGCGGTATTTATAACAGACAGCACTCATATTGGCCATCGCATTGGGCGTTGCACCAAGGCCGAAACCACACATTCCCGCACACAGCACGGCGGCATCGTAATTGCGACCCAACAGGGGGAACGCCACCCAATAGACAAAGAGCGCCATCATCAGCACCTGAAACGCCAGGATGACGATCAATGGAAGGGCGAGGCTTTGTAGTTCCCAGAGGCGAAGGGAAATCATAGCCATGCCAAGGAACATAGACAGACTGATATTGCCAACGCTGATAATTCGCTCCATGTCGAGCAGTTTCTCTGCTTTCTCCCATTTGCCATCCTCCTTATAACTGATGAATCCTAAGGTGTTGCGAGCGATAGCAGCTAAGACCAGAGCGCCGAAATAGGTAGGAAACGTAACACCCGTCTTTGACAACAGCCAGCTCATCAAGGTGCCTGCACCCATGACCAGAAGGATGCAATAAGTGGCCTTGGCATACTGCTGGAATTCCTGTTCGTTGGTACTGACACGTTTGGTACGACCTGTTGGTGAGGCCTCATCACTCTCGATACCAGCCATGGCGGGGTCAATCTCGTCATCTTGCGGCTGCATCTGTTCGTGTGTCAGTTTTTTGCGGATAATCCGCTCTGCCAACGGGCCACCAATCATAGAACCAGCAATCAGTCCAAAGGTAGCAGCAGCCATGCCTATGGTGCCTGCGCCATGCAGTCCCATAGCTTCGAGAACACTTGCAAAACCGCCTGCCGTGCCATGTCCACCAGTCATCGATATGCTACCAGCAGCCATGCCAATCAAAGGGTCGACACCCATCAGTCGCGTAACGCCCATCGGCATCAGGTTCTGCAAAGCAATAACAACCACCAGCAGACCCAGCATGATGGCCAAAGGTTTGCCGCCTTTCTTGATGACCTTAAGGTCACTCTGAAAACCAACACTGGTAAAGAATGCTACCATGAAGACATCCTTCAGCGTACCATCGAACGACACCTCCACATGGAAGCAGCCATAAAGCATCAGGGTTATCAACGAAAAGATGATACCACCACTCACTGGCGACGGCACACAGAACTTCTGCAGGAAGGAAACCCTTCGCGTTAAGACCATACCGACAAGGAGCGCCAAAGCGCCAATGCCTGCGGTCTGTATCATATCCAATTCAATACTTATCATACTCACTTTCTTGTTTTAGGTTGAAAGACACACTAATACTCGTTTTGCAAAAATACGTATTTTTCCGTTACATCTTTAAAAATTAATCCTTTTTAACTCATAAGCATTCATACCTCTGGCGCAAATAGCAGAAAAAAGTATTATCTTTGCAAACGAAATCAGACAACACAAACGATGGTTAGAAAAGCATGTAAAAACGACATAGGACGAATCATGGAGCTATTGCACCAAGTGGATATGGTGCATCACAAGTTGCGTCCAGACTTGTTCAAACCCTATACGACGAAATATGACGAGCAGGAGTTGGAGGCTGTGCTCAACGACGAAAACTGCCCCATCTTCGTCTACGATGACGGGCAGGTGTTGGGCCATGCCTTCTGCCAGATTAGTGAGGCCAGAGGTCACAGGCTGCTGGTGGATGCTAAGACGCTATACATCGACGACATCTGCGTTGACGAGACGGCACGTGGCAAACATGTCGGAAAGGCGCTCTACGAATATGTCCGTGACTATGCCCGAGCCATCGGTTGCTACAACATCACCCTCAACGTGTGGGAGGGCAACGACGCTGCTCAGAGTTTCTACAGGAGCATGGGCATGCAGGTTCAGAAAACGGGAATGGAAACGATATTGTAAGACCTATGGATATCATCATCATCTTAATTGTAAGCATCATCGTGGTGGCCGTATTAGCCTACCGCATCATGAAGCTGACCACAGAGCGCGACGTACAGAAGAGTAACGCAGAGAACTATCTGCGCCAGTTGGACACCCAGAAGGCCGAGGCTGAAAAGCAGCAGGAAAGCCAGAAGGCGGTCTACGAGCAGCAGATTGGTGCCCTGAAGGTGTCTTTTGAGCAGCAGCTGCAGTTGACGAAGGAGGCCCACGAGCGCGAGATTGCTGCCATGAAGCAGATGAACGAGGAACAGGTGAAGAGTCAGCTGGACCTGATTCGTGAACAGATGCAGACCACCTCAGAGAAGGTGCTGAAGATGCGCCAAGAGGAGTTGGGCGTACAGAACAAGGAACAGGTGTCGAAGATTATCGACCCCTTGCAGAAGAGTCTGAAGGACATGCAGGAAGCCCTCGACAAGACCAAGGAACAGCAGACCGAGGCGCTGACACGACTCGACGAGACCATCAAGATTAATATGCAGAAGAGTCAGGAGATTGGTGAGACTGCCGATCGTCTGACGCGCGCCTTGACGGGTGAGGTGAAGGTACAAGGTAACTTCGGTGAGTTAAAGCTGAAGCAGCTGTTAGAAGACCTGGAGCTGAAGGAGGGTGAGCAGTTTGACACCCAGGAGACGCTGAAAGATAAAGGTGGCAAGGGACTGAAGGGCGACGACGGCAAGGGTCTGATTCCTGACTTCATCCTGCACTTCCCCAACAATCGCCACGTGGTGGTCGACTCCAAGATGTCGCTGACTGACTATGAGCGCTACATGAATGCGGAAGACGGCACACCCGAGAAGAGTGCCTTCCTCAAAGCCCACATAGACAGCGTGAGAGCACAGGTGAAGCGACTGGCCAAGAAGGAATATACGAAGTATCTGCCTGAGGGTTACAACCGTCTGAACTTTGCCATCATGTATATCCCCATCGAGGGCGCCATGAACTTAGCACTACTCAACGACGCATCACTGTGGCGCGAGGCCTACGACGAGGGCGTGATGATACTCGGTCCACAGACCATGTACATGAATCTGCGCGTCTTGGAGATGATGTGGACACAGGTGCGCCAGCTGAAGAACCAGCAGGCCATGATGGATGCCGCCAATACCGTCATCGACCGCGTGCAGGACTTCGGTCTGCGATTCATGGATGTGGAGAGCAGTATGAACGACACCATCAAGAAGATGGCTAAGCTGAAGATTACCACCGCAGAGAGTGGTGCCAGCATCATTACTGCTGCCAAGAATCTGCTGAAGGCTGGTGCCCGCGAGAACAAGAAAAAGAAGGCGTTGGAGGAGATGGACGACTCGATGTTCATCGATGCAGACGCCAACCTGATGCTTCCTGAAGAAACAACGAACCCTAAAGAATCATAGTAACCAAAACAACCTTATGAAAAAGAAACTAACCCTGTTTGTTGCGCTGTGTCTTTCTGCGTTGATGGCACACGCCGAGCAAGTGGTCCTACAGACCAAGAACACCACGATGGTACTGAACGTAGAGAACGGCAAGCAGCCGCAGTACGTGTATTACGGTACCAAACTGAGCAGCTACGACCTGCAACACCTGCAGCTGCCCACCAACGGACGCATGGATGCCTATCCCGTCTATGGTCTCAACTGTCCTGCAGAAGCAGCACTGGCCATGAAGCATGCTGATGGCAACATGTCGACAGCACTGGTTGTCACTGGTGTGGAGCGTCTAAAGAATGACCTTCATCAGATTACCGTCATCCACATGAAAGATCCTGTCTATCCTATTACTGTCGACCTGAAGTACATGGAGTACCCCAATGAAGACATGATAGAGACATGGACGGAGATTACCAATGGCGAGTCGAAGCCCGTCACGCTGACGCAGTTTGCCTCCATCTGTCTGCCCATTCGTCGTGGCAACGTGTGGATGTCGCACTTCTATGGTTCATGGGCTAATGAGGCCCGTCTCGTTGAAGAGCCAGTTCTGCCTGGCGAGAAGGTGATTAAGAATAAAGACGGTACGCGCAACTCGCATACCGACCATGCAGAGATGATGTTCTCGCTCGACGGCAAGGGGCAGGAAAACAAGGGCGACGTCATTGGCGCTGCCCTCTGCTATAGCGGCAATTTCCAGTTGAAGATTGATACCGACGATACCGAATACCACTATTTCTTTGCCGGCATCAACCCCGACAATTCTGAGTATCACCTGAAGAAGGGCGAGACGTTTACGACGCCTAAGGTGGCGCTAAGTTTCTCGAAGTGTGGACTCTCTGGTGTATCACGCAACTTCCACAAGTGGGGTCGCAAGTATATGCTGGCACATGGCAACAAGGAGCGTAAGATTCTGCTGAACTCATGGGAAGGCGTCTATTTCGACATCAACCAGCAGGGCATGGACCAGATGATGGGCGACATCGCCTCGATGGGTGGCGAGCTCTTCGTGATGGACGATGGTTGGTTTGGCGACAAGTATCCTCGCAAGACCGACAACTGTGCCCTGGGCGACTGGGTGGTCGACAAGAACAAGCTGCCCGAAGGCATCGAAGGTTTGTTACGCGACGCCAAGAAGCACAACATCAAGTTTGGTATCTGGATAGAGCCAGAAATGACCAACAGCGTCAGCGAACTCTACGACAAACATCCCGACTGGATTGTCAAGGCGCCTAAGCGTGACGCCGTACAGGGTCGTGGCGGTACGCAGCTGGTACTCGACATGTCTAACCCCAAGGTACAGGACTTCGTGTTCAGCATCGTTGACGACCTGCTGACGAAATACCCCGAGATAGACTACATCAAGTGGGATGCTAACATGCCCATTCTGAACCATGGCTCACAGTATTTGACCATGAACGACCAGAGCCACCTCTATATTGAGTATCATCGTGGCCTGCAGAAGGCTTGCGAGCGCATCCGTGCCAAATATCCTGACGTCACCATTCAGGCCTGTGCCTCTGGTGGTGGTCGTGCCAACTGGGGTGTGCTGCCCTACTTCGACGAGTTCTGGGTCAGCGACAACACCGATGCCCTGCAGCGCATCTATATGCAGTGGGGTACCAGCTACTTCTTCCCCGCTATCGCTATGGCCAGCCACATCTCTGCTACGCCCAACCATACCGTATTCCGCACCACAGCCATGAAGTATCGTATCGACGTGGCCATGAGCGGACGCCTGGGTATGGAGATTCAGCCCAAGAACATGACTGACGAGGAGAAGGCGCTCTGCCGTCAGGCCATCAAGGAATATAAGCAGATTCGCCCCATCGTACAGTTTGGTGACATTTATCGTCTGGTATCACCTTATGACAAGCAGGGTCTGGCCTCTATGATGTATGTCAACGAGCAGAAGACCAAGTCGGTGTTCTACTGGTGGAAGACGGAGTCGTTCCAGAACGAGCATCTGCCTCGTGTCAAAATGGCAGGCCTCGACGCCAATAAATATTATAAGGTACACGAGCTGAACCGCATCGACCTTAAGCCCATGGATATTGAGGGCAAGACCTTCAGCGGTGCCTACCTGATGAATCACGGCTTGGAGATGCCATACCGCAACGAACCCGAGTGGTCGAAGAAGACTGACTGGTCGAGCCGCGTGCTGCTGTTAGAGGCAGAATAACGCCATAACGCCATTTCGCTTTATCGAGACTACGAAGAAAGAGAAGAAGGATATCCTGGCATACATCCGCGAGGGTCGTGAGATGACGCAGGGTGAGAAGCTCAACTTGATTATCCAGTTGAGTATACCCTCCATATTGGCTCAGATTTCGACGGTGCTGATGTTCTTTATCGATGCTGCGATGGTGGGACACCTCGGTGCCCGTCAGGCAGCATCCATCGGACTCGTGGAGTCGGCATCGTGGCTCTTTGCGGGTCTGACGTCAGCCTGCTCTATGGGTTTCTCCGTACAGGTGGCCCATGCCATTGGTGCCAACGACCTGAAGCGGGCCCGTCGCATTCTGCGCCAGTCGCTGACATGCTGTCTGCTGTTCAGCCTTATCATCGTCACTGTCGCCATAGGCATCCACAATCCCCTGCCCAGCTGGTTGGGCGGCAGCGAGGACATCATTGCCGACTCATCGCTCTACTTCCTGATATTCTCGTGCGCTGCCCCACTCTTCCAGATGGAGAGTCTCTTCGGTTCGATGCTGAAATGTTCAGGCAACATGAAGATACCCAGCGTGTTAAACATTCTCATGTGTTGTTTTGACGTAACCTTCAACTACCTGTTCATCTTCATTCTCGGCATGGGCGTACCGGGAGCCGCCGTGGGTACCACACTGGCCATCTTCGTCACCACCATGCTCATGGGTTGGTTTCTCTTCTGGCGTTCTGACCTGTTGGTACTGTTTGGCAAGAGGGCGCAAGACATCCAGAATCCGCTATATAAGTTCAAACCTACAGTCGATGTGGTGCGCACAGCCTTTAAAATTGGAGCGCCTATGGGCATGCAGCACATGCTGATGAATGGTGCACAGATTGTCAGCACCATGATTGTGGCGCCATTGGGTACGGTGTCTATCGCTGCCCACTCGCTTGGCATCACCGTAGAGAGTCTGTGCTACATGCCGGGCTTCGGTATTGCCGAGGCTGCCACCACGCTGATTGGTCAGAGCGTCGGTGCAGGACAGCGAGTACTGACCCGCTCGTTTGCATGGCTGACAACATCCCTTGGCATCTGCGTCATGACGTTGATGGGCGTGCTGATGTTTATCTTCGCACCGGAACTGATGACGCTGATGACGCCCGTCGAGGAGATTATCGCCATTGGTACGGAGTGTCTGCGCATCGAAGCCTTCGCAGAGCCCATGTTTGCTGCTGCCATCGTTTGTAACGGCATCTTCGTAGGCGCTGGCGATACGCTAAAGCCAGCCATCATGAGTCTGGGCTCTATGTGGGGTGTGCGCCTCACGCTGGCAGCCCTGCTGGCAGGCACCTACGGACTGCCCGGTGTCTGGACGGCCATGGCTATCGAACTGACCTTCCGAGGCATCATCTTCCTCATCCGTCTGTGGCGGTTTGAAAAGTAAGGAGTAAGCATAAAAAACAAATGCTGTCTACGAATCCATCGCCGACAGCATTTTTCTTTTCCCTATTAATAACTAAAACCTTATGCTCTCTCTAAATTTACCTTAATAACTAACACCTGAGCCTTATCTACTAACCTAAAACTTACTTATTAACCAAAACGTTTGTTATCCTATGAATCTTTTTTACCTTCTTACCTATTGGTTGTTATCCTAATCTTTTACCTTTTGACAATGCAAAGGTACGACGATTTTGGAAATGTTGGTGCATCTCCTTACCGTTTTCATTCAAAAATGGGCTTATTCTTGACAAAAATCAAGTGTTTGTGTGCGAACACAATTGCTATTCAGTCGTTCCGACCACCTTTTCTACCAAATTGGTTAACTCCACAAATTGGGCTATTGTCAACTGTTCTGGACGCAATGTAGCGAAAGGCGATTGAGCAATGACAGACAAGGCATTCTCTGACAGCAACTGCTTCAGCGACACGCGCAACATCTTACGACGCTGGTTGAACACCGTCTTCACCACCCGCTTAAACAGCTGTTCGTCACATCCCAAATGCTCCACCTGATTGCGCGTCATTCGGATGACGGCACTCTGTACCTTGGGAGGCGGATTAAACACCGATGGCTCTACGGTAAACAAGTACTCCACATCATACCACGCCTGAATCAGTACCGACAAGATGCCATACTGTTTATTGCCAGGTTTGGCGGCCATGCGCACAGCCACCTCATGCTGTATCATACCCGTACAACAAGGGATCAGCTCGCGATTGTCGAGCATCTTAAAGAATATCTGCGACGAGATATCATACGGATAGTTACCCGTCAGCACAAACTGCTGACCATCGAACACCTGCTGCAAGTCCATCCTCAGGAAGTCACCTTCAATAATTGAGAATTGAGAATTGAGAATTGAGAATTGTGGATTCTGCTTCAAATACGCAACACTTTCTCGGTCAATCTCTACTACCTTAAATGGGCGAGGTTTTTCCACCAGATACTGCGTCATCACACCCATGCCAGGGCCTACCTCCAGGACGGGAAGTTCAGCATAGGGTTGATCGACAGTATCAGCAATGCGCTTAGCAATCGAGAGGTCAGTCAGGAAGTGCTGACCCAGATTCTTCTTCGGACGTACTTGTTTCATGGGGGCAAAGGTACAAATAAGCGAGCAAAAAGCCAAAAGAAAAACAAAAAAACCGCAGACATCACGTCTGCGGCATCAATTATTTCTCTCAAACTTTCTTTTTTTACTTAGTAAGTACCTTTGCGTTCTTGCAAATGTACATAGCCTCAACGGCTGCTACAGCCTCAACGGCCAGTGAAATCATTGTTAAAATCATAATGTTACCCTTTCTAATCTTTTAATTGTTAATCCTAAAAACTTTCTTTTTTACCTCGCTAGGCCTAATCTCTTTTTTCCTTTTGACGATGCAAAGGTACGGACTTTTTGGAAATGTTGTATCACTCAATGACCATTTTCGTACAAAAATGGGCAATTCTTTGACGTCTATCAACAATCTCTGGGTTTTGTTGACCTATATCAAAAATAAAAAAAGGTGCTATTTTGTTTTGTATTGTTCTCACTTATTCGTACCTTTGTCCTCGCTATGAAAATAAGCAGTATCATACTAAAGATATTGATGCCTCTGGTGCTGGGCGCTGCGATACTCTACTGGATGTATCGCGGTGAGGACTGGCAGCAGATACGCCATGTGATGACTGACGAGATGGACTGGACCTGGATGTTGCTGTCGTTCCCGTTTGGCATTCTTGCACAGATGTTCCGTGGATGGCGCTGGCGCCAGACGCTGGAACCCGTAGGTGAGAAGCCACGCGCATCAACCAGTATCCACGCCATTTTCCTATCCTATGCAGCGTCACTGGTTATTCCCCGTGTGGGCGAGTTTACCCGCTGTGGTGTACTGAAGCGCTACGACGATGTATCTTTTCCCAAAGCGCTGGGCACCGTAGTTACAGAACGAGCCATCGACTCGCTATTAGTGATGGGCATCACGGCCATCGTCATCCTGTTGGAGATGAGTACCTTCGGCACCTTCTTCCAGAAAACAGGAACAAACCTCCACGATATTCTCCATGGTTTCTCGTGGGCAGGCTATCTGGTGGTGGCCATCTGCGGTGTAGCTATGCTGATACTGCTGCACTACTTGCTACGCAAGCTCTCCATATATGATAAGGTACGCGCGACACTGAGTGGCATCTGGCAGGGCGTCATCTCACTGAAGGACGTCAAGAACATTCCGCTATTCACGTTCTTCACGATAGGCATCTGGCTCAGCTACTTCCTGCACTACTATCTCACCTTCTTCTGCTTTGACTTCACAGCAGACTTAGGACTGGGTTGTGCACTCGTCACCTTCATCGTGGGTTCTATCGCCGTCATCGTACCAACTCCCAATGGTGCCGGTCCGTGGCACTTTGCCGTAAAGACCATGCTCATTCTTTATGGAGTAGCTGACGAGCACGCCCTCTACTTCGTACTCATTGTACACACAGTACAGACACTATTAGTCGTGGCATTGGGCATCTATGCCTGGCTGGCTCTTAACTTTACAAAACGCATAACATTAAATCAATAACAAAAATGAGTGAAATCAAAAGCTTAAATCCACAGTGCATCTGGAAGAACTTCTATGCACTCACTCAGGTGCCACGCCCCAGTGGTCATCTGGAAAAAGTACAGCAATTCCTGCTCGACTTCGGTAAGCAGGCTGGTGTATATGCAGTAAAAGACCCCGCAGGAAATATCCATTTCCGCAAGCCCGCTACTCCTGGCATGGAGAATCGCAAAGGCATTATTCTGCAGGCTCACATGGATATGGTACCACAGAAGACTCCTGAGTCAACACATAATTTCGAGACTGACCCTATTGAGCCATGGATTGATGGCGAGTGGGTAAAGGCTAAGGGTACCACGCTGGGTGCCGACAACGGTCTGGGCGTAGCAGCCATCATGGCTATCATGGAGGACAAGACGCTGAAGCACGGTCCTATCGATGCGCTCATCACTCGTGACGAAGAGACAGGTATGTTTGGTGCCAACGAGTTGCCTGAGGGTGAACTGCAGGGCGACATCCTGATGAACCTCGACTCTGAGCATTGGGGCAAGTTCGTCATCGGCTCTGCTGGTGGTATCGACGTGACCGCTACTCTTGACTATCAGGAGGTAGACACTGACGCTGAGGATGCTGCTGTCAAGGTAACTGTCAAGAACCTGCGTGGTGGACACTCTGGTCTGGAGATCAACGAAGGTCGTGGTAATGCAAACAAACTGCTGGTACAGGTTGTTCGCGAGGCTATCGCTGAGACAGAAGCTCGTCTGGCCAGCTGGAATGGTGGCAATATGCGCAATGCCATTCCTTTCAAGGCTGAGGCCGTACTCACATTGCCCAAGGAGAATATCGATGCATTGAAGGAGATTGTAGCCGACTGGCAGGACACCTTCAACGACGAGTTCAAACTCATCGAGCCACAGGGCATCGAGGTACTCGTAGAAGAGGTAGAGACTCCTAAGAAGGAAGTTCCCGTAGAGATACAGGACAACCTCGTCGATGCTATCTTCGCTTGTCACGATGGTGTTATCCGTTTCATCCCCGCCTACCCCAGCGTGGTAGAGACCAGCTCTAACCTCGCTATCATCAATATCGGTGAGGGCAAGGCCAGCATCAAGATTCTGGCACGCAGCAGCCGTGAGGACATGAAGGACTATGTCGTTACCATGTTGGAGAGCTGCTTCTCAATGGCAGGTATGAAGGTAGAGACTGCCGGCTCGTATGGTGGCTGGGATCCGAACCCCGAGAGCGAGATTCTACACCTCTTATTAAAAGAGTATAAGGAACTGTTTGGCAAGGACGGCATCATCCAGGTAGACCATGCCGGTCTGGAGTGCTCTGTCATCCTGGGCAAATACCCCTGGCTCGACGTTGTCAGCCTCGGTCCTACGATGAAGTCACCTCACACTACTACCGAGCGTGCACTCATTGAGACCGTTGCCCCCTTCTGGGAGTTGCTAAAGAAGACGCTCGAGGACGTTCCCGTGAAGTAATAGATTCTGGGATGCGGGAGTCCTCCTGCATCCCAGAATTACCAAAAGAAGAAAACAAATGGAAGTAATACAGAGTTTTACTATTGACCATACCCGTCTGAAGCCTGGCATCTATGTGTCGCGCGAAGACAAGGGATTCACCACATTCGACCTGCGTATCACAGAACCCAATCAAGAACCAGCAGTGGCTCCTGCGGCTATGCACAGCCTGGAACATCTGATGGCTACTTGGTTTCGCAATAGCGAGGCAAAGGACGATGTCGTCTATGTCGGTCCGATGGGATGCCTCACAGGCATGTATATCATCATGACAGGCAACTATACGGTAGAAGACATGCGCCAACTGACTATCAAGTGTTTGGAATGGATTCTCACCCAGACAGAAGTGCCAGCTACACGTCCTGAGGCCTGCGGCAACTATCTGCTGCACGACCTACCCATGTGCTTGTGGGAGAGCAGACGCTATCTGAATCGTCTGCAGCATGACTTCCACTGCGAATACACCAAGTTGCAGATAACATTGGAAGACGGCAAGGTGTTTGCTGACGCCTGATAAAGAACTGTTAAAATAAAAAAAATTGCGATAGTAGCAGCAAATTATTCACTTTTCACTTTTCACTTTTCACTTTATTTTGTACCTTTGCAGCGTGATTTGAAAATCACAGTACGAGAATACAAACTAAATTTCATTAAAATGGACGATTACCCGGCGGATACTTTTAACAAGTAAGGCTGGAGGATGGCAAGACCGCTAATCCTCTTGCCACATTATTATTCACTTTTCACTGTTCACTATTCACTAGCGAAGCGAAATAAGAAGGATTAGCACAATGAAGACCTATTGGAATACTCAAGGTGGACTGAGCCAACTCAAGGAGTGGCAGCCCAATTGCTGGATACAGGTAACGTGTCCGACAGAAGAAGACCAGCAGGTGCTGGAGGAGAAGTTCAATATTCCCGACTACTTCCTCTCTGACATCAGCGATACAGATGAGCGTGCCCGTTATGAATATGACGACGGCTGGATGCTCATCATTCTGCGTATCCCCTATGTAAAAGAGGTACGCTCGCGCACACCTTATACTACGGTACCTTTGGGAATTATCCATAAGCGCGATGTCACCATCACCGTCTGCTACTACGAGACCAATATGATGATCGATTTTGTGTCGTATCAGCAGAAGCGTGGCGTGGGTTTCACCGATTATGTGGATATGATTTTCCGACTGTTCCTGTCGAGTGCCGTCTGGTACCTGAAGCGCCTGAAGCAGATATCGATGCTTATCGATAAGGCCAAGCGCAACCTGGATCGTGAGGTGAACAACGAGAGTCTGATAGGCCTCAGCCGCCTGCAAGACTCGCTGACTTATTTCAACACCTCTATCCGTGGCAACGAGACGCTGCTGTCAAAGTTGAAATTCAAGTTGCAGATTGACGAACTGGACGCTGACCTCATCGAGGACGTCAACATTGAGATGACACAGGCCCGCGAGACGACGAGCATCTATTCGAACATTTTGGAGTCAACGATGGATACCTACCAGTCGATTATCAACAACAACATGAATACCATCATGCGTACGCTGACCTCAGTGACCATCATCCTCATGTTGCCCACGCTGGTAGCTTCGTTCTTCGGCATGAACCTCATCAACGGAATGGAGAATAATCCCGTAGGTTTCATCATTGCCATCGTTATTTCGGTGATTATTTCAGTACTTTCATTGTTGATATTCAAGCAGAAACGACTCATTTAGTCACTTTTTTCACAAAAAATTAGGTGGATTCAGAATTATTTACTAATTTTGCCAACTAAGTTGGCGAGCCTACTCGTGCTCGACGAACCTAATTTGTATGAACTAACCGTATCATTAACTAATTTTTATGATGATGGACTCTCAAGAAAACGCTCTCGTAGAAGAGCAGAACGTAAATGAAGCTGCCGTTGTAGAGAACACTGAAAGCGCAGAAGTTACCGAAATGGTTGAACGTAAGCAGTATGACACCAAGAAGGAAGTCTTGGAACGTGTTCGTGAGATAGCTCACAGCGACGAGGCTCCCCAAAAAGACGAGGTCGACTACCTGAAAACCGTCTTCTACAAGTTACACATTGCTGAACGTGAAGCAGCCCTCAAGGAATATCTTGATGGCGGTGGCGACCCTGAGCAGTATCAGATTACCCCCGATTCAGAAGAGGAGGCTTTCAAGGCTGAGATGGGTATTATCAAGGAGAAGCGCCAAAAGCTGTTCCGTGAGCAGGAGCAAGAGAAGCAGGACAACCTGGAAAAGAAGCTCGCCATCATCGAGAAAATCAAGACAATGATTACCTCTCCTGAGGAGGCAAACAAATCATATAAGGACTTCAAGGCCCTGCAGGACGAGTGGAAGGAGATTAAGAACGTACCTGCTGAGAAGGCCAACGAGTTGTGGCGCAACTACCAGTTGTATGTGGAGCAGTTCTATGACCTGCTGAAGTTGAACAGCGAGGCCCGCGAGTACGATTTCAAGAAGAACTTGGAGATTAAGACCAAGCTCTGCGAGGCTGCCGAGAAGTTGGCTGAGGAGACGGATGTCATCAGTGCCTTCCACCAGCTGCAGAAACTGCATCAGGAATATCGTGAGACGGGTCCTGTAGCCCGTGAGTTGCGCGAAGATATATGGAACCGCTTCAAGGCGGCATCTACTGTCATCAACAAGCGCCACCAGCAGCACTTCGAAGAGTTGCGTGCCAAGGAGGAGGACAATCTCGCCAAGAAGACAGCGCTCTGCGAGAAGGTAGAGGCTATCGCTGCCGAGGAGAACAAGGGCAGCGGTGACTGGGAGCGCCATACCAAGGAGATTATCGAGCTGCAGGCTGAGTGGAAGACCATCGGCTTCGCTCCACAGAAGATGAACGTCAAGATCTTTGAGCGTTTCCGTGCTGCCTGCGACGACTTCTTTGGTCGTAAGGCAGAGCACTTCCGTGGTTTGAAAGACACCTTCAAGGAGAATGCTGATAAGAAGCGTGCCCTCATTGAGAAGGCCAAGGCCCTGCAAGACTCTACCGAATGGAAGTCAACCAGCGACAAGCTCATCAACTTGCAGAAGGAGTGGAAGACCATCGGCATGGTTCCTAAGAAGTTGGGCGACCAGCTGTGGGAGGAGTTCCTTGCTGCCTGCAACAAGTTCTTTGAGGCCCGCAACGCTGCTGGTGCCAATACCCGTAGCGACGAGCGCGAGAATCTGGAGAAGAAGCGCAGCATCATTGAGCAACTGAAGGCCGTTGCTGAGGAGAAGGCTGAAGGACTGCAGGAGAAGGTACAGCAACTCGTTGAGCAGTATCAGGCTGTTGGTCATGTACCTTTCAAGGAGAAGGACAAGCTCTACGAAGAGTATCATGCCGTTCTCGACAAGCTGTATAAGGAGTTGAATGTCAACGTTGCCAAGCGTCGTCTGTCGAAGTTCAAGGACACCATCAAGCAGGTTGCTGAGCGTGGTGAGAATGCGCTGGACAACGAGCGTGCTCGTCTGATGCGCCAGTATGAGCAGCTGAAGAGCGAGGTACAGACCTACGAGAACAACCTCGGCTTCCTTAATGCATCCTCAAAGAAGGGCAACAGCCTCATTGACGAGATGAACCGCAAGGTACAGAAGTTGAAAGATGAGGTACAGCTGGTTCGTGAGAAGATTAAGGCCATCGATGCTGAGAACCGCGAAAAGTAAACCACAGTTTGCTATATAATACAAAGAGGTGAGACCATCAAGATCTCACCTCTTTTATTATTATATCGTCAGCAGCTTACTGCATGTCGTAAACAACTTTCATGAGCTTCTTGCCTAACTCGTCAGCCTGCTCCATGGTCTGTGCCTCGCTATAGACACGGATGATAGGCTCGGTATTCGACTTGCGCAGGTGTACCCAACGGTCAGGGAAGTCAATCTTCACACCGTCAATGTCGTTCACCTGTGCTGATGGGTCTTGAGCAAACATCTCCTTAACCTTCACGAGGATAGCGTCCACATCCGTTTCTGGTGTCAGGTCAATGCGGTTCTTGGCAATCTGATACTCAGGGAATGACTCACGCAACTCGCTCACCTTACAGCCCTTCTTGGCCAGTGATGTCAGGAACAGAGCGATACCTACCAAGGCGTCGCGACCGTAGTGGCTCTCAGGATAGATGACACCACCATTGCCCTCGCCTCCGATGACGGCATTCACCTCTTTCATCTTCGTGGTCACGTTGACCTCACCAACAGCAGCAGCGGCATAGGTGCCACCATGCTTCTCAGTGACGTCGCGCAGCGCACGGGTCGAAGACAGGTTGCTGACGGTATTACCCTTGGTCTGAGACAATACGTAGTCGGCAACACTGACCAGCGTATATTCCTCACCAAACATCTTACCATCCTCGCGGATAAAGGCCAGACGGTCCACATCAGGGTCAACAACGATACCCAGGTCGTACTTGCCCGTCTTCATCTCGTCCATGATGCCCTGCAGATTCTTCTCCAGTGGTTCAGGATTGTGGGCAAAGTCACCTGTTACCTCGCCATTGAGGAATTGGTAGCTGACACCTAACTTATCGAGCAACTTCGGCAGGATGAGACCACCCACCGAGTTGATGCTGTCAACACAGACCTTAAAGCCGGCTTTCTTGATAGCTTCCACATCCACCAGTTTCAGGTCGAGCACAGACTGCACATGGCGGTCATCAAAGCTGTTATCAACGGTAACATGGCCAAGACCATCCACCTCTGCATAGTTGAAGTCTTCCTTCTCAGCAATCGCCAGCACCTCAGCACCGTCAGCAGCTGTCAGGAATTCGCCCTCGCTATTCAGCAACTTCAGGGCATTCCACTGGCGCGGATTATGCGAAGCAGTAATGATAATACCACCATCGGCACCACTCATACGAACAGCCAACTCGGTAGTGGGTGTAGAAGCATAGCCGATATCCAGCACGTCAAAGCCCATGCCCACCAATGTGCCACATACTACGTCGCGTACCATGTGACCAGAGAGGCGTCCGTCACGACCAACCACAATCTTACCCGTCTTGCGAGGGATAAAGGTGGCATAAGCCGTTGTAAACTTAACGATGTCCAGTGGATTCAAAGTATCGCCAGTGCGTCCGCCAATAGTTCCGCGGATGCCGGAAATAGATTTAATCAGTGTCATAAGAGTACTATATTTTCAAGGTTCAATAATCATATTTATCGCTCATTGCAAAGCCACACTTTGACTTTCAGGTCAAAGAACGTTCAAAGTTCAAAGTTCAATGTTCAAAGTTCAAAGTTCAAAGTTCAAAGTTCAAAGTTTATCGTTCTCTCTCGTAGGTGATCTCATAATAATAAGGTGTCACGCTTGACGAAGCATCAGCGGTACCCTGTGAGTGGGGAACGATCAGACGCACCTTGGCAGTCTCATCGTCTTCACGCGCTGGATCAGGACGACCAATCTTCACATAGTTCAGAGGTACGAGCCAACCGCCAGGAACAGATGTAGAGCCATGATACTGATACATCATGCCTGACAGGAACGATGCGGTGAGTGTAGTACCTGTGCGTACCACACTCATCTTATCCAGGTATTGTGAAACATCGATACCTGTGCCCAGACTCGACAATGAGGCATGAATATCATTGCGCACTACCACGTCGCCCGTCTGGATATTTTGCTCCATAAAACGGCACAGCACATTCACCGTCTTGTTTTCCTCCAGTACAGAGCCACAACCCTCACGGACAATCTGCATATAGACACCGTTACGGGTAAACTTCACAAACTGGTTGCTGGCCAAGTCTGTCTTGTTGCCCTGAGCCTCGAAGGTGGTCTGGTCAATTACCTGAATGCCATGTTCTGCTATGAAGGCTTCGATAGCATCCTGCTCCTTCTTCTTCATGTCAGAGTAGGTCTCATAATTCTCGCAACCAGCGAATACTACAACAGCCATCAGCAAGGCAATGATATAGGAAAACTTTTTCATCTTTCTGTCTACTATTTCATTTTTCCGTGCAAAGGTACGAATAAGCGAGGACAATACGTGATTTTTATTGTTAATCTAACCAAAATCTTCAGAAAAACATCATTTATACGCTGTTACCGATAGTTACTTCTTCCTCTTCTTATACGCTTTCCACTTATTAATAATGTCCTGTTTCTTGGCAGGGTCAACGACAATGACGTGCATCTCGCCAGTTCGCTCTTCGTCCTTCTCTCTGACATACTCTATATACTCATCATCCTTCTGCAGCAGGATCTGATGGTCATCAGAGACAGCTGCTGGCTTCTCCAGTGTCCAGGTGCCACGTTCCAGAAGCAGGTAGTCGCCAAAGAGATTACGCTTCTTATCGGTAGTCAAGAAGCTGGCGATAAGCAGCTTGTCAGACAGGAACTGCTGATACTCCTTCAGCAACTTCTTGTCTTTCGGCGTCTTCTCCAACAGAAGTTCATAGCAATGTACTACCGATGGATATACATAGCTGGTCACTTTCTCTACCGGCTGACCATTATCGTCGACAAAATTAGGTATCGCCTTGTCGAGCATGAGGTCAATGGCCTCACGACAGCGGTTGTTAAGCATCATGGCCACTGCTTTCGTCATATAGGCCTCAGCCATCTGTAGTTTACTGACGTCCGTTGCTTTCTCAAAGATGTCGATACATTGGTCAATATTCTTTTCAATTTCAGTTAAGTTACCTTCAGGCATATAAGTCATTGCTATAATGAAATAGTCCAGACCATAATCCTTCGTAGGCGGCAGGCCAGCAGCTACCGCCATGTCTATCGCTTTCTGGGCACATTCGCGAGTCTGCGGCATACCAATATTGCCTCGATAGTTGTACATATAGGCCTTTGTGCGATAGGCATTGATTACGCTGGTATCATTAGGCACAGGAGCCTTAGCCGCAGCCAGACGGATAACGCGGTCGGCAATCTTCTCGGCCACCGACGGTGCCAGAGAATTCTCCACAAAGAGTTGCAACACATCCTTCTGCCATTGCAGATTGGTGGTGTCCAGTTCAGCTCTTATAAGCATTGGCTCACTGGCACGATCCAGCTTCTTGCTCTTGATATATCCCTGAGCACTCTTGTAGAGCTCCTGGGCATATTGCTCCGTGGTCTGTCCCTCTTTAGGCAGACGATTAAACTCTACCAGCGACTTCTCCTTCAGTGCCTGCCATTCTGCATCGTTATAGGTGGGCATCTCTCTGTCCATCTTCTTCCAACGCTCGGTCAGAACAAACAGACGGTTGTTGTACCTATAGTCAGCATATCTGGTAACCAGCACACTGTCGTTCTCCTTGTAATAGGTAAAGTAATAGTCGCGCTGATAGTTAATGTCAGAATGATAGAGGGAGTGATCCACATACGCCAATTCGTTCAGCACCTTGTATTCAGACATGAACCACACGCTGCTGACGGTAAAGTCTGCGTTGAAACTCAGTCCAAGCAGCTTACCATCAGGCATGAACACCTTTACTTGAGTAGTCGGATTACCATTGGCATCCAACTGCTGCCATGTTCCCACTAATTCTGACTTCTGTGCCATTGCCATTAATGACATAGCGCACACTGCGATTAACACACATAACTTTTTCATCACTTTCGTTTTTTAATTAATTGTTATTGGTATATTGACTATATTTAAATTTCCTTGTTTTATTTCAGCCGGTCTTCAAAGGCGATAAACGCCTGCTTAACGATGTCTACAGCCTCAGGAAGTGTGCATGCCAGCTTGCCACCAGAGGCATTGAGATGACCACCGCCATTGAAGAAGCGGGCAGCGACCTCATTGCAGGGGAAGTCGTCTACAGAGCGCAGCGACACCCATATCATCTGCTTCTCGGTATCTTCACGCAGCGAGATACTGAGCTTCAAACCCTTGATCTGCAGGGGCATATTCACCAACCCCTCGGCATCGCCTTTGATAAAACGGAACCGCTTCTGGTCCTCACGACTCAGTGTATAGAAGGCAGCATGGCGCTGTTCGTCAACCACCAGACAGTTACACAGCACATGACCCACCATGCGCAGACGGTGCTCTGAATAGTTATGGTAGACATTGCGGTATATCTTGTCCTTGTCAATGCGCTTGGTGAGCAGCTGTGAGATGATGTAATAGATATCGCAGTCGGTGGAGTTATAGGTAAAGCCACCCGTATCTGTCATCATGCCACAATAGACGGGAACGGCGAAGTGCTTACCCAGTTCATCGAAGAGTCCCATCTGCCACACCACACGGAACACCAGTTCGCACGTTGACGAAGCCTGAGGACGCGACACCTTGACAACGGCATCCACGTCTGGGTCCAGGTGGTGGTCAATAAGCACCTTCTTGGCAGGCGACGCCTTCAGCGCCTCTTCCATCTGGTCGGTACGAGCTAACGTATTGAAGTCCAGACAGATGATGAGGTCAGCAATCTTCAGCACCATATCGACATAGTCCTTACGCTTGTCGTAGCGCACGATCTTCTCGCTGTTAGGCAGCCACTGCAGGTAGTCGGGATACTGGTCGGGAACCACCATCAGCGGTTCCTTGCCCATCTGTCGGAGCACCTCGCCCATACCCAGCACCGCACCCAATGCGTCACCGTCTGCATTCTGATGGCAACACAGCACAATGGTCTCTGATTGGGACAAGAGGGAGCGCAGCTGGCTGCACTCCCCTTCTGTCATAATATCACTCAGCATGTAATAAATTGGTGCAATTCGTGAAATTTGTGGTTTAGAACAGTTTGTTGGGATATACGCCCTCGTCAACCAGCTTCTGGATGCGCTCAACAGTAGCCTCGCGGTCGGCAGCGTAGGTTACGCCAAACCACTTAGAGGTGGTATCGAGCACCTCGCAGGTAGCGGTGCCGTCGTTAATCAGTTTGTTGACCATCAGCGGAATGAAGAACTCTGCCTTCAGGTTCTGCATGTTCTTCGGGTCACTCAGGAACTCCTTGAAATACTCCTCTGAATACTCGAAGTAGTCGGGGGTGAAGCCCCACACATTCATAGACACAGGGGTGTTGTCCTCGAGTTTCTGCCACTCACCATTCTCGTCCTTGAACTGGATAACGCCGTCCTTGCGCAGAATCTCCGTACGCTCTACGACATCCGTCAGATGGCGCTTATCGTTGTAGGTGCAGACGCCACGGGCCACGCTACCGTTCTCGCTGAGCGTGTTGCAAACGCGGAAGCCTACCATGGCATACTGGTTCTTGGCACCTTCAGGCAGGTTGCTCAGGAACTTGCCAATCTGCATAAAGCAGTCGCGACCATAGAAGTCGTCGCAGTTGATGACGCAGAAAGGTTCCTTGATGATATCCTTACCCATCAGCACAGCGTGGTTGGTCCCCCAAGGCTTCTCACGACCCTCAGGAACCTTGAAGCCCTCGGGCAGTGCGTCGAGAGCCTGGAAGCACAGCTCACACTGCACCTTACCCTCGTACTTAGAGAGAATCTGGGTGCGGAACTGCTCCTCGAAATCCTTGCGGATAACCCATACTATCTTACCAAATCCTGCCTGGATGGCGTCGTAGATACTGTAATCCATAATGGTCTCGCCGTTGGGGCCCAGACCGTCGAGTTGCTTCAGGCCACCATAACGGCTACCCATGCCTGCTGCTAAAAGAAATAATGTTGGTTTCATAATGTTTTATTGATAAAAAAGTTCAATATTCAATGTTCAAAGTTCAATGTTCAATGTTCAAAGTTCAACGTTCAACGTCACTTTCTTGGTCAGTTTGCGCTGCTTGTCCTTGACGGTAAGCGTCAGGTTTCCTGCCTGTTGGGCGCTGCGCACTACTACGACGAGTTGTCCGTGGAACAGCTTCATTGTGGGCTGCTTGAACGACTCCAGACTTGTAGCATCGCCATTGCATACGGCCTCGAAGCTGCCAGCACCTGTGACCTCAAACGTCAACTGGTCGGCAGCATCAGGAATCAGCGTGCCCTGCTTATCGGTGAGCGATACGGTCACGAAGGCAAGGTCTTCGCCGTCAGCGTTCAACAGAGGTGAGGGGTGAGAGGTGAGAGGTGAGTCATGCTGTGTCCATACGTCGAGGTTCAGCTTAGCAGGCTTGCCAGCAGTACGCATGGTTTTCTCGCCAGCCTTCTGACCGTTGGTGTCATACACCACCACCTTCACTTCGCCTGGCTCGTACTTCACGTTGTTCCAGCGCAAGCGGTAGCGGTCCAGTCGCTCAGCAGGATTCTTGCTGATCTTGCCCTGACTCTTGCCGTTGACAAAGAGTTCGGCGGTGGGATAGTCGGTATAGCAATAGACAGGCGTCACCTCTCCTACCCTGTTCTTATCCCACGTCCAGTGTGGCAACAGGTGGATGGTGTGCTCCTTCTTATTCCAATGCGAACGATACAGGAAGTAGCGGTCTTTAGGCAGACCAGCCAAGTCGCAGATGCCGAAATAGCTGCTGCGCGAAGGCCAGTATTCATCGTAGGGAGAAGGCTCTCCCAAATAGTCATAGCCTGTCCATACAAACTCGCCGATAACCCACTTGTAGTCGTCTTGCCAGCACCAGTCATCGTCAGGAAGATTCGACCACGGACAGTAGTCCAAATCATAGCCCGAACACTGGCCGTCAGTACCCTCAATAGCCTTGGGGTCGTAGCTGCCGGCATAAGAGAATTTGCCATCGTTGTTGTTAGGCTCTGCAGGGAAGTGATAGACACCACGCGACGATACGGTCGACGTAGTCTCTGAACCCAGCAGGAAACCCTGCGGCAGACGCTTGATGCCGTCGGCATAGCGGTGCAGTCGGTAGTTGAATCCTGGCACGTTCATAGCCTGTGCCACGCCACCATTGATGGCGCCATCAGGATTATCCAAACCCTGTGTTACAGGACGTGTGGGGTCCAGCGTGTTGCAGAGGGCCTGCAGACGGATGGTCCACAAGCGTCCCTCCTCGCTCCACTGTTCAGAAATCTCGTTACCGATAGACCACATCACGATGCTGGGGTGGTTGCGGTTTGCCTTCACGAGGTTGGTAATATCCTTCTCTGCCCACTCCTCGAAGAAGCGTGCATAGCCGTTCTTACACTTAGGATAGATCCACATGTCGAACGACTCCGCCATGACCATCATTCCCAGCGAGTCGCAGATGTCCATCTGCATCTGACTGGGCATATTATGCGAGGTACGGATAGCATCGCACCCCATCGCTTTCATCATCTTGATTTGACGGATGAGGGCGGCCTTGTTGACAGCAGCACCGAGGGGACCGAGGTCGTGGTGCAGACAGACACCCTTGATCTTGCGTGACACGCCATTCAGCTCAAAGCCTTTCTCTTTCGACACGCGGACAGTGCGGATACCTACCGTAAAGGTCTTCTGGTCAATAACCTTGCCGAAGTCATCGTATATCTTGCGGTCCTTATCGGGCTTGCCGTCAAAGAGGGTCACATGCAACTTATACAAATAAGGTGTCTCGGGCGTCCACAGTTTGAACTGACGAGCCATGAAAGCGCCGATGGCCTTGTTGCCCGTTAATGGTAGTGCACTACTGGTTATCTGCTCGCCGTCAGGACCAACGAGTCTCATCGAGACGATAGGCTTGCCCTTAGGATTGATGACGGGCACCTCGACAGTAAATCTGCTGAGACTCTTGCCGTTGACCTCTTTCCAGTTCAGTATCGTGGTGGTGGTCAGTCCCCAGTCGTCGATGCGCGTCTCCTCAGGCGTGAGGATGAGCGTTACTGGACGATAGATGCCAGCACCAGGATACCAGCGCGAGCTCTCCTCCTTGTTCTGCAGGTCTACTTCCAACAGGTTGTCGCCAGGCTTCACAAACGGGGTTACATCCACACGGAACGTGTTGTAGCCATAAGCCCAGTAGCCCGCCTTCTGCCCATTGACAAAGACCGTAGGTTCCGACATGGCACCATCGAACAGCAGTTCAGCATGTCCCGTGAACCCTGCGGGAATGGTCAGCGTGCGCTTGTAGTGACCCTCTCCAATCCAGGGCAGAGCACCCGAGCGTCCACTCTTCTCCGTAGGTTCCGTCTCACCATTCTGCGTGATGGCCACCTTCTGCAGGTCCCACTTCTTGTCGAACGGTCCGGCGATAGCCCAGTCGTGAGGAATACGAACGCTCTCCCACGATTGTTTGTCACGCGAGAACTGCCAGCCATCGCTGAGCAGTTGTTCTTGTCGCTGCTGAGCCGAGGCTGTCAAGCCAAAAGCCAACAGCCAGGAGCTAACAACCAGTAGTTTCTTCGTAGTCATAGTAGTATGTATTATCATTAGTAGTTTGAATTATCTTTTCAGGAATTTCACGAAAGCTGCCACATCCTCGTCATAGCCACGGCCTGGCGCCAGTTGCTTACCCTCGCTGTCGAGGATGACATAGTAGGGTTGCGCATTGGTACCGAAACGGCTACGCTGCAACTCGCTCCACTTGGCACCAATAGTGCGCAGCGTGCGGGTGCCACCCTGTCCGTCAGCCACCTCTACGGGTTCTGCCAGCGGTGTCTTGTCGTCCACATAGAGCGATACGAGCACATAGTCGTTCATCAGCATATCGGCCACCTGCGGGTCTGTCCATACGGCAGCCTCCATCTTTCGGCAGTTCACGCAGCCAAAGCCCGTGAAGTCCACCAGTATGGGTTTATTCTCTCTCTTGGCAGCAGCCAGTGCCTCGTCATAGTCGCGGAAGCGGGCTTCCACCACTTTACTGTTCAGATTGAAGTCCTGTGTGTACATCGGTGGCGCAAAGGCACTGACGGCCTTACACGGAGCACCCCACAAGCCAGGAATCATATAGACGGCAAAGGCCAGCGACACCAGTCCGCCCATGATGCAAGCCACGGGCATGGGCTTATGCAGCTCGCCGCCAATCTCGTCAGTCTGGAACTTCAGCCAGCCACAGAGGTAGGCACCCAGCAGGCCAAAGATGACAATCCACAACGAAAGGAACACCTCGCGGTCCAGGATATGCCAACCGTAGGCGAGGTCGGCGACGCTCAGGAATTTCAGTGCAAAGGCCAACTCGATAAATCCCAGCACCACCTTCAGCGTGTTCATCCACGAACCTGACTTCGGCGCCTGTTGCAACCATGAGGGGAACAGGGCAAAGAGCGTAAAGGGCAGCGCCAGTGCGACGGCAAAGCCCAGCATGCCCAGGGCGGGTGCCAGCCAGTTGCCTGTGGTGGCCGTCTCTACCAACAGCAGTCCGATGATGGGTGCCGTACAAGAGAACGATACCAGCACCAGCGTGAACGCCATCAGGAAGATGCTGATATAGCCGCTCGTGGTCGTGGCCTTATCGTCCACTGCATCAGCCCAACGGCTGGGCAGCTTGATTTCGAACCAGCCGAAGAACGACAGGGCGAAGACCACCAATAATATAAATAGGAACACGTTGAATACGGCATTGGTCGACATGGCATTCAGCGTGTCTGAACCGAAGAGCAGGGTGACAATCAGTCCCAGGGCCAGGTATATCACCACGATGCTCAGTCCGTAGGTCAGCGCATCGCGCAGTCCTTTCTTCCGGTCTGTCTTGGCACGCTTCAAGAAGAAGCTCACCGTCATCGGGATGATAGGCCAGATGCAGGGCATCAACACGGCCAGCAATCCACCGACGAAGCCCATCAGCAGGATATAGAGAAGGGAGGTCTCCCCCACCCCTACAGCCTCCCCCATCCCCTCCAAAGGGAGGGGAGTCGTGACTGCGGCAGAGTCTAACTCTTGAGTATTCTGCGTTATTTCGGCACTATCTATAGCCTCACCCTTTTGGGGGAGGTTGGAGGGGGCTTCTTCATTAGCCTCACCCTTTTGGGGGAGGTTGGAGGAGGCTGTGAGGTTGGAGGGGGCTTCTTCAATAGCCTCTCCCTTTTGGGGGAGGTTGGAGGAGGCTTTAAACGCTACCTCCGTTGGCGGCAGACACATCTCGTCGTTGCAGGCGCCATACTCCAAGTAGCAGTCAATGACGTATTGGGGCTTGGTGAAGCGGATTTTCTGTACGAACTGAGCTTTCTTCTCAAAGAAACGCAGTTCCATGCCAAACATCTTGTCGTACTGCTTGATAATATTGCCACGCGGCGTCAACTTGCCCACAGGCTCTGCGCCCTCCATCTTCACCACATTAAACGTGGCAGAGATAGGACCATCGTTGCCCATATCCGTGGAATAAACATGCCAACCATCGTCTACGGTTGCGCTGAAAACAATCTCACCTTCATTACCTTTCAGCTTTTTCAGCTGCGAAGAGAAGTGCACAGGATTCACCATTTGTCCCTGTGCAACCAATACCATTAGCCCCACCAAGAGGCTCATTACAAGTCGTTTCATTCTATAGTTTTTGCTAAACAGTTGCAAAGGTACGAATAAGTGAGCGAAATGCAAAAGGAAAACTCGTTTTTCTTTTCATTTCCGAACGAGAGTACTTTCGACGAAGTCAAAGTTACGAAAAATTGAGAGAAATACCAAAATAATTCGAGCTTTTCTGAGTACGAGACAACTGTAGCCAGCACTGGCAGTATTTGAGAGATCTCATTTGTTCCTCTGCCATAAATTTGTAACGAAAGGTGGCAAAAAACGTGTTTAAGACTGTCAGACTGACAAAAGCCCGATGCACAGGGCGTTTGCAGTCTGTTGACAGTCTTTTAGAGACTGACAAGACTGACAACATTTGCTCCAGAAATTAGCTGTAGTTTTGCGCATATCAGCTATATAAACGGAAAATTCTCTAGAGAATTTCTACCGTATACAACTAATACGCGAACAATTCTCTAGAGAATTTGAAAAACTATCTAGACAATCTGTTCTGTTAGAATTTAGGCTTTGTTGGCTGTCAGTCTCCTGTCAGTTTTGACAGTCTCCAAAAAGACTGCAAACCCTTTCTACATCGGCGTTTTGTCAGTCTGACAGTCTCTATCACAAAATTTTCAGGTCTTCAAAGCAAAAGCTGCATAAATATCCAAAACAAATCAGGTGTCAGTCCCTTGATTCATCTGAATGTGAAGGCATTTTTCAAGAAAATCATTTGTAAGCACTTTAATTCAATTGATCAGTAATGCTCAAGCATCTTCTGTATTGCCATCTTGATTTCGTCACGAACATGTTGAGGTTCTAGAACTTCCAACTTCTCTCTATGCCATATAAGCTGCTGATAGAAGTTATAGCATGGAACAAGGCGATATTCGAATATGCTCCAATCGCTATTAATCTCCACTTCCTTTTGTGATTCGTGGATGGGTAACGCTCTGACATATTCCACTTGTGCTCCGTATATCTTTATCCTTATCATCTCAGGCTTTTGGTCATCTGAATGGTTTACTCCGAAACTGCCATCAAAGTACTCATCGGCAGATATTTTTTGACTGGGGAACATCTTTTCTTCAGTCAGCATGATATTTTCCATTCTTTCCAATGCAAAGATAGAAATGCCATGATGATGGTTGTCTGGCTCTGCAGCAAGATACCAACGCTGTTCCCAAGTTCGGAGGAAATAGGGAATGAGTAATTGATGCTTAACTGTTTTGCGGTTGAAGGAGTAATAATCGCACTCTATACCTTTATTCTTGTCAATAGCTTCTAGTATTATCTGTACGTTCTCTACTCCAGTTGGAGCCTCTGACAACATAATCTTGTCACGATGCCTCAATGCAAGTTCAGTCATACCTTCTATGTGATAGGCTGACAGCAGATAGTCATATAGCGAATCATCCTCGCCATATAGAGCCTTATGGCGACATAGTTCATACTTTCCTGTTCGCTGATTGAAATCGATATAACAAGGGAAGGTTTCCTCGATGAACTCCCTATATCTCAGAAATGTACGAGGTTGTATTTCTTCTCCCTCAAACAATGAAGAGTACTGGTAATAATCGTTTATCTCTTTCAGCGACAAAGCGCCTTTACGTTCCATGAGATTAATCAGATAGAGACATTTCTTAAGTTTCGACATATTGGTAAATTTTTGTGCAAATATAGGAAGAATCCTCTAGATTACAAAATGTTCGTTCCTTTTATTTTGTTTCGTTGCTTTCTTTTCTTATCGATAGTAAAGCCAAATCAAGCATCGTCATTAAAGCTATCTCGTGATCCGTCTTACAATCTTTGTACGCAACTGTGTATGCATTTAATCTGTCTGTTACTAATCTTGCGGCATAGTCAAATTTTTCTATATCTATCTTGTCTATACTAACTTCAAGCTCAGTGTCATATATTGGGAGTTTTATTTTTATCCGAGTCTTCTCCTTAAAGAAATATCTATTAAACCATCTTTTCCAAAACTCATTTTCTGTGTAAAGTGACAGCATATTCGATTCTATTTTTTCAGGTATACAGTCCCTATCTACTCGAACCTCTATTTCTTGATTGTTTATTTCGTTATATACCAACCATCGATGTTTAATAAGTCTTGTAAGTTCTCTATCTGTCAATTGGCCTAGGTCCTTGTTCATTAGTTCGATCTCATCACTATTAAGAATGTCATAATAGAGAAACTTTTTCCATTCTTTTTGGGGGATTCTCAATTTGTTTATCAATTGATATTCCCTTCCTGCAAGCACAATTCTATATTTCCCTTCCACGTCAACCTTACCGCGTACATCTTTATATTCATATTTATCCCACTCTCCATTTGGCTTTATAACATATACACCAGACCTGATCTCTAAGTCTGGCAAAGCTTTAATTACGATTTTCATTTTCTTCTCCATAATAATCTTCTTATTTGTTATAATTCATTTTATGGCTGCAAAGATAAAAAGAGAGGCGGACATTTTGTGTCCGCCCTTGTATGGAATTAAATAATAATTGCAGATTATTCTCTCTAAGCAATGAGTTGCTTGATCTTCTCAACCAATTCCTTAGCAGATTCAACAATAGTTAGCAGTTCATCCTTTGTTACCTCAAAAAGACAGTTGTAATCCCCCTTTTCTCTCAGTTGCTCCATTCTGGTCAGGAAAGCACCATAACGGTCTTCTATGATTCCTGTCTTTACAAAATGTAACCCAAACTGAGTAAGCATACCTTTATGGCGACGACTGGATAATCCGTTATGGATAAACAATGCTTGTACAGCATGGAAACAGGCATAGTAATAACGGTTCGCTGCCATGTCCCATTGCTCCATATCTTTCATCATGCCAGCTTGATTAAGAAAGCGGTCAGCCTTCTCTATTTCCAAGCCTACCATTATTCTTCTTTCTTCGTCGTTCAGTGCCATTATATTGCTATTGCGTCTTGTTCTACATTGTGATAGAATGGAGTAATCCTACTTTGCTCCCATTCTTTTTTTGTGTACATGATAGGATTAATCTCTGCACCCAATTCCCAGCCTAATTTTGTAAGAGGATATGTCACCGTATCATAGTCATTAGGCAGTAGCTTATCCTTATCCATGACAATCAGAATATCCCAGTCAGAGCCACGATGTGCATCCCCACGGGCTTGCGACCCATAGAGCCTTGCTGTTGCATTTGGTGGTAATATCTGCGCCAGCAATTTGCGGATACTGTCTTGTACATTCTTCTTCATCTGGGGGCAAAGATACGAATAAGTGAGCAAAAAAGCAAATTTTTTTGAAGTTTTCTCAGGGAACAAAGACAAATTGAGGCAGACATGTTGTATCCGCCTCACTTATTATTTCATTCTTTAATGATAGTTTTATACATATCATCAGATTACTCTGCCACATCCACAATGAATTTGGCAAAAGAAGCGTTAGTCACTTCCTTGTATTCCGGCTTATAGTTAGAATCTGCCAGCCGAGATTTGCAGTAATCAATTAATAACTTATTCATAATCTACTACAATACTTAGTTAATTTTTTATTATATATCTCATTTTGAACTACATAGCGTATATTGGACTGAGCACTTGCCCCTTTGGTGGACATGTCTCGGACCA
>OMXL01000014.1 GCA_900314985.1 uncultured Prevotellaceae bacterium | reverse complement strand
AGCTTATTTACAGGGAGTTACCAGCCTAATTACTGTCAGTTACCAGACTGATTACATCGAGTTACCAAACTGATTACATCCTAAAAACGGCTAAAATGGTTGTTTTATGTACCCTCTATGTAGGCTTGAAAGGAAAGCCTACATAGGTTATTTATCAACACATCAATGAGTTAAGTAGTGCTATGTAGGCTTAACCCACTTTTTGTCATTCTCGAGGAGAAAAAATGAGGAGGCATGCACTTCAAGGACAGCGGTGAGTTTGATACAGCTGCGTATTAGATTCTGATACAGCTGCGTATTAGATTCTGATACAGCTGCGTATTAGATTCTGTAGACACGGGCTATTACAGTTGTTTTGTGTATGGGTTGGCTTCTCTGTTGTATTTCTTTGTGTTAATTATATATTAAATAGGTGTAAATGTTACCATAATTCACTTTTTTTTCGTAAATTTGCAGCGTTTTGTAGGTAAAAGTTGTTAATAGCAAATTACAATAGCTTATGAAATATAAACTAACCATTAACGATTTGTTGTGTGGACGCTGGCTGCTAAGCATGCTAATTTTGTTGCTGATGTCTGTAGCGATGCAGGCGGAAGAGTACGGGCTGACGGTGGCTGGCGTCACTGTTAATGCAAATAACGCAGAGAATGTTCTGGGTGATGACGATGCTACTGTCAGCTTTGACGCAGAGACGAATACGCTGACACTGAATAATGCATGGATTGAGGCTTATGATAAGGGAGCCATCGTGAGTGGTTTGGACAATCTTACAGTATTCCTCGTTGGAGAAAACTGCATCTACGGTGGTTCGCCTACATTTGATAAGACTTCCGAGGTGGAAGAGGCGACTATCACTTTCACTACAGACAGGGAATCTAACGGTAGCCTGTTTATCAATAATATGGAAGATTACTTGTTTGGAGAAGGTGTGACGCCAGAATATTCCAACGTTTCTATCAAGCACGAAGGTGGTAGCCCTTCTGATAGCCATACGATTGATGGCCGTTTAGGAATCTCCGTGGGAGGCGTTGATATCACCATGTCGAATGCTGACGACGTGCTGGGCGACGGTACGGTAAGCTACGATGTGGAGAGCAATACGCTGACGCTGAACGGCGCAACCATTGGAAATGGTGGCTCTGATCTTGAGCCGATGGAGGCTTGTGGTATTGAATATACTGGTGCTGCAGACCTGACCATCAGCCTGAAGGGAACGAATACAATTAATGGCACAGGCGGCTGCGAGGCCATTCGCTGTGATGCTTACGGTTTGGAGATAACTCCCAAACTGATATTTACCAAGGGTGACAATCAGGCATGCTCATTGCAGTTGAATACTGTGAGTACTGATGAAGAAGGTCCCACAGTTATCTCCGGCTTTAGCGCTATTGAGGGTGTTTGGGGCATTGGCGATACAGAGGATAATGGTATTGCTTTTATTGCTGACAATCTGTTGAAGTATAGCCAAGAGGATGGCTTACAGAAAGAAACGGTAGTTAATTATATCGTCAAGTACGTACCTCTCACGTCAACTCAGATAGTTTCATATTATGGGTTGACAGTAGCTGGTGTTCCAGTATACGAAGGTAACAAGGATAATATTGAGGGTAGTGGTATTTCTGGTAATGGAAGTGCCTCGTTTGTTCCGACTACAAATACACTGACGCTCAATAATGTCAATCTGAATCCAGACTATGGTCAGAATGAAGATGTTGATGTTTGTATCGTTACATCGCTTGCTCAGCTGAACGTCAACTTGATAGGTGAGAGTCAGGCATACGCTATCAAAGCTACCAACGAGGACTGCCAGTTGACCTTCATGTCGGCTGAAGAGAATCGTGGTGCTGCTCGTCTAAACTTCTGGAATAGTGCCAGTCCTTATTTCATCGGTTTTGGGGAAGGTAACGTGACATACGATGACGGACTCTGTCTGCGAGAGGACTGGTATAACAGCTCGTTCTCGAATATTGTTGCTCTTTACGTTCCTCAGGTTGTTACCAATGAGAAAGAGCGTGGACTCTACTATCCTGACTATGAGTTCACATTCTCACTGGAAGAAGAGGTGGACGGATTTGATATCTATTATGCTAACATGCTTGGTGGAGATCCTATGAAAACTACTGATGGTACGTTTACACTTGGTGTTGGCAATTATGTGATAAGAGCATATCCTATCTATCCTGGTATGGATACTGAAGCAAGCAGAAACTACCAATTCGCTTCAGAGATATATGCTAAGGTGATTGAGAAACCTACCTTCTCTGTGGATAATGCTCCTACTTACGATGATGCCATTACCGTATTTTTGAATAATATTCCTGAACAGGGTACGAACTCAGTATGGGATAGTGAATCGCAAGATTATATAGAGATGCCACAGGTGTGGTACTATCTGAATAACGAAAAAACAGACTCTGTTCGCTACGACGCTACGAAAGGTATAGCCCTTACAGAGTCTGCCAAGGTGTGTGTATATATCCTTGACGAGGACTCTGGCAAGGTAGTGAAGAGTGCTTCGGTTGAGGCTGAGTACACCATTATTGATAAGATGCAGCTGAATATCTCGTATGCTCAGAACAGCCGCACGTGGGCGTCGTACTGTGCTGACGAGAATTTGGAGACACCTGAGGGTTTGCAGGCCTACGTCGTGACAGAACTGACGGAAGATGGTGTGAGCGTTGAGGCCATCGGATATATTCCTGAGGGTGTGGGCGTGCTGCTGAAGCGTACTAAGGAAATTGCTGAGCCGATTAAGGCGAAACCATATACGGGGGCAGAAACAGAAACTCCAGACAACCTGCTGAGTGGCACTACTGAGGGTACCGCTGTGGACTCAGAGACGGGCAACGTCTATGTGCTCTATAACGACGGCTTCACTCGAGCCACTAAGGGTACAATTCCTGCTCATCGCGCCTATCTGGTGCTGGCAGCAGAGACTGAGGCTGAGGGTCGCTTGTCAATCTTTGAGGACGAGACAACGGCGCTAAAGATAGTGAATAGTGAAGAGAGAATAGTGAATAGTGAGGTCTACGACCTGCAGGGACGAAAAGTTAATCACTCTTCGTTATTCACTAGTGGCAAGGCCACGCTCAAGAAGGGCTTGTACATCCTGAACGGCAAAAAACAAGTAATAAAGTAAGAACAAAATAAAATCAAAGAACAATGAAAACAACTAAGAAATTTCTCGTCATGTTGGTTGCCACGCTGCTGATGGCAACAAATGTATGGGCTGGTGATGTAGTCGTCATCAAAAAGCTGAATGGCAAAGTGAACAACAATGTGGGTACTGTTACTCCTCTGGTAAAAGATGGAGTATGTACGGTGACTGTTACTCCAAATGATGGTTATTACATTGATGCTGTTACTGCTGAGAAGACTGTAAGTGGTGATATTGCTCAAGCTCGTGGTATGGAGGCTCCTGCTATGGATAACTTCCTGACGGTGACTGCAACCGATGCTGATGCTGATCCCAGTGGCGAGACTACTTGGACGTTTACGATGCCCAGCAGCGAATATGACGTAGAGGTCGTTGCCAACTTCAAACAGCGCACCAGCATTTCTACTGCTATCATTACACTGTCATTGCCACAGGATGGCTATTCTTATGATGGTCAGGCAAAGACTCCTGCTGTCAGCAGTGTGAAGCTGAACAACAACACCATCAATTCAGATAACTACGACGTCAGCTACAGCAACAACATCAATGCTGGTACTGCTACTGTGACTGTTACTGGTAAGAGAACCTATACAGGTACTGCAACTACCACGTTTGCTATCAATAAGGCTCCATTGAGTGACCTTGCTGTTCTTGTACCTGGTTGGACTTATGGTCTGTATAATTTAGAAGTCAATGCTCCTCGTGTGTCTGGCAATACTGGCAGTGGTGCTGTGACAATTACTTATAAGGCTGCAGGTGCTTCTACATTTACCAGCGCAGTTCCTCAGAATGCTGGTACTCATACAGTCAAGGCTGTGGTTGCAGAGACAGATAACTATGCTGCAGGTGAGGCAACATCAGAGTTTACGATTGCAAAGGCAGATATTCAACTGGTTGTAAGTATTGATAACTGGACATACGGTGACGAAGCCAAAGCTCCTTCTGTTACAGGTAATTCAGGCAATGGTACTGTGACCTATACTTACGCTAATACTGCAGCTCCCAGTTTGGTTTACGAATCAACGGTTCCCTCAGCAGCAGGTAGCTATTCTGTAAAGGCTGTCGTTCCTGCTACAACGAACTACAACGGTGGCGAGGCTACTGCCAGCTTCACGATTGCTAAGGCCGACTTCTCGCTCGTAACTATTGCTGACATTGCTGACCAGACATATATTGGTTCGCAGATTACTCCTGCTGTAACTGTAACCTTCAAGGGTAAGGCGGTTGCAACCTCTGAATACTCAATTGAATATGGTGAGAATAAGAATGTGGGTGAGGGTACTGTTACGCTGACTACCACAGGTGTTAACTTTGCAGCTGGCGAGACTAATCCCACCAAGACTTTCAAGATTGTTCCTGCTCCAGCTGTGATTACTGCCAGCAATCAGACAGAAACTTACGATGGTAATGTTCAGCAGTTTACTAATTACTCAGTTAATCTGGGTTCTGTGATAGTTCGCTATTACGGTTCAGAGGCAGACCGTACAGCTGGTGACAATGAACTTGAGGTTGTTGTCAATGCTGGTACCTATTATGTGAAACTGGAACAGAGCAATGAAAACTACTCTTCAGATCCCGTCAATGCTCTGCTTATCATTCAGCCAAAGGAAATTGATCAAGAAATGATGTGGAGTGAATGTGAAAGTTTCATTTACAATGGTGAGGCTCAGACATTGGCAGATGGCATGTTGGGCCTGAATGATTATGAATTAAAGTCTGAGCTTGAGTATGGCAAAGACTTCACTATTTCTTACACTAACAACGTGAATGTAGGTACTGCCACTGCTACCATTACTGGTATGGGTAACTATCAGGGCACGCTGACCTATGACTTCAAGATTGTTCGTGAGATGAACATCGCCTTCTCAGAGACTAATGCTTGGGCTTCTTACTATGCTGAGGAGGACCTGCAGATTCCTGCTGGTTTGAAGGCTTATATCGTTAAGTCTGTCACTGGTAACAGTGTGGTCGTTGACGAGGTTACTTATATTCCTCAGCACGAGGGCGTACTGCTGACCTATGAGGAGGTAGCTCCCGAAGGCGCTATCTTCGCTGAGGCTTATACTGGCGCTACTCAGGAGTTCGCTAACCTGTTGCAGGGTTGCTCAGAGCTGACTTCTGTTGAAACATTGACAGCTGATGGTAGCAGCATCTATGTGCTCTATAACGATGAGTTCGTAAAGACTACGAAGGGTAGCATTAAGCCTTTCCGCTGCTATCTGGAGCTTGGCGCTCAAGTGGCAGCTGCAGAAGGTCGTCTGTCTATCGTTGAGGACAACGATGTAACAGCGCTAAAGCTAGTTAATAGTGAAGAGAGAATAGTGAATAGTGAGGTCTACGACCTGCAGGGACGTAAGGTCAATCAGCCTGCTAAGGGCCTTTATATCCTCAACGGAAAGAAAGTGGTGATTAAGAAATAATTAAACGATCTGACTATGAAGAATCATATCAGAGATATGATGTTGCTGACCTTCCTGTTGCTCACATCCTCCATGATGTGGGCAAAAGGACAGGTGAGCATTATCCAGACTGGTCAGGGCAACGCATCGTACAGCTTCAGAGGGAATTCTATATGTGATCTGGAAATGCTTCCAGCCTCAGGATTCTATATTACTGCCGAACATATCAAGGTCGTCAAGACCATTGATGGCGGTAGTGCCAAAAGTCCTAAGAGGGCGCCTGATGTCGCTGAACCTGTGGAGCTGCTGACAGGTAATCCTGATGCTAATCCATTTGGCTATACCTGGTACTACTTTGTCATGGAGGGCGACTATGACTATGAGGTCACAGTGGACTTCCGCGACCCTCATGCAGATAAGCTGCTGATAGTGGGCTACCAAGTGATAACAGACAAGAATCGTACTGACATCTTGGGCGATGGCGGAAGCATGAAGTATGATGGCAATAACATGCTGGTATTTCAGGATCTTGCCTATGAGCAATATGGCGGCATTCAGTCGTGGAATGACAACCTTGTCATCTATCTGAAAGGCACGAACACCATGACTGCGAAAGACGCCAATGCCATTGAGGGGCATGGCGGTACACTGACGTTTACTACTGAGGGTAATACGCCTGGTACCTTGAAGATGAAGACCACAGTCAATGGTCCTGTCATTAAGGGCTACGACTTTACAGTCTTTATGCAGAACCTGGCCATGCTTAGTGGTTCTATCGCTGAACAGGAGATAGAGATTGCTACACCTGTGACGCCTATTGTTGACGAGCCGGGAGAGACGACCACTGTTGATGTGGGTGATGAGGATGCTGGCGACCAGGATTTGAGCAATACTGTCATCAACAATGTGCTGTACACCCTTGACGAAGACAATGACGACGGCGTTGACCCAGACGAGAACTGTGTCGTGCTGGGATCTACTATGGTTGAGGATGACGTGCGTGATATCATTGCAAACTACGAACCAGGTACTCCTGAGTTTGCTGAGAAGTTTGCTGGTCTGACATTCATGGTGCCTGCTGGTTATGGTAAAATCCTGATTACTGCCAAGACTGGCGAAGACGGTGTGTTGAACGTGCAGGTAGGTATGCAAGAGCCGTTTGTCATCACGGGAGCTTTGGAATTCCAGACCTTCGAATTCCCGTATGCTTGTTCTGAGGCTACCTATGTCTATGTCTATAGCAACAGTCCTGTCGTTGATACAGAGGAGTCTGCCGCTGCTAACAACCGTGCTGTCAAGAAGACCACGGTGACTGTAGGTCTGTCGAGCGTGGGTGTCAATGCTTCTGGTATGCAGTCGTCTAACTCAGAAGGTGACGTAGATGGTGATGAGGTGACCGTAACGGATGAAGGCGTGGAATATGATGCTGAAGAAGGTACCCTTGTGGTGAACAATCCTGATGTCAACACACTGACTGACGATATGTTTGTCGGTTTCCCATTCCTGAAATACGTCGACCTACGTAACACCAGCATTACGGGTGTCAACGTCAGTCGTGAGTCTGGTCCCTTCGCTGGTCTCTCTAAGAACACATTCATCTATATGCCAGTAGGTAATACCACCAACGAGGCCAACGTCATTATCGGTAACATCTGCCAGAGCGTTGTTTTGGATGCTGACATGAGTGAGAACGAGTCGTTCGGACTGTCTGGCTCTTTCGTGTCTGGCTGTATAGAACTGGACCGCATCTTCAAGAAGGATGAAACCACTACGCTTTGCCTGCCGTTTGACATCTGTGCTGAGGATATGGAGTATTTCGGCCATCTCTATCACGTGAAGTCTGTTGACCAAGGCTATGTGAAGGTAGAGGAAGTCACCGACGGACTGAAGGCTCATGTGCCATATCTGTTTAAGGCTGCTGATAACAACACCCAGCTGTACACGTTGGATGTAGTAGAGATGAGTATGCCTGCTGAACCAAGTGCGTCACGTGCTGCTGATGCTACTGGGTGGCTTGTTGGCTGTTATGACAATACCTATTCAGATGGCGCAGATGGTGCGTTCCGCTTAGTGCCTAACAACGATTTGGAAAAGTTGAAGTTCGTTCGTATGCAGAATAATGAGCGCATCATTCCTTTCCAGGCATATCTGAAGACTGACTGTCAGGACGATGAGTTGGGCGTGACGGATAAGGTGGTCACTGGCGTTGTAGATGTTAGACGTGAGTTGTCAGAAGTAAGACGTGAGATGTACGACCTGCAGGGCCGCAAGGTCAAGGGTCGTTTGAATAAAGGAATCTATATTATTAACGGACAGAAAACGGTTATCCGCTGATGCCCATGACAGAAGAATTATTAGAACAACTGAACGAAGGACAACGCGCGGCCGTCACCTATTGTGACGGCCCGCAGTTGGTTATAGCAGGTGCGGGATCAGGCAAGACGCGCGTGCTGACTTATAAGATTGCCTATCTGTTGGCTCAACATGCCTATCAACCTTGGAACATCTTGGCGCTGACCTTTACCAATAAGGCGGCACGCGAGATGAAGGAGCGTATCGGTAGGCTGGTGGGACAGGAACAAGCCCGCTATCTGCAGATGGGCACGTTCCACTCTGTCTTTGCCAGAATACTGAGAAACGAGGCTGAGCATATCGGGTTCAACAGTAATTTTACCATTTACGACCAGTCTGACTCGCGGTCGTTGGTGAAGAGTATCATTAAGGAGATGCAGCTGGACGACAAGACGTATAAGCCTGCCTCGGTGGCTGACCGTATCTCGATGGCTAAGAATCACCTGTTGCTGCCTCAGCAGTATATGCAGAGCTCGTGGGCTGCTGACGATGCACAGAAGAAGCACCCGCAAGTGGCACATATATATAATAGGTACGTAGAGCGCTGTCGCCAGGCTAACGCGATGGACTTTGACGATCTGCTGGTGCAGACCTTCCTGCTGTTTAAGAATCACGAAGACATTCGTCAGAAATATGTGGAGCGTTTCCGCTATGTGCTGGTCGACGAGTATCAGGATACCAACTTCGCCCAGCAGGAGATAGTCTTGCAACTGACACAGCAACACGGTCGTGTGTGTGTGGTAGGCGACGATGCACAGAGCATCTATAGTTTCCGTGGTGCCAACATTGACAATATCCTCAATTTCCAGAAGATGTATGAGGGTACGCGCCTGTTTAAGCTGGAGCAGAACTACCGCTCCACACAGCTCATCGTGGAGGCAGCCAACAGTTTGATACGTAAGAATGAGCGACAGATTCGTAAGGATGTATTCAGCGAGAATGAAGAGGGTGAGCGACTGACGCTGAAACCTGCGTACAGCGATAGGGAAGAGGCTATCATCGTTTGTAACGACATCAAGCGCATCCGTCGTCAGAACCAGGCATCATACAGCGACTTCGCTATTCTTTACCGTACCAATGCGCAGAGCCGTTCCTTTGAGGAGCAGATGCGCAAGGACGGCATCCCGTATCGTATCTATGGTGGCCTGAGCTTCTATCAGCGTAAGGAGATTAAGGACGTCATTGCTTACTTCCGTGTGGTGGCTAACCCTGACGATGAGGAGGCTCTACGCCGTATCATCAACTATCCTACACGAGGCATTGGCGATACGACGGTGGCCAAGATTGTGGAGACGGCCAATCTGCATAATGTCAGCTTGTGGCGTGTTATCCAGCAGCCTATCGTCTTCGACCTGAAGCTGGCCAAGGGTACGCTCACCAAGTTGGAAGCCTTCAAACAACTGGTGGAAGGATGGACGGCTCGCATTGCTCAGGAAGATGCTTATGAACTGGGTCATTCTATCATCATGGAGAGTGGCATCAGCAAGGATATCTATAGCTCTAACAATCCTGAAGACTTGTCTCGCCAGGAGAACTTGGAGGAGTTCTTGGGTGGTATGCAGGACTTTGTGGAGTCGCGTAAGGAGGAAGACCGTGGCAACGAGATTGGGCTGAGTGACTTCTTGCAAGAGGTGGCATTGCTTACCGACCTCGACAGCGAGGGCGATGAGGAACAGCCTAAGGTAACACTGATGACGGTACATGCCGCGAAAGGTCTGGAATTTCCCACAGTCTTTGTGGTAGGACTGGAAGAGAATATCTTCCCGTCACCCATGTGTGTGGGTTCGATGCGCGAGTTGGAAGAGGAGCGCCGTCTGCTGTATGTCGCTATCACTCGTGCTGAGAAACACTGCATCCTGACGTGTGCACAGAACCGTTTCCGCTATGGCAAGATGGAGTATGATACACCCAGCCGCTTTATCAAAGACTTTGACCCCAGCCTGCTGAGGGTAGAAGGGGGCGCCGGCTTTACTGGGTTGCCTAATAATTATAGTTCGTCTAGTTTCTCTAGTCCATCTAGATTTTCTAGAGAATCTAGATATTCTAGCCCTTCTCGACCTTCCAATTCCCAGAATCCACGCCCTGTGGCTACGCAGTTTATTGCTGACGTAAAGCCTCGCCTGATTCCTGTGCGCAAGGAAGCTCCTGCTCCTCAGTCATCTATTGGCAATATTGGCCTGCGTGAGGGCAATGTGATAGAGCACCAGCGCTTTGGCATCGGTACTGTAGTGAAGATAGAGGGTAGTGGCGAGAATACCAAGGCTACAGTGAATTTCAAGAATGCAGGAACCAAACAGCTGCTGCTGAAATTCGCGAAATATACGATCGTTGGCTAAAAGGCCAACAGCTAATGGCTCAATTATAATGCCTCATCCTCTGGGCGTTCCAGAGGACGAGGCATTTTTGGTAGATGTTTCTTCTTGCGGAGATAGGCGGCCTTGCGGGCCTCATACTCCTCGAAGTGTTTCTCTAAGAAGTTGTCTGCCATCTACAGAAAACTATTTGTTGACGTTATAGATGACGCTCATGCGGATTGGCGCATGTCTGTTGGCAGCACCGCCCACCAAGCGTATACTGTTTACATTCATCTCGTTGGCAATACCCGATGCCGTTGACGATGAATTGCTCTGTACCTCTACAGGAATGAGTACGGCCTTGTTCCAGTTCTCCGACTGACCCTTGCGGGCATACATGCGGTTAATCATATACGAGAGGTTGTTGAAACTATAAGTCTTCTGATTGCTGTTGTATGTAGCCAGATATGCTTTCATATTATCGGGCGTACCGTTGTCCTCAAAGAATGACTTGAGACTGTCTTTCTCAATGAGCAGTACTTGGGTGGGCTCTTCAAGGATGACCTCAGAGAGGTCGCTGCGAGGACGCATACGGGTAAAGGTTACCTTTGCAGAGGTGATGGTGTCGTTCTCGTGTCCCTTCTTGATGTCGTCAATGGGTAGCGTCACCTCCGTATAGATACCTGCTGGCGTCTTCAGATAGGTGCAGGTGTCGTTTTCTACCAATTTGTCGATACCCGTCTTGTCGTAGCTGATGTGTGTAGCCTTGAGCACCTCATCGGTAGAGTTGAGTGAGCATGATGCAGAATAGACTACGTCGTCCGACTTGTAGCGGTAGTAGATATTAAGTTGTGTGAAAGCCACCTCGATGATGATGCCCTGACCATCGGTAGACTTGATATAGAATCCTGGACAAACGTTGCGGATGAAACTGTTGAAGTTCTTGAAGTACGATGTGTTCTCGTAGTATTTCCGCATGATGTAAGTACCGTAGTTGTTGTACTTCTTGCCGTCCTTGTCAATATACTCCTTGTTGAGGGGCACCTTGACATAGGCGAAGTACTTACCCGTACGATAGACGTTGCGCATACTGTCGCTGAGCGTCAGGTCGCTGGCAGAATACACCTTCTCGCTTCTGACGGCTCCAACGTCGGTGCGTACGATTCCTGCAGCCTCAGGGTCATAGTCAGTATAGATGGCGTCAGTACTCTTCATGGGCTTGTTAAGCTCCATGAGTGCCAGCTTCATGGCTGTCAGTGAGTCACCCTGATAGGTGTTAATCAGAATGTGAACGTTACAAGAGTCAACGATGGGCTGATTGTTCTCGTCACGACCGAAGATGCTCTCGCTACTCTTGAAGAGACTGTTGACTTCAGACTCCAGCAGAGAGAACTGCATGGTATAGTCACATTTAATATAGGTTCCCGTCTCTGGGTCCTTGATGCGGCCTAAATAGGAATAGGCATTGCGCGACAATACAGAACCCGCTGCAATGGAGCGGGTAGTAATGTCGAAGGTATCAGTCTCAATAGTGAATCGGTCTACGTCGCTGGTCAGAGAGTAGCCCAGGGTTGATGTGTCTTCACTACACGACGAGATTGCTGCTGTGAGAAGCGCAATCCCGACCATTATCCAATTTCTCATTTCTTTTCCTTACTTAAATCTTTTCGTAAAAATCCTCGTACGCACTGTAGAAGTCCTCACCAGGATATGCAAGATTGGGGATGTTGTTGGCTTCAGCATATTTCAGCAGTTCCGGATTGACATCCTTGTGTGCTGCAATGACACCGTCGCTATAGTCTATCGCCATCTTGTTCAACTCGTCGAAGTCGAAGTTGTCGTTGTATTTCGTCAGCAGATCGGCTGTTGCCTCGCGGAACTCCACACACTGCTTGAAGTTGTCACCCAGATTAGCGGTGATGGTCTTGGGGAAGAGCGATGTCACCACCTTGGTGTTGGCAAATGAGGGCTCTTCGTGGTAGGCCGTTTTGATGTAGAGAGGCACTACGGCACTCATCCATCCCTGTACGTGGATGATATCGGGTACCCAGCGCAGCTTCTTGACGGTCTCCAATACACCACGAGCGAAGAAGATAGCACGCTCACCGTTGTCGGCATAGTCGTTGCCATTCTCGTCTTGCTCCATCTTGCGCTTGGTGAAGTAGTCTTCGTTATCAATGAAATACACCTGTATGCGTGTGCCTACGATGGTGGCCACTTTAATAATCAGAGGATGGTCTGTGTCGTCGATAATCAGGTTCATACCTGACAGACGAATTACCTCATGAAGCTGTCCGCGGCGCTCGTTGATGATACCCCATTTGGGCATGAACGTGCGTATTTCGTGTCCAGCATCCTGCATTGCCTGAGGCAACGCCTTACCCATCAGCGACAGGTTGCTGTCGGGAACATAAGGAACGATCTCCTGATTGATGAATAGAATCTTCTTTGCCATATGGTACGATTTTATCTTTGCAAAGATACGAAAAAATACTCACAAAAGTGCAAGAAATGTGCAGGTTTTTGATTTTTTTAGCCTTGTTTTGGCATATTTTTACGATATTTCTTTCTTATTTGGTAAAAATGTTGTTATTTTGCACTCGATTTTGTACACTATCAGTTTAGAATGAAAGTATTTAATAAGATTGTAGACCTTCAGAACCAATTGTTTGAAGATCGCAAGCAAGGAAAACAAATCGGTCTCGTACCAACCATGGGAGCCCTGCATGAAGGACATGCTTCTTTGGTGCGTCGTAGCGTGAAGGAAAATGGGATAACCGTGGTGTCGGTATTTGTCAATCCAACACAATTCAACGACAAGAACGACCTGAAAAACTATCCCCGTACGTTGGATGCTGACTGCCAGCTGTTGGAGGAGTGTGGCGCTGACTATGTGCTGGCTCCCAGTGTGGAAGAGATGTATCCTACGCCTGACACCCGTCAGTTTGAGTATCCTCCTGTATCAACAGTCATGGAGGGCGCTCACCGTCCTGGTCACTTCAATGGTGTCTGCCAGGTAGTGAGCCGTCTGTTCTATATCGTCAAGCCCAACCGTGCCTATTTCGGTGAGAAAGACTGGCAGCAGATAGCTGTTGTGAAGGCGATGGTTCGCCACCTGCAACTGCCTGTCGAGATTGTGGAGTGCGACATTGTTCGTGATGCTGACGGGCTGGCTCGCTCCAGCCGTAACACGCTGTTATCCAAGGATGAACGCGCTATCGCACCAGCAATTTATAAGGCGCTGAAGGCCAGCGTAACCTATGCCAAGAAACACACTGTCAAAGAGACCCACGACAAGGTTGTGGCCGACATCAATGCTGTTGACGGCTTGGATGTCGAGTATTTCTCTATCGTTGATGGCAACACGTTGCAGGATATTGAGAATTGGGATGATACCCCATACGTTGTTGGCTGTATCACCGTCTATTGCGGTAAGACGCCCATTCGTTTGATTGACCATATCAAATATAAGAATTGATAATTATGACAATTGAAGTATTAAAGTCGAAGATCCATTGTGCCACGATAACGGAGGCCAATCTTAACTATATGGGTAGCATTACCATCGATGAGGATTTGATGGATGCCGCCAACATGATTGCTGGCGAGAAGGTGCAAATTGTTGACAATAACAATGGTGAACGCTTCGAGACCTATATTATAAAAGGTGAGCGTGGCAGTGGCTGTATCTGTCTGAACGGTGCTGCAGCCCGTAAGGTGCAGGTAGGCGATGTGGTCATCATCATCTCCTATGCCCAGATGGACTTTGAGGAAGCAAAGACCTTTAAGCCCACCGTGGTCTTCCCGAAAGAAGGAAATAAACTATAATAAATAAGCCGCTCACTGCTGAGCGGCTTATTTTTGCTATTAGCTATTAGCAGTTGGCTATTAGCTTACTCGATTACTACGAGGGCATCGTCTTCCATGACAGACTGACCTGCCTGTACCAGAATGGCAGTAACCTTACCATCCTTCTCAGCCTCGATGTTGTTGGCCATCTTCATGGCTTCCAGCACGAGCACAGTGTCACCGGCCTTTACCTCGTCACCAACGGCAACCTCGATAGAGGTGATGACGCCAGGCAGTGGAGCCTTAACGGCGTTGTTGGTGTTGACGTTGGCTGCGCTGGCAGTCTCTGCGCTGCTGTCGGCAGCAGCGGCTGCTGCGGGCTTGCCCAATACAGGCTTCTTCTTCTCAGGTTCTGCCTCGGGTTCCCATTCTACCTTATACTCTTCGCCATTGACGTTGACGGTAGCTACAGTTCCCTCGATGTCTCCAATGGTTACCTCATACTGGTTACCATTGATGGTGTACTTATATTCTTTCTTCATAATTGTTTTTCACTTTTCACTTATACCTATTCCCTTATTAGGGGTGTGCAGTCATTGTCTGAGCATAGCCGTTCCACTGAGTCTGCTTCTCACTGATGGTGATAATACCAGCCTCCTTGTCGTGTACGTTGTTGCCCTTGAACTCATAGAGAGCCATTGCGATGGCTGCATATACTTCGTTCTTCATAATTGCTAATTTTCAATTCTCAATTACATTGGAATGTTACCGTGCTTCTTAGCGGGCAGTGAGTCACGCTTGGTAGCCAGCTGGGCCAGTGCGCGACAGATGCGGAAACGAGTGTTACGTGGCTCGATGACGTCGTCAATGTAGCCATACTTAGCAGCCTGATAAGGATTAGCGAAGAGCTCGTTGTACTCCTCCTCCTTCTCAGCGATGAATGCCTTAACGTCCTCACCAGCTTCCTTCTTAGCCTTAGCCTCCTTGGCATACAGCACTGCGGCAGCACCTGATGCACCCATTACGGCAATCTCAGCAGAAGGCCATGCGTAGTTCAGGTCGGTATGCAGCTGCTTAGAGCCCATCACGATGTGTGAACCACCGTATGACTTACGCAGGGTAACGGTAATCTTGGGTACGGTAGCCTCGCCGTAAGCGTACAGCAGCTGGGCACCGTGCAGGATGACAGCGTTGTACTCCTGACCTGTACCAGGCAAGAATCCAGGAACGTCTACGAGTGATACAATAGGAATATTGAAAGCGTCGCAGAAACGTACGAAGCGAGCACCCTTACGGCTGGCGTTTACGTCGAGCACACCAGCGTAGCAAGAAGGCTGGTTAGCAACGATACCTACGCTCTGACCGTTGAAGCGAGCGAAGCCTACGATGATGTTCTTAGCGAACTTAGGCTGTACCTCAAAGAACTCGTGGTCGTCGGTGATAGCCGAGATAACCTTATACATATCGTAAGCCTCGTTGGGGTTCTCAGGAATAATCTCGTTCAGTGAATCCTCCAGACGGTCGATGGGGTCTGTGCACTTCTTGCGAGGAGCCAGCTCCATATTGTTAGAAGGAATATAGCTCAGCAGGGTCTTAATCATCTCTGCAGCCTCTTCCTCAGTCTTAGCAGTGAAGTGAGTTACACCAGACTTAGAAGCGTGTACTGATGCACCACCCAGATGCTCCTGGTCGATGTCCTCGCCAGTAACGGTCTTTACCACCTTAGGACCAGTGAGGAACATGTATGACGTACCTTCCATCATCAGGGTGAAGTCGGTGAGGGCAGGAGAGTAAACGGCACCACCTGCGCAAGGACCGAAGATACCACTGATCTGAGGAATCACACCTGAAGCCAGGATGTTACGCTCGAAGATCTCAGCGAAACCAGCCAGGGCGTTGATACCTTCCTGAATACGTGCACCACCTGAGTCGTTGATACCGATGACAGGAGCACCCATCTTCATGGCCATATCCATTACCTTGCAAATCTTCTGTGCCATAGTCTCACTGAGTGAACCGGCATGTACGGTGAAGTCCTGTGCGAAGATAAATACCAGACGACCGTCGATAGTACCTGAACCTGCTACCACACCATCGCCAAGGAAGTTCTTCTTCTCCATGCCGAAGTTGTAGCAGCGATGCTCTTTGAACATGTCGTACTCCTCGAACGAGCCCTTGTCAAGCAACATCTCGATGCGCTCGCGGGCAGTGTACTTGCCCTTCTCGTGCTGCTTCTGTATGGCTTTCTCTCCACCACCGAGACGTGCCTGTTCGCGCTTCTCGATGAGCTGTTTAATTTTTTCTAATTGTTTGCTCATTGTTTTATTTTACTATTTGACAATTTACTATTCTACTATTGATTACTCTGGGTGCTCACAGAGTTCTGTGAGGATACCACATGTTGATTTCGGATGCAGGAAGGCGATGTTCAGACCCTCAGCGCCCTTGCGGGGCTTCTCGTCGATGAGGCGTACACCCTTCTCGCTGACCTCAGCCAGTGCTTTGGCCACACCGTCCTCCACGCAGAATGCTACGTGGTGCACACCCTTGTTGCCCTTGTCGAGCCACTTCTGAATGGTGCTCTCTGGTGATGTGGGTTCCAGTAATTCTAACTTGACTTCGCCGCATTTCAGGAAGGCTGTTTTCACTTTCTGGTCTTCTACGACTTCTGTGGCATAACACTCTAAGCCCAGCACGTCCTTAAAGAACGGCAGACTCTCTTCGATGCTCTGGACGGCAATGCCCAGGTGCTCAATGTGAGAAATTTTCATACCATCAATTATTTTTGGTTATAATAATATTCTGCAAAGGTACGAAAATAAATTGAGAATGGAGAATTGGGAATTGAGAATTAATGATTATTAAAACTCTACCAGCACTTTTGCGTTGATTTGGCGCCCCGTCAGGTAATTGGGCACAGCATATTGGTGGTTGGTAACGTCGGTAACCCAGTAGTAGCTGTTGACATTTGAGATGCCGAAGATGTTCAGACCGTCAATGCCGAGCCAGATTCTTTGAACTTTGAACTTTGAACTTTGAACTTTCTGCTGGCTTTCAGGATTGCCTACCAGCAAATAGCTCATACCGATGTCGGCACGCTTGTAGGCGGGTGCACGGAACTGCTGGTATTCCAGTCCGCGGTGGGGCGCTCCGAAGGGTAGTCCGTCGGCAAAGGCTAGTTTAAGCGTCATCTTCCAGCGCTCGGTGCCTGGGAAGTAGTCGGTGAAGTGCAGGTTGATGCCCCATCGCTGGTCGGTAGGCATGGGCACGCTGACGCCATTGATCTTCTGGCGCGTTGACATCACAGAGAAGGTAATCCACGAGTCGGTGCCAGGCACAAATTCGCCATACAGCTTCAGGTCGAGTCCTGCAGCATATCCGCTGGCCTTGTTCTCGCCGTAATATACTACCTTCATATTCTGCACGTTATAGGGCACGAGGTTGTCCATCAGCTTATAGTACGCCTCGGCGGTGAAGCGGAACGGACGCTCCATCATGCGGAAACGATAGTCGAAGGCACCCACCAGATGGATGCTGCGCTGACTCTTTATTTTCTGATTCAGCGTGACGACGGTCTGGCCGTTGATGGTCGACGTGTCGCGTAGTTCCTTATAGAATGGTGCCTGATAGTAGAGTCCTGCTGCCAGTCGGAAGGTCATATCCTCGTTCCACGACGGTATGGCGGCCAGCGATAAGCGGGGCGACACGATGGTCTCCTTGTTATAGCTCCAGTTAGCCATGCGCACGCCGTAGTTCAGCGTCAGATACCACGGTTTCTCGCCCTTGGTCTGCAGCCTATAGGTGTCTTGCAGGTAGCCCTCGATGCGTGTGGAGCGCATCTCGTTCTTCGAGGCCAGCGAGTAGATCATATCCAGGCGGTTGCCCGTATGGGGTATCGAGTAGCCGCTCGAGTCGCGCATCTCGTATTCGCGAGCCTGCTCCTCTATCTTCTCCCACTTGATGGTTGCTCCAGCCTCCCAGTCGTGGCGCCCCGTCTTGTGGTTGGCTATCAGTTTCATGCTCTGCACGTTGGCTGTCAGATAGTTGCGGGCGTGCTCCATATAGGTGCCTACACCCAACTGCTCCTGCGTCTGTGCGTCGTCCAGCCAGTATTGTCCCTGAATGTCGTAGGTCTCTTGTTCCTTGGTGTGGAAGGCAGAGTAGAGCAGGCTGATTTTGCTGTTCTCAGAGAAGTGGCGCGTCAGTCGGGCAGTGCCAAATAGCGTGCGGAAGATGTCGCGCTCCTGACCGTCGAAGTACACCTTGAAGGTCTTCACGTTCTGCATGGTGCCAAACGAGGTCTCGCGGTCGGTGGGCTGGAAGTTATAGTGGTTCTCCGAGATGTTGCCAATGATGTCCAGCGACCACCGTTCGTTAGGCTGGTAGGTGATGTACGTCTGGTAGTCGAGGAAGTTGGGGCGATATTCGCCTTTCGTCTCCATTGAGCCTAACAGATAGCGTGTCGTCTTGTAGCGCAGGCCGTGCGACATGGAGAATTTCTTGTTACCATAGCCTACGAAGATGCCACCACCTAACAAGGACGCCTGTATGTTACCCTCGAAGCGGGTAGGGCGGCGGTAGTGGATATCGAGTGCACTCGACATTTTGTCGCCATATTTCGCTTCGAATCCGCCACTCGAGAAGCCAATCTTCTCGACCATATCGGAGTTGATGACGCTCAAGCCTTCCTGCTGACCGCTACGAATGAGTAGTGGACGATAAACCTCTACATTATTGATATATACGGAGTTCTCGTCGAACGAGCCACCTCGCACATTATATTGCGACGACAACTCGTTGTGCGTTGATACGCCCGCCTGTTGCTGCACCAACTCCTCTACGGCGTTGCCTGTGGTGGATGGTGTCTGTTTGATATTTTTTACATCGAGCTGCTCGGTTCCAGTGGTCTGACGGCGACGTTCTGTCACCACCACTTCCTTCAGTGCCTCCATGGGTTGCAGCTGTACTTGCAACTTCTGGTTGCCACGCGGACGGCGCAGCACGCGCGTCTTCGTCTGGTAGCCCACCATCGAGAAGCGTACCACCACCGAGTCCTTCGACTGCAACTTCAGCGAGTATTCACCTTTGAGGTTAGCCATTGTTACGGCACCCTGTTCCAAGCACGCCACCGTAGCCAGTTCTATGGCATTGCCGTCTTGGTCGCTCACCTTGCCGGAGAGCGTAAACTGCTGTGCACTCACAATAATCGTGGTGAGTAGAAATATAGCGAGGATATGAAGTCTCTTTGCGTTCATTGTTTATTATAACGCAAAAAATCTCGGTTTATTATAACTATTCGTTATTCTTCAACCTAAAGGTCGAAGTGTGGCTTCGCAATCACTATTCACTATTCACTAGCGAAGCGTCATTCGCGCCACAGCCACGACGCCAGTTTGTTGGCCCATGCCAAGCGGGTGCGGAACCAACGGAAGGTGCTGACCTCCTTGCCGCCAAAACTGAGAATGAAGTCGCGATAAGGGTTGTGGCGGAAGGGCAGGCCGACGTCCATAAAGCGGATGTGCTTACAGTTGTCTTTATAGGTATAACGAATAGTGTTCCAGTAGGTTACGGCATTTGGGTGTAGTGTCGCATAGCTCTTTCTCCTCGATGCCGAATACCACAGATAGGCGTCGCCGTCAGAGTACACATACATGGCACATCCCAGCGTCTTTCCCTTGTAGGTCGTGATGAGCATCTTGCAGCGGCCAGCCTTCTGCATCTCTTTGAAGAAATCGTCGGCAGGGATATATCTGCGCGGCTTAAACCAATAGTGGCGATGCAGCAGTCGGAAGAAGTGCTTGTAGTCCTCCTCGCTCTCCACCTCGTGCGTCTCTATGCCACGCGCCATCGCTGCCTCTATGCGTTGCAGCTGACGCTCGCTGATGCGCTCCTCGGGAGCGTGCGAGTGGTGCGAGTTGTGAATGCTCATCCAGCGTACGGGGAAGTAGCCTACGGCTCGCAGCGGCGCATAGCCAAACATCTTCTGCGACAGGTGACTCACCTCCATATATAATATGTGGTTCTGCACCTTTCGTGTCAGCGCGTCGAGCATCATCGAGAACACCATGTTCTTCGACCACGGGTCGTCGTCCTTCTTCGTGCGGTACACGCCTTCTCCTAAGATACGCACGTGGCGATGCAGCTGTGGCAACATCCACGCATATCTGTATTGTTCTACTGCCAGCAGGTTGGCCACGACCTCACCGTCGTCGTCCACGACCACCGCCATGTACGGCTTGTGGTGGGGCGTACGCAGACACAGTTCCATCAGCTCACGGCTGTGAAAGTAGCTGCCGCTGGGCAGAGCGGGCAGGGTAGCGGTGTCTGTGTATATGGTGACTTTCATGGGGGCAAAGATACGAATTATTTCTGAATGAACAAGTAGAATGTAGGAAAAATGTTCGTTAGCTTATATATTTGAAAGAGCAAGGGTTATTCCTTGCTCTTCAGTATTTGAAATAAAAAATACCGATGACACCTGTCGAACATATATTGTTACCTATAGAACATTGTTTTGTCGTTTTTTCTTTCTACTTTTGCAGCCGAAAAGAGAAGAACTGAACATTATGTGTATTTTTGAGTTCAAACCAAGAAAGGGTGCAGGTACTCTTCGCATGGGTGATAGCGACGAGTTGGTGCTGGTGGATCGCTTTGGCGGTATGCCTGCTGGCAGAATAAAGCCGATGGACCACGGTATCATTATTATCTGCACGGCAGGAGCAGCTCATTTTGAGTATGATGGCCAGACCATTCAGCTGAATAAGAATGACCTGTTTCTCTACATGGTGCGTTCGGTTGTGGAGAAGTTTATGTCTACTCCCGACTTTAATTGTCGCCAAATATGGTTCTCTCGTGGCGAAATGTGGAACATGAACATGTTCACTAAAAGCAGCCTTGCCGACGTGCAGCTATTGAAGCTGAATCCCAAGGCATCACTATCCGATACTGATGTTGCACTGTTCGATTCTTACTACCAGCAGCTCAGCCATCACATGCGCAACAGCTCTTTGGTGCTCTATCCCGACATTGTGCGCTCCATTGTCAGCACTTTCCTCTTAGAGGTGCTCTCTGTGCTGCGTAGGGGAGAGCAGCGAATAAAGAGTGATAATGCTTTTGTCGATACTGGTCTGCATGGCAAGAAGCTTGCCGACCGCTTTATGCAGTTGGCCGAGCAAAGTGATGGTCGCATCCGTCGCGTCGATGAGTACGCCAAGATGCTGCATGTCACTCCTAAATACCTTTCAAAACTGTTGATGGAGACTATGAATAGGCGCCCCAGTGAGATGGTTTGTTTCTTCACGCTCCAAGCTATCGAGAATCGTCTGCGCTTCACCGATATGACCATGCAGCAGATTGCTGACGACCTGCAATTTCCCAATGCCTCGTTCTTCGGCAAATACTTCAAGGAACACACAGGCATGACGCCCATGGAGTATCGAACGAAGTATCACAATAATGAACAAAAATAATCAACCATAAACCTATAATAATACACTCTCAGACTTAGAACCAATATGACACTCATCAAATCCATTTCAGGAGTCTACGGTACCATCGGTGGACGCCCTGGCGATACGTTGAATCCCCTTGAGATCGTCAAGCTCACCTCAGCCTTTGCACGGTTCGTCAGTGGCAAAAAGATTGTAGTAGGACGCGATGGCCGTATGTCTGGACAGATGGTGCGCAACATCGTTGTTGGTACACTCATGGGCATGGGCTGCGACGTTATTGACATTGGCTATGCCAGCACCCCTACTACCGAGTTGGCCGTACGAATGACCGGAGCCGATGGCAGCATCGTTATCACAGCCTCTCACAACGATAGCCAGTGGAACGGCCTGAAACTCCTCAATCATAATGGCGAGTTTCTGATGCCTCACGATAGCAAAGAGATGCTGGCTCTTGCCGAATCAGAAGATTTCAGCTATGCCAACATCAAGCAATTAGGCCAACTAACAATCAACGAAACCTTTAACCAGCGCCACATCGATGCCGTCATAAATTTACAGCTGGTCGATGTCGAAGCTATCCGTCAACGTAAGTTCCGCGTCTGTGTTGATGCCATCAATTCCGTCGGTGGCATCATCCTTCCCCAACTGTTTCAGACTCTCGGTGTAGATTTCGAGATACTGAATGGCGAGTGTACAGGTGCCTTTGCCCACAAGCCAGAGCCCAAAGAGAATAATCTGCTGGGCATTATCAGTCGCATGAAGCAGGAGCATTTTGACCTGGGCATTGTCGTTGACTCCGACGTAGACCGCCTGGCTTTTATCTGTGAAGACGGCACGATGTTTGGCGAAGAATACACATTGGTCAGCGTGGCCGACTATGTGCTCAGTCATACCCCTGGAAACACCGTCAGCAACCTTAGCAGCACGCGTGCCCTGCGCGATGTTACCCTGCAACATGGTGGTCAATATTATGCCACTGCTATTGGTGAGGCTAACGTCACAGCCGAAATGAAACGGGTGGATGCTGTTATCGGTGGTGACGGCAATGGTGGTATCATCTATCCCGAATGTCACTATGGACGCGATGCACTAGTAGGCATTGCCTTGTTCCTCAGCAGTTTGGCACACCATCAGTGCTCTGCCAGTCAGTTGCGCGCCACCTTCCCCGACTATCAGATTGCCAAGAACCATATCGACCTTACACCCGATGTCGATGTCGATGCCATCCTCAAGAAGGTCAAGGAACGCTTCTCTAAAGACAATAGCGCTCATATCAGCGAGGCCGACGGTCTTAAGATTGACTTCTCTGACCGCTGGGTTCATCTGCGCAAATCCAACACTGAGCCTGTAGTACGTGTCTATAGTGAGGCACGCTCCATCGAACAAGCCGACCATCTAGGCAACGAGCTCATGCATTACTTCTATGACATGCAGAAAGATTTGGTATATAAGAGATTAGAATCAAACAATAACCTAATGTCCCATAATTATATTGCAACACCAATACTATGAAAAGAAAGAATTGATATCAAAAGAGGGAATAGTGAGGGAATAGTATTACAATAAATTCTTGGTGTGTGTCCTGCAGAGTTATCTACTTCACCTCTGCAGGTTTTTTTTATTAATTTATTCGACAAATATAATTCTGGCTGTTAGGCTAATACACGTGCGGCTCACGCTGTCTCGCGCTCGGCTCACGCTGTCTCAGAGTCGTATCAGCCTGTCTCGCGCGCCGACGGCATCAACCTCTCTTTGATGTTGCAAAGTTATCACATTTCCATTGCGGTCTTCGAATAATAACCCAATTTTTTTTGAATTATTTTTCATGGGTAGGTCACGAGTGTCATGTGTCATTAGTGTCATTAAGCAATTCGGGGTAAAAAAGTCCGCATAATAATATATAAATTATAATTTATATTTATTATGAGCATTGAAATGCGCTCTCTATCCAAAATCCTTAATGACACTCTTGACCTAATGACCATAATGACACAGTGATTTTTTTTGAGATTTATTCGTAGACCGCAAATATTTTTTTGTACCTTTGCAGGTGATAATCAAAGAACGAAGGAAGTATGGACTTTAAGGATTTAGTACAGCAGCGCCGTTCGCACCGTAAATTCACGGGCGAGGAAGTAAGCGCAGAGGACGTGAAGGTAATCTTGCGGGCAGGCCTGATGGCACCGACGTCGAAGGGACAGCGTGCATGGCAGTTTGTGGTGGTTGACGACAAGCAGGACCTGGAGAAGCTGAGCGACGCCAAGGATATGGGTGGACAACTGATTAAAGGTGCTGCGCTGGCCATCGTGGTGCTGGGCGACCCGATGCAGAACGACTGCTGGGTAGAGGACGGCTCGATTGCCGCCATCTCGATGCAGTATCAGATAGAAGACCTGGGACTGGGCTCCTGCTGGGTGCAGATGCGTGGCCGCGGACTGAGCGACGGCACCACGGCCGACACCGTCATCCAGGGCGTGCTGAACATTCCTGAGAATCTGTCGTGTCTGTGCGTCTTGGCCGTTGGTCACAAGGCCGACGAGCGCAAGCCTCAGAACGAGGAGAAGCTGAAGTGGGAGAACGTGCACGTGGAGAAGTATTAAAGCCTACCCCCATCCCCTCCCAAAGGGGAGGGGGGGCTCGGAGTGTACAGAGATTATTTTGAAAGAATGAATATCGCTTTAATCGGACGAGGCCGTGTAGCTACGCACATGGGCAAGGCATTGCTCAAGGCGGGCCATCAGCTGACGAGTGTCAACAGTCGCACGTTGACTGAACTGCCCCAGCATGCCGACATCTATATCATTGCGGTGAAGGACAGCGCCCTGCAAGAGGTTATCGAGCATCTTTGTAGTCGCCTGCAAACAAGCGCCCCTCCCTTTTGGGAGGGGATGGGGGTAGGCTGTGAGGATCCTCTCCTCGTCCACACCGCAGGCTCTATGCCGCTGAGCGTGTTCGACGGCTACAGCGGGAATGGTGGCGTGCTGTATCCCATGCAGACCTTCTCGATGGACCGCGAGGTGGACTTCAAGGAGATACCTCTTTTTATAGAGGGCAAAGACGCGAGAATTCGTCAGTTGGCGGAGAGCATCTCCAACCACGTCTACGAGCTGAGCACGGCCGACCGCAAATACCTGCACTTGGCGGCTGTCTTCGCCTGTAACTTCGCCAACCACTGCTATACGCTGGCTGCCGACGTGCTCGAGAAGAAGGGACTGCCCTTCGACGTGATGCTGCCACTGGTGGACGAGACGGCACGCAAGGTGCATGAGTTGCACCCCAAAGATGCACAGACGGGACCTGCCGTGCGTGGCGATCAGAACGTGATGCAGGCGCAGGCGGCATTGCTTGAAGGAACGACCAAAGAAATCTACGAACTATTGTCACAAAGCATTCAAGAACATTCGTAGTTAAAGTTCAAAGTTCAATGTTCAAAGTTCAAAGTTCAATGTTCAAAGTTCAAAGTTCAAAGTTCAAAGTAAATTGTTATGATCAATTACGACTTACAGAAGATACGGGCCATTGTGTTTGACCTGGACGGCGTACTCTCGGCAGAGACCATCACGCTGGCTACCGACGGCACTCCGTTGCGCACCGTGAATATCAAGGACGGCTATGCCATCCAGTTGGCCATCAAGATGGGACTGCGCATTGCCATCATCTCGGGCTGCAAGATAGAGGCTGTGCGCAAGCGCTACGAGGGCTTGGGCATGGAGGATATCTATCTCGGTGCCGCCGTGAAAATCAAGGTGTACGAGGAGTTCAAGCAGAAGTACGGCCTCAGGGACGACGAGATGATGTTTATGGGCGACGACGTGCCCGATCTGGAGGTGATGCGCGTGGTGGGCTGTCCGGTATGTCCTGCCGATGCCTGTCACGAGGTAAGAGACGTGAGCTGCTACGTCAGCCAGTATCGTGGCGGCTACGGCTGTGGTCGCGACGTCATTGAGCAGACGCTGCGTGCGCAGGGTAAGTGGTTGAAAGACGAAAAAGCATTCGGATGGTAAGCGGGCGAAGCGGGCTGAAGCCCTAGTGAATAGTGAATAGTGATTGCGAAGCCACACTTCGACCTTTAGGTTGAAGAATAGTGAAAAGTGAATAACGAATAGTGAAAAGTGAATAACGAATAGTGAAAAGTGAAAAATTTGCTATCGCATAAGATCATTTTGGCGAGCAATTCGCCCAGAAGAAAGGAACTGTTGGCAGGACTCGACGTACAGTTTGAGGTGCGCGTCCTGAAGGGCATTGACGAGAGCTATCCCGCTACGCTGCCCACATTCGAGATTGCTGAGTATATCGCCCAGAAGAAGGCGTCGGCCTATCGCGAGACGATAGCTGCCGACGAACTCGTCATCACGGCCGACACCATTGTGGTGCTGGGTGACGAGGTGCTGGGCAAGCCGAAGGATGCCGCTGATGCCCACAGAATGTTGCGCGAACTGAGCGGACAGACGCATCAGGTCATTACGGGCGTGGTGCTGACGACGAAGGAGCGTCAGGAGCACTTCTCGGTAGTCAGCAACGTGACGTTTAAGGAGTTGACGGACGACGAGATTGACTACTACGTAGAGACCTACAAGCCCATGGATAAGGCGGGAGCCTACGGCATCCAGGAGTGGATAGGTTATGTGGGTGTGACGCGTCTGGAAGGCAGCTATTTCAACGTGATGGGACTGCCCGTACAGCGGATATACGAAGCGCTGAGGCGCTTCGCTAATTGAGAATTGAGAATGGAGAATTGAGAATTATCGGCGGCGGAATTCTGAGCAGGTGATGGCAGTTGCTATCGCTACATTCAGACTTTCGGCCGTCTCACTATTTTTATTGAAGTTGGGTATCAGGAGTTTGTGGGTAATCAGCGGGCGTACGCGCTGCGAGATGCCGTTGCCCTCGTTGCCCATCACGATGATGCCCTCTTGCGACAGCTCCTGCTGATAGATGTCGTTGCCGTCGAGCAGCGTGCCGTAGATGGGGCCGTCGTACTGCTGCAGCAGCGCTACGAGGTCGCAATAGACAATGTTGATATGTGCCAAGGAACCCATCGTGGCCTGTACCACCTTGGGGTTGTACGCGTCGGCAGTATCCTCTGAGCAGTAGATGGTGCTGATGCCAAACCAGTCGGCTATGCGGATGATGGTGCCCAGATTGCCAGGGTCTTGGATGCCGTCGAGGGCGATTGAGAGGGGCCTACCCCCGACCCCTCCCAAAAGGGAAGGGAGAGAGCCTACCCCCAGCCCCTCCCTAAAGGGAAGGGAGCCTGGTGATGGTATCTCGAAGAGGGCGAGGACCTCCTGCGGATGTTGCAGGAAGCTGAGCTTGCGCAACTCGTCGTCAGTTACGAGGAAGGACGAACCTTGAACCTTGAACCCTGAACCTTGAACCATAAATATGGAGTGGGGTACAAAGCCTGCACGCAGCAGGTCGCCAACAACCTTAGGACCTTCGGCCACAAACAGGCCTTCCTTCTTTCGATTTTTCTTCAGCTCCAGCGAGCGTACCAGCTTCAATTGATTCTTTGTCAGCATATCATCTTTTCTATTTTTGCTTGCAAAGATACTAAATAATTTTTATTCAACGAGCCAGTTTGGTGATAAAGAATTAATATGGTGTAAAATGGACACACATGAAAATATTATACATCGTTTGGAGGATGGCTGTTCCTGGGGTTTCTTGAAAATGTCAAACATTAGACATTAAGCATTCTTCAACCTAAAGGTCGAAGTGTGGCGTTGCGATAAGCATTAAGCATTAACCATTATGCATTATGCATTAAGCATTAAGCATTGTAGAGAGGGTGGGGGAGAGGTCGTCGAGCTGTGAGTGTCGATGGGTCGGTGTGGTCATTTGTCGTCCAGAAAGACCCCCTGAAAGAGGAAGGAAATACGACGAGTTGTGTAAAATAATAAGAGAGGTAGAGGCGAAAGGTGTTGAGAACCGTCAGAAACAGGAGAAAAGGAGGGCTGTAAAGCTCAAAGAAGAGACCATCGGTGATAATGACCTCTTCTTTAGCGCCTATTGTAATATATTGTTGCCCAATAAGATATAAAGTGATAGTTCAAGTAATAGGTTATATGTTGACTTTCCAAGAGCCATTTTTGTTAGCACCCACGCGTTCGATGATTCCTTTCTTGCGTAAACCCGCTAAAACCTTGTTGATACCGGCCTCTGACAGCTGTAGACGGCGCGAAAGTACACCGATAGTGATGCGCGGTTCGGCAACGAGTAGCTTGACGATACGCTGTTCTGACTTGGATAATTGCGTCTCAGTGTCCTCAGATTCAGCGTTTTCTGCCGATTTATCCTGCACTTTTCCTCTACTTTTATTCTTTACTTTATTCTCTACTTTATTCTTTACCTCCTGTAGGATGGTGTCTAATAAACAGCGTAAAATGAACTCGATGAAATGGGTCATTTTGGCGTTTTCATTGAGATAGGCCAATACACGACGATATTCCTCCTGACGCTCGGTTACTACCGACTCGAACGGAAGAGCCGCTAAAATGGGGCGCCATTGTACTAAGAGAAGCTGCTGCCAGTAGAGTCCCAGACGCTCATTGCCCTCTGAAAAGGGGTGAATAGAGGTTAGATTGTAATGAAAAATGCAGCTACGGATGAGTGGATGCTCGTCGGTGTGATTCAGCCAGTCAAAGAGCATCGCCATGTGTAATCGGATGCGTGGATCGTTCTGACTGTAGTGTCCCACTCTCTCACTCAGTCCATCGACCATACTGCGATGCGCCCGCAGAAGATCGTCTTCCAGGAAGGGGTCGTAAGATGCTGTTTGCTGCTCTGAGGAAGAAGCAGACAGCGTCTCGAGGATTCCTATTTGTTCGGAAATTTCAGAAACTAATGTAATTGCTTCTGTTGACAGCTGATAAGATGATATGAACATAAATATTTACATTTTGGTTTTCTCAATGATGTTTTAAGTTAGATGGTAGCACGTCAGTATGGCAAAATATGCCCTATTTGCACCATTTTTCTTTGCAAAAGTAATTATTTTATTTTGCATTTCGCTCGTTTTTTCGTACTTTTGCCAACAAATATGCGATTGAGAATCATTTTTTATGTGCTTTTAGCACTCCTTATTACCAGCTGTGCAGAGACGAAATACGTCCCTGAAGGCGAATATCTGCTGGATAGAGCCGATTTGCGTTGCCCTGAACCGGCACGCTATATCAGCCTGAGCGATATGCGCTCGTATATCCGTCAGCACGGCAACAGCCGATGGTTCTCTACCTACAAACTCCCCCTGAAGACCTATTCGCTGTCGGGTCGCGACAGTACCAAATGGATTAACCGCCTGTTGCGTCGTATGGGTGAGGCCCCAGAGCTCTATGACTCAGTGCAGACGGCACAGTCGTTGCAGTCGTTGCAGGCTCAGATGCAGAACCTCGGTTATCTGCGTGCTACGGCCGATGTGGCTATTGAGCGCAAGGGTAAGAAGTTGCGCACGCTCTATACGCTGCACCCTGGCGTGCCCTATTTCCTGCGCACCGTCAACTATGACATCCAGGATACGGCCATCAGTCGTCTGCTCGACGAGATAGATCCTGCCCGCAGGGTGTTGCAGAAAGGTATGGTGTTTAATGCCGACAACCTTGACAGCGAGCGTGCCCGCATCACGCAATACTTGGTGAATCGTGGCTACTACCGTTTTAATAAGGACTTCATCACCTATCGTGCTGACTCTATCGAGGGTACCAACCAGATAGACCTCACGCTGGTGCTGCACCCCTATCAGGACAACAAGACGGCGCCCAGACCGCACTATGTCTATACCATCGGCCGCATCAACTATCTGAGCGGCAATCCCGATAATCCCGTCATTCCGCTGCGTGACAAGGTGCTGCGCCGCAATACCTTCCTCACTGAGGGCGACATCTATTCCGCGCGCGACCTGCGTAATACCTATAACCACTTCGGTCGATTAGGCATTGTGCGCTATACCAGCATCAACTTCCACGAGGACGAAGACGAGCCCGTGCTCGACTGCGACATCAACCTCAGTACCAACAAGTCGTCGACCATCTCCTTCCAGCCCGAAGGCACCAATACCGCTGGCGACTTCGGTGCAGCAGCCACCATCACCTTCCAGAACCGCAACATCTTCCACGGTTCGGAGAATCTGTCTATCGAGTTGCGTGGTGCCTATGAGGCCATCAAGAACTTAGAGGGATATGCGGGCGATAACTATATAGAATATAGCCTTGGTACGCGACTGACGTTCCCTCGCTTCATTGCGCCCTTCCTGAGCAGAAGCTTCCGTCGCCGCATCAATGCCACCTCTGAGTTGGCTGCCAACTACGACCTGCAGAACCGTCCTGAGTTCCACCGCCGCGTGTTCTCTGTAGGATGGAAATACCGCTGGAACGACCAAGGTCACCACGACCGCTATCAGGTGGACTTGCTCGACCTGAACTATATCTACATGCCGTGGATCAGTCCTACGTTTGAGAGCGAGTATCTGGACAACAGCACGTCGCGCAACAGCATTCTGCGCTATAACTACGAGAACCTCTTTATTATGAAGTTTGGCGTGGGGTATTCGTATAACAACAACCGCTGGGCCATCAAGGCCAATGTGGAGACGGCGGGTAACTTGCTCAACTGGGCCGCCCGCGCCATGCATTTCCACGTGAATACAGAGGGACAGTACACCTTCCTCAATATTGCCTATGCACAGTATGTCCGCGGCACGTTCGACTTCACCCGCAATATCAATCTCGACTTCAACAACCAGCTGGTATTCCACGTCGGATTAGGACTGGCCTATCCCTATGGCAACAGTAGCATCCTGCCTTTCGAGAAGCGCTACTTCTCGGGCGGTGCCAACAGTGTGCGCGGATGGAGTGTCCGCTCGTTAGGACCGGGTAAGTTTGTGGGAACAGACGGTCGCATCGACTTCATCAACCAGACGGGCGATATGAAGTTGGACCTCAATGTGGAATATCGTGCCAAGCTGTTTTGGAAGTTCAGCGGTGCCCTGTTTATCGATGCCGGTAACATCTGGACACTCCGTGAATACGAAGACCAACCTGGTGGACAGTTTAAGCTCAACGAGTTCTGGGAACAGCTGGCTGCCAGCTATGGCTTGGGTATTCGTCTGAACTTCGACTACTTCATTGTACGTTTCGATATGGGTATGAAGGCGGTAGATCCTGCTTACGATGACCGTGAAGGACACTGGCCGCTACTGCATCCGAAACTCAGTCGCGACTTTGCTTTTCACTTCGCGGTAGGCCTTCCATTCTAACCAGCCACTGGCCGTTGCGCTTGACAACGGTAGTGTGGAACAGTGCCTCCTCTATTTGCGACGATTCCTCAGCATTTATGTTGGGGCTAAGACTGTTGCGCACGGCCAACTCTACCACGCGCAGCGTGTCGCTGGCCTCAGGGAAGTAATCGGTGGCTTCCACCTCGGCAGCATGCTGCTTCAGCAAGTCAAGGTCGTGCTGCGTGGTGTTGGAAGCAGCAAACTGCAACCAGCGGCGGCTGTCGGGAGTGCATAGCGCCTCGGCAGCGTGGTAGTCGCAATTGAAAAAGGCTTCGCCCCACTGTACCGCCACGTCTGTGGCTTTGTCACTGTCTCGTTGTATGATGTCGCAGGCTGCCAATGACAGTGTCATCGCAATGATAAGGAGTTTCTTCATTGTTTACGGTCTGTTTTGTGTGCAAAGATATAAAATAATTGAGAATTGAGAATGGAGAATTGAGAATTTTTTTGTACTTTTGCAGTCAAATTACTAAAAAGACATGCTGAAGTTTATCTCTTTCGGAAGTGGAAGCAGCGGAAACTGCTATCTTTTGGCTACGCCAACAGACGCCTTACTCATTGATATAGGTGTCGGGTTGAGAGGCCTGAAGAAAGCCTGTCGTGACTATGGTGTCAGCCTTTCCAGCGTGAAGCATGTACTCGTCACGCACGACCATGCCGACCACATCAAATCGGTAGGCGCCTTCAGCAACGACTATCAGGTTCCCATCTATGCCACCCGCGAGGTGCACGACGGCATCAACCGCAACTACTGTGTGGTGAAGAAGGTGGCAGCAGACTTGGTACGCTTGGTAGAAAAGGGAAAAACGCTGCAGTTGGGCGACTTCACGGTGACGCCGTTTGCCGTACCTCACGATAGTCTCGACAATGTGGGCTACTTCATTGAGGCTGAGGGTACGAACTTCTGTCTGATGACCGATGCGGGTTGTGTTACCGACGAGATGAAGCAGTATATCAGTCAGGCGCGTCATCTGGTCATTGAGGCCAACCACGACATCGAAATGGTGCAGGGCGGTCCTTATCCGCAGTTCCTCAAAGACCGCATCCTCTCTGGTACGGGTCATCTGAACAACCGCGACTGTGGTGTGGCCATTGCCGAGAATATGTCGGAGCAGCTGAAGAATGTGTGGCTCTGCCACCTCAGCGAAGAGAACAACCATCCCGAACTGGCACGAAAGACGGTAGAGAGCGTGTTGCGCAGCTATGGCATTGTGGCTGGTGCCGATATTCGCTTAGAGGTTCTGAAGCGCACCACTCCCACAGGACCCTTTGACTTGGAATAGTCTAATCTCTCACCTCTAGCTTCTCTGACCTTTGGTCAGAGTGTGGCGTTGCAATCTCACCTCTCACCTCTTATATATAATAAGGTGTAAATCAGTCAAACTGCATGGCTTTGACTGGCTGGATGTGTGATACCAGATAACTGGGTGCTATCAGTACGAAGACGGAAATCAGCAATGTGGCCACATTGAGAATGACAATGATGGGGATGTTGAGTTCCATGGGCGCCGTATCAACATAGTAGCTGGCGGGGTCGAGATGGATGAAACCCGTCTGCTGTTGCAGTACCACCAAACCGACACCAATCACGTCGCCAATGAGCAATCCCTGACTAATGATGAAGGCAGCAAACCACAGGAAGGTGTGGCGCACCGTCTTGTTGCGTGCTCCTAAAGCCTTCAGGATACCAATCATCTGTGTGCGCTCCAGAATAATGATGAGCAGTCCGCTAATCATCGTAAATCCTGCCACGCAAATCATCAGTGCCAGGATAATCCAAACGTTAATGTCTAGCAGCGAGAGCCACGAGAATATCTGCGGATAGGCCTCGAAGATGGTTTGTGAGGCGAGGGTCTCGCCATAGCGGTCGGGCTGCCCCTTCAGTAGCTGAATCACGTCCATATTGGTCTCGTTGATGCGCTCAAAGTCGTTGACGAGAATCTCTGCACCGCTACACTGGTCACTCTCCCAGTCGTTCAGTCGACTGGTGGTGCGTAGGTCGGTCAGACAGAGCACATCATCGAACTGTTTCATGTTGCTCTGATAGATGCCGCTGATGGTAAAGCGTCGGGCGCGGACATCGTCGTAGGCTATGAAGTAGGCATAGACCTTGTCGCCCACCTGCAGATGCAGCTTGTCGGCCATCTTGCGCGACACCACCACCTTGTTGCTGCTCTTCTTGCTGCTGAAGGTAGGCAGTTGGCCCTCCTGCATATTCTCGCGAATGAATGTGAGGTCATAGTCTTCGCCCACACCCTTGAAGGCCACGCCTAAGAAGTCGCTATCGGTTTTCAGAATACCCTGCGTCATCGTGTAGCACTCCACATGACGGATATTCGGAATCTTCTTCAGTTTGCGCATCAGCGTGTCGCTGATACAGATGGGTGCCGGTACGGCGGTCTGCTGCGTGGCGAAGTTGGTAATCTGAATGTGACTGCCAAAGCCCACCACCTTGTCGCGGATGGTGTGTTTGAATCCCAGTATCACGCTCACCGTAATAATCATCACGGCCAAGCCTATCGCCACACCAACGGTAGCAATACGAATAGCAGGACGACTCACCTCGTGGCGGTCGCCCTCAGAAAAATAGATGCGCTTAGCTATGAATAGAGGGAAGTTCAATTCTCAACCTTCAACTTTCAACTTTCCACTCTCCCAGGGTAGGCTTCGAGTGCTTTCTGCAATACGACGAGTGCACGCTCCAGGTCTTCCTTCTTCAGCACGTAGGCGATACGCACCTGATTGATGCCTGCACCGGGAGTGGTATAGAAACCAGCGGCAGGAGCCATCATCACCGTCTGACCCTCGTACTCGAATTCTGCCAGACACCAGCGACAGAACTTCTCGGCATCGTCGACAGGCAACTTGGCAACGGTATAGAAGGCACCCATAGGAATCGGTGAATAGACACCAGGAATGCGGTTCAGTCCGTCAATCAAGCACTTACGGCGCTCTACATACTCGTCATAGACATCGCGATAGTAGTCCTCGGGAGCATCGAGTGATGCCTCGGCCACAATCTGTCCGATGAGGGGAGGAGAGAGGCGAGCCTGACAGAACTTCATCACGGCCTTGCGCACCTCTGCATTCTTCGTAATCAGGGCACCAATACGGATACCACACTCAGAATAGCGCTTCGATACGGAGTCGATGAGGATAACGTTCTGTTCGATGCCTTCCAAGTGGCAGGCAGAGATATAGGGTGAGCCCGTATAGATGTATTCGCGATAGACCTCGTCAGAGAAGAGGTACAGGTCGTACTTCTTCACAAGGTCGCGAATCTGGTTCATCTCACGACGGGTATAGAGATAACCCGTGGGGTTGTTGGGGTTGCAGATCATGATGGCACGCGTGCGGTCGTTGATGAGTTCTTCGAACTTCTCTACCTTTGGCAGCGAGAAACCCTCATCAATGGTGGTCGCAATGGTGCGAATCTTGGCGCCGGCACTGATGGCAAAGGCCATATAGTTGGCGTAGGCAGGTTCTGGCACGATGATCTCGTCGCCAGGATTCAGACATGACAAGAAGGCAAACAGTACCGCCTCACTACCACCGCTGGTAATGATGATGTCGTCGGCTGTCACGTTGATGTTGTATTTCGCGTAGTAGTCCACCAACTTCTCGCGATAGCTCTGATAGCCCTGTGACGGCGAGTATTCCAGGATGTTGCGGTCAATCTGTTTCAGTGCATCAAGACCTACTTGTGGTGTGGGCAGGTCGGGCTGTCCGATGTTCAGATGATAGACGCGTGTTCCGCGTTTCTTGGCTGCGGCAGCCAGAGGTGCGAGTTTTCTGATAGGCGACTCGGGCATCTCCAGTCCGCGTACTGATATTTCTGGCATGTTGTCTAATTTACGTAAATCGCATGCAAAGGTAATAAAAAAAGGTAAAAGCGAAAAGTGAAAAGTGAAAAAATTGTTGCTGCAATTAAAAATTCTCAATTCTCAATTCTCAATTCTCAATTAAAAACCGTACCTTTGCGCCACGAAACAGAAATAAACGGGTATGAACTTCGAAGAAATGCTTGCTGCCAAAAACGAGGGAAAGCTGAACAAGACGTCTCTCCCTATCGGTGAATACTATCGTGTGCAAATCGATGGTAAATTCCGTTCGGTGATTAATATTCGTCCTGATTTGGATAGCAGCATCGCCTTCTCTGGCGCGCTGAAGACGGAGTGTGAGCGCAACAAAACACTGGCTAATAAGCACCAGCTGCACTATACGCCCGTCGTCAATGAGAAAGGAGAGATAGAGCAGTTGGAGGTAGAGCAGGGCGTGTTCCTCTCGATGGAACAGCTGCTCAACGAGAATCCTGCCGTTGTGGCTGAAAAGGGATTTATCGACAATACCCTGCAGGCTTTGGTGGATATCACCACCTATCTGCATGGTCAGGGTATCCAGCATGTCTGCTATTCGCCCAAGACCGTGATGGTGCGCAAGGGTGACCGTGCTATCATGCTGGCGACGCATGGCTCGTTCTATCTGTCGATGAACGACCAGCGCGGCTTCTATGGCGACGATGCCGTATTTGTAGCCCCTGAGGTGTTGGAACACGGTTCGGTTGACGAGCGTTGTGATGTCTACTCCATTGGTAAGTTCATGGAGGCCATCTTTGAGCATGCCGGAATGTCGGTGGAATACCGCAAGGCGTTGAAGAAGGCTACCAGCGAGAAACCAGAAGACCGTTACGCGAGTCCGCAGGCTTTGTTAAAGGCTGTCCAGGTGCGTCGTCAGTTTATGCGTTCAGCGCTGATGTTCCTGGCTGCTGTCATTGCGGCTCTTGTCATCCTCGAGATCTATCTGGAACTGGTTCCCGAGCCTACGCAGGTGGAGTTTGTGAAACCCGCACCCCGTCAGGCTACTGACGACCTGCTGGACGATGGCTTCCAACCAGAGGATTTGGGCGTGGTCAGTGCCGACTCGCTGACGGAAGAAGATGAGGAGGCCCATCGCGTCTATCAGGCCAAAGCCGAGGAGATTTTCCGCAAGAACTACGAGAAGGAGGCCGACCGTATCCTCTCTAAGATATATAATAAGGATTATATGAACTCGACGGAGAAAGCTTTTGCGGCAGAGAGTCAGGCTACCATTGAGGAACTGATGAAGGTGCAGCAGAAGATGGGGCAGGAGGCCAGTCTGACGCCAGAGCGTGCGCAGCTCATTGCCAGCGAAATCATTGACCGTGTCACCAATCAGAAAAAGAAACAACTGAAGAATAATAAATAAAGAATATATAAACACTATGAGATCAAGAACAGCAATTTGGTTTGAATGCAAAATCAAGTATGAGAAAGTAATGGAAGACGGCCTGCAGAAGCAGGTCACAGAGACTTATGTCGTTGATGCTCTCAGCTTTACAGAGGCTGAGAAGCGCATTATGGAAGAGATGTCCAGCTATATCAGTGGCGAGTTCACTGTGAAAGATATTAAGATTGCTCCTTATGGTGAGATTTTCTTCTCTGACGAGGAGCTGGCCGACCGTTGGTATAAGTGCAAGTTGCAGTTTATCACCATCGACGAGAAGACCGAGAAGGAGAAGCGCTCTAACGTCAACTACCTCGTTCAGGCTGGCACGCTGAATGGTGCCGTAAGAAATGTCGACGAGGTCATGGGTGGCACGATGATTGACTATGTCATCGCCTCTGTTGCTGAGACTTCGCTGATGGATGTCTTCGAATACGGCAAGGAAAAGCACGACGACAAGCCCGAATACGAGGGATGATGTACGACGTTAAAGGAAATCTGAAACAGGTACTGGGTCGGTTGCCGCAGGGTGTACGCCTTGTGGCCATCTCCAAGTATCACCCCAACGAATATATCGAGGCGGCTTACGAGGAAGGTCAGCGTATCTTCGGCGAGAGCCACGAACAGGAGTTGCGCCAGAAGCACGAGACGCTACCCAAGGATATCCAGTGGCACTTCATTGGTCATCTGCAGACGAATAAGGTGAAATATATTGCGCCCTACGTCACGATGATTGAGGCTGTCGACTCGCTGAAACTGCTGAAGGAGATAGACAAGCAGGCTGCCAAGTGCGACCGCGTCATTGATGTACTCCTGGAACTGCACATCGCTGAGGAAGAAACCAAATACGGACTGACGCCCGATGCCTGCCGCCAGTTGTTGGCTGATGGCGAGTGGCGCTCGCTGAGCCATGTTCGCATCTGTGGCCTGATGATGATGGCCTCTTATGTCGACGATATGGAGCAGATACGCAGCGAGTTCCGTTTGGCCAAGAACCTCTTTTATGAGTTGAAGGAAGCCTACTTCGCTGACAATGACTACTTCTGCGAGCGTTCATGGGGAATGAGCCACGACTACCCGCTGGCTGTCGAGGAAGACTCTACGATGGTGCGCGTGGGAACGACTATTTTTGGTCCTCGCGTTTATTAAAGTAGTATTGTCCACGCTGCATGTTACCCCAATGGATAGCGTGCGTGGGACAGTAGTGGTAGCAGGCCAGACAGTTGGTGCAACTGCCATTGTGCTTCCAGCGTGGTGGTATTCCTTCGATGTCGTCCACCGGACAGCGTCTGGCGCAGAGACCGCAAAGGATGCATTGCTCAGCGTCCACCCAGAACTTCTCGTCAGTAATCAGGTGCTTGTTGTAGTAGCCGCCAATCACGTAGGTAAAAGTAAAGGGAATGGCTCCCTTGACCAACTCCTCGACATTGCGTGCTTTCTGCGCGACAAGGTCGGTGATATGAGGCATCCGCTCTTGAGCGGCAGCAATCTTGCGCTCCTCCGACTCTTTGGTATCGAGGTGGAGGAATGAGAAACAGACGTTCGACTCTGGCATGACAACGGCAAAGGCAGCATCCAGCGTGAGACCGTGGCGCTGCAACTCCTTTCGCAGAATGCGCATGGCGTAGCCCATATTGTCGCCGCAAGTGGTCAACGCATAGACGTAGTGAACGTTCTCAAACGACGCTCTGCGCAGAAATTCGCGAACGATATGAGGTGGCTGCCAGCCGTGAGTAGGGAAGCAAATGCCCAACCGCTCGTCGTCGGCCAACGTATAGTGAAGTGTGCTCTTTCGCAGTTCGTCGGGAATAAAGCGCAGTCTGTCGCCAGTAGCACCGGCTAACTGCTGAGCAGCCCATCGAGTATTACCTGTTCCAGTGAAATAAAAGATCATTTGTTAAGAAAATTAGCGTTAGAAATGGCCATATTTGGCTCTAAATCATAATTTTTCGACAAAATTAATCATTTTTTTGGAAAATAATAACACTTGTATTATATTTTTTTGTATATTTGCAAATGAAATCGATAAATAAATTCTTCACAGGGTATGGCAAAGTATAATATTACAGAGAAAAAAGCGAAAGAGGCCGTGTATCGCAGCCTCGTCAGCCCTAAGTTGATGGATGAGATGAAGGAGAAGATCCTGAATATCATCGTGATGGAGAAGAAGTACAAGGATAAGGACTATTCTGCCAAGAAACTTGCAGAAGATTTGGGTACCAATACCCGTTACATCTCTGCCGTGGTGAATGTTCGTTTCCACATGAACTACGCTTCTTTCGTCAACAAGTTCCGAATAGAGGAAGCGATGACTATTCTGGTAGACCGCAGGTATCAGAATCTGCGCATGGAGGAGGTGAGCGATATGGTAGGCTTTGCCAATCGTCAGTCTTTCTACGCATCGTTCTACAAGCTGATGCGCATGACGCCACGAGAGTATCGTTTGCAGCATCTGGCTCAGCATCCTGCCGAGAAGGTCAAACACGAGAAGAAAACGCTTTAAACACACAATGAACTATTCGGATGATTGTACGCCACACTTTGGTTATCTGACCAAAGAGCGTTTCGCGGACATTCAATTGCTCAGATACCGTTTAAACGGATTTGAGCAATTGTCTTTGTTGCAGAAAAAGTTGATTTATTACCTGTCGAAAGCCACGCTCTATGGGCGCGACATTACTTTCGACCAGTTTGGAAAATATAACCTCCGCATTCGCAAGATGTTGGAGGCGGTCTATACGGATCTGACCATTGACCACGACACAGCCGACTTCCGTGCTTTGGAGGTCTATCTCAAGCGGATCTGGTTCTCTAACGGCATCTACCATCATTATGGCACGGAGAAGTTTGAGCCGGGTTTTTCGGCCGACTATCTGCGTGGCGTCTTGCAGCAGGTAGAGGCAACAAGACTGCCTTTGCGCTCTGGTGAGACGGTAGCGCAGCTGTGCGACGAGTTGTTCCCCGTCATCTTCGATGCTACGGTGTTGTCCAAGCGCGTCAATAAGGCTGATGGTACTGACCTGATACAGACCTCGGCCTGCAACTTCTATGACGGCGTGACGCAACAGGAAGCCGAGGCGTTCTATGCCCGTCAGAAGGCTGAGGATGCCGGCAATCCCGCACCAGCATCCTATGGCTTGAACTCCACACTCGTCAAAGAGGGTGATGTCGTTCGTGAAGATGTCTGGAAGGCCGATGGTCGTTATGGTAATGCTATCCGCCATATTGTCTATTGGTTGGAGAAGGCACAGACTGTTGCCGAGAATCCTCGTCAGCAGCGCGTCATAGAGTTGCTCATCAAGTATTACCAGACGGGCAATCTGAAAGTGTTCAACGACTACTGCATCGAGTGGGTTGGTGAACACGAGGGTAGGATAGACTTCGTCAATGGTTTTATTGAGGTCTATGGCGACCCCTTGGGACTGAAAGGTTCGTGGGAGGGTATCGTGGAATACAAAGACGAGGAGGCCACCAAGCGCACGCAGGCCATCAGTCAGAATGCCCAGTGGTTTGAAGACCACTCGCCAGTCGATCCGCGGTTCCGCAAGCCGCACGTCAAGGGTGTCACGGCCAATGCCATCTGTGCTGCGATGTTAGGTGGCGACGAGTATCCCTCAACGGCTATCGGCATCAATCTGCCTAACGCCGATTGGATTCGTGCTGAGCACGGCAGCAAGAGCATTACCATCTCGAATATTACCGATGCTTACAACAAGGCGGCTCATGGTAATGGCTTCAAGGAAGAGTTTGTTGTTGATGATTTAACACTCTCGTTTATAGAGCGTTATGGTGATGTGTGCGACGACCTGCATACCGACCTGCACGAGTGTTTAGGACACGGTAGTGGACAGCTGTTGCCAGGTACTGATCCTGATGCATTGAAGGCTTATGGCAATACCATCGAGGAGGCGCGTGCCGACCTCTTTGGCCTCTATTATATTGCCGACCATAAGCTCGTGGAGTTGGGATTGTTGCCCGATGATGAGGCTTACGAGGCACAGTACTATAGCTATATCATGAACGGTCTGATGACGCAACTCATCCGCATCGAACCCGGTCGCCAGATAGAGGAGGCCCACATGCGCAACCGTGCGCTGATAGCCCATTGGTGCTATGAACAGGGTAGGGGCGTTATCAAGATGGAGAAACGCGAAGGCAAAACCTTCGTGCGCATCACCGACTATCAGGCCCTGCGCACGCTCTTTGCTCGTCTGTTGGCAGAGATCCAGCGCATCAAGAGTGAGGGCGACTTCGACGCTGCCCGTCAGTTGGTAGAGCGCTATGCCGTCAAGGTCGATGCCGACTTGCACGCAGAAGTTTTGGAGCGTTATAAGAAGCTCAACCTCGCCCCCTATAAGGGTTTCCTTAATCCCCGCATGCTGCCCGTGATGGATGCTGCAGGCGATATCTGCGATATCCAGTTAGATTATTCTGAAAGTTACACCCAACAAATGTTGCGCTATGGACAAGAGTATGGGACGATGTAAGATGGATGATGTAAGATGTAAGATGGATGATGTAAGAGATAAAGTCAAGGAGATCAAGCAGTCGTTCCGTCAGATGATGGATGGCTCCATCGCTCAGTCTATGCGCGACAAGGGACTGAACTATCACCTCAACTGGGGTGCCACATTGCCTCGCCTGCAGGAGATGGCCAAGGAAATTGCTAACAGCCAAGAGCCAATTGCCAACTGCCAATACGACTTGGCGATAGCCTTGTGGAAAGAGAATGTCCGTGAGTGTAAGATATTGGCTACCATGCTGATGCCTGCCGACCAGATACTCCCCGAAGTGGTGGATATCTGGATGGAGCAGATCCCTTCGCAGGAGATTGCCGAACAACTCGCTTTCAACCTCTGGCAGCATCTGCCCTTTGCGCCGGAGAAGGCCTACCAGTGGATAGCCTCCGACAAGGAGTACGACCAACTCTGTGGCTTCCATGTGCTGACCCGTTTGTTTATGAACCACCAGGAACCCAACGAGCGAGGCATCAACGAGTATCTCGACCAGATGGTAGCTGCCCTGCAAGGTCCGTTCTCGTCGGTGCGTAAAGCAGCCATGCAGAGTGTGTTGCGCTTTGCAGAATTGGGTCTTGTCTATGAGCGAATGGCAAAAAGTGTGTTGAAAAGCATCAATTTAGAACTTTTTTAAATAAATGTTGCCTGTTTCTCCAAAAAAAGTAGTAATTTTGTGCGGTTTTTAACCACTATAACCACATAAAATGAGAGAGAATATCAAGGCAACGGTCAAGAATATCTTGACCAGCTATCTGGAACTGAACAGGCATCGAAAGACCCCTGAGCGCTTTACCATCCTTGATGCGGTGTATAGCATGACGGGCCATTTCTCGCTGGAGGAATTGGGCGACAAGCTGGCTGGCGAATACAATTTCCCCGTCAGTCGTGCCACGCTCTACAACACGCTGCGCCTGCTGATAGAGTTGCGTCTTGTAGTCCGCCACCGCTTTCAGTCTACGACGAAATACGAGGCTTGTTACGATAATAACAGCCACTGCCACCAAATCTGCACGATGTGCGGTAAGGTGACCGAAGTGAAGTCGCAGGGAGTGATTGATGCCATTAACGATATGCCCACTCGGCGCTTTCATAAAGACGGCTTCACGCTCTATGTCTATGGCATCTGCAGTTCGTGTCAAGCCAAGCAGAGACGCCGTTCGGTAAAGAAAACAGATACGAAGAAAGTTCAAAAATCTAAATAACAATAACAATGAATCAAGGTAAAGTAGATGTCCTGCTCGGTTTGCAGTGGGGCGATGAAGGTAAAGGAAAGGTTGTTGATGTGCTGACACCGAAGTACGACGTTGTTGCTCGTTTCCAGGGTGGTCCTAACGCTGGTCACACATTGGAGTTCAATGGCGAGAAGTATGTGCTCCGCTCTATCCCTTCAGGTATTTTCCAGGGTGGTAAGGTCAACATTATCGGTAATGGCGTAGTACTCGCTCCCGACCTCTTTATGGAGGAGGCTAAGGCGCTGGAGGCCAGTGGTCATCCCCTGCGCGAGCGTCTGCACATCTCCAAGAAAGCCCATCTGATTATGCCTACTCACCGCGTGCTCGATGCTGCCTACGAGGCTCAGAAGGGTAAGAACAAGGTTGGTACCACTGGTAAGGGCATTGGTCCTACCTATACCGATAAGGTTAGCCGTACCGGTCTGCGTGTAGGTGATATCCTCGAGAACTTCCCCGAGAAGTATGCCGCTGCCAAGGCTCGTCACGAAGCTATCCTGAAGTCGCTGAACTTCGACTACGACATCACCGAGGTCGAGAAGAAGTGGCTGGAGGGTATCGAGTATCTGCGCCAGTTCCCCATCGTTGACTCAGAGCACGAAATCAACCAGATTCTGCGTTCTGGCAAGAGCGTGCTGTGCGAGGGTGCCCAGGGTACCATGCTCGATGTGGACTTTGGTTCATATCCCTTCGTGACCTCTTCAAATACTATCTGCGCTGGTGCTTGTACCGGTCTGGGTATCGGTCCTAACAAGATTGGCGAGGTGTTTGGTATCATGAAGGCTTACTGCACCCGCGTTGGTGCCGGTCCTTTCCCCACAGAGCTCTTCGACGAGACAGGCAAGAAGATTCGTGACCTGGGTCATGAGTATGGTGCTGTGACCGGTCGTGAGCGTCGTTGCGGTTGGATTGACCTCGTAGCCCTGCGCTATTCTATCATGGTCAATGGCGTTACCCAGCTCATTATGATGAAGAGCGACGTGCTCGACGGCTTCGACACCATCAAGGCTTGCACCTCTTATAAGGTCAATGGCGTAGAGACCCGCGACTTCCCCTACAACATTGAGGAGGGCATCGAACCCGTTTATCAGGAACTGCCCGGTTGGAAGACCGATATGACCAAGTTTACCTGCGAGAGCCAGTTCCCCAAGGCTTTCAGCGACTATATCGCCTTCCTCGAGAAGGAACTCGAAACGCCAATTACTATCATCAGTATTGGTCCTGATCGTGAACAAACAATCGTAAGAAATGGCAAATAAACCCAGTATACCCAAAGGAACACGCGACTTCGGCCCCGTAGAGATGGCCAAGCGCAACTATATCTTTAACACCATCCGTTCGGTCTATGAGCTGTACGGATTCCAGCAGATTGAGACGCCCGCCCAGGAGACCCTTCAGACGCTGATGGGTAAGTATGGCGAGGAGGGCGACAAGCTGCTCTTCAAGATTCTGAACTCTGGCGACTACCTCTCGAAGGTTTCCGACGAGGAGCTCACCGAGCGCAATACCCTGCGCCTGGCCTCTAAGATCTGCGAGAAGGGTCTGCGCTACGACCTCACCGTGCCCTTTGCCCGCTATGTGGTGATGCACCGCGAGGAGTTGCAGTTGCCCTTCAAGCGCTATCAGGTACAGCCCGTTTGGCGTGCAGACCGTCCGCAGAAAGGCCGCTATCGTGAGTTCTATCAGTTTGACGGCGACGTGGTGGGCTCTGACTCGCTGCTCAACGAGGTCGAGCTGATGCAGATTGTCGATACCGTCTTCAGCCGCTTCGGCGTTCGTGTACAGATTAAGATTAACAACCGCAAGATTCTGACCGGTATCGCCGAGGTTATTGGTGCTGCCGACAAGATTGTGGATATTACCGTAGCCATCGATAAGCTCGACAAGATTGGCATCGACAATGTCAATGCTGAACTGCGCGAGGATGGTCTTACCGACGAGCAGATTGAGAAGCTGCAGCCTATCATCATGCTGGAAGGTACTAACGAGCAGAAGTTGAACACCATCGCTGAGGTGCTGAAGGATAGTGAGACCGGTCTGAAGGGCGTTGAAGAGATTAAAACTATCCTCTCACTTCTCACTTCTCACCTCTCACCTCTGAACAACGAGATTCAGCTCGACCTGACGCTGGCTCGTGGCCTGAGCTACTATACCGGTGCCATCTTCGAGGTAAAGGCTCTTGATACACCGATGGGTAGCATCTCTGGTGGTGGTCGCTACGACAACCTGACGGGCATCTTCGGTATGCCAGGTCTGTCGGGTGTGGGTATCTCGTTTGGTGTCGATCGTATCTACGACGTGCTGAACGCCCTCGACCTCTATCCCAAGGATTCGCTCAACACCACCCAGGTACTCTTCATTAACTTCGGCGAGAAGGAGACGGCCTACTGTCTGCCCATCATCGCTCAGGTTCGTCAGGCAGGCATTCGTGCCGAGATCTATCCTGACGGCGCGAAGATGAAGAAGCAGATGTCGTACGCCAATGCCAAGCAGATTCCCTTTGTCGTCCTTGCTGGCGACAACGAGATTGCTGCGCAGAAGGTGACGCTGAAGAACATGGAGACGGGCGAACAGCAGCTCGTGACGCCAGAAGAACTCATTAACGCTATACAATGAAACAAATCAAACTACTTGCTGTATTGATGGCCCTGGTGCTGCTGTGCACCTCGGCCACCAATCAGAAAACTACTACTATCTTTATCATCGGCGACTCCACCGCAGCCAAGAAGGACCTCTCCAAGGGTTCGCCTGAGCGAGGGTGGGGAATGGCGCTGCAGTGTTACTTCGACGAGACGTTTATTCGTGTTGATAATCATGCGGTTAACGGACGCTCATCGAAGAGTTTTATCGATGAAGGCCGCTGGCAGAAAGTGCTCGACAAGCTACAGCCTGGCGACTATGTCATCATCCAGTTTGGACATAATGACGAGAAGCCACAGCCAGCCCGTCATACCGATCCAGGTTCTACGTTCGACTACAACTATGCCAAGTTCATTCGTGAGACGCGCGAACATGGCGGCATCCCCGTGGTCATGAACTGCGTGGCACGCCGAAACTGGCAGGCCTCCCCCGACGCCTCCAAAGGGAAGGGAGAACCGATGGGCACCCAAATTGATGACGAGGCACTACGCAACACTACTGCAATGGAAGCCCCCCTCCCTTTGGAGGGGTCGGGGGAGGTTCTGCTTGATACCCACGGTCTCTATGCCGTTGCTCCGCGCGATGTAGCACAGCGAATGCACGCCCTCTTCATCGATGCCAACAAGATTACCCACGACTTGGAGCAGAGCTTAGGCCCAGAGGGTTCCAAGAAACTCCATATGTGGTATAAGCCCGGCGAACATCCCGCCTTGCCCGATGGTCGTCAGGACAATACCCATTACAACATCTATGGAGCCCATCAGGTAGCCAAGTTGCTGGCCGATGCCCTCTGTCAGGAGATTCCGTTGTTGACGAAGTATCGCACCAACGACAAGCCCTGTAAGATGGAAAAATAACAGATTACAAATAAATTCCTCCAAAACATTTGGGGGATTTATTTTTTCTGCGTATCTTTGCAAAGAGATAATCCATTTTTTACTAACTAAACAAATACTTTCATTTATGAAGAAAAAGTTTATCTGCGCCGTTTGTGGATATATCTACGAAGGCGATGCTGCTCCCGAGAAGTGCCCCATTTGTAAGGCTCCTGCCTCTAAGTTCTCTGAACTGAAGGACGATGCTGATATGACCTACGCTACCGTTCATAAGATTGGTGACGGTAAGCCCGAGGGTGTCAGCGAAGAGATGATTCAGGACCTGCGCAACCACTTCAATGGTGAGTGTGGCGAGGTTGGAATGTATCTGGCTATGGCTCGTCAGGCCGATCGCGAGGGCTATCCCGAGATTGCTGAGGCCTTCAAGCGCTATGCTTTCGAGGAGGCTGACCATGCTTCTCGTTTCGCTGAGTTGCTGGGCGAGTGCGTTTGGGATACCAAAACCAATCTGGAGAAGCGTGCTGCTGCTGAGGCTGGTGCTTGCGAGGATAAGTTCCGCATTGCCAAGAATGCCAAGGCTGCTGGCTTCGACGCTATCCACGATACCGTTCACGAGATGGCAAAGGATGAGGCCCGTCATGGTGCCGGCTTTGCTGGTCTGCTGAAGCGCTATTTCAAGTAATGCATGATTATTTATGCATAATGCATAATATTATGAGGAAAAGTCCGTTTTATCAATATATGATAAAGCGGATTTTCTTTTTCCTCATAGCAGCGCTGACTTTGTTGACGGCCTGTTCTGATAATGACTCGTTCACGACAGACCGTAGTCATCGGCTGACGTTTACCACCGATACCGTGCGCATGGACACCCTCTTTGCCACCGTCCCGTCGGCTACCTACACCTTTTGGGTGCACAACCAGTCGGGCGATGGTCTGCGCCTGCGCTCAGTACGCTTGGAGCGTAGCGGACAGTCGGGCTTCCGCGTCAATGTCGATGGCAGCTACCTTAATCCTGTGGTCAACAACCTGGAGATTCGTCAGGGCGACAGCCTCCGCGTCTTCGTCGAGGTCACGGCCTTCGAGAATCAGTCGCCCGACCCACAACTGGTGGAGGACAATCTGCTGTTTACGCTGGAGAGTGGGGTAGAGCAGCGCGTCAATCTGCGTACCTACAGCTGGAATGCCGAACTGTGGCAGACGGTTGACGTCACCGCCGACCAGACCATCGAGTCGGCTACGCCCATTGTGGTCTATGGCGGCATCAATGTTGCTAAGGATGCTATGCTAACGATTAAGAATACCGAGTTATACTTCCATGATGGTGCAGGCATCACGGTCGATGGTGCACTCACCGTTGAGAATAGTCTGCTTCGCGGCGACCGCCTTGACCACATGTTTGACTACTTGCCCTATGACCGCGTCAGTGGGCAGTGGAAGGGTATCACCGTCAACCCCCATGCTGTAGGCTGTCTACTCCTTGATAGTGAACTGCGTAATGCGATGGACGGCATCGTGGCCGACACCACTACTGTCGTCCTTTCTGGCTCTACCGTCCATAACTGTAAAGGGTCTGGTCTCTGGGCACACGACTGTGTGGTTGATATCCAATACAGCACGCTGTCGAACACACTGAAAGACTGTCTGACACTCTTGGGGTGCCAAGCGACTCTCGATCACGTCACGTTGGCACAGTTCTATCCGCTGTCTGCCAATCGTGGTTTCGCCTTGCGTTTCGAACCCTCGGAACAAGTTTTCTCACTGACCTGCTCGAACACACTCGTCACGGGCTATGCAGAGGACGTCATTGAGGGAGAGGTAGACGAAAACTCGAAATACAGCTTTGCCAATTGCTTGTTGCGAACTGTCGTTCCCGAGGATACTCAGTTTTTCAAGGACGTCATCTGGGAGAAGAAAGACGACGACATACAGGGCAAGAAACACTTTATCCTGGTTGATGAGGATAACATGATATACGACTTCCGACTGAAGGAGGAGTCGCCAGCATACGAAAAGAAAATAGGAAACATACAATGAGGAATATAGGAAAACAATGAAGAACATCTGTATCTTTACGGGCGCACGTCCCAATTTCATCAAGGTTGCTCCGCTCATCCGTGCTATTGAGCGTACAGAAAACTGTCAATATCAGCTGGTCTATGCCGGTACTGCCGACGATCCCACGCTGGAGCCTTCGCTCTTCAGCGACCTGCAGATTCAGCGTCCCGACGTCTTCTTGGGCGTTGACTGCGAGAACCTCAACGAACTGACGGGTAGGGTGATGGCCGAGTTTGAACGCTATCTCGAACAGCACGAGACGGACACCGTCATCGTGGTCGACGACCTCGCATCAACCATGGCTGCCGCTATTGTTACCAAGAAGCGTGGCCTTCGCTTGGCCCATCTGGTGGCTGGCACGCGCTCGTTCGATATCTCGATGCCTAAGGAGATTAACCGCCTGGTCATCGATGGTCTCAGCGACCTGCTGTTTACCGCTGGCGTAGGCTCCAGCAGCATTGCTACGCGCGAAGGTGCCGAGAACCACAAGATCTATATGGTGGGCAACATCCTGATGGATACCCTGCGCTATAACCACGACCGCTGGACGCGTCCCGCCTGTCTCGACGGCATTGAGGACGGCCGCTACCTGGTATTCACCATCAACCGCAAGGCTCTGCTGGCCGACGAGGACAACCTGAAGCGCATGCTCGCTGCCGTCAGCGAGGTCGCTGGCGACATCCCCGTCATCGCTCCGCTGCGTGGTCGTGCCCTTGAAACGGTGAAGATTCTCAATTCTCAATTCTCCTCGCAACGCCACACTCTCGAAGAGAGAATTCTCAATTCATTAAGCTACCTCGACTTCGGCTATCTGACCAGTCATGCTATGGGCATCATTACCGACTCGGGCAACGTCGCTGAGGAGGCTACCTTCAACCACGTTCCCTGCATCACGCTCAACTCCTATACCGAGCATAACGAGACCGTCAAGCTGGGCACCAACGTGCTGGTGGGCGAGGATGCCGACAAGCTGCGTAGCGCCTTGAAGGAGATGGTTAGTGGCCAGTGGAAGGCGTCGTCGCTGCCCGATCGTTGGGACGGCCGCACCGCAGAACGTATCGTACAAATCCTGATGGCGTAATATGAAAGACAGCGTATTGATTCTGAGTGGTGGCGTAGATAGCGTCACCTTGTTATACGACGAGCAGGAGCGCATCGCCCTGGCTATCTCGTTCGACTATGGTTCTAAGCACAATGCCCGCGAGATTCCCTTTGCCCAGTGGCATTGTCAACAGTTGGGCATCAAGCATGTCGTCATTCCCCTGGACTTCATGACCAAGTACTTTAAGAGTTCGCTGTTGGAGGGTGGCGAGGAGATTCCCGAGGGTCACTATGCCGACGAGAATATGAAGTCGACGGTGGTACCCTTCCGCAATGGCATCATGCTGTCCATTGCCGTGGGTGTGGCTGAGTCTAACGGCCTGAAATACGTCATGATGGCCAACCACGGTGGCGACCACACCATCTATCCCGACTGTCGTCCCGAGTTTGTCGATGCCTTCGACCAGGCGGCCGCTGCTGGCACCTACGTCAACGTCCATCTGCGCTCACCCTATACCAACATCACCAAGGCCGACATTGCCCGTCGTGGCAAGGCCCTGGGCATCGACTACAGCAAGACGTGGTCGTGCTACAAGGGTGGCGACCACCATTGTGGCAAGTGCGGCACCTGCGTCGAGCGTCGCGAAGCCTTCGAATTAGCAGGCGTAGATGACAAGACGAAGTATGATGTCTGATGTCTGGGGGTAGGCTCCTTACCCAAACAGTGCCCTCAGCGCCTCTTCCACCTTTCTTACCGGCACCAGCTCGATGTTGAACTTCTTACGGTTCAGCCCGCTGAGATTGTATTTCGGGATGATGATATGCTGGAATCCTAACTTCTCGGCCTCGCTGATGCGCTGTTCGATACGAGCTACGGGGCGCACCTCGCCAGAGAGTCCCACCTCGCCAGCCATGCACCAGCCCTCCTCGATGGGCGTATCGACATTGCTCGACAGCACGGCGGCAATGACGCTCAGGTCCATGGCCATGTCCGTGACGCGCAGACCACCGGCGATATTCAGGAACACATCCTTCTGCATCAGCTTGAAGCCCACGCGCTTCTCCAACACGGCCAACAGCATGTTCAGTCGACGCTGGTCGAAGCCCGTAGCTGAGCGCTGAGGGGTGCCGTAGGCGGCCGACGATACCAGCGCCTGCGTCTCTACCAGGAAGGGTCGCACGCCCTCAATGGCCGAGCTGATGGCTACGCCGCTGAGTCCGTCGTGGTCTTCTGTCAGCAGCAATTCTGAGGGGTTGCTGACCTGTCGCAGTCCTGTTTGCTGCATTTCATAAATGCCTAATTCCGAGGTACTTCCGAATCGATTCTTAATGCTTCGCAGAATGCGATACATATAGTGCTGATCACCCTCAAACTGGATGACCGTATCGACGATATGCTCCAAGATTTTGGGGCCTGCCAACGTGCCCTCCTTGGTGATGTGACCAATCAAGATGACGGGCACGCCGCTGGTCTTGGCAAAGCGGAGTAGGGCGGAGGCACACTCGCGCACCTGGGCAATGGAACCAGCACTCGACTCCACGTCCTCGGTCGAGATGGTCTGTATGGAGTCCACCACCACCACCTCGGGTTGCACCTCCTTGATATGGTCGAAGACGGCCTCCAGCGAGTTTTCGCAGAGCAAGAGAAAATTATCCAATTGGGAAATGGATTGCGCTTCAGAACTCCCTCTCCCTTTGGAGAGGGTTGGGGAGAGGCTAAGTCTCTCCGCTCTCATCTTCAGCTGGTGGGCGCTCTCCTCACCGCTGACGTACAGCACCCGCTTGTCTGTCAGCTGGAGCATGGTCTGCAGCGACAGCGTCGACTTGCCGATGCCTGGTTCACCACCTAACAGCACAATGCTGCCAGGCACCAGTCCACCACCCAGCACGCGGTTCAGCTCCGCGTCGTGCATATCGATGCGCGGGTCGTCGTGCGACGAGATGTCCTTCAGGCGCAGCACCTTAGCGGTATCACGTCCTCTGTCAGAAATACCACCGCTATTGCTAAATCCCCCTCTCCCTTTGGAGGTGGGTTGGGGCGTGGTTTTTATCTCTTTGAACGTGTTCCACTGGCCGCACGCAGGACATTTGCCTATCCATTTTGCCGACTCCTGTCCGCAGTTGTCGCAGACATACATGATCTTCTCCTTGTTTGCCATAGCTGCCTACAAAGGTACAAAATTATTTTTAATCTACTAACTAACGTCGTTAACTTCTTTAACTCCTTTAACTTCTTTAACTCCTCTACCTAATAATGATGAAATTTGTTTCAGACTATTGCAAGGTTCATCGGAAATGATTACTTTTGCAGCGTTAATATATAATAGGTATGAAGAATGTGAAGATGTATGAGCCACAGGATCGCATGATTACGCTCATCAAGGACAACTATAGCGTGCTGCAGGCATTGAGCAGCTTCGGCATCAATCTGGGCTTTGGCGACAAGACCGTGGAAGAGACCTGTCAGCTGAATCGTGTTGACTGCTACACCTTCCTGGCCGTGGTCAACTACACCATCAACAACTACGCCATCGACGATAGCGACGAGCGCATCAGCGTGCCCACCCTGTTGCACTACCTGGAGGCCAGCCACCGCTACTACCTTGACTTCCAGCTGCCCTTCATCCGCAGGGAACTGCAGGAGAGCATCAATGGCGACGATGCCCTTGGCCAGCTCATGTTACGCTTCTACGACGAGTATGCACAGGAGATTCGCCGCCACATGAAGTACGAAGAGAAGACGCTGTTCCCTTATGTGCAGTCGCTCATCGACGGTCAGCCCTTGCCTAACTATAACGTCGAGATGTTCTCCAAGCACCACGCTTCGGCCGACAAGAAGTTGCGCGAGCTGAAGCTCCTCATTATTAAGTATCTGCCTGGCGATGCCCACCTGAACAGCAAACTCACCGCCACGCTCTACGACATCTATAACAACGAGGAGTGGCTGCAACAGCATGCCGACGTCGAAGACCACATCTTCACCCCTGCCATCCGTCGCATGGAACAGCGTCTGAAGCAGGACGACGTCACCAAGAACATCTCGTCGATGGTCTTCAAGGGTGGACAAGACTCTGGCGAGGCACTCTCCGACCGCGAGCGCGACGTCATCATCGGCGTGGTGCAGGGTCTGCAGAACAAGGAGATTGCCGACCGCCTGTTCATCTCGGTCAATACCGTCATCACCCATCGTCGCAACATTGCCCGCAAGCTACAAATCCATTCTCCTGCCGGCCTCACCATCTACGCCATCGTCAATGGCCTGGTAGATATCAGTAGCGTGAAGCTGTAAGAATTCAAGAGATAAGAAACAAGAAACAAGAGGCGGCCGACCATCACAGTCAACCGCCTCTTTCCTCTTTCCACTCAGTCGATTAATCGCCTGCCTGCACGTCCTTCTCGACCTTGTTCTCAGGCAGCTCTTCGCACTTCGCTCCCTGCAGGAACTGCTTCACGCGGTTGCCGGCAGCGTCGGTAGAGCGCTCGGGGGTGAACACGATG
>OMXL01000077.1 GCA_900314985.1 uncultured Prevotellaceae bacterium | reverse complement strand
ATCTTTTATAAAAGACAAATTTGCACAATGGCTTTACAGGATGGCCATTATCATTTTCTATCCTTTATATATTCCTGTCCGTACTCATGCCACCATCGGGCTGAGTCGCTCAGGGCGTAAACGATGCACTTGATGTTGTCCGGATAGCGGAAAGGCAGCTCATCCCTGTTGACTCCTGCAAAAGCACTGATGAAAGTCAGGTCGCCACGGACAAACTCATGCAGCTTCTGCTGGCCGATGAACCAGCCGAGGATGCTGTCGAAGTGGGCTTCGTCCCTGGCCAGCTGGATGTGTACCGTCACGTGGGGCTTGGCCTGCTGATGGAGGAGCCAGTAGTCACCATGTCCCTCGACATGACGCAACTCGGCACGGAAGGTCTCGCGCTCCACATGCTTAAATTCGACACCCTGTTCCTGCAGACGCGGGAACATCACATAGTCACAGTTCTCAATCTTCTTGATTTCCATAATCGTTAATCTTTAGTGAATTAAACATTCTCACTCGCATCGTTTTACCACCGCTGCCAACGATCATTCTTAGGCCGGTTGGTGGGCTAAATCGCCACTCTTGATGCAATTCTGGTTGCAAAGCTTTTGGGTGAAAAAAAGAGCAACACCCGCTATGGATGATGCTCCTATTCGTATCGTTTATATATGCTACAGTTTCCTGTTGGCATAATGCTTTATGCACTCAGGGTCTATGCGAGTGTATGACTCATCTCCAAGCAGGGTGGAGGTGAGCAGCATGTCAGCCGTGGTACGGTTCGTGGCAAAGGCAATGTTGTAGAGCGATGCCAGTCGGCTCAGGGCTGACACGTCGTTCTGATGGCCCTGCACAGCGAGGTTATCGCAGAAGAATATCAGCATGTCAATCTTACCTTCGGCCAGCATAGCACCAATCTGCTGGTCGCCTCCCAACGGGCCGCTCAACAGGCGCGTTACCTTGTCCTTGAACGGATATTCCGGTTCTTCCTCTGTTCCGAAAGCAAGTTCACTGATAAGTCTGCCAGTGGTACCAGTAGCGTAAAAGCTCATTCTTTCTTGAATCGTGTGCAACAAGTGCAATGTTTAATATCGCTTTCATAGTCAATCCTTTCTTTTTAATTAAACAATCTTTTTACCTAAGTCTAATACCTTTTCGGCATGTTATCCGCTGCAAAGGTAGGTGTTTATGAAGCACAAGTCAAGTGAATTGATCTCATTTCTTGCCCGAAACAAGTATTTCTTGGCCTAAGTCAAGTATCAGATGCTAAAAAAAGGAGCAACACCCGCTATGGATGCTGCTCCCTGCTGTTTTATTCAAGATAGCCCTTAATTACGAGACCTCAATGGCCTTGGTGACTTTCTCCTTCGGTTCGGTCTTCGGCATGGTGATAGTCAGGATGCCGTCCTCCACCTTGGCAGAGATCTGATCCTTCACCACATCATCCGGCAGCACGTAGTTCTGTTCGTAGTTTGAGTAGCTGAACTCACGGCGCAGATAGTGATGGTGACTGTCCTCATGCTTGTGTTCCTGTTTGTTCTCAATAGCGATGGTGAGGTTGCCCTCGTCATTGATGCCTACACGGCAATATTCCTTCTTAATGCCTGGAGCTGCAAGTTCCATCGTGTAGGCCTTCTCACTCTCCTTGACATTGACTGCGGGTGCTGTACTATTGGCACGAGGCATAAAATCAGTGTTAAAGAAATCATCAAACATTGTTGGGAACCAACTGTTGCTTTTCATTAATCCGTTCAACATAACTTTTACCTCCTAATTATATTTTTAGTTTAACTTAATTGTTCTTGATCGCTTCGGCTTATTTGCTTCAGCTTTCACTTACTGAAAAGCAAAGTACATGCCTACAGGAAAAAGCGCTCGTTACCTTGTCAAAATGGCAAGGATTTTAAACTCGCTTAAACGATACTGACAATCCCTTAAACTCAATTAAACATGACTGACATTTCTTTAAACTCCCTTAAACATTGGCCAGAAATTCTGTCAGTCTTCAAGTCCAAAAGTCTTTCTCGCCAGTCTGTTCCATCTCACCCTGGCACTTGGGACAGGTATGCCCATCCCACACTCTGATTTTATCGCTGCCGCATTGCAAACAGAGCCTCCCCACTTCGCTCCTATAGGAAGGTGCCACATCGGCGATAATCCCACCCACCACAATGTTTTGGATGGTCTTGCAGTCTGGGCACGACACGGCACGGATCTCCTGACGGAAGAGCCCACGCCCTTCGTACACCTCGGCTTCATAGCCACATTCCCGACAGCGATATTTAAGTTTCCAAGCCATTTCTTTACTGAAAATCGGTTTTGTCGGGGCAAAAATACATAATTCTGCCCGATTTTTCGTACTTTTGCAGCAAAATTACAAAAAATGACGCTGAAAGAACTTCTACAATCCATCGACTCTGAGCAATATAGCGACTCACCGCTATTCCAAAAGCTCATCAGCACCAAGCCTGAATATGACGCAAGCAGACATATTCAGGTGGCCGAAGCCGATGGTAACATCATCGTTTCGGGTGTTCACGTCGGTTCTATGGGCGACATCCTCACCTACAGTATTGATGTAGACCCGAATCTGAACATATCCAAAGCACAACTGCTGGACGCTATCCTAAAGGAACTGTCAGCAGACGGCTTCACCGCTCCCGAACAGGAAAGCTTCTGGAATGATTTCGACGACCTTCAGAAAGCAAAGATTATCAGATAAAGTATGGAAAAGAAATGGTATAGTCGCACAGACATAAGCCCGGAGGTGCAGATGATAATGGCAAAGGCTTCGGCAACAGTCAAACAGATGAACAGCATGACACTGGTTGACTTCAAAGATAAAGAAGCTCTCATTCGAGAGCTGTTCGGATCTGTTGGAAGCGCTCCCTTTGTGGGCGATAATTTTCATTGTGACTTCGGACAGAATATCCTTGTGGGCAACAATTTCCACGCTGACTATAATTGTACGATGCTCGACCTGGCGGAAATCCGTATCGGAGACAACTGTCTAATAGGCCCCGACGTTGGTATCTATACCGCAGGACACCGACTGGAGCCGGAAGGTCGCGTTCTTGATGTTTATGGTAGCCCTATTACCATAGGGAACGACGTTTGGATAGGTGGTCATTCCACCATTTTACCAGGAGTCACCATTGGCGATGGTGCTGTTATAGCTGCAGGTTCTGTGGTAACCAAGGATGTAGCGCCGCGAACATTGGTAGCTGGCAACCCTGCTGTATTCAAAAAGGACATATAATAAAGTTTCGAATGACTCTCCCAAAGTTTATCATCACTATGGACGGTGTTTTCCGTCTGGGAATGGTTGAACAGCATAAGGACTTGCTGCAACCGGGCGACCAATGCATTGGCGGTGGCTACTACGCTTTCGACTTTGTATCAAACCGAATCATCCTAGATAGAGAGTCATACGACTTCGGGCGCCCAAAATGGCACCTGCTGGACACGCTGAAGGTACCATTGACGTATCGTGGTCTTCGCATCGTCTATAAGTACGATGATGGCTTTCATGAAGATTTCAATGTGAGTGAACAACTACAGATAGAATATTATAACTGACTACGACTCTATCTCCCCCCCCAAAAAAATAGTATAATAATGGATACATTCTTTCAAACTCTTGCCGCAATCAGCGGTCCAATAGCAGGCATTTTAGCCTACATGCTCATAGAAGGTAAGCGCAAAGCGAAAACGAGAGCAAAAGCCGATAACGAACCAGAGACAATGCTTGATGACATAAGCTACATTCAAGAGATAAAACACCAGCATGGAAATGTAGGAAATGTGGTGTGGCAACAATATGATATTCTGTTAGCTGCACAGCACTATGACTGGTGGACTATGGTAGATTGGGCTGCCTACATGGAGTCGGCCGATATTAACATGATAGAAAGCGTCGTAGTTGCAGATTTAGCTGAAGCTATAGGAACAGAGCTTGTCCATATGTACAACCAGGACAAAGTGGGACTGAAAAACTTTGAGAAGTTGAAAGAAGAACAGGCAAGACTAAGCATATACGGTCATAGTCACACATTGAACAGTTCTGTGCAAATCGTGTGGTTCAACCAAACGAGAGTGTTAAGAGTCATCACGCTTATTGATGACGAAGTACTTATTAAGAAATATGTGGAGACTGTCATCAGAAGAACATTTGGCACCAAAGATGCCATGAAACTGGCTAAACCCATACCCAAAGAATGACACTCCGCGAACTCATAAACTCAGTTGATGCTGATCACTATAGCGACTCTCCGCTATTTCTGCAGCTCGCCACGGCCAAGCCCGAATATGGCGCGAGCCGACATATTCAGGTGGTCGAAGCCTTAAGCTAATGTCAAAATGCTGAAATACCGGTGGTGTTGGAGACAAATCATAATAGTCCATCTCTGCTATTGGCAGACAAAAGTATTCCATCTGGTCATAGCTCGTATAGAGTCGTGAAAGCACATCGTTATGCTCGTAGATCCACCGCTTTACATCATCATCCACATTAAAGTTCACCATCCCTGAACACCGAACAGAGATATTACCTTCATAGGCCAGTATTTCTACATTGGGATTCTGGCGTAACTCGTGCCAAACGGCTTTCTTGGCAGAAGTGGCAAAGTAAAGCACATGCCCTTCCTGCTTCATAATTTGAAAGATGCGTAACTTTGGCAGATTGCCCTCGCTGGTTGCTTACCATTTCAGTTCTTCCTGCAGGATGACACCATCAGTCATGGGACTGTCAGCCTCGGTGAAGGCATTGGCCTTGTACTGGATGCAGAGCATGGTCAGGTTCTCGCTGCCCGTGTTCTTCAGCGCACGCTTGCCATCGGGAGCGACACGGATAATAGTGCCTTCGCTGACAGGGAAGATCTCACCATCCACCTGATACTGGCCTTCACCCTTCAGGATAATGTACAGCTCCTCATGAGTCTTGTGAGTGTGCAGGAAACCGCTGTCCTGACCAGGAACGAGCGTCTGGAAACTCAGTTCGCTACCCGTTGCGCCAACGGCCTGACCTGCGAAAACCTTACCTTGAATGGTTACGTTAGGTCCCATGGGGAGCACGTGCTCGATAATCTCACTCATCTTACCTACGCTTACTGCGCTGTAATTCTTACCACTCTTAATTGTCTCAATCTGTTTCATAATTCTTATTCTTAAAATATTATTTGTTCGTTTTGACGCTGCAAAATTACAACCTTTTTCTTATTCCCACAAGAAGGCACTTTTTGGTGAGATAGTTACCAAAAAGTAGGAATTGTGATGTTATCGGGCTTCTGCGAAAGTGACATTAACTTAGATTAACTAAGTGTAATTTGGTAATTCGGTAACTATTTGTTACCTTTGCACTAAAATCATGAATTATGGCAGATATCAAAGCAGAGTATTTGGCTTGTCCAATCAGGCAAGTAGTGAGTCGTTTCGGTGACAAATGGTCTATGCTGGTGCTCTATATGCTTCACGCCAGCGAGACGGGTGTATTGCGCTTTAACGAGATCCGCCGACTGATGACGGACTGTTCCCAGAAGATGCTCTCGCAGACACTGAAGAATCTGGAGCAGAGTCACCTTGTTCATCGTGAGGTCTATCCGGAGGTTCCTCCCCGAGTGGAGTATTCCCTGACAGAGACAGGCAAATCGCTGATGCCAGCACTCACAGCTCTGATAGCCTGGGGAAAGGAGCATTTCTCTGAAGTGGTAACAGATTAACATTGGAACCATTAATGACTTTTGTCATCGATATGGAGATATCTGATTTCAAAAGATTCAAATAAAGATTAATGAGATAAATAAATTCGTTTAAATGAAATATGGAAATCCTTCATGATTTTGGATGGACAGACACTTTCGACATGGGCGATATTTCCATGTCTCGCTACACGGAAATGTTAGGCGCATTCTGGGTTCCTGTGTTTGGACAGCTGAATACGATGCACTGGGGATTCAGGCTTGTCAGATAATGTTCATGTCTAAAGGGAATTTCAATCAAGTATATTCCAATTTTCAGAGTATTACATAACTTAATAAAGCATGAGGCAATAATAGAAATGAAAATAGAGAAATTCACGAATGATGACTTTGCTAAAGCAGCACCACTGGCTGCTGGTGCATGGGGCGATTTTTATGCCGACGAACGGCAGTGGTTTATCGATGCAGTGGCAGAGTATATCCTTCGCTATAACTATAGCAATCCCTCGCTGGCCTTGAAGGCCGTGGGCGATGATGGCGTGATTCATGGGGTGCTGTTTGCTAACTTCCATGACGACAAGGCAGATGTCAGCCAATGGCGCGAGAACATTGAGGCACAGATGACCGACCATGAGCTTGAACGTTTCCGTCTATTGGCCGAC
>OMXL01000012.1 GCA_900314985.1 uncultured Prevotellaceae bacterium | reverse complement strand
GCTGCATTGATACCACCACCGTAGAATTCGTTGATATCAGCATTATCTATCTGCCATGTGATGTTACCATTTGTGTGGTTTGTAGGATCTCCTATTCCCTGCATACCTGTTCCAGCCACCTTGTTGAAGCGACCTCCATTGATGTAGCACTCGGCATTATCATCAAAACCATTATTAGGTGTATTATAGTTACCTGTAAGGTAGAAAATATCATAATCGCCACCAGTAACAGAGATAGGTGGATGAGGGCTGACAAACTTGTCTTGAGTTTTATCTTGGTGTACTCCAATATGAAATTCCTTGAACCACACATTGCCTCCAACATGGTAGTATGTGACTGATTTAGCTTCCGTATGTTTTTCTTCTTTTCCGCCAACAGTCACCCACTGTTCAATAACACCACCTTGTAAAATCATAGGACTATTTAATCTTGGAGCATTGTCATTCTCCCCCCCATAATCATACTCAAACTGAGTGAAACGAAATAAGGAGGTGTTCGTTGATTCGAACCATCCAAAAGGCTGTAAAATACCGAGGTTATAAGTACCTGTACCACCTGAAGACTTTTGAGCCATACCAAGACCTATGATATTGATGAAATCGACTCTGACGGGATGCACGCGAACACGACTGTTAAAACGAAGAATATACGAATAGTCAGGCTCGTTATCTTTGTCCAAGTCGATGGACATAATGGTGTATGGCTTACTATTTGTCTTATCAGAAATATCCGAAATATGGAAATTACCCACCAGTACGATAGCGTTGTCATAAACGGAACCTGATGGGTTCAGTGCTGATACGGCATTAGTCATGGTCGTATAAACTTTCTGGTTGCTGCCATTGATGTCGTAAGAATTTCCATTCGTATAACGCTTTCCTCCACCAACAGTTGTAACATTGGCTTTTGCATCCATAGCTTGATTATATACTACATCAAGGTATTCGTCAGACACATAAACACACTTACCCCAATACGGCTCAATGGTAATGGATGATACTCCTTCAGGTACGTCGAAGTAAGCACCTTGACTGAACACCCGACCACCTACTGTAAACAAGTCCTTGTCTGTACACTTGCGGTCTGCAAAGTTATAAGGAGTGGTAAGCGTGATATTACCGTTTCCGTCGGCAGTTGCCGTGGCATCGGAACTTGAATCTGAGAAATTATGTGTTCCACCTGATATAGCAACAATCTTCCATCCGGTTACCACACGATTACCCGTATAGTTGCCCGTACCTACATCGTTATAGTAAGGCAACTGCACCTTATAATAATTAAAATTGAAATTTACGCCCTTGGTTGTATTGCGTCTTCTTTGTAGCTGCATCAGCGGAGAATGCTTCTGCATGGTCTGCATCGATATTCACAACGGATGGGTATTTGTCCGGGGTCTTAAGGATAGGGAATGGGATGAAACTTCCTATTTGCGATGGCTCCAATACCCACTTCATCATCTCGTCCTTGTTGTCACGACTATCTGTTGCCCACCATGCAGCCAGTTCACGATTACTATTCAACATATGGCGGAAGAACTCAAAGCGCTCCAAAAAACGTGTCTCAGCTGAAAGGGCACAGTTGTAGACATCAATAGTTCTGTTTTGTACATAAGAAGCTCCAGCCCAGAAATAATTAAAGTTGCTCACACCTGATTGGTCGCTTCTGTTAGTAATTGTAATGCCATTGTAAATAGGGGCTTTTGAAGAACCACTGACTTCACCATAGAACATACAGTTCATCACCATGGTCTTGAGGTTCGCACTAGTGGTAGCTACATTATTATAGCCTACGATACCACCCACATAACTGCCTCCAGAAACATTGGCATAGCTATAGCAGTTGATAACACGTGAAGTGCCATCAAGGAAACCTACCAAACCACCAACATATCTCGTACCACTGACGCTGCTTCCATAGAAGCCTGTGATATTCCCTTCGTTATCACGCTCTGCCGAGGTAGGAAGAATGCCGCAGTTATAGATTCGGGTGTCACCTTTGGCCTTAGAGGTCACAGCACCAGCATCGCCATCGCCATCACCTGATGAGATATTCACATCTTCAAAGATGATGTTGCGGATGATAGCACCATCAGTTGAAGCAAACAACGGTGCAGAAGAACCGATAATCTTATGTAATCCACCATCGAGCGTTCCTCTAAACTCGTCTAACTCGCCTAAGCTACTGGACAGACCGGAAACATCAGTAGTTAACTGGTATCGACCGTCCATATCTGTAATCTCTGACAGAGATGTAATTTGAATAAAGCCCTCTGTCTTTTTATAGAAATTCACCGTCACATAAGCACCATCATACCCGTCAGGAATGGTAAAGGAGAAGGAATTGCCATCATTGTATGTGATGTCGAGCTTAGAGGCAATACCTGTAGCACGGCGGGGGGCTTGGAAAGGATCAACCATCTTTTCGGCAATGATATGAGCGGCATCGATGCTATAGCCCGCGGCAGGAGTGGCAGAGATGGTGACTGTCATCCCTGAAATGGCGGTCACGCTCACAGTGCCTGCAGAATTGTTGGGCTGTATGTTGATGATAATATCACTCTCTGTGATAGCCCAGGCATGGCCCATGCTACCAATAACAAGCGTAAAGAATAGGATGATGTATTTTAATGTGTGTTTCATATCATATTATCTTTTTATATATTCTTTCTGTCCCTGATGAATATAGATTCCTGCCTTGGTGGGCTTGACACTCAGACGTCGACCGTCTAAAGTGTACCATACGTCTGTATCTGGTTCCTTCGTCGTTGAAGCCTCAAACTCCGTGATTCCTGTAGGCTCTTCGTCGTCAATGACAAACTGCAACAGGCCTCGTGCATTCGAGTTTCCACTATTCTCGTTCGTTGGCGTATCTGTGTAGTTGGGATTGTTGAGATAGAATTTGCCCTCGCCCAAGGTTCCTGCCTTTGTGAGTACGAACTCACCTTTGTAGAACATATATATCTGGGCAGCTCCTACCGTCTCGCCTCCTGCTGACACCTTCAGCAGATTGCTGTTCTTGGTCTGCGCTGTCACTTCTGGGGTTGATGGGTCTTTCGGGGATGCTACAAATCCTGAGGCCTCAGCGTCTGACAACAGCAGTACGGGGACATCTTCGGGGATATAGTCCAATCGCGTAATGACTGCGGTACCGATAGACGGATTGACCTTACGGATGATATAGGGTTTGATGCCCGATGGGCAAGACAGGTCTCGCTTTGCCTGGTATACGGCAGCGGCCTGTCCAGAGCCACCATCACCATCAGGGTCGTCAAATTTGGGATTTGCATAGATACCCCTGGCACCTCCTGTGTAGTTTCCCATACCTGTAATCGTAATGATCTTGTCACTGCCGTCTTCTATAGTTTCCTGCGTATAGTCGGTATTCTCTACAAGCGTTGTGCTGCCATCCTTAACAGCACTCAGTGAGCCATCCTCTGTCATTTCCAGAGAGATACCATCTGCAGTCGTATCGCCGTCACCGATAGTCTTGGGGGAGATGGTCAGCGTACCATTCACAGTGGTTACCAAGTAGTTGCCTATTGCCGTTTCTGTTCCTGTCGTAACGGCACTACCATCTACCGTAGCAATTACGTTAGGCTCTGTGCCTGCATTAGTGATGGTACTTCCTTCTGTTATGGTAACAGTGAAAGTGTGTGTGTCACCTGTTTCTAACTCACTCGCTGTGAAACCATTCTCCGTTAACGCAGTGCCATCATACGTTTTTGACGCATTATGAGCCGTGATGGTCGCCACCTTAGGATTGATGGTGAAATTCGCTGAGCCAGAGATGATATAGTTACCACCCGGGTTGTCTTTAATCGTCACAACGGCCTCGCTGCTTGCATTGATGTTGTTGCTATAAGTTACGGTATATTCACTGGCAGGAATTGTCGTGTCACCATCCTTGACAATATTCACCGCAGGTTCCTTGGCAGAACCATTATAGGTGAATTCGTTTTCAGCAATGGTTATCGTCGGGTTCAATACCACTTTTACAATTGCTATTTCCGAATCCAGTAATCCAGTCTTTTTAGCAATTGCTTTCACAGTTTGTTGGTCAGTCACACTGAATGGTTCAACATAAAGTGTATTTGGTATGTCTCCATTAAGCGTATAGTAGATATTTGCATCTTCAGTATCAGAAGTAATCGTTACCTTACCTTGTTCTTTGGAATAACTAATTACAGGAGCCTTACAGCGTATAGGTTCGAGATCTTTGGGGCCTGCTAGAGGGGTGACAAACGAACCGAAAACACCTACTGCTTGGACTTTGCAGTTTCCTGTTATGTTGATAGGACTGCCGCTGATAACGGTCGTGCCTGTAGTGGTATTAGGTGTAGTGCTGCCATCGGTGGTGTAATGTATTGTGGAGAATGCGGCAGCAGGGGAGGTGATGGTAAAAGTGTTGTTCAACTCATTAACATCGCTGATGACAGGAGTCAACGTTGTTGCAGAGGAGGCATCGATAAGATTGAATTGGGAATTGTCGTCAGTTCCATCCATACCACCAACCATACCGCTATAGTACGGGCTTGATGTACCTCCGTTATAGCGATCCTGGTTGTCACCTGCCACATTGAAATACATCGCGTTGTCCTTCGGCTTTATCTTGACGCCCACATTTAGAGCAGTAATCTCGAATTTCTCCGTTTCCCCGGGAGTTGCCATTGTCTCTAAGTGGACGTATTTTCTGCGTGCATTATTACCTGTTAGGTATGGCTGGTATTTAACGTATTTCCCGGTTAGGGCATGAACAATGTAGTAATAGTTGTTTTCATCCGACACTGGTACAAAAATCCAGATGGAATTCAGGTCACCGCTCGTATGATAAGTGGTTATAAAAGGTTTCTCGGGATCGCCAGCTTGAGTACTGTAATCGCTGGAAAAATAGGCATCCTCGTTAACATGGTTTGCCGTTGTTACTTGAGGATTAGCAGCAGGAACCATATAATAGGCAGTATTCTTTTTAACCGTCATATACCAAACGCCAGCATAGGGATGTGTCTGTCCCCACACGCTGCCGCTTCCCAATGTGAGCATTAGGAGCATGGCTATGGCGGAGCGGATTGTTGTTGTCATCTGCTGGGCTAATCCTTTCGTGTGTTCGTATGTTGTACTCATATCTTTAGTATTTTTATTGCAGCGGGTGAACCGCTGAACACTGTTTTCTTTTTTTGCAGCGGGCGAACCGCTGAACACTGTTTTCTTTTTTTGTAGCGGGCGAACCGCTGAACACTTTATTCTCTGTTTTTCCACCAGTCGTCTTTTTGGCGGCAGAGGGCTTGGGCAACGCAGTTCATCGCCTTGCAGAAGGGGATGGTGACTTGCTCGTTCTTGCCACGGTATTGGTATTGCCACGGGGTGACCAGGAGCAGCCGGTCTGTGGCACATAGGTCGAGGCGCACCGCTGACGGGTGGTAGCGCTCGGGGAAACCATTGTCAGCGATGATTATCACGGGGAAGCCGTGATTCACCATCTCGTTCATGATTTCCTGTTCGCCAGCAGAGATACGTGCTGACACCATGATGGCTCCATTACCAGCCTCTTCCATACAGCGGGCTTTCTGTTGCTCGAAGAAGGACTTATCCTTGCGATGACATACTACGGGCAAGAGCTTGCTATTCAGCAGTTGGCGGTTGCCGTAGGTGTCGAGGGCAATTTTTCCGTCTGCGAGAAGCAGACGGCACTGGATGGCGTCGAGAGCTTCAGCGGTGGCGTGCTTCTGCAGGCACTCACGCAGTAGGAAGCCGCGAAGTGCTGATGGCGTGAGGGCTGTGGTAAAGCCGTTGCGGCAGGCGGTCAGCGTGGCGCGCTGGCGGCTGCGGAGCAGGCGGCTGCGCGGATTGGCCTTGATGTAGGCGCGCTGCGTGTCCAGCTGCTCGGGGGTGATGGGCTGCACGTCGCAGTAGCCATAGGCGAAGAGGGGCCTGCGGCCCGTAGTGCCGGAAGAGGGGGTGCGCTTGCCCTCTCTGGCGGGTGAACCGCCAGACACCCGGGAAGCGCTGCCAGACACCCAAGAAGCGCCGCCAGACACCTGGGAAGTGCTGCCAGACACAGTGTTCAGCGGTTCACCCGATGAATTTACAGCCTGCGCAGCCCCCGCGGCGGCATCTTGCCCCGTCATGGCCCAGTAGCGGCGGTTGCAGCCTTTCTTGAAGCCGGCTATCACCTGTCCGAGATGGGTGGGGCGGCCTGTGCTGCTGACGATAGGTGCTGTTACTTGCAGGAGGACGTGCAGATGCTCAGGCATGATCACGAAAGTATCAACACGAATCATGGCATAGTGCATGGTGATGCTGGTGAGCAGTTCTTCGCGTACCATATTCCCTACTGGGGTCATTGCCACATGAGGCGCGTTGGGGCTTTCGTCTGGTTGCTCCAGAGAGCCTTGTATCTGGCCCAAGGGCAGACCCATACCGTCTGCCACATGCAGGGTGATGTGGTAGGTGCCAGGCAGCGCGTAGTTATGTGTAGCCATGCGGCGCTGCATGTTGTGGCGGGTAGGGTGCAGCTTTTCCATTTCTTACTTTTTGTACCAGCGGGTGAACCGCTGGGCACTCTGTTTTTTTGTTATGCCGGCGGGGAACCGCTGGGCACTCTGTTTTTTTGTTATGCCGGCGGAGAACCGCTGGGCACTCTTTTTTTTTGTTATGCCGGCGGGAGAACCGCTGGGCACTCTGTTTTTTGTTATGCCGGCGGAGAACCGCTGGGCACTTGTTATCTTACTGCCAACTTCTTTTGGATGCGGCCACCATCGGCACGGACCATGTAGACGCCACCGACACCGATGTGGGTGTTGACGGTTTCGCCTGGCTGTATGGTGAAGGTGGCTATGGTGAGACCACTCATGTTGACGATGCGTACGTCAGCCTCACGGCGCAGCGACGAGGTGACGCTGACGGCATGTTGACGGATAGTGATGACGAGGTCACCTTCTCCGAAGTCATCGCCCGACGGGTCTTTATCGTCACCGAAGGCGAACGACGAGTCGCTGCTATCGAAGAGGATGTGCTCATACTGGCGAGCACCAGAGCCGTCGGCGATGAAGTATGGACGGAACGGTACGGTCATGGCACCGCCAGTAGGTGTTACGTCGAAGCTGTTGCCATCGGCATTCATCAGGTAGCCGTCGACCTTCTTACTCATGTAGTTGGGCACGAAGGCGTAACCGTCATCATCAACGCTGATTAGCTCGTCGTCACTGATACCAATCGTGATGCCAGTTTTGGATACGAAGCTGATGGCCTGCTTGGCAAGCTGAGCAGGAGCAGTGGTAGCCGTGTTCTTAGGCGTCCACTGACCGCTGAGGTCGAACTCGTAGTAGGTCTTGCCTGGGAAGCCAATGATGTACGGCTCAGCAGTAGCCAGCAACGGATACTCTGGCAAGTCGCGAGGTTCCTCGTAGTATGTCTGGTAGGTGTCCGCATTGGCATCCTGACGCGTGTTCTTACTGTAGTAGTAATCCCACAGGAAGGTGTTATCTACCTGTCTGTCGTCACCTGCAGCATCTGGATAGTTGAAGGTAGCGGTTACCACAGCGGGTGAACCGCTGGGCACTGTAGCGCCCTTATATTCGCGCAGCCAGTACTCGTGGCCTATCTTCGTGCCATTCTCATCGATAGACGGACTGTCGCTATAGAAGTGGGTTATCTCACCCTTGTCCTGCGTAGATACCAGTTCAGCGGTAAACGGCAGGCTGACAGTCTCCCAACCCTTGGTGAGGTCGACGAAGAGGTCAGGTGTACGCTGATACCACATGCGTTTGTCCGTGGCGAAGGTGTAGCTGATAGGACAGTTAAAGTCCTGCTTGTCTATCAACAGGTGGTCGCTGGTAGCTGTGAGGTCGCTCTGTACCAGATGGCCATTGACAGACGATGCTCCTGTTGAAACAGCCACGCAACGATATGGGCTTTCCTGATAACTGTCTTCATAAGACGGGTCGGTGAAGTAAGCGTTCAGCACACCGTTTGTCTGTGCATTGTTCTCTGCGGAAGGAGCATATACCAGCAGGTTGTTGGTCTCATCGCGGTTGGTGATGCTCTGCAATCCGTCGTCATCGAGCAGTGGCTGGTAGAACTTGTCTACTCCCGCAGGTGAACTGCTGGTCATACGACCTATTGTCCAACTGTTGTCATTATGACCAGCAAAGTCGATAGCCGTCATATTCGGATAGGCAGGATTCAGGTCGGTATCGTTAGCGTTCTTTGGCTTAGAGTATGCCACGAGGTTGACAGCAGGATTGAAGTGTGCCACATCCATGACCTTCGACTGATAGTAAGCCGGTGCACGATATACACGGTTGCTTTCATCAGTGTTCGGCAGACGACTGCTGTTCTTCACGATACGTGAAGGAACATTCTCGTGTGGACGCTGGTTGTTCCAGTTATAGGTCAACATCTGTCCAAAGTAGAGGTAGTCATCTGGCCAGATGGGGTAGAAGTGGCTGACACCATCAGCATCGACAAGCGTACGCTGGTCCTCACTCTCAGGTATGGTACCGTCAGCATAGCGGAAGTCACCATCACCATAGCGGTCCTCCACATAACCGCCATTAAGATATACACCCTGAACACCCGATGAGCAATATTCAGCATTGGTTGCGTAGTGCTTTGTCTGAGGCTCGGTCAGGGTGCCGTCTTCCTTGTTGATAGCGTAGTGCTTATACTCAGCAGGTGAACCACTGGGCACGATATGGTCGTTGTAACGCTTGAAGAGATAGAAGCCGTTCAGGTCGTAAGCCACTGTACCATTATAGAAGGCATCTGCAGCCATAGGACGAGCCAAGCCGTGACCGTCGCTTGTGGTGTTGTATGCCAACGTATTTGGATAGTAGCAGTTGACACGCTTGTAGCCGCTGCCTGTTGGATTGCCGAATACAGCATGGACGCCAGTGGGGAAACCGCTGGTCGCTGTGGTGTTAATCCAGCAGTTCTCTACATAGCCGCTACCCGTATCGGCAATACCTGCCGAGGTGAACGAACCTGTCACACCGAGGTTATAGACATTACCACAGAGGTTGCCAAACAGGGAGTGGTCAAGGCCGTCAATATGGTAACCATCACCATGGAAGTTACCAGAGAAGCAGTGCTCTGCTGTGCCGATGGGGGTCCAAGCGGGGGAACCGCTTGGCACTGTAACGTTAGTGTGCAGGATGAACTCGAGGTTCTGGCAGTCACGGACGTGCTCGTTGAGCGTACTCTTACTGAGGTCGAAGAACTGCTTCAGCTGAGTAGCACCGTTGGTAGCATCGTTGATGTATATCTTTGAGTTACGTTGAACGGTAGGATTGTCTACATAATAGTGATGACTGGTATCGTCAAGCACCTTCTTCAGGTCGTGGTAGTTAGCTACACTCACCTGGACAGTGTTAGAGTAGGTCTCACCGAGATAGGTCTTAGCGTAGTAAGCCAGATAGTAGCCATGCTGATACCAGTAAAGTGGATCAGCGGTAGGCGTATATTCTACACCGTTGATGTGGCTCTCAGCGTCAGACTTCTTCTCAAAGAGCTTCCATCCACCACCCGTTACCTCGTAGGCACCAGGAGTGACATGCGGCTCACGAACACCGACGAACGTACCTGGCAGTACCACCTGTGGAGCCTTGATATCCTCTACGGTAGGAATACCGCTCTTGAACAGCACGTGGATGTTCACTACGTGGCGCTCGCTGACAGGAGTGACGTGTGTTCCAGAAGCATCGCTCTCCTCGTAGTTGTACTCGTAGATGACGGTGATAATCTTCTCCTTTGAGAGGTCGAAGATGTCAGAGAAGCGGCTGACGTACAGTGTACTGGTCTCCGTAGGAGCAATACCGTGGATGCTGAAGTCCGTCTGGTAGTTGTGCAAACTGTTGAAGTTGCCCTCTGTGATGACGAGTCCCACAGGAACGGTCTGTCCGTTACTATAGGTTCCTGATACGCCACCCGTAACAGCGACACCTGTCACTGTCTCACCTTCGGTATTCTCACCGACCTCATAACTCTCGCGGCAGTAGTAGTAGGTACTGTTCTTCTGCGCATCGGTAAAGGTCAGTGTGGTGACGTTTGCCTGATCAGATTGTCCCAAGCTGCTATACGTGTTCGCAGAGATGACGGTGCCCACAGCGTATGGAGTATTGCCTACCTGGAATGGAGCTTTGACAACATATACGTTACCAGCATCTTTCACGTCGATAGTCGTGTAGTGGCGCTTCTCGTTAGGCAGTTTCTCGTAATCCTCACGAGAATATTCGGTACCAGGAGACAGCGTTACACCATTGTGAGCAGTAGTTGCGGTGCCGTTATAGGTTGCGGAGTAGTTGACAGGTCTCTGCAATGAGTAATGAGCAAGATTGTTCTCTGCTCTAGCCAAAGTACCGTCTTTAGAGTCATACTCGTATTTCTGGCCTTCAGGATATATAACACTGGTACCCGCATCATTCCAACCGTAACGTGGATCGATGAGTATGTCTAAAGCATCATAGTTAAAGGTGAACTTCTCGCGGTCTTCCTTAGACATTGAGCTCCATACTTCCAGTCCACGATAGTTCTTGTTTGCCTCATAGTAGTTACCGCCATAAAGACCGTCTTTAGTACAATAGTAGGCAGGTACAATATCCTCCTGAATCATCGCTGCCAATGTAGGATTAGCGTCCTTGTAGGTATTGTAATATGCCGTCTTCTCTGCCTCCGTCATGCGGTTGCCGACATAGATGTACTCTGTCTTGCTGAGTTGGATAGTGCTGGTACAGATATAAGCAGGTGCCACATAACCAGTCATGGAAGCGGCCTGTGTGGCAGATACAGAGCTACCCACATTCAGATGAACGTCACCGCTGGTATATTCGCTTGTGACGATATAGGCACCCTCGAATGTAGCCTGACCAGTAGTAGGTATAGCCTCAGAATGGTTCGTCTTCATCGTCTGGTAAGAGGTGTAAACATCCTCAGCGATGAGGTTGCTTACCTTATACTCACGCTGTCCGAGGACACCGCCCGTACTGTTGTCCTCCAGACGATAGGTAGGTCCGTCTTCATAGCCAGCACCGCCCGTCTGATTCTTGGCTGCTGTAGCACTCTCAAACTGGGTATACCAAGTATCCCAATCTGTTGGGTTGTTTACCTTATAGGTCAGCATATAACCCGTGTCGTGACTCATGTTGTTGCTCGAACGGTAAACGAACTCGAACGGAACATACTGCTGCTTCTCCACATGGTAGACCGTCGGGTGAGCAGTCTTCAATGTATTATATTCAGCAGGCAGCATCACCGTACCAGCAGGGATGACAGTTGCATCCTCGCTACTGAACTTACAGTCAGCGATGGTGACGTATGTCTCATCAACAAACAGGTTCTTCTCAGAGTTGGTCAGCAAGTACCAATCCCAATAGTTGATAGGATCGTTCAGGTGATACTCCACATCGTTGATGACCATCTTCTTGCCCTCCTCGAGTTTCACACCAGGAGCAGACCAATAGGCATACTTGTTAGGCATCACGTTGAGCAGTTTCATCGTACCGTGCGAAGCGGCCGTGATGGTCAATGGGATGTCAACCGTCTCACTATAGGCGTTAGGTGCTCCGGTATAGGCAGAGATATACTGGTCATATACATATACAGAACCCTTGATGAACCAGTAGTGTGCAGGAACAGCGTCCCCCTCTTTATACTTGCCGCTGACGTTGTAGCAGTCGTCGATAATAGTCTGCGTACTGTGGATGAAGTTACCAGATGTCTCCCATTCCACTTCAGCACCGTTGAATGTGAAGTCACGTCGGGTAATAGCACGATCGTTCAGTGCCGTCAAAGTGTTATGTTTGTGCTGAGTATATGTACCAGTCCTGTGTACGTTCTTAGCATATACGAAACCACCACCCATACCAGGCTGCACATTGATGAGGTCGAGCTCAATGACACCCGTGATATAGCCCCAGTCTTTCTGATACAAATCGTCGCCCGTACTCTTCTCTGTGGTCAGCTCCAGATAGACACCAGATGCCAACGCCACCTTATTCTTACTGGTACCGTTGTTGCGCTTGCGCTCGTTGACAAATCCTGCCTTCCAATCGTAGTAGGTTGCTGTGCCGTAGTCCTTAGAAGCAACAGCAGAACCACTGTTGTTGTATGCCTTTGATGCTGTCTTGTAGTCAGGATTAGAGGCGTTATCAGTAACACGGACATCCTTATTAGGCAGGAAGAATACGTCACTGGTCAGTGCGCCAAGATAGTTCACGATGCTGTAGATACCGAAGTAGTTGCCATGAACCTTCTTGCCTTCGTCGGATGCGTCAGCTGTTCTCACAGACTGCTTCTGGTTGAGTGACACCTCACGCACACGGTTAATAGTGTAGTTGGTGTGGTCTACAATCTCCGGCACACGGTCCTGTGCTCCCTGCATCACCATACGGCTACCGAAGACACCGCAGAAGTCAGCACGCTGGATGGTGTTCATCAGTCGGCCGGCATAGACAGGGACAACACCATTCTGCTCCCAATAAGCAGGATTCGGATATTTCTCACCTGTTGTTGGGTTCGTAAGAAGAATATCGACATCACCGACCTTGATACCTTCAAACAGAGTCAGCAGGTCGTCAATGGTCAGTGTGGAAGCCTTAGTGTGCTCACCACCTGCCGGATAGTAGGTTGTTCCGTCCTTATCCGTACACTCCAAGATACACTTATACTTCAGCTGATAGTAGTCGGCCTCACGGGGAGGAAGCTGTTCGTATTGTTGATATGTGATTTCTGGAGACAGGCTATAATAGTCAGTACCGTAGTTGGTGATGTTCAGACCACGATAGCCGTCCACGAATGTCAGGTTACCATCACCGTACAGACCACCCGTACGTCCTGTTCCCAAGGTAATCAGGTCGCGGTGATACACGTCATGTATTGATGCTGTCGCGTTACCAAACACGGTGGTAGAATTCGCATACACAGTAGAAGAACCTGATGAGGTGTTACCACCGGCGAATACGGCATTGAAGATGGTAATACCCGTAAGATCCAAGTTGTTCCAAGCAGCGTCTTCTTTATTGCCCAGTGTATGGAGATCAGTAGTAGTTACATAGCTACCTGCCGCATAGTTATGACCGTTGACGGTAATGTCAGACAGTGCCTTACAATAAGGCTCAATCAGCACCTTGCAGTCCTCAGTCAGCACATACTCGCCTGCATCCTTGACCCAATTTTCGTCACTTGCTGACGGAATAATAGATGATGGTATGTATGCCTCATTTCCTTTCTTATAAGCATAATAGTAGCCCTCCCATACGTTGTCGTAGCGTTCACCGTCCTTAATACCTACGTAGAGCTCACCATCTTTCTCATAGGCGCTATACACATAACCGATATCACCGCCACCGAAGACGTTACCGTTCTCACGTGCCAACTCCTTCGCCGTACCTATTGTACCGCCGTGTACATGCACCTCTGTCTGTCCGAATACGTAACCGTCGGAGTAGAGCGTACCACCTTCACCGAGGTTGTTATAGCCACGACCACCACCGAAGACGTTGCGGTGTACCTGGCCTTCGAACAGTTCTACGCTGGATCTACCAGCCTTATAGATACCCTTCAGGGTACGAACGCTGTTGTCTGTGCCGCTGGCTTCGATGATACCACGACCAATGGCCGCAATCTCACCACCACCGAAGAGCGAGTTACGAACCACACCGCCATACATCTTGACATTGGCAACATCCACACTACTATTGTCGATATATCCGCCACCGAAGATACAACCACTATCATACAGACGGTTTGTGCCGTCGCCCGACCATGTTTCATCATGCAGCTTCTCTTGGTAGTAATCCTCACCCTCCTTGATATAGTCGAGGTCGCCAGTGGGTGTGGCTGTAAAGTGACGGTAGCCGATATAGCCCTTGTTGAGCGTGATGTTAGTTGTACCGAAGACGGCACCACCCTCACCACCACCGTAGGCATTACGCTCGATAGCGGGAATACCATCGATGAAACTGGTACCACCGAGCTTACCGATGACCACATTGGTCTCACCGAGGACATCACCAGTCGTGCTTGCATCAATAGCGCCAGCGTGATAACCTACGCTACCTCTCCATCCGCCACCATAGACGTTACGTGCCGTACCACCCTCGACATAAGCATTGGCAGAAGCGATGAACGTCTGGTCGAAGTCATCAGTAGTTACGTCGTATCTGTTGTTTACCGAACCAACGGTACCAGCGGCATAGAGGTCCTTGGTTACCGTACCACCCAGCAGAGCGATGTAGGTTGTTCCGTGCACATCGCCGGTATTGGCAGTATTTGCATCACCGAGACCACCACCGTAGGCGTAGGCACCGCTCAGGCTTCCATTGTACATATAGCCACAGACATCAGCACCCTGGTAGATGATGACATTGGTATTGTATTTCTTGCCGTTTCTGGCTACTGCCAAGGCATTATTCAGACCAGTATCCGTATAGCCACTGCCCAGTGAGAGGTCAATGTGTTTGGCTGTCGTGCTGGATGCTGCGGCTTCTGCATCAGCAGCAGCATCTGCTTCTGCTGCCCATGCATCGACAGACTTCTTGTTCATCACGCGACCTAACTGACCGCCACCATATACCTCATATACACGAGCGGTGTTGTTCAGGTTCACCTCCGTATATTGTGACCAGGTATCTTTACCATAACCAGCACCATAGACAGTAGCGTAGTATTTGTTGGCCTTGTCGTAATATACTGGAGCATTGACGTTTACACGACCATAGAACGTGCGGCGGCAGTTGTTGTTACCACCATAGAGACCCGTGCGGTAGCCGCCTACGAGGGCATCGCTACTGTTCCAGTTGACGTTCGCCTCATATACGTCGCAGGGATACTCCTGATACAGACCGTAAGCACCACCGAAGATGGCTTCTGCACGGAAGGTAGAACCCTCAGGCACATTGACCACCGTACGACGGGTGATACCCTCCTGATAGCTACCACCATAGACGGCCTTGAAGTGTCCGCTGAGCAGGTCGATAACGGCAGATGCCTTGTGTGCTGTCTCAGGAGCGTCTGCTGTAGCTTTTGCTACACCCATGCCTACGCCACCACTCTCTCCTGCACCGAATATCTCGGTATTCTGATAGGTTTGCATGGTCTGTGGTACGTCGACGAGGATATAGCTGCGGTTCTGCATCAAGTTCTCTTCCTCTTCACCGAGGTAGCCTTGACCAGCTCCATATATCTGTTCTACGGTGTTCAGTGAGTTGTTGGTGTCGTTAGGACGGAAGTTGATGAAGGCATTATCCAGGAAAGGCTTGTGATAGCCTGTCAAGGCGTGGCCGTCGGCATCGAAGTATGCCCGGAAGTGGGGATCCTTATAGTCATACACACCGTAGGCACCACCGAAAATCTTCTCTACACGCCCCTGTACATATTCCATATAGGCTGTGGCGTTGAGCATGTCGGCATTAGATACCTTGCTACGAACGGCATCGTTGCGCAGACGGCTGTTGAAGTTGGCTGTACCCAGGATTTTTCCGCCCAGGTCGTTACCGCCATACACGAAGTCACGAACGTACGGGAATCCGTTGGTACCGATATATGTTTCTGTATGTCCAAGGACGTCGGCATTACAAGCTCCGGCAAAGCTGTCGAAGATACGTCCGTTGCCTAAGTTGATGATACAGTTACCGGCCACCGTTCCTAAGAAACCGCCGCCATACATAAACTCGCACTCAGCGATATCCTCGGTCATGTTGTCTTTCTTGGAGACACCGGCAATAGGACCGTTCAGGTTGATGTAGGTGCTGTATCTCGCATCGTGGGTGTACTCTATCTTTCCTGTTCCCTCATTATATGCTCCTTTACCGATGGCGCCTTCCTCGCTACCACCGAATATCTGGAACATATAGCCGCGATTGAGGTTGATGGTGGTAGAACCCCATATCTCGGTGTTCACACCCTTACCACCACCAAACACGTTGAGCGCCTTGCCTAATACATCCATACCTTGCTCGGAAAGGATGACGCCGCTGTGTCGCTCTTGGATGTGATATTGGTCGTTGACGTAGTGCTTATCCTCACCCGTTTCATCCTCTTCCACTTTGTCGAAGAGAATCTCGCGGTCAACGATAGAACTGTTGATATTGATGACGACGTTACCATTGACGATACCACTGGTGTAGCAACCACCATAGATATTACCGCCATCGAAACGACGGTCCAAGTCGTCATCGGTACTGGGGGTGGCCTCACCTGACGTTACAGGGGCAACGGGGAGACCTGTTGATGAGCTGATGGTATTCCAAATCAAAGCGGAATGGTCAGCATTCCAACGCTTAGGCTGTATCTTCAAACCGGCGAAGTTCAGCTCCAGTTTGTCACCGATGGCATTAGCAGCCGAACCGGTCGGAGCAGGGTCAGGGGCTCCCAGCAGTCCGCCTTCATAGATGGCATTATATGCTGTGGGGGTCACAAAGGCATTGTTACAGCCACCCACCACTCTGTTATACACTACCACCTTATCCGTGAAGTTGATGGTCGTCTTGCCCTCGGTAATCATGCTGCCCACATTACCACCGCAGACGATAGCACCAAACATGGTGGAATAAGGTACGTAGTCAACAGCATCGCCTTTAGCTCTGCTCTCGAAGACAACGGTTGACTTCACCTTCATAGCGCAGCCTTCCATGTATTTGGCAAAGACAGTAGCGTCTGTCAAGTTCATAGAACTAAATTTGCTACCGTCAGAAGCGATATCGGTGCGTGCAAATGTGCGCAGCACGCCTTCGTTATGACCACCGACAGCCTCTTCGGTTCTAATCATATTTGCACCGTTGTTACCGAGGTACACATTGTCGATGATGGCGTATGAACCAATCTTGACGTGCGTCTGGTCGCCAGCGCTTGAGCCAGAAACATTCTCTCGCAATGAGGCACTGTTACCACCCACATAGAGACCACCATCCACGATGGTAGGATGAGCAGCATCCGTACCTCTGACGAGGATAGATACCTTCTCTGCGTTAGGACGGATGAGGTTGAGGGCTGTAGCAGATTTGAGTTTCTCTTCGACACCTGTTATGCCTGCTGCTGCAAGGATTTCATCAGGATTGTAGTAGAAGTCACTCCAATGTGGATCATCCTTCAGTTTATCATTGTCCGTATAAGCATAAGAGCCGTTACCGCCACCATAGACATCGCCGTAGATATGGGTCATGATACCAACGGTATTGCCGGCATAGACATTTCCTGAAATGTCGTTACCGCCATAGACGTTGTTGATATGACCAGCCAACACTCTAACACGAGCAGCGTAGCCGGCAGGAATGTTGTTCGGGTTGTCCGCAGGGTCCAATGCCACTTCGTTGTATGGCACAGGTGTCGCGTCGTTGTTGTTGTACAAAGGCTTCACGTCAGCCTTACGACAACCGCCATAGACATTGTCAATGACCATTCCTTCACCTTCAATCTGCATGAGTAGACCCTCAGGACTGGTCATACGGCCCTCATTACCACCGCCATACAGCATTCGCACCTTACCTTGTTGCAGATTCCATCGAGGACGAATGGCCATATCTGCTTTGTTGTTACCACCAAAGAGACGACCTATCTGGTAGGCTTTACTGCTGGGATATGAGAAGGTGGTGTTGATGCCCATCTTGTCCTCGAAGCGGGCGTTGGTCAGCAATTCACCAGTATTATCAGCATTAGGATTGGTAGCATCTATGATACTATTCACCACCTTACTGGGGTTATCCACACTGATAACAGTTCTCTCTGTTACTGTAGCATTGTTACCACCACCATAGGCATAGACAATGGAACCGCCATGAATATCAACGAAGGTCTTGCCAAGATCAGGGACTATGAGTGGGGTAGTACTAGTAGCTACCTCTATGGTCCTTGAACCATATTCATACTCACCATCGCCTCCGCCAAACAACTGACCGATATATATCTTTTGAGCATCGGCAGCCTCCGTTCCATTCGTATTTGTTTTTGTAGAAATGAGCACTAAGGCATTCCAGGTCGTGTCCACTTTGTTGGTTGCAGCATGAGGTTTTATGACATCAGGCAATTCTTCTGTCGACTTGCCAATGGTTCCCGCGATATCGTTACCGCCATAGAGACGGTTAATGACAATATAGTTAGAAGCATGGGCACCGTCAATATTCATGAAGGCTCTGCCTTTGACATCAGCCATACGCGCACCACCAAAGACTCTATTGAGGTCGCCAGCATGCACAGTAACAGTGGTATTACCGCCAGTTTTCCCGGCATTACCACCACCATAGACGTTGCCACCAATAGTAATCTGGGCCTGCATCAACGATGCAGACAAACACAGCAGCAATATGGCGATTAACTTCTTCATTCTATCGTAAACAAATTATCTAAGTCCTTATCCGACATAATATACAGATAGGTCGGATCTACTTTCATATTCAACTGTACCCGTTGTCCTCTGAAGGCCTCTAAATTCGGTATCTTATTGGTTGCCTCGCAGTTAGCACGTATCAGATTGCCCTTGCTGTCGTACACGTCATAGGTGCTGACCAATGTTAGGTTGTCTGAGAGGGTAGGTGCAAAGCAGGCACTGACAGCAATGGGCGTTGTACTACTAAGAGCTTGCCCTTCAGCATCGTTGAATATCTCTGCTGCACAGTTGTCGCCAGTCGTCAACGAGTAGGAAACACTGGTGATGGGACTGGCACCTGTCGTGTTATGCGTCAGCGAAATAACGGCATTGACACTTCCCTTGTCAGTGCTCAGCGTCATCGTCTTCAGTTTGATGGTACGCAACTGGGCATACTCCTCACTTACTTTCAGACTGAACTTCACCGAGGCATAGAGGTGGTCCATCAACAGGTACATATAGAAGTTATCATTAGCATTAGCCATGAACCAGTGGAACTGGCCTTCCTTCAGATCTGTGTCCGTTTCCTTGACGCCCGTGATGATACAGATGTCGTCAGCAGTTACAGGTTTGATGCCGTTGATGGTCAGGGTGGCACCGTCAGAGGTGACACTTGAAAGACTGCTAGACATGCCTGTTATTTTCGGCATGTAGCCATAGACAGTATAATCCTCATCAGCCTCCGCTTCAAAGAAAGCAAACCATTTCGAGGCATACCTCAAGCGTTCCTCTTTATAGGACAAATCACCATCCTTTATCATATAGATGCCCATATCCGTCGTCTTGTCTGGCGTATAGGCAGTGAAGCCTGAGGGAGCACGACGGGGTGCTTCTTTCTCCGTAAAATAGGGAGCGTAGGTCATCAGCTGCACCTGCTTGCCTACGGGTTCTTCGCCCGTAGTAACCGTCTGTGCTCCGGATTCATCCGAGGAACAGGCGTTTAGCAGCATGGTCATCGCCATGAGCAATATGCAGATAACTTCCTTCTTCACTCTCATTTCTTACTACCAATTATAAACATTATGACTAATTTCTTTGGTGGACCAATCTTTGACATAGACGGTTTGTACCTGCAACTTGCCGCTGCCGGCATAGTAGGCATAGACTATCCAGGTGTGGTTGCGGCTGAAGTCGCCAGCCTGCTGCATCTGGAAACCAACGCTCTGTGGCTCGCCATCAGCAATCGTATAGGTGATCGTACCTGCCAGTTGCTTGTCCGACTCGCGCAGATAGATGGGACCTCTTACCGTTACCTCTGGGGTTTCCTTACTGGCAGCCGTGTTAATCAGGTTCTCGTATTCCTGTGCATCCTGATTGAAGTAAATATAGTCCGTAGGGTCAGCTGTCTCAGCGATGTCGTCGATATCTGTAAACAACTCTCCAGCATTCGCATTGTAGGTCATGGACTGCGGTGTAGTGAATAGGTATTCCTCGTCGGGAATCATACCTGCATTCATCGTGATGCTGGTGATTCTTACCGTAGGCTGGCCAGTGGTTTTGGCAAAGACAAAGCGCAACTTCGACACGGCACGGGTCAGTTGAACGGGGGAAACCGCACTGAGTGTACCTACACGCAGGGCAGGGGCATCACCCACCACAGGCTGCGTGGTCAGATAACCTGCCATGGGCAGTCCGTCAGTAGGTACGCTTGTCTGCAGGTTGCCCAGTCCGAAGTATCCTGCAATTTTAGCTTCTGTCATCAGCTCGTCACGTTCAGTATTCTTGTCCAATGAGCCTACGCCACAGTTGTCATGGGTCACATTAGCCAAGACATAAACATCTACATCGGGCTTATTTTTAGCAAAGTCATCGCTGACAGGTATCTGATAGGTCGTACCTTGTCCCTGATTCAGTGCTGCCACATCTTTCGTTTCGAAATAGCGAACAGAATCTCCTGACTCGGACTCGTAAATCCATATCTTCAGGCTCTTGATGGTACCTTCGTCGGTGATAGCATCAACCTCGCCTACGTCGCCGCGAGTTTGTGCGGCTTTTTTCTGTGCTGCAGCCGCTTGTTCCGGAGCGTAGACATATATCGCCAACATGACGGGCTTCTTGTCCGCGCCACTCTCCTGCCCTTCCTCGTCCGAGGAACTGCAGGCAACGGTCATCAGCAGCATCATGCCGCTCAAGAGCCAGGTCAGGAATGATATATGTCTGTTCTTCAACATGTTTCTTCTTTATAATTCTACATTCGTCGTGGTGGCTTGTATCCATTTTGTCACCACCTGTACGCCCACTTCCAAGCGTGGTGCCAGCAGGTCTGGCATGCTGGTGTAAGCATTGGCGAGCGAGGTTATTTTCATCGACATCGTCGTCGTGTAGTCCTGGGTGAACACACGGTTGGTATAGTCTTTGCCCTCCTCTTTCTTGTCAGCTGGGTCGATGAGGGCTATGAGGTAGAAGCGCGTATCGGGATAGACGACACCGTCCTTGCCTGTAAACGCATGTCCGGTCTTGTTTTCGAACTCCAGAATGACAGGCACTTTCTCGTCGTCGTACGACTGCAGCACCAGCGTATTGGTTTTATTGCCATCAACAATGGTGGTCTCGTAGATAAAGCGTCCGTCGACGTCTGTCTGTTCACCACGTGGCTTCATGTTGTGGCCCACCGTATGTTGACCACCGATAATGACGCCTTTCAGGGGAAGGTGAGTCATGTCTGCATTGGTCACAGGGACGTCTTTGGCATCTCTCAGCGTGGCAGCCATGTGTGTCAGCGTCAGTTGCAGATTTCCCACACCATACTGCAGAGGATTCTCCACGGCTACCGCCTTGGTATTGGTGTTAACAGCTGCCGGACCGTTATAGTGTTGGCCCAGGAACGTACTCCAAAGCGTGCTGGAACCCATGTTCTGATAGGTGCTCTTCGACACTTCCTCCGCAGAGGTGCGGATGGGACTGTCGGTAAAGAACACCAGTTCAGCAGGATAGGTATAGCGGTTGATACCGTTGATATTGTCGAGTTGAGTAGTAGTTGTTTTGACTTCAAATTTGCTGCCCATCCAACGGATAGCAGCTGCTCCGTCAGGAAGACCTAGGGAGCGTGGATATTCGTTGTCTTCTATGGAGCTGTTGGCATCAATGTTATTTTTAATAGCCGTACTGAGGGCATCGTCACCTGTCAGCAGGGCTTTCAGGGCAGCCACGAACGCCTTGATATTGGCTGCCGCGCCACTCATTAGTCCCCCACCCTCACCATCGGAATGGATGAAGTCCAGATAGTAGCTTTTCAGCGTAGGGTCTTCTGTTGTGCTCCAACTAATAGTGGTATTCGGAATAGTGGTATTGGCAATATTGGTCATATAGGTGGCCAACGCAGTGGCATCGGCATGTGCTTCCGTTGTTTCACGGATAGAGGCTAGGCTGAATGTAATGCTATCAGTCTTGGTACGGACGGTGGGCAAGTCGCTCAGTTTGCCATTGATGGCAGGGTTCGTGTCTACCGGCTTCGACTTGCCATAGACCAACATGCGGTTGGTACCCGTCATCAGTTGACAGTGGTCCACGTAGTAATTGTTGTGGTTTTCTACGCGGTTAGGGTCTTCCGTAGCGCCAACAAGATCTATCAGCGGCTCGTCGGTGACGGCTACTGGCGCGTTGTTGGTACGGAAAGGAATAGCCACCAGCAGTTCCATGCCTTGGAACGTAGCGGCTCTATGGGTGTTGGCAGAGATCTGACGAGGCTTCATGGCCCTGTCGCCAATACTCATCAGCAGGTCTACCTGTTTGGCTGTTGGCTGTTCCATCCCTTGCTCATCAGACATATCGTCGATGGTTGAGCATGATATAATCATCATGCCTAACAGCATAGAGTATAGGATGTTTCTGATAGCAGCCATTACGCGCGCGTACATTAATATTTTAAATAACTCATGATGCCACTACAACTCAGGATTGTAGGTACCACCGTTGTTCCAGTCAAGCGTGACGCTGACACCTACGGTGCTGTCGTAAGGTCTTACGGCACCATCGTCGTCGAGTTCGCCTTTGATAATCTTCAAGTCGCCCGCCTTCAGCGGTTCTTGGATGTCCAAGACGGTCTCAGTTACCTTACCGTCAGCCTTGGTGAGATACACCTTAAACTGCCAGAGGGTAGGATTCGTCGACGCTCGTTTCTTGACGGATGCCGGTGCGGCATCTTTGGAGGGGAAGTTCACTGAGCAGAAGCATAGCAGGTCGTTACCTGTCTCTACTTTATCTGCTTCTATCAGTGTAGAGGTACTCTCATAGACATAGGTACTGTCCTTGATGAGGAAGTCGTTGGCAAAGCCCGTGGTATAAACCTTGATGTCTGTAAAGGTCTGTCCTTTGGGGTTGAGCACCAACGTAGCAGCACTATTAGCCATATACAGTCGGACGTTGAACGTCTGGTCTACGCCCTCCAGCACCTCCATAGGTTGGCGGGCAGTAAAGAGTCCTGTGGTGTGGGAAGGAAGTATCCCTTTACCATTGACCGGGGGGGCTGTCTGTTGCAGCATTGACGTGACACCTTGTTTGTCGTTCACAAGACCTACCACGGCATTGTCCGCAATATTAGCCACAGCCAGGTGCATGTATTTACGCATGGGCAGTGTGAGGGTGTAGCTCGACTGGTTCGCATTCATGATGTGCTGGTCGTGCTGCAGGCGCTCCATCTTTCCTTCCGTATCGTAGAATGAGAGGTCTACGTCGTGGGCAAAGTCGCTGAAGATATCTTTCAGATGCGTCTCAAGGGCATTGGCCACGCTGAGTTCAGTCATCGTGGTCAACTGCGTCTGCAACTCAGTCGTCATATTGGTCACCAGCTTCAACTGGTATTCCATCTGAAACTGTTGGTCGTCGTAGCAGTCCGTCAGATCGTCATCAATGACGGAGCATCCCGCCATCAGCCAGCAGGCTGACAGCAGGATTCCCATCATGAAAGTATTTCTTCGCTTCACCTTGTAGTTTTTGTTATTTCTTCGCACAGGGTGTATCCCTGTGTGTCCATTAGTTGTTATGGCTCTGGAGTAGGAACAATATTACCGCCTAAATCAGCATCGAATGTCAGACCCTGTCTCCAATTGAGGTCAACAGATAGACCGAATGACAACTGGCTTGAACGCAGGTCAGGAATCGTGACATAGGCATCCTGCAGGCTCGATGTGTGGTTAGTAGCGTCTGCAGTAAGTTTGAAGTTGGCAGTAGTCATGTAGTCCTGAACAAAGACACGGGTAGTCTTTGTTGAGACACCACTTGCGTCAAGAGGTGGAACCTGGTAATAGGTATCCCAGTTAGCAGCAGGAATTTCCTTACCAGTAGGATCAAGTTCTGCTACGAGGTAGAATGTCTGACCCGAACGAATCAGATTGTCACGTCCCCAGAAATCTTCACCGTTGTTGACGAACTGAAGGGCTACGCGTACTTTGTTCTGCGTACTAGAGGCAATATAGTTGTCAAACAGGATCGTATAGTTGGGAGCTGATGCAGAACCTGCAGTTTTGGAAACGGCCGTTCCTGCTTCAAGGCCTGTCACGCGGTTGTCATAAACCAGCTTGTTGAAATCGGTGGTTGTGGGCAAGAACTGCCAGTCAACACTTGAGGGCTGACCGCCAATAATAACACCTGTCCATGAGAAGTTAATGTTTGCAGGGGAGAATACTTTGTTGTCCTCACCTGGGTTAAGTGCTTTCCTGTTGTCCTCAAGTGAAGTAATACCTTCCTTGATTTGAACAGTAGTCTTCAGCATAGCCACACCATAGTTCACGTTCTTCGTCATAGCCGTAGCACGAGTGGAAGATGTAACTGATGTTCCAGTCCAATCGCTGTCCCACTTAGTGTTGTCATCCCAGTTAGCGACACCATTAGGATAACCTTCACTGGAAGTTTTCTCCTTGTTCGAAGTACGCACACCGCTGTTGCAGTAATACATCAACTCTGCAGGGAACGTATAAGCTGTTGGTTGAGTTGTTGTTGATTTGTCAAGCAGGCTGGTTCCCGGTTGCTTATGGGAAAATGTGTTTGTGGAAGCAGTATATTCAAGCTGTGCTGCACCCTCTGGTATGTTGAAAGTAACAGGGAAGCCAGAAATGTCTGTAGAAACAACATCATTCCAGTCGTCATTCCAACTTGAGCCCATTGCGCTCTTGATACCATCGGCACCCTTATAGCCAGTAACAGCCTCTGTTTCTGAAGAAGTAAAGTAATTGGTTATCTGAGTGTTGATTTGCTGAGCGAGATGTTTTGCCAACTCTTCGTATGGAGAGGTCGGTGTGGCATTTGCTACTTTAATGGTTACAGAATACAAATCTTTCACCGTTGTATGAATCGCATTTGAAGAACCACCGCGCAGTTCGTTACCACCATAAGTAGTAAGGGTCTTGAAGGCTTTATAGAGAATATCCTCCAATGGTGAAAGAGTACGAGCCTGAGCGGTCGGGTTCAAATCTTTCCAAGTGGAAGTTAAAACATCTCCATCACTACCGGGCCAAGATGGATAATTCGCTTTAACAACAGTATAGGTGCCAGTGACATTGACGATCTTTGTCATGATAGCAGCCAAGATTTGAGCTGCATGTTCGTATTTCGCAGCATTTTCTCCAACACGCGTGTTGAGATCAAAGTGGAAGGCTGTCGCTGTTGAACCCGATACGGAATAGGTGGCCTTGCCGACCTCATTAGCGTCTGCGTCACTGGCTTTGATAGCTTTACCATAGAACAGCATAGCATCAGTACCTGTGGGCATAGCGAGCTCCAGAATGCGGTGAGAGTCGCTGCCGTCATTGTCAAGGGAACCTGCAGCGGCCACTGTTCCCAGGTCGTAACGGTTCGCTGCAGCAGCGCCAGCAATCGTTGCATCAACAAAGCCCTTGCCACTTGTCTTGAAAGCAAAAAGCAGGGTATTGTCAATACCGCGGAAATTCTCGCCGCCTGCTTGTACAGTTTTTGCTGAGGAACGTCTGCCATTGCTTTTTGTGTCGCTGGCAATGTTCAGGACAAACTGTGATGTTACAGTACCATTTACTGGATCATACGTGGGGTTGTCCTCCACCTTCAAATTCTCCGCTACCGTGTCGTCACTTGACGAACAGGCTGTGAAACCAAACGTACTTGAGAGTGCTATCGCGCTCAACAAGGCAAAGTTGAAATACTTTTTCATCGTGATTGAAATTTGTTAGTTATTAGAGTTATTTATTCTCGCATTTGAAATTCTGGTTAGGTGTTGCTCCAACTGGCGCAGATTCTCCTTCGCATCGGCATTGCCATTGGCAGCGGCACGGCGGAAGCAGTCGAGAGCCTCTTGCTGCTGACCACAGAGCCAATAGGCGGTACCCAAAGCGTTCAGGGCACGCTCGTCGCTGCGGACTGTCAGCAGCAGACGCAGCGCCTCATGGTGACAGTCGCTACAGTCGGTGGTCAGCAGTTCGCTGGCTTCATTGATGACCTTGGCATTGGTGTCGGGGACGTAGTCGTAGTAGATACGGATGTATCCAGAGTTACGCTGGTCGCTGAGGATGTGCTCCTTGATGTAATTCCACGTACGTCCGCCATTCATTCGTTTTAACTTACGTTCACGCACATTGAGGTCGTCTTCACTGGCAATGATGTCCAGTGCCTGCTGGAGCTCGGCTGCCATCTGAGGAGACTCAGCAGCCACACGCTCCTGCAACTGGTCAGTGAACTCTGCCCATGCCTCACCGCCACCAACAGTGTCAAACAGAGAGTCGGGTATCTGTAGCTGGTCCTGCACATAGTGTTGCAGGGCAAGGGCACGATTGATGGCTAACTTCTCATTACCAGGAATGGGACCTTCGATAGAGGCCAGACCGATAATCTGGATGACCTTCACACTACTGGTGGTGTCGGCCATAATCTGACGGGTGATGTCAACAATACGCTCCAAGACCTCCTTGTTCTCGCGGAATTCTGTATGTAGCTCCGACTTTGACAGTGGGAAGTGTACATAGAGGGCATCCTTGTCTCTGCGCAGAATACGGGTACGGTCATAAGGCTTATACTTCGACACATGCGTCAGGACGGGATTGTCCTTCTGCAGTTGACCTGCTCGACCGGTAAAGTCGGGAACAGTGCGTACTACTGGCACATAGGGTTCGGGCGGAATGATAACAGGTTCAACGGGGACTGTCTTAGCTGGACGGCCTGGAATATTGTACACGATGTTCAGCGCAGCCTGTGGCATGGCAAAGAGCTTCTTGACAGTAGCGAGTTTCTTGCCGCAATGGCCACACTCATATCGATGGAATCGGGTATATCCGACGGCAGCACCTATCACCGCCTCGATATTCCAATAGCGTCCCAACGGCCATGAATAGCCATAGAAAACGCCCAAGGCACCGAGATCACCCTGACGGCGCTCGTCACGTACAGACTTATACAGGCCCAAGGGGAACTTCACTTCTGCTACGTTGAAATGGCTATAGATGAGGTTGACACCGAAGAAGTGGTGTACGTTGACGGAATCTGTCCAGTAGCGTAAGTCAGGTGAAATCAGCAGATGGCGCCATTTGGGGGTAGTCTCGTCGTTAGTGGGCCAAGGACGGAAACCTCCAGTCAGTCCTGCCGACCAATGGGGCGACATACGAAGTCCAACCCGCAGGTTGGGAGTAAGCCAGGCATCATACAACAGGTTGTTGCTGATGGTAACCTGTTGGGCATGAACGTCGGTGAACATCCATGAGAATAGGACTGCTATGAATAATAATCTTGCCATTCTGCGTCTCTGTATATGTTTTGTTGACATAATTATTTTGCAAAAATACACAATATTATTTACAATTAACAACTTTTTAGTAGTCACATCTTTTTCAATTTGTCCACAAGGCTTTCCATTTTGTCCCAAATACGGCCTTTACATATAAATAACAGTCCGTTTTTGTCGAATTAATCGAAAAAACGGGCTGTTATTGCAAAACAATGCTCGACGACGTAATTTGTCGACAGAACTATGTTTTGTTATTAAGTGTTAATACTGGGGGGGGGGGCAGTGAAACCATTCTCCAATTGCTTGCGATATTCAGAAGGCGTCATGTCGTAAGCAGCCTTGAAGTTACGAATGAAAGTGGCAGGACTCTTGATGCCGCAAGCCTCAGCAATAGCTCCCAAGGTGTACTCCGGATGCATCTTAACGAGAGTAACGGCATACTCCATACGTTTACTATTGATGTATCCGGGTACGTTCGTTCCAGTAATACTATTGATAAGACTTGGCAACGTATTCTTATCGACACCTAATAGGCGCATCAGGTCGTCACGTCCAAAGTCTGGATTGGAAAAGAGTTGCTCTTTCATGATACGTTTGTCTACTTCCTTGAAGCGCTTATACTCCTCAGCAGAAACACCAGAAACGAGATTTTCGCCCATTTCATCGGAATCTCCGTTCTGAATAATCGCCTCTCGATAGCTCGTCAGCTGTCGGATAAGGGCCATCATTCTCTTGTTCTTTCTACGGACAATCAGATTCTGGCGAAGCATCAGTAGAATGAAAACGACCAGGATGATGATACCGGCAATAATGATAATTTGCCACTCGCGGTGCTTGGCAATGGTTCGCTCACTATCTATCACTTTCTGTACCTCGACGGTGAGATAGCTTAGCGAATGAACTGATAGTGTGTCGGCAATAGCGGATGTTCGGGAGTAGCATTCTGCCGCCCTTTCGTACTCTCCCATACGCATATAGATGTCACCCCTGTCGTTTAACAGGCGCAGCATGTTGTGGCCTATCGAGTCACCGTCGTTACTGATGTTTTGCATGGCTGCATCGAGAAACTGCAGCGCTTCGTCGTACATGCCATGAAGACGGAAATAACATAGTAGTGCATCGCCACAGATGGGGTCGGTATTGATGGTTGGACGATACTTCTGGTAGATCCTGTCAGCCTCAGCCATGCGGCCCATCTTGGCGAGTATCTCCATTCGAATGATATAGACACGCAGCAGATTACGATGTTACCACTCGTCAGGATGGCATTTCCGCGACAATTCGACGTAATGTTCCTCTTCCTGCGACATGCGTAGTGCCTCATCATACCTTCCGTCGCAGGTATATAACTTGGCGAGAATGGCATAGTAACCGGCTAATTCGTGGGCTTTGTGTGCATAATCGGTTCGTTTCAGCATCTCAATGGCATTGATACATGTCTGGATACCTTCTTTCTTCTGCCCGAGGGCGTGCATACGTTTGCCTCGCATGAGCAGGGCCATTGCGACATGTACGGAGTCACCTCTCTCCTTAGCGAGAGTATAAAGGCGATAGGAGGTTTCGGGCATTTCCTTCCAGTGGCGCAGCACATCATGGGTACGCATGATACGTTCCAAGAGTTGGAACTGCATATCCACATCGTCGGCTACTTCAGGGTGGTCATAAGCCTGCTGGTAGTAGTTGAGAGCATTATTGTATTTCCAGATGAGTCGACAAGAGTCGCCTTTCTCCATCAACTGTTGGGCGGAGTTAGGTGCGTCATGAGCCTGTAGCGTAGTGGGCAACAGGGTAAGTAGTAAAAGAATACAATATGCCTGGGCAGAGAATCTGAATTCTTTGTCAAATATAATAAGGTGTATCTTTCTATGCATCATCTTTCCCTCAAGTCATTGGTATTATCGCTGCAAAAGTAATAAATATTACATAAGTCACCAAATGATTTGACAAAAATTTGCTACAACAATGTTTTTTATGTATCTTTGCACCAACAATAAGACCTAAAAAAGTTACGCACCCATGCTGATTGAACATATATCCACAGAAGGCATTCTCTTTTTCATCCTCTACGGCATATCGGGAGTGGTGCCACTCCTTGCGGCTCTCTACCTGTTGCTGCGCCAGGGCAATGTCTTTGCGCAAGGTGTCACGCCACCAGTGCGGTTGCGCCGCTGGACGGCATCGTTCTTTGCCGTATCGACCTTGGCGCACGTATGGTGGCTGCTGTTCTACATCTACTCCGGCGACCAGCAATCCGTGGCCTATCTGGTGCTCGTCATGCTCGACTGTATATTGCTGTTTACCACCTTCGTCGGCATGTTGCTGGCCATGCTGCAGGACCGCCACCGACCGGTGTGGCCCGCCCTGGTGGCCATAATACCGTTCGTGGCACTTGGTGGAGCGTTCACGGTCAATCCCAACGAGCTGATGGAACAGATTGTGAGTATGTACCTCCTGTTGCTCAGCCTGTTCTTTACCGGATACATGGTATTTGCCATCAGACAGTACGAACGATGGCTGAACGACAATTATGCAGACCTGGAGAATAAGAAGGTATGGCTGTGTCAGGCGGTGGCACTTGGCTGCATGCTGTTGTTTGTCCTCTATGTACTCGCCACCGACATGCTCATTCTCTGGCTCATACACGTCATCGAGCTGGTACTGGTCGGCCTTATGCTGTGGCGCGTAGAGACGCTACCGAGACTCACTCCCGTCCCCTCTCCGATTGGAGAGGAGAGTGAATACACTCAAGGCGGAGATTCAGCGGCAGAACCATCAACTTCCCTCCCTCACAGGGAGGGGCAAGGGGGAGAGTCTGCGGAGTCCGAGTCTTCCAGTTATCTCTACATCGACCTTGCACAAATCGAACGACTGTTGAAGGAGCACTGCGTAAACACACAACTCTATCTGCAGCACGACCTGACCCTTCAGCAGCTGGCCCATGCCATTGGTACCAACCGCTCGTATCTCAGCCAGTATTTCTCGCGTCAGGGCATCACCTACAATACCTATATCAACAATCTGCGCATCAACCACTTCATCGACCTCTACCAGAAGGCTGCCTCCACCAGCCAGACCGTCGGTGCCAAACAGCTGGCCTACGAGAGTGGCTTCCGCAGCTACAGCACCTTCAGCCGCGCGTTCATGCAACGCACTGGACAGAGCGTAACGGCGTGGATGCGCGACACGGGCGAGTAACTCATCGCCCCTAAAAAATGGTGTCATTTCGCCACCCAACATGTCAAATATACAATTTGAGTTGTCAAATCGTATAAATCTGCACTAAACAGCTGTTTAGGGCTTGGTGATTTCGTGAAAATTTTGTACTTTTGGGGCAACAATCACTACCAATTTGAAAAATAATTGTATGTTTGTGCGTAACCGTTAACAAAAGAAAAATAAATAAAAACCTAAAATATGTACGAATACCGAGGATTGCAATATATATATTTCATGATGCTCTACGGCGGGGTGACTCTCCTGGCCGTAGTAGCATGCATGTATCTGCTCTTCAGGCAGCGCAACGTCTTTGCCGACGATGTCAAGTCGAGCCTTCGACTACGCCGCTGGACGGCAGCATTGTTGGCAGCCATAGCAGCGAGTCACCTGTGGTGGTATGCCATCGGTCTGTATTGGTTGGCTGACGACCGTCTGGTGCGCAACATCACAAACATCATGCTTGACCACACGACACTGGAACCCCTCACGATGGCCGTACTGTTAGCCATGCTGCAAGACCGCCGTCGCCCATTGTGGCCGTGGCTGATGGCGCAGTTGCCCGTGGTGATATTTGCCGTGGTGGGTATCGCACAGCACAGCCAGTTCTACGGCTACGAGTTGCCTTACTACTGGCAGTTAGCCGTCATCGCCGCCTTCGTAACCTATTATATCGTAGCGCTGCGGCAGTACGGCCACTGGTTGCTCGACAACTATGCCGACCTGGAGCGCAAGGAGGTGTGGCAGAGCCTGGCCGCCGTCATGGTTCTCCTGATGGTCTATATGATCTACACCTCGAATGCCGGCGAACTCCTGCGCGAGTATCTCTCGCAGATTATCAGCATCGTCATCATCGTCTTCCTCGTCTGGCGCGTGGAGACACTGCAGGAGCTCGATAGCGAAGAAGATGAACTTGAAGACATTTTGTAGAAGTTCTCGCCGACAGGCGACTAAGAACATCAATAAAGATATGATTATGAAAGAAAGAATTGTTTCAACCTTTTTAATGCTATTATTGGCAAGCCCATTCTGCTACGCCAGCGGATACACGTTAGCTGTGGCCAATCATATCATCGCGATACTCGTCATCATCGTAATAGCACTGGTGGTGATGGGAAGCTATATTCTGCGTAATAATCGGATATTCCGTCGGCGAAACGAACAGCTCCATCGCATTCTTACGGCACTTGACGACTACCGTGCCATCGTCGGCAATGAGGCGCTGTCGCTGGACGAGCAGGCAGAAGGCATTGCCAGCCAGTGCGGTTTCAAGAATACCGCAGCATACATCAGTACCTTCAAGTTTGCCTTCGGCATCGCGCCCTCGGACTATCTGAGCGGTATCAGCCAGATGTTCAAGAAAAAAACAAAAAGCGTGAAGACAAGAATAATAACATAAAACATTAAGACTATGAACAAAAACGAGAAATTCGTCATCACCATCAACCGCGAAGTCGGAACAGGTGGACGTACCGTAGGCCGCAAGTTGGCCGAGAAATTATGTGTGAAGTACTGCGACAAGGCCGTCATCGACGGTTTGACCCAGAAGTTCGGTCTCACACCAGATCGCATCGAGGAAATCAAGGCGCAGAAGAAATCGTGGTGGAACGACATCAACAACTACTACCATACGCTGGTCAACAGTGCCAGTCAGCCCATGGAAGCCGAGGTAAAGCTCGATAATGCCACCATGTTCGAGACCGAGAAGCGCATCCTGCAGGAACTGGCTGCACAGTCATCGTGCGTGGTAGCTGGTCGCACAGGCTTCATGGTATTCCGCGAATGGCCCAACCACCTGAACATCTTCATTCAGGCTTCGATGGAGCACCGCGTTAAGCGCGTCATGCGCCGTCAGGACGTCAGCGAGCAGGAAGCCCATGACATCATTGCGAAGATGGACGCCACCCGCGAAGCCTACATCAAGAAATACGAAGAAACCTCGCGCTACGACACCCGCAACTACCAGCTCGTTATCTCGATGGACGACCTGAGTGAAAATGATGCCGTAGAGATTATCATGGACTATATCAATCGCACAAGTAAGTAAGACAGAAAGAAAAAAATAACTATAAAACAAAAGCCATGATGAAAAAGATGATGAATTGGATGATGGCCGCCATCCTTATTTGCGGCGCAACGACAGTAACTGGTTCATTAACCTCTTGCAAGAAGGCAAACACACAGGAGGAGCAAACCGCAGCAAAGGTAGTATCGACGGAACTGATTCGCACCGACAAGAGCTGGGACGGTGTGGAGCTGCCCGACTATTTCCAGGGGCGCCCCGAGTTGGTGGCCGTGAAGTACGAGTTCCCCGCTGGACAGAAGCTGGGCTGGCACCACCACCCCGTCATGAACTATGGCATTCTGGTGCAGGGCGAGCTGACCATCATCGGACAGGACGGCAAAGAGAAAACTGTGCATGAGGGCGAGGCCGTCGTCGAGATGGTGAACACCATCCACCACGGCGAGAACCGAGGCTCGAAGCCCGTCATCCTCTATATGTTCTACCTCTCGCAGAAGGACCTGCCGCTGGCCGTGCAGCATCCGGAGATCCCGCTGGAGTAGGACATGCTGGGAGAGGCCGAGGAATGCTTATGATTAGATGTGACCAGCCTCGTTATAGCTGAAGTAGGCGCCATCGGTGACGATGACGTGATCCATGAAATGGATGCGCATCAGCTGGCAGGCCTTCTGGATTTGACGGGTCAACTCATTGTCATAGGGACTGGGGCGTAGGTTGCCAGAGGGGTGGTTGTGACAAACGGCCAGGATGGTGGCGTTGGCCAGAACGGCCTCACGCATAATAATACGGATATCGACAGCCGTCTCCGTGATGCCACCATGCGAGATGCGTTGCTGCTTGATGAGTCGGTGGTTCTGGTTCATTAGCAACACCCAGAACTCTTCCACGTCGCAATCCTGCAACACGGGGTGCATGTGGTTGTATATCTTGGTGGCCGTACCTAAGTCGGGACGCTCCTCAGGTTTCTCCATCTGGCGACGCTTGCCCAGTTCGCAGGCCGCAAGAATGGTGATGGCCTTCGCCTCGCCGATGCCGTTATACTGCATCAGGTCGTGGATGGTCATCTTGCCCAGCGTGTTCAGATTGTTGTTGCAGTCGGCAAGTACACGTTTCATCAGGTCGACAGCACTCTCCTTGGTATTACCAGAACCAATAAGAATAGCTAACAACTCAGCATCTGACAGCGCTTGTGGACCAAGAGCCATCATTTTCTCGCGTGGCCTGTCTTCTTCAGCCCACTGATTGATGTTGAGTTTGTCAACCATACCTATTTATAGAAGTTTTTTTCAAATGCGGTGAACTCATCCTGCTTCAGCACGCAGCGCTTCCACCACGACTCGATGAAACCGAAACCGTAGCCCATCAGTTGGGTGAAGGCGGCAGGGATGGAGAGCAGACCTACCTTGAGGCTCTTGTTCAGGATGGTGGAGTCAATAAGAAGCAATAGGCAGTAAAGCAGAAGAGGCAGCAAGAATAGAGGTGAGAGGTGAGAGGTGAGAGGTGAGAGAAGTGACAATACCGACAATAGTAACATGCCGAGAACGCCAAGGGTGAAAACCATCGGCAGCAGATGAACCAGTTTCATGGTGCCTGGATGGCGCTTCTCCAAATTGATACGCGCTATACCACTATTATATACCTGACGGAAGAATTTGCGGAAGTCGGTGCGACGCTTGTGCCATACCCATGCCTCAGGGAACAGCTGTGGCTGATAGCCAGCCTCAACGATACGGTAGGAGAAATCGACATCCTCGCCAAAGCGCATCTTCGAGAAGCCACCCAACTGCTGATAGACATCACGACGGATGCCCATATTAAAGGAGCGTGGGAAGAACTTATCCAACTTTTTCTTGCCGCCACGAATGCCACCCGTGGTAAAGAACGACGTCATGGAATAGCTGATGGCCTTCTGGACAGGGGTGAAGGAGGGATGGGCTGCGTCGGGACCGCCGAAACATTGAACATTGAACATTGAACATTGAACATTGTTATCGACAGCAGCAAGATAGCCGGTGGGGAGGACTACGTCGGAGTCGAGAATGATGACATAGTCGCCATGGGCGCGCTCTACACCGTAGTTGCGCGACTGACCAGGACCACTATTCTCCTTATAGTAATAATGCAAATCAAGGATGTTTGCGTACTTGTCGCAAACATCCTTGCATGGTTTTTGTGAACCGTCCTCTACAATAATCACCTCAAAGTCTTTCAGTGTTTGAGAGCAAAGGCTCTCAAGCAACTCGTCCACTTCGTCAGGACGATTGTAGACAGGAACGATCAGTGAATATCTCATATTCACAATTGAAAATTGAGAATTGAGAATTGAGAATTACTCCTTAGCGCGAGCCAGGTAAGAACCATCGCGAGTGTCAACCTGAATCAGGTCGCCCTCGTTGATGAACAGAGGTACGCGAACCTCAACACCAGTCTCCAGCGTAGCGGGCTTCAGGGTGTTGGTAGCGGTGTCGCCCTTGATACCAGGCTCAGAGTGAGTAACGCGAAGAACAGTCTTCACGGGCATCTCAGCGTAGAGGATAGTACCATCGGTTGTATCGCTAACAACAGATACTACGTCGCCCTCCTTCATGTACTCGTGACCGATTACGAGGTCGTTAGCGATGGGGATCTGCTCGAAAGTCTCCTGGTTCATGAAGATACGACCTTCCTGATCCTCATAGAGATACTGGTAGTCGCGGTGCTCGATGACAACGTCCTCCAACTTTTCACCGATGTTGTAGCGGCGCTCCAACACACGGCCGTCGGTAACGTTCTTCATCTTGATGTTCATGATAGTGTTTCCCTTACCGGGCTTACGATGCTGGAAGTCGATGCAAACCCAAATGGCACCGTCCATACGGATGGCAGTACCCTTCTTAATGTCTTGTGAGTTAATCATAAAAATATGCTATTATAATATGTAAAATGTCATTTTGCGGGTGCAAAGGTACGAAAAAAAGTGAAAAGTGGAAAGTGAAAAGTGAAAAAAATCGCATAAAACTTGCACAATTAGAATTAATTATGTAATTTTGCAGCCCGAATTGACGAATTATAACAATAAAAATAAGATAAAACAATGAAAAGAACATTTCAGCCGCACAATCGTCGCCGCGTAAACAAGCATGGTTTCCGTGAGCGCATGGCAACAAAGAATGGTCGTCGCGTACTGGCTTCTCGCCGCGCTAAGGGCCGCAAGAAGTTAACTGTATCTGACGAGCACCACGGAAAGTAATTCCTAGACGAGTCACGAATAAGAATTGGGTATGTTTTTTAGAAATATACCCAATTTTTTTTGCGTTTATCAATTATTCTTTGTACTTTTGCGAAATCATAGCACAGAAAGAGAAAGCATGAATATAAAAGAATCATTGAGCAAGGCGTTTGACCGTTATGTGGTCATCAACTTATCAGCGATGCTGGTGGTCATCATTTTGCTTTGCTTAGGTGTAGGCTTCGGCCTGGATTTGTACACTCATCATGGCGAGGACATCGTAGTACCCAACCTGAAAGGTGTGGATATTGACAAGGCTGAGCGCCAACTGAACCTGATGGGACTGGATGTTGTGGTCAGCGACTCTGGCTATAACAAGGCGTTGCCTGCCGATTGCATCCTACTACAGACGCCCGGCGAGGGACAGAAGGTCAAGAAGGGTCACGTCATCTATGTGACGGTCAACTCCCCCTCTTCACCGTCTTTTGCCATTCCCGACATCATTGATAACTCCAGCGTTCGCGAGGCAGAAGCCAGACTGACCGCCATGGGATTCCGTCTGAACCCACGAAAGATGGTGGACGGCGAGAGAGACTGGGTATATGGCATCCTTTGTCATGGACGTCACGTATCTAATGGCGACCGCATCTCGATAGACCATCCGCTGACGCTCATCGTCGGCAAGGGTACCATTGAGGACTTGGACGATGTGGACGTGGTAGATGCCGAGGAAGTAGACGGTGGTGAGACCGACGACTTCGAGGAAGTGAGTGAGTGAGAATTGAGAATTCATTGACCTGAAAACGAGGAGATGACGGAAGAATTCGACGATATTGAACTGATGGACGCTGACACTGACTCTGATGGTCAGCTGTATGAGCATCTGCGCATGGAAGTGGACCGTGGGCAGGAGCCTGTACGTATTGACAAATACATGTCGGAGCACGTGCAGCACTCCTCGCGCAACCGCATCCAGAAGGCTGCCGATGCAGGATTCATACAGGTGAACGGCACCCCTGTCAAGAGCAACTATAAGGTACGCCCGGGCGATGTCATCACACTGATGCTCGACCGTCCACACTACGATACCACCATTGAACCAGAGGACATACCACTGGACGTCGTCTACGAGGACGACCAACTGATGGTTATCAACAAACCTGCAGGACTGGTGGTACACCCGGGAGTGGGCAATTTCCACGGCACACTGGTCAATGCCATCGCATGGCACCTGCGCAACCTGCCCAGCTACGACCCTAACGACCCCAGTGTAGGACTGGTACACCGTATCGACAAAGACACCAGCGGACTGCTGGTCATCGCGAAGACGCCTGAGGCCAAGACGGAGCTGGGCGCACAATTCTTTAACCACGACACACACCGCTCGTACCAGGCATTGGTATGGGGCAACTTCACAGAAGATACCGGCCGCATCGAAGGAAATATCGGTAGAGACCCGAAGGACCGCCAGCGCATGGCCGTCTTCCCTCCAGGTTCAGACATCGGCAAGAGCGCCGTCACCCATTATAGGGTATTGGAGCGCTATGGCTATACCACACTGGTAGAATGCCGCTTAGAGACAGGACGCACCCACCAGATACGCGCCCACATGAAGCACATCGGGCACCCGCTGTTTGCCGACGAGCGCTATGGTGGCACAGAGATACTGCGTGGCGAGCGCACCGCCAGCTACAAGGCATACATCCAGAACTGCTTCAAGCTGTGTAACCGTCAGGCGCTACATGCCAAGACATTAGGTTTTGTGCATCCTGTGACACACGAGCAGATGGACTTCACCAGCGAGCTGGCCGATGACATGCAGGCACTGATTGAGAAGTGGCGGAACACGTACGCTTCGCTAGTGAAAAGTGAAGGCTGCGGTTAAGCGAGAGCAGTGCCATGCTTGCATGAGCAATGCCGAGCGTAAGCAGGCTCGACCGTAGGTCAATAGTGAATAGTTAATAATTATAATAATGAAACAACTGAAACGTAACATTGCTATTGTTTGTGGTGGCGACTCTTCAGAGCACGACGTGTCGCTGCGTTCAGCACAAGGACTCTACTCCTTCTTCGACAAGGAGCGCTATAACGTATATATTGTAGACATCAAGGGACAGGACTGGCATGTCGAGTTGGAAGGTGGCGTGACTGCACGCATCGACCGCAACGACTTCTCGTTCGTAGAAGACGGCAAGGCCAAACTGTTCGACTATGCCTATATCACCATCCATGGCACACCGGGTGAGAATGGTATCCTGCAGGGTTACTTTGACCTGATTGGTCTACCCTACTCTACCAGTGGCGTACTCGTGGAGGCTATGACCTTCGATAAGTTTGTCCTCAACCAGTACCTGCGTGGCTATGGTGTCAGCGTGGCCGACTCGCTGCTGATTCGTCAGGGTTATGAAGAGCTGGTGAGCGACGACGAGATAGAACAGCGCATCGGTATGCCTTGCTTTGTCAAGCCTGCCGCCGACGGTTCTTCGTTTGGTGTCAGCAAGGTGAAGAATAAGGACCAGTTGGCCCCTGCCATCCGTAAGGCTATGTTGGAGAGTCCTGAGATTATGGTAGAGCAGTTCCTGGAGGGTACCGAGATCTCTATCGGTGTCTATAAGACCCGTGACAAGGCCGTCGTACTGCCCGCTACAGAGGTCGTTACCAGCAACGAGTTCTTCGACTACGATGCCAAATACAACGGACAGGTTCAGGAGATTACGCCCGCCCGTCTGTCAGAGGATGTAACCCGTCGTGTCCGTGAGATTACCAGTCATATCTACGACATCCTGCACTGCAACGGCATCATCCGCATCGACTACATCATCTCTAAGGATGGCAAGATCTCGATGTTAGAGGTGAACACCACACCAGGCATGACACCCACCAGCTTCATTCCACAGCAGGTAAAGGCTGCTGGTCTGGAGATGAAGGACGTGCTGACAGACATTGTGGAAAATCAGTTCTAAGCGGCCTGCGGCCTAGTGAAAAGTGAATAGTGAATAGTGAATAATTTCTTTGACCTAAAGGTACAAAGCGTACTAAAGAAACGATTAGCTACCGATGGAGTACGATATCAAGGATTTTGACGAAATAAGACCTTATGAAAGTGGCGAGATGCAGCAGGCATTCAACGATCTGTTGAGTGACCGCCAGTTCTCTATGGTGCTGAAGGGCTTTGTCCCTTGGCTGCCCAAAGGAATCCGTAATGGTTTCTTGAAGTTGGCCTTTATGGGCATCAAGACACCGCTGGACTTCCAGAAGCGCTTCATGAAACCCGTGGTGTGGCATATTATCCACAAGCACACCGACGGCTGCACCTTTGATGACAGCTTGTTATCTGCAGACAAGACACAGCGTTATACCTTCCTCAGCAACCACCGTGACATCGTACTCGACTCTGCATTTCTTGACGTGTTGCTGATTGCTGCCGGCCATCCTACTACGGTAGAGATTGGTATTGGTGACAATCTGCTGATCTATCCGTGGATTAAGCGTCTGGTACGTATGAACAAGGCATTCACGGTACGCCGTGGACTGACAGCCCACGAGATGATGCGCTCGTCACAGCTGATGAGCCGCTATATCCACTATGCCGTTACCGAGAAGAAAGAGAATATCTGGATTGCCCAGCGCGAAGGCCGTGCCAAAGACTCCAGCGACCACACACAGGACGCCGTGCTGAAGATGTTGGCTATGGGTGGTGAACTGCGTGAACTAAACATCTGTCCGCTGACCATCAGCTATGAGTTTGACCCCTGCGACTACCTGAAGGCACAGGAGTTCCAGCAGAAGCGCGACAATCCTGCCTTTAAGAAGTCGCGCCAGGATGACCTCGACAACATGAAGACGGGCATCTTCGGCTATAAAGGACGCGTCCACTACCACTGCGGCACGCCCATCAACCAGTGGCTTTCAGAACTCGACGGACTGCCTCGTAATGAGTACTTCCAGCAGCTCAGCAAGCGCATCGACCAGGAGATTCATTCTGGCTACCGCCTATATCCCTGCAACTACATTGCCTTAGACCAACTGGAAGGCACCTCTGCTCATACCGACCAATATACGGCCAAAGACGTGGAGCGCTTTGGGAAGTATCTGGCTGGTCAGTTGGCTAAAATCAATATTCCCAACAAAGACGAGGCTTTCCTCCGTGAGCGCATGCTGACCATGTATGCCAATCCAGTGAGAAACTATATCAACGCTTCGCTAGTGAATAACGAATAGTGAATAGTGAATAGTTTGCTACCGCCATGATGATGAAACGGATACTGCCCATATGCCTATCTCTTCTGATAGCTCTGTCGTCTTGTGAGACGGACAGCTATGAGAAGGGCGAAGGGCGCTACTCTACGTTGCTGGCCGACTTCGCCTGTCTCACCGTAGATGGAGAGAAGCGCGGGGTATCGTTCATTACCGACGATGGTGACAGCTATCTTCTCAGCAATCCGACGACAGCATCATGGATACAGACTGCCGATACTGTCTATCGTACCTATTTATATTATAATAAGGAGGACAACGGCAAGGCCAAAGTTACATCCATCGGTATTCTGCCCACCCTGATTGCCCGTAATGCGAAAGATTTCAAGCGCCAGCCGCAAGACCCATTAGGTCTGGAGAGCTCATGGCTAACGCGCGATGGGAAATACATCAATATGGGACTGCTGCTCAAGAACGGTCGCAACGACAATGGCGAGGAAGGCATCCATGCCTTGGCACTGGCCCTTGACGAGGTGCGCCAGAACGAGGACCAGACGAAGACGGTCTGTTACCGTCTGCTGCACGACCAAGGCGAAGCAGCCGAATACTACACCAACCGCCGCTATGTGTGTATTCTGCTACCGACAGAAGAACGGCCAGACAGCGTGTGCCTGACCGTTAATACCTACGACGGTGTCGTCGTCAAAAAGTTCAAATTGTAGCCGTTACTCCTCAGGAGAGAAATCGTCCTTTCCTACTCCACAGATGGGACATACCCAATCATCGGGAATATCTTCAAAGGCTGTTCCAGGAGCGATACCACCATCGGGGTCTCCTACTGCGGGGTCATACACGTAGCCACATGTGTCACAAACATACTTTTTCATAAGCTTTTTGTTTTAAAGGGTTAGTAATTATTACGTTATTCACTATTCGTTATTCACTAGGGCTCTGCCCGCTTCAGCACCTTCTCCACCTTCTCTACGATAGCCTCTGGCGCAATGTTGCGCATGCAGGCATAGTCGCCACGCAGACAGGGCTTCTGTCCGAAGATGCTGCACGGTCTGCAGTCGAGCGGAATCTGTACGGCATTCTCCTCACTCTGTCCCCAGCCCATGAACCCCGCATAGGGATGAGTGGCACCCCATACGCTGACTACTGGTGTGTTGGTCAGTGAGGCCATGTGCATATTCGACGAGTCCATCGATATCATCACGTCGAGATGACTCATCAAGATCAGTTCCTGATGCATCGACTCTAACTGTTCGCCGACGTTGACGCAGGCGCTATGCTGCTGGCTCCACTCGGTGAAGTACTGGGTCTCCTGTTCGCCACGACCAAAGAGGAAGATGCGGGCCTTGGGATATTTGTTGATGAGCTGCTCTATCACCTGATGCATCAGGCGTGGCGGATAGGTCTTTCCCTCATGGGCTGCGAATGGTGCCACGCCAATCCATTGTTCATAGGACTTCTTGACACACATTCCTGCGGGCAACATATTCAGGTTGCCACCCTCATCAGGGAAGATGCTCTTAAACTTGATATCAACGGGATAGCCGAGCTTGGCAAAGACCTCCAGATAGTTCTGGAAAGAGGTGGGCTGCTGCACCAACTCCTTATGTGAGGCCGATGTAATCTGGCGGCGCCCTTTGCGGTGCTTATCGATATGCTCAACGCGATAGCGTCCTAAGTTGAAGCGCATGCGCAGATAGCCTGAGCGCAGCACGCTATGCAGGTCGGCAATGGCGGTAAACTGTTTGGCTGTCAGTCGACGATAGAGTGCGTTAAGACCCTTGATGCCCCTGTATTCGTTCTTCAGGTCGGCCACCATAAAGCCGACATTGGGGGCCAGGTCTTCAAAGAAAGGACGAGCAAATGCTCTGCTCAGCACCGTGATACGGATATCAGGGTACTGATGCGCCAACGAATAGACGACGGGCACCATCATGGCAACGTCGCCCATTGCTGAAAAGCGGATAACGAGTATATGCTCTTTCCTCATCCTTCTTACTTCTTACATCTTACCTCTTACTTCTTACCTCTTACTTCTTATACAGTATCGGGTTGGTAGCGGGATCGTTATACATCTTCATCTGGCGGTACACCTTCATGTACTTACGACCAGCCTCGATGTCTTCCAACAGCTGATCGATAGCTGTAGACAAATCGACCTGCTGCTCCAACAGTACGTCGAGCTTAGCCTGACACTTCTGCAGGTGTGCTGCATCAGCGTCCTGACGCTCTGTCTGTTCCTTCATGTGCCATATCTTCAGGGCCAGAATGCTCAGACGGTCGGTAGCCCATGCCGGACTCTCCGTATTCAGACGGGCATCAGGCAGTGGCTTTACGTCGGCATAAACCTTGCGGAAATAGGTATCAATCTCCTCTACCAAGTCTGTACGGTCCTGGTTAGAGCGGTCTATACGACGCTTCAGACCCAATGCCTCTGCAGGGTCAATATGCGGGTCACGGATAATGTCCTCCAGGTGCCACTGTACGGTGTCTATCCAGCACTTCAGGTAGAGGCTATACTCTATCGAGTCACGCTCGTACGGGTTGCTGATGGGCGTATCTACGTGGTCCTTCAAGTGGTAGTCACGGATGGCCTGATTAAATATTTTATTCGCCTTTTCTGTGAATGTCATAGTGTTTGTCGTTTTTCATTTATTCTGCAAAGATACAACAAATATATGAGACTACCGCATTTTTTACATTATTTTTTAGATTTCAAAGTCCAGACAGCTTCGCTGTACGGTATAAGGACGCACCTTACCGTTGGCTACGGCAACATGTTCTGGATGAACAGCATAGCCCTTCAGTGCCTCTTCACTCTCCAACGTGCTGTCGAGCATCACGTCAGCATTCGATGATGCCAGACGGCCATCGATGTGTACCTTTACGTCAAGCAGTCCAGGAACTTTTCCTACCAGTCCTTCCAAACCTGCCTTGATACCTGCCTTTACGGCCTTCTTCTCGTCTTCCGACAATTCTGGATTCAGTGTCCAGAGAATAATGTGCTTTACCATAATTTATACCATAAACATTAAACAATAAACAATAACCGTTAACTATTAAAAGGGAATCGGTGAATTCAGGTGCATCTCTTCATGAGTGACGGGATGCGTAAACCATATCTCTGCGGCATGCAAACAGAGCCGCTGACCGCTGGTGCCATACAACTCGTCGCCGACAATAGGATTGCACAGTCCATCGGGGTGTGCACAATGCATACGCAACTGGTGCGTACGGCCTGTCTCTGGCCATAGCGCCACTAGGCGGTCGTTGACAAACTCATAGCGGGTCACGGCACGCTTACCATGTTCCATATCCACCACCTGACGAGGGCGGTTCATGGGGTCAGGACGCAGTGGCAGACTGATGGTGCCAGCACCATGTCCTGGGCGCTCAAGCAGTGCCACATATTTCTTCTTTACCTCATGGCGGATAAACTGTTGTTGCAGGGAGCGGTATGCCTCTCCATTCTTCGCAACAAGCAGCAGACCACTGGTGCCCATATCCAAACGGTGCGCCACAGAACTGTCGGGATAACGCTCGTGCATCACCGTCTCTACGCTATAGTCGTCGATACGCCCCGGTACCGAGAGTATACCACTGGGCTTGTCGACTACCAGCATGTTGTCATCCTCATAGACAACAGGTATCTCTACGTGCTTAAAGCCCTGCAGTTCTGGGTCTGGATCGACCTCCAGTCCTTGCAGCATCCACGTCAGGATGGGCTTACACTTACCCCGACAAGCAGGATAGTAGTTCAGATGCTGGCGCAACTCCTCTTTGGTGGGTGCTCCCCACCAGAATTCGGCCATACATACTGGCTGCAAGCCCTGTTGGTAGGCATACTGCAAGAGTTTGGGTGCACAACAGTCGCCCGTACCACCTGGTGGCAGCGGGTATTTCTGTCTCAGCTTAGGACGATCGTAATAATCCTGCCAGATAGCCACCAAGTCTTTTCGCTCGCCACGGGCATTCAGCATCTGATACTGGTGGAAGAGCCAGAGCTGCAGGTCCTGAGACAGCAGCCTCCCCCTGTCCCCCTCCGAAGGGAGGGGGGATTTGATTAGCATTGAGATTTCGCGCTCCTTGGTCTTGAAGTAGCCATCAGGTTGTTGGGCATCATAGACGGGTGGCACGAAATAGTCCCAGTCGTTGCGACCCGCGAGAAGTCCACTATATGCGGATAGAAAGTAATATGGGGCTAATGGGTTTGATGGGCATTGCGTGATGAGCACGCCAAACATCTTTCCGTTGTCTGCATCCTCCTTAATCTCTGCATGACTGGCAATATATGCCTGCACCTCCTTGGCTGCCAACTGGCACAACGGATGTGGCTCATAGCAGAAGGGGTAAGTGAACCTCTCTGGCCGTGGGATGTCGGAATATAACGGATGCAGATGTGTCATAGTTTCTGCAAAGATACGAATAAGTAATCAAAAAGCCATAAGAAACAAGCAGAAATAATCAAAAAAAGTAGTACCTTTGTATCCGATATGGAAAAACAGTCATCACCTATCCAGGCGCTCCTGCAGCAACGGTTGCTGTTGCAACTGGAATATAACACAGAGCGGGAGGCCTTTCGCCAACAGACCGAGCAGATTGGTATGGAGCGAAAGGTGAAGCGTGGTGATGCCTGGTGGCCGGTAAAGGTCACAAAGAGCTATTACAACTCGCTGAACCAACTGGCCATAGAACTGGTGCGCACGGCCGATACCGATATTGAGCACAACTTTGAGTTCGGACGGCCTGTATCTTTTTTTCAAGAGGTGAGAGGTGAGAAGCCAGAGGTGAGACATTTCCGCCATACAGGCACCGTCAGCTATGTCGATGGCGACCGTATGGTGATAACTGTTCCTGACGGCTTCCCCGTTATCGACCTGCAGAATGCGGAGCAGTTGGGCGTGCAACTCTCGTTCGACGAGACCAGCTATCGTCTGATGATGGAGGCTCTCGACCGTGCCATCAAGGGCAAGGGACGCTTGGGTTATCTGCGCGACCTCTTCTACAGCCATCAGAAGCCAGAGACCTTCGTCTTTCCTCCCATGCACTTTCCCTATCTGAACCAGACGCAGGAGGAGGCTGTCAATATGGTACTCAGAGCCAAGGATGTGGCCATTGTCCATGGCCCTCCAGGAACGGGTAAGACCACCACGCTGGTGGAAGCCATCCGTGAGACGCTGATGCGTGAGAACCAGGTGCTGGTTTGTGCACAGAGCAATATGGCGGTCGACTGGATATCAGAGAAGCTGGTAGATCGTGGCATCAACGTGTTGCGTATCGGTAACCCTACAAAGGTCAACGACAAGATGCTCTCGTTTACCTATGAGCGACGCTTTGAGGCTCACCCCGACTACACCCAACTATGGGCTATCCGTAAGGCTATTCGTGACCTGCGCAGCCATCGCAAGCGTGGTGACGAGAAATTCCACCAGAAGTTAGAGAGTCTGAAGGGTCGTGCCACCGAGTTGGAGATACGCATCAACAACGACCTGTTTGGCGAGGCTCGCGTCATTGCCTCCACGCTGGTGGGCTCAGCCAACCGCCTGTTGGATGGTCATAAGTTTGGCACCTTATTTATTGACGAGGCTGCCCAGGCCTTGGAGGCTGCCTGCTGGATACCCCTACGACGCGTCAGTCGTGTCGTGCTGGCTGGCGACCACTGTCAGCTGCCGCCTACTGTCAAGAGCATTGCTGCCCTGAAGGCTGGTCTGGGCAAGACGCTGATGGAGCGTATCGTCGAGACGCATCCTGAGGCTGTCAAACTGCTCAAGATACAGTACCGCATGAATGACGACATCATGCGCTTCTCCAGCAACTATTTCTATGGTGGACTGGTGGAGAGTGCACCAGAGGTGAGGTATCGCAGCATCCTTGATTTAGACACCCCCATGACATGGATTGACACCTCGCAACTGGAGTTGCCTGCCGACAGTGATGTCTCATTCAAGGAAGAGTTCGTCGGTGAGAGTTTTGGACGTATCAACAAGGCCGAGGCCGAGGTGACATTGCTGGCGCTACAGCACTATTTCAACCAGATTGGCAAGCAGCGCCTGCTGGACGAGCGCATCGATGTCGGCATCATCTCACCCTACCGGGCACAGGTGCAGTACCTGCGTCGACTGCTCATGAAGCGCGAGTTCTTCAAGCCTTTCCGCAGACTCATCAGCGTGAATACCGTCGATGGTTTCCAAGGACAGGAGCGCGACATCATCGTCATCTCGATGGTACGCTCCAACGACGACGGACAGATTGGTTTCTTGCGCGACCTACGCCGCATGAATGTCGCCATTACCCGTGCCCGCATGAAACTCATCATCCTCGGTGATGCCCCCACCCTGACGCGCCATCCCTTCTATCGTCAATTGTGGCAATATATTGACAATTTATAAGGGTAATTATTTGTGTGTTTAAGTTTTTTGCTGTAATTTTGCATGCTGTAAAGTAAGAAACATGCCATGAGCAAGATTGAAATCATACCCGTCACCAGTCGTAAGGAGCTGAAACAGTTTGTGCAGTTCTTCTACGACCTCTATCGTGGCAACGATTATGCGGTACCCTATCTGTTCAGCGACGAGATGTCGACGCTGGAGCACGACGGAAACCCATCGTTTGAATGTTGTGAGGCCGAATATTTCATGGCCATCAAGGACGGCAAGATGGTGGGTCGCGTAGCCGCTATCATCAACCACCGTGCCAACGAGCGCTGGGACCGCAAGCAGGTACGCTTCAGCTGGTTCGACTTCGTAGACGACCCAGAGGTCAGTGCCGCCCTGCTGAAGACGGTCGAGGACTGGGGACTTGCCAAGGGAATGACGGAGATTGCAGGTCCTATTGGTTTCATCGATACCGACCGTGAGGGCATGCTCATAGAGGGTTTCGACGAGCTCTCCACCATGTACATCAACTACAACTACCCTTACTATCCGCAACACATGGAGCAGAGGGGGTACGAGAAGGCCAACGACTGGGTAGAGCTGCGCGTCAAGGTGCCTGAGGTGGTGCCCGACAAGTTTGCCAAGATTACCGAGATGGTACGCAAGCGCTACGGACTGCGCGTTCATAAGTTCTCACGCAAAGAGCTTGTGCAGGACGGTTGGGGCGAGCGCATCTTCGACCTGCTCAACGAGACCTACAAGAACCTCTATGGTTTCAGCCAGCTCTCTGACCACCAGATAGACAAGCTGGTCAACGACTATATCAAGCTGGCCGACCTCAACCTGGTAACAGGCATCATGGACGGCGACAAGCTGGTAGGCTTCGGCGTTACCTTCCCCTCTTTCTCTAAGGCATTGCGCAAGACGCGCGATGGTCGCTTCCTGCCCTTTGGCTGGTGGCACCTGCTGAAGATACTGAAGTGGCACAAGACCGATACCGTCGACCTGCTGCTCATTGGCGTACTGCCCGAATACCGCAGCAAGGGTGCCAACGCACTCATCTTCGACGACCTCATCCGCCAGTTCAGAAGCTACGGCTTCGATTGGGCCATTACGGGCCCACAGATGGAGACCAACGAAGGCGTCCTGTCGCAGTGGCAATACCTGGAATCCGAACAGATTCGTCGCCACCGCTGCTACAAGAAGGATCTCTAAAGGCTTAATCAGAGGGGCTTCAAATCTGTCCCCATGATTGGAACCAGCCTAGTTACTATGAGTTACCAGACTGACTACTACCCGTTACCACTCCAGCTTTCCTTTGCTGAAGTAGACGATGGTCAGGCGGTAGCGGGCACTATTGTCTGTAGGCACGCGAAGTTCATGGGAAAAAGCATCGTAGTATTGTGGTTGCTTCAGAAACAGCAGATGCTTGGCCGTTTCGTTGACCCAATAGGTGGAACGTGGATTGGCGTGCATGCGTGCCTTGTCGAAGATTTGCTGCAGGCTCTCATCCTGCTGGAGTATGCTTAGCACCTCTTTCACCTCCTGTTCGGTGGGGAACGGGTAGCTCAGGTACTGTACACCCACGAATAGCTCGTCGGCATCGTCTTTGCAGAAAGGCTCTCCGCCGACAATCATTATATCGTCTTTGGTTGCTTTGCCCAGCACCTTCAACAAAATGCCACGCTGTCCCTCCGACTCCTCGCGTATACAGATATAACGTGATGCAATGAGTCTTTTATAGCCAGTACGACTGCCACTTTTCAGATCTGCGACTTCTCTTGTCAGGTTTACGGTTTCTCCGACACGCCACTGAATTTCGTCTTTTACCATCTTTCCAGTTGATTATTATATAAGTTCTTGCACGTTAGAGGTCCTCGCCTCTTAAAAATTTTACGCAAAGGTAGCAATTTGTTCCAAATTGTAAGAATAATATAGACAAAAGTGCAAATTATTTGCATTTTTTAGTAGAAGAGTAGCAATTTGGCGCAGCGTCCACTTCAAGTATGTTAGATGTATGTTAATAGATGCGTCAACATTTAACATGCCTCAAACCCTGATGTACAGAGGGTTTGAGGCATGCTATGTTAATAGGTTAAATGATTTCTATTACTTAACCGTAACTTTCTTTACGCCATCAGCTGTCTTGATGATGTTCAGACCCTTCTGAGGAGCGCTGAGCTCTACACCATTCAGGTTGTAGTACTTGGCTGCGCCGTTCTTCAGAGCAGTGGTCTCGTCGATGCCGCTGGTCTTCAGTTTGGGGCTGAATACAACAACGCTGTTCTCGTTGGTGAAGATGGTGCTGCAATACTGGTCATTGTAGCAAGAAGCATCGTCGAAACCCTGATTTTCAGCCTTCTTCAGGTCACCATCAGAAGTTCTGAAGACATAGTGAGCATCAGCAGTAGCAGCATGAATCTCCTCACCAGTAACAATCATACATTGAGCCTCAGACTCCACCTCATTAGCCTTTGCCCAGTTGACGCTGCAGTCAGACATCTTGATAGAGGCAACGAAAGAGGTATTCTTGTCCTTGGTAACGGTGTTGTCCAAGGCGAAGTTGCCATAGAAGGTACCAGCAAGAATGCAGTTGTTATCAGCCAGAGTAGCATCTACGAGCCCATAAATGGCTCCACTATAGTCATTAGGAGCGGTATGGAACACCTTAGCCTGTGTGGGAGCAGCAGCATTGACCAATACCAGAGCATGTTCATTCTTTCCTTCTCCTGCCATCTCAAAGTTAAAAGGCTGTGAACCTGCAGGTGTTGTAAGCGTCAGATTACCCCAACCGACGAAAGCGATATGAGGAACACCTTCATATACCACAAAGTCAATGGCATTGGGGAAGTCCTGTATATCCTCCATCATCTGGTCAACAATTCTTCCTGTATGCTGAATTGTTGCAACACTGGTAGCATTTGCAAGGTCTGCTTTATCCAGCATGAAGACACCTGCACTTCTGTTGTCCATATAAGCCATCATGAAGACATCAACATAACTACCTTGCCATCCAAGTTCGGCAACGTCGCCCTTGAACATGCACGATACCAAAACTTTGTTAGCATCAATAACAATCTTGTTAGGATAGATGCCCAACTCGCACCAGTCTTCGTAACCTTCAGGAACAGAAGCCGTAGGAACAAGAGAGATTGCTTCCGTGAATACGCCCTCAGCGCTAACCTTAGCGACAAAGGCATTTGCCTTTAAAGCATCACCTGACAGAGTCTTTGTTCCAGAGGTTCCTGTCAAGGTCAATGCTGCATCCGTATAGTTACCTGTCAGATATAGTGTACCATCAGCATCAACAGCCATCGCATCGATAGAACATTTGCCCAGCAGACTCACTGCCCACTTTTCATTGCCCTGAGCGTCGTACTTCACAACACAAGAAGAGAGCAGACCATCGGGGTCTGTCACAGCTTTGCCAGCAAACTGGAAAGCCTGATTGTAAGTGCTGCTGGCATAGACAGAACCGTCAGGAGCCACAGCGGTGTGGACACCAGCCAGGTCACCCTTGTCGGCTACTGGGGTGAATGACTTCTGCCAACCTTCATCTTCGCCACCTGCGAAGGCTGTCATCGTAGCCATGCAGGCTACCAACATAAGTAATAACTTTTTCATAAGCGTTTGTTTTTAATAAGTAAATAAAAATGTAATCCAATAACCATTAACCGTTAACCATTAACCGTTATTCCCAGCGCTCTATCTCTGGGTTAGATTCCACAGCCTCTGTGGGGAAGCGCATGGTGTATTTCTCGGGTGTCAGCGTGTAGGTCTGACCACCATAGGTGCGTGTCAGGGCGGGCTGTGTGGTGCGACGCAGATCGTACCAGCGATGACCCTCGAAAGCCAGCTCACGAGCGCGCTCGTCGTAGATTTCCTGCAACAGCTGCGACTGATTCATCGGTGCCATCAAGTCGAGGGCTTCCTGGTAAGCTGTGGCGTTGAGACGCTTCTGCAGCAGAGGTTTCAGCAGGTCGATGGCTCCCGTCAGGTCGTTCAGTTGGGCAGCAGCCTCAGCAGCTGTGAGGTAAGCCTCAGCAGAGCGAAACGAACAGTAGCCATCCGACTTTAGCAATGTCCACGTAGTACTGGTGGCCCGCTTAAAATACTTCGACTTGCGCTGGTCGCCCGTACGATAAAGGCTGATGAAATCGTTGGATGGCTGATTGATAACCGTAGAGAGGTTCGAGCTGAACTGCTCCAAAGCCACGATATTCTCTGCCGACTGGTAACTGTCGGGCAGCAAGGCAGAAGATACATTCAAGTCTTCAAGGTCACCATGGGCGGCAATGACAGCCTTGGCGGCGGTGAGAGCCTCCTGCCAGCGACCCATATATAAATAGGTACGAGCGCGAAGGGCTTGTGCCGATATCGTATTAAAGCGGTAGTTCTCGCCCTCGTCCCACTTGGTGACGTTCAGTCGCTGCTCAGCCTCAGCAATGTCGCTCAGCACCTGCTGGTAGATAGTTTCTACGCTACTGCTACCTGGTATGGCGTTAACATCAGCCTCCAACATCATGGGTACACCACGCGTAGTGGCAGGTGTGCAGTGCGTGTAAGGCTCTGCATAGAGGTTGACCAGCAGGAAGTGGCAGTAGGCACGCATCATGTAGGCCTCGCCCACCAGCTGGTTGATGGTCTTTGCTGACGCATCGGTAATCTCCTCCTGATGTTCGATGATGTAGTTGGCGATATAGATGGCGTGGTAGTAGCTGCGCCACGAGAAGTACGACGTGGTAGGCGACGGATTCTCGTCTTTCCAGAGCCACAGGTCGAGATAGGCGTCGAGGTCGCTGCTAGCAGTAGAACCCGAGAACTTCAGCTCGTCAGTACGTACCGTCGTCATGTGGCGGTCCTTGGGGAAGTACTTATACTCGTAGGTCAGCATGGCCCTATACTCCTCGCCTGTCGAGGCGATGACCTTTCCTGTCGGTGTGATATCGAGGAAGTTGTCGCATGATGTGAACATCATGCTAACGAATAGTGAACAGTGAATAGTGAATAGTACACTCAGCCACTTTATTCTATTGTTCTTTATCATCGTTATTCGTTTTTCGTTATTCGTTATTCACTAGGGCAAAGCCCGCTCAGAAGTTTACGTTGAGACCAAAGATGAAACTGCGGGTGATGGGCTGTGCGAAGGGGTTACCCATCGTCTCCGGATCCAGGTAGTTATCGTAGTTGCTCGCCAACACCATCAGGTTACGGCCCTCAAAGGATACCGATGCTGAAGTGATGCCAATGCTCTTCAGCCACTCCTTTGGCAGCTTATAGCCCAGGCGGATGCTTTGCAGTCGCCAGTAGCTGCACGACTTCACCCACGTGTCGAGCATGCTGTAGGTGTTGTACTCTGAGAAGTGTGTAAACTCGCTGGCACGAGCTGCCGTCGAGACCATCAATGCAGGCATGTCGGTGTCGGTATTGGTAGGAGTCCAGCGATTCAGAATGTCGTGGTTGCAATTCAAACCACGATCGAAGTAGGTAGGCGAATAAGAGGGCTGTACACGAACCTTCATACCAAGGTTGAAGATGACGTTGACACCCAGCTGCCAGTTGCCCCACTCCACGTTGTTGATGATACCACCCGAGCACTTGGGGTCTTCGCTGCCCATATAGGTGTAGAGGTTGCGCTGCTCTTCAGCGGTCAGCGTGCTGGCACCAAACTTATTAAGCTGGAAGAACTCAGCAGCCGTCTGGATGCTGCCGTCCTTAGCACGGAACAGGGGGTAACCCTCGCTGTCGATGCCTGCCGTCTCGTAGGCAAACAGGGCACCAACAGGATAGCCCTCACGACCAGGATAGGTGGAGTTCTCGGCTACTGTCTCGTTGAGCACCTCGTTGGTGTTGAAACCCAAGTTGACAGAGGTGGTCCAGCTGAGGTCCTTGGTCTTGATATTCTGCGTATTCAACGAGATTTCCCATCCTTCATTCTTCATCGATGCCCAATTGACAGAGGTATAGGCAAAGCCCGTCTCCAATGGCAACTTACGCGAACTGATGAGGTCACTGCTCTTACGATAGTAGTAGTCGATGCCCAGTCGGATGCGATTCTTCAAGATGGCAAAGTCTAGTCCTAAGTTGACATTGCTGGTCTTCTCCCATTTCAGGTCAGGGTTAGGCGCCGTCTCGGTAGAAATGACCGACTCTACATTGCCAGGCAGAATGGTGGTGCGCTGATAGGTACCAATGAGGTAGGGCGACGTGTTCTTATCGATGTTACCCTGAATACCATAAGACGCACGCAGCGACAGCTCGCTGAGCCATCTTACATTGCGCAGGAACTTCTCCTCCTTGGCACGCCACAGTCCACTGACGGAGTAGAGCGGCAGGTAGCGGTATTTCTTGGCCACGCCAAACACATCGCTACCATCGAAGCGGATGCTGGCACCCAAGGTGTAGCGATATAATAAGGTATAGGAACCTGTAGCAAACCACGATACGTAGGCATTCTCCAAGTGGGTCTCCTCATGTAGCGGATAGCTGCGGGCAATGTTCTCGGTGGGGAACAAGACGGGCTGCGTAGTCAGGGTACGGTCGTCATAGCCATAGGCGGTAGAGGTCAGCGTCTCAGCCTCTGTGTGGCGTACCTCTGTACCAGCCATCAGCTCTACATCATGGATGTCACCTAAGCGTCGTGCCCACTCCAGCATCGCCTTCCACGTCCATTGGCTGGAGTGTGAGTTGGTCTTCTTCGTCATACCACCCTCAGGCAGAATGGTGCGATAGACACCGTCGATGGTGTAGCTGGCATACTCCTTGGCCTTGCGCATGGCATAGCTGTTCTGACCCGCATAGCGGTCTATCTGGTAGTTGTCGTACTGATAGCCCAGCTGGGTGGTCAGCTTCAGATACTTGTTGAACTTGAACTCCGCATCGAAGATAGCCATCACAGAACGGTCAATACGCTCCTTCGACGTGTTGGCACTCTCCTCAAAGATATTGAAATCGGGACAAGCATTCTCACGCCCCTGCACATTGTGGTCGTAGTTGTAGCCACCCTCACTGTCGTACGGCTCGAAATAGGGATTAGCTCGACGAGAGTAATAGACAGGATTGGTGAAGCCACCCGTATCCGTCATGTAGCTGTCCTGCTTACGCTGGTTGGCAAAGAGCGATACGCCCAGCTTCAGTATCTTGTTGATGTTGAAGTCAGTCTTCAGCGTGACGTTATAGCGGTTGTTCTCTACGCCCTTCACGGTACCTTGTTCTTTATAGTAGCCTGCCGATGCGTAGTAGTGCGAACGGTCGGAGCCACCACTGATGCTGGCATTATACTCTTGGTTCAGTACGTTGCGGAACAGGATGTCGTTCCAGTCGGTATTGATGGTGCGCAGGTTGTTGATGCGCTGCTGGGCAGTAGCCGACAGGGCATCCCAGCCACTGGTCTGGTAGGTATTGAACTCGCCCAGTTCATCGAGGATATTGGCCACGCCACCCTTGTGCTCACGATAGCTGTAGCCACTGCGCAGCAGGTCGAGTTCTAAGCTCACCTTCTCGTCAGCATTCAACAGATTCAGTCGATCGATGTCAGCCTTCGGACTGTATGTCAGCTTGGTAGAGAAGTTGATGACAGGGCGACCCTCCTTACCTTTCTTCGTGGTGATGACGATGACGCCATTGGCTGCGCGGGCACCATAGATAGCGGTAGCGGCAGCATCCTTCAGCACGGTGATGTTGTCAATGTCCGAGGGATTCAGTCCGGCAATACTCGTCTGGTAGATATCATCGATGTCGTTGAGGTTATCGATGGCAGGTATCTCGTTGCCCTCCATAGGAATGCCATCGAGCACCCACAAGGGTTCCTGCACGCCATTGATAGAGGCCGTACCACGAATACGAATCTTCACAGGAGCACCAGGAGCACCACTGGCAGAGACACTGCTCAGTCCAGCAATCTGACCCGCCAACGCCTGGTCGATATTCTTGACGGCACCCACGGCCTCTTCCGAGATATTCAGCTGTGATACGGAGGCTGTCAACTTACGACGGTCAATCTGCTGGTATCCTGTTACCACCACCTCACCGAGCGTCTTAGAGTCGGCAGGCAATAGTACCGAGTAGTCGCTGACAGCACCCGTCAGATTAATCACCCTGCTCTCGTAGCCCACATAACTCACCGTCAGTTTCTTGGTACCAGCGGGCACCTTCAAGGTGAAGCGACCGTTATAGTCGGTGATGGTACCCTGTCCCACCTTGCCATCGCCAATGCTGACGGTGGCTCCGATGAGTGGTTCACCCTGTAGTTCGCCATCCATGACGACACCTGTGATGGTGCGCTCCTGAGCCATCAGGGTCAGCGTGCACACCCATGCTATGATTAATAAGACCAGTCTTCTCATAGGCATTTCTCCATTAGTTGTTTATTTTTGCAACCCTAAGGCTGTCTGTATTCTCAATATTACGTCGTCGTAGTGCATCTGTGTGCTCAGGTCGCCAGTGGTACGACGACTCTTCAGCAGTTTCAGGATGCGCATCATCTCAGCACGCTTCACACTCAGTGCATCACTGGTGCGACTAATCTGGTGATTGGTCATGTCGATGGTACGGCTACGACTGTCGGCCAGTGCCTGACCATCCGTCAGCTTCTTAGTGCTCTTGAAAGCCTCCAATTCTGAGGCTGCCGTAACGAGAGCATCGACCAGACTCTTCTGCAGGCTACGCTCCATCACGTTCAACTTCTGACCATTGATGGTCTTACGGAAGATGTGCTGGTGAATCATCTGCATCATCTCAACGGCCGAGAAGGCCTTGTCGCCATTCACCCACTCATTCTGGTACATGCGCACCAAGCGCTCGTTGACCAGCAGGTCCCACAGAATATAGTTCTGGGCATTCTTCAGCAACATAGAGGGGTCCTGTTCATAGGTTCCCATCGGCGTCTTTCTGAGCAGGAAGAGTTGCTTAGCCTGTTCGTCGCCAAAGAGCCACTGCGGGAAGCACAGCACCTCGTCCAGCAGGAACTGGACAGCCTGACGCTGGCGCTCCTTCTCTACATAGATGTAGCCTGGCTGTATGTCTGTACCCGTTATCATCGGGCGCTCCAGATAGATGCCACCGACATTGGCCAAAACGTGATACTGCAGCATCTGCCACTGACTGATGACGGCCTTATAGAGACGTGCTGCCTCGTCGTAGTTCTGCTCAGGTTCTCCATTGCGTGTCCACTCCACAAGGTGTTTCATTACCACCTTCAGGTTGTTGATACCCAACTTAGCCGACTTGACAGCATCGTCGCCCAAGTCCTCGCTCAGTGCGCGTGGGTCAACAGCCTCACGCATCGACTGTGCCTCGCTATAGCGATATTCCTTACCCTGATAGCGGGCCAGCAACTTAGCCAGTTCCTCCTGCTCATTGCTGCCTGCGGGATACCAGCGGTAGCCCCACTCGATGGCCATCAGGTCGTAGGGACCGATGTGTGGCGACATCACCTTTACACCATCGCCTGGCTGTGCCACATAGTTGAAGCGGGCATAATCCATGATGCTGGCAGCCGTACCGCCCACACGCGCTGTAAACGATGGTGAGCGCAGAGAGTCGGTAGGATAGGCTGCAGAGGCAATCATATTATGACGCAGTCCCAAAGAGTGACCAGCCTCGTGAGTAGCTACAAAGCGTACGGCATCGCCCAACAGCTCGATGGGCATCTGCAGGGTGCGCGCCTGTGGATTGGCAGCAGCGGTCTGTACGATAGACCACTCGTTGATGAGCGACTGTACATTATGCCACCAGATGATGTCGGCCTCTAAGATCTCACCTGTACGGGGATCGATGGTCGACGGACCCATGGCGTTGCTCTGCTCAGAAGCTGCGTAGGTCAGCACGGAGTAGCGCAGGTCGTCGCTCTCCACATCGAGGGTGTCATCTGGTACCAGCGCACGGATGGCATTCTTGAAGCCAGCCTTCTCGAAGGCACTGTTCCAGTCGTTGATGCCCTGAATGATATAAGGACGCAGATGCTGAGGGGTAGCACGATCCAGATAGAACGTGATGGGCTTGACGGGCTCCGTCAACTCACCACGCAGATAGGCTGCTGTATCCTTGGGCTCCAAGCGCCAGCGACTGATGTAGTTGACATTCTTCACCTCCTGCTGTTCGTCGCTATACTGCAACGACGACTTCGAGAAGTAGCCTACACGCCAGTCTTCCTGACGACGACGCATGGGCTGGTCGGGCAACAGGAGGATGTTGGTCTTGACGACCACAGAGATGTTGACCTTGGCATTGCCTTCCTGCACGACAGTTGTCAACTCAGACAGGGCTACCACGCTACGCTCAAAGGCCTTGACGCTGATGATGCGCGACAGCTCACCTCTGGCATTCGTGCCGATGTTCAACTCGTTAAATACGTCGTTCAGGATATTCTTCTTACCATTAAACAGGTCGCTGACATTGAAGATGACCGTTGACGAGTCGCTGGCCACTGCCGACACCTGGATGGTAGCCAGCACTGGGTCGATGTAGTTGTCAATGACCGAACGGGCAATCTGGGCACCAGACTTCACGTCGGGTGTCACACGATGCTGACGGATAATGACATTCTTACGCTGGCGATCCCACTCAAAGCGAACCATCTGGTTCTCGTAGTTCACGCCTTTGTTTGCACTGGCATCGTTCAGCTCCATAGGAACCTGCTGCAGCTTGTTGTGTACTAAGAAGTCGCGACCCAACAGGTTGACGGGCAACTCCAGCAGGACGCTGTCGCCCTTCTGGATAACGTTCATCACTCCCTGCATCTCGACGCTGTCGCGTCCAGTCAGTTTCTTGTAGTCGCTTGTGTTCTCCTGAATCTCTTTCTTCGCTTTCTTTTTACCAAATAAGGGTAATGCGGCATTGGTCGTTGTGACCAATGACAAAAAAAATAGGACGACCAGTAATGACAATTTCTGGCCGAGGTGTGTATTGATATTTCTCATTTCGTGTGCAAATATACAAAAATTGTTTGATATTAGCACAAAAAATAAGTAAATTATTACTTATTTGGTCTTTTTGACCTTTTGTTGCGTCTTTTGCGGAGCCTTTTGCTGTGTTTTCTGGGCGGGCTTCTGCTGCTCTTGCTGTTGCGCCTGTTGCTGGTCATCCTTCATGTCTTTCCAGAAAGGATGCAGCGCAGGAGCACCATCGTTGGTTTCCAACTCCAGATCAGGAATATCGATCTCGTCGGTAGGCAAGAAAGGTACCACAAAGGTGTCGGCCTTCGACACGAAAACGGTGGCAACACCCTGTCCGATGATGCCAAGTTCTTTGGCAGCACTCCATGACAGGTCGATAATTCTGCCCTGTACATAAGGGCCACGGTCCGTTACACGCACATTGACGCTACGGCCGTTGGCAGGATTATAAACCGTCAACAAAGTACCAAAGGGATAGCTCTTATGCGCACACGTCAGACTGTCTGGATGCAGACGCTCACCACTGGCCGTCTTGCGTCCATGAAACCGCTTGGCATAAAACGATGCCTTACCCTTTTGTAAAGATTGCGCCCTTACAGGGCTAGTGAATAGTGAACAGTGAATAGTGAATAGTGCCGTCAGCACCATCCAACGTAACAAATCATTATGTTTGAAACTATTCACTATTCGTTATTCACTATTCACTATTCGTTATTCACTATTCACTAGGGCAAAGCCCGTCTTCACTATTCACTAGGAATGTAGGGCGAGCCCTACATTCCGTCTTTATACCACTCCTTGTGCGAGCATAGCCTTAGCGACCTTCATGAAGCCGGCAACATTGGCACCCTTCACGTAGTTCACATAGTCGCCTTCCTTACCATACTTCACGCACTGCTCGTGGATGCCCGACATAATCTGGTGCAGGCGCTGGTCAACCTCTTCGGCACTCCATGCCATACGCATCGAGTTCTGCGTCATCTCCAGACCACTGGTAGCCACACCACCGGCATTGACAGCCTTGCCTGGAGCAAACAGCTGATGGGCAGCGATGAACTTGTTGACAGCCTCAGCGGTGCAACCCATATTCGATACCTCAGCAACGCACAATGGCTTCTGAGCCAGAATCTTATCGGCATCGTCACCGTTCAGCTCGTTCTGCGTAGCACAGGGCAGATAGATGTCGGCCTTCTGCTCCCAAGGTTTCTTGCCTGCGAAGAACTTCGAGCCGGGGAATTCCTCCTCGTAAGGCTGGCAGACATCGTTACCGCTGGCACGCAGCTCCAGCATGAATTCTATCTTCTCGTCGTCCAGACCTTCTGGGTCATAGATGTAGCCGTCAGGACCACTGATGGTAATCACCTTGGCACCCAGCTCAGTAGCCTTCTTAGCAGCACCCCATGCCACGTTGCCGAAGCCTGACAATGCTACCGTCTTGCCCTTGATGTCGAGACCGTGGGTCTTCATCATGTGGTTGACGAAGTACAACGCACCATAACCGGTAGCCTCTGGACGCAGAATGCTACCACCCCACTCGATGCCCTTACCGGTCAGGGTAGCACCATGGAACTGGCTGGTCAGCTTCTTGTAGTAGCCAAACAGATAGCCAATCTCACGGGCACCGACGCCGATGTCACCAGCAGGTACGTCCATATCAGGACCTATCACCTTATATAACTCACACATAAAGGCCTGACAGAAACGCATCACCTCATTGTCGCTTTTGCCACGGATGCTGAAGTCAGAACCGCCCTTACCACCACCCATAGGCAGTGTGGTCAGTGCGTTCTTGAATGTCTGTTCGAATCCGAGGAATTTCAAAATGCTCAGGTTCACTGAGGGATGGAAGCGCAGACCGCCCTTGTACGGACCGATGGCGCTGTTGAACTGTACACGGTAACCGATGTTCACCTGTACCTCACCTTTGTCGTCAACCCAGGGCACACGGAATGTCGTGATGCGCTCGGGCTCTACGATGCGCTCAATAATCTTGGCCTTTTCAAACTCGGGATGCTGGTTATAAACGTCCTTGATAGACTCCAACACCTCACGTACAGCTTGTAAGAATTCTACTTCACCAGGGTGCTTCTGTTCCAGACCCTGCATAATTTTCTCTACGTTCATAGTATTATATAATTAAAAGTTGTTTTAAGTTGCATTATGTCATTAAGACAACGCAAAAATAGGAATTATCTTTGACATAACAAAGGAAAAATGCGATTTTTTTTCATAAAAGGTTACATTTTATCAAAAAAGTTGTATCTTTGTAGCACCAAATACTATAATGATGAGTGATAATAATCTGCGACCAGAAGGTCTAAGTGTGGCAAGCATTCCCCAGGAATTTAACAACTTCTTCCTGAAAGACGTCTCGTTCGTCAATCTGATGACACGTCGCATCTTCAACGTGCTCATCGTGGCCAATCCCTACGATGCCTTCATGCTGGAGGACGATGGTCGCGTCGACGAGAAAATATTTGACGAGTATATGGAGCTGGGTATGCGTTATCCACCCACGTTCACACAGGTGTCGACCACAGAAGAGGCCAGCAGCGTACTGGAGACTACCGACATCGACCTGGTGATTTGTATGCCTGGTAATGCTGACAACGACGCCTTTGCCGTGGCCCGCGACGTCAAGGAGCGTGCGCCGCAGGTTCCTTGCGTGGTGCTGACGCCTTTCTCGCATGGCATCACCAAGCGCATAGAGAACGAGGATATGTCGGCCTTCGACTATGTGTTCTGCTGGTTGGGCAATACCAACCTCATCCTGTCTATCATCAAACTGATTGAGGACAAGATGAACATCGAGCACGACATCAATGAGGCGGGCGTACAGATGATTCTGCTGGTAGAGGACAACATCCGCTTCTACTCTAGCGTGCTGCCTAACCTATATAATTATATCTTAGCACAGTCGAAGAACTTCTCGACCGAGGCCCTTAACCCGCATGCTGCTGCTCAGCGTAAGCGCGGACGCCCCAAGGTGGTGCTGGCCACCAACTACGAGGAGGCTATGGAGTGGTACGACCGTTACCACGACAATGTGTTGGGCGTCATCAGCGATACGCGCTTCCCCATGGAGAACATCACGGGTCGTCTGAGTCATGTGGAGGAGGGCGACGCCGAGGCTGGTCTCAAGCTGTTGCGCGAGATACGCCAGCGCGACGAGTATGTGCCCCTGATTCTGGAGAGCTCAGAGATAGAGAACCGTGACAAGGCGTGGGCAGAGGGTTTCGACTTCCTCGACAAGAACTCCAAGAAGTTCAATGTCGACCTGCGCCACATGATTGAGGAGCACATGGGCTTTGGCGACTTCGTCTTCCGCGACCCTACGACACATGAGGAGATATTCCGCATCAAGTCGCTGAAGGAGTTGCAGGACAACATCTTCAACATCCCTGCCGAGTCGTTCCAGTACCATGTGTCGCGCAACCACATGAGCCGCTGGCTCTGTGCCCGTGCCATCTTCCCCGTCAGTCAGTTTCTGAAGACGGTGACATGGCATAAGTTGCAAGACCTCGACGCTCACCGTCAGATTATCTTCGATGCCATCGTACAGTATCGTCGCATGAAGAACATCGGTGTCGTAGCCGTCTTCGACCGCTTGAAGTTCGACCGCTTTGCCCACTTCGCCCGTATTGGCGACGGCTCGTTGGGCGGCAAGGGCCGTGGCTTGGCGTTCCTCGACAACATCATCAAGCGCCATCCAGAGCTGAACCAGTTTGAGAATGCCTCCGTGCAGATTCCAAAGACCGTGGTGCTCTGTACCGACTTCTTCGACCAGTTCATGGACGAGAACAACCTCTGGGGTATTGCGCTCAGCGATGCTCCTGACGAGGAGATTCTGCAACACTTTATGCGGGCCCAGTTGCCTGACGCTCTGATTGCCGACTTCTTCACCTTCTTCGAGGCCATCAACGCACCTATTGCCGTGCGCTCGTCATCATTACTCGAAGACTCTCACTATCAGCCATTTGCGGGTATCTACAGTACCTATATGGTGCCTTACTTAGAGGACAAATACGAGATGCTGCGCATGGTGGCCTGTGCCATCAAGGGCGTCTATGCCTCCGTCTATTATAAAGATTCGAAAGCGTATATGACGGCTACGTCGAACGTCATCGACCAGGAGAAGATGGCGGTCATCCTGCAGGAGGTGGTCGGACAACAGCACGACACGCGCTTCTATCCCACCTTCAGCGGTGTGCTACGCTCACTCAACTACTACCCCATTGGCGACGAGCTGGCAGAAGAGGGTATCGCCTCGCTGGCACTGGGCTTGGGTAAATATATCGTCGATGGTGGACAGACCCTGCGCGTCAGCCCCTATCACCCCCGTCAGGTGCTGCAGACCTCAGAGATGGAGACGGCCCTGCGCGAGACGCAGACGCGCTTCTATGCGCTGGACATGTCACACATTGGCGATGACTTCAAGGTGGATGATGGTTTCAACATCCTCAACCTGCGCGTCAAGGAGGCCGACAAGGACGGCTCACTGCAGGGCATCGCCTCTACCTTCGACCCCGTCGACCAGATTATCCGCGATGGCATCTACGAGGGTGGTCGCAAGGTCATCTCGTTCAGTGGTGTGCTGCAACATGGCGTCTTCCCACTGCCAGAAATCCTGCAGCTGGCACAGAAGTTGGGTGCCGAAGAGATGCGTCGCCCTGTAGAGATTGAGTTTGCCTGCAACCTGTATGGAAGTGAAAAGTTAAAAATGAATAGTGAGAAATTTGCTACCGCTGGCGAATTCTACCTACTCCAGATACGACCCATCGTCGACTCCAAGCAGGTGCTCGACGAAGACCTCGCCGCCATTCCTGACGAGCAGTGTCTGCTGCGCTCGCACAACTCGCTGGGTCATGGCATCTCAGAGGATGTGGTCGACGTGGTGTATGTCAAGACGGACGACGACTTCACTGCCGTCAACAACCCACGCATTGCCGACGAAATCGAGCAAATCAATCGCAAATTCCTCAACGAAGACAAGAACTACGTGCTCATTGGTCCTGGTCGTTGGGGCTCCAGCGACTACTGGCTGGGCATCCCCGTCAAGTGGCCGCATATCTCGGCAGCACGCGTCATCGTCGAGGCTGGTCTGAAGAACTACCACGTAGATCCGTCGCAGGGCACGCACTTTTTCCAGAACCTGACATCCTTTGGCGTAGGCTACTTTACCATCAACACCTTCACGGGCGATGGTGTGCTGCAGAAGGACTTGCTCGACCAGATGCCTGCCGTCGAGGAGACAGAGTTTGTGCGCCACGTGCGTTTCGACCGTCCGCTCAAAATCATGATGGATGGCAAGAAGCAGCATGGCGTAGTACTGCTGCCGGAATAATTGAGAATTGAGAGTTGAGAATTAAGAGTTAAGAAACGTGACTTCTCTACCTCGCTGGCTCGTTTGGCTGAGCCGCATCCACCACTGTCGGGGCTTTGGCATACAGTCGCCCACCGACTATGCGTTCGTCCGCTACGTAGTGAACGAACACTGGCCCTACTATGCCTACGACGAGCTGCATGAGGACCAGTGGCTGCGCGAGAAATTAGGGCGTCTCTACTTGCGACTGGCCAACTGGCGACAGCCCTCCGTCATTCTCTCTGACGACTACCACCAGTGGTTCCACGCTGGCTGCGCAAAGTCTATCCTCTCACCTCTCACCTCTCACCTCTCACCCCTGAAATTCGAGCTAGCTCGCATCCCCATCGACCAGTGGGATCGCTTCGAGCCCCTCATGGTTCATTGCGACGAGCAGACCGTGGTGGTGGTCGAAGACATCTGGCGCGACCCACAGCGTTGGCAACAGATAGCCCGCGACACTCGTACAGGTACCACCTTCGACCTCTACTACTGTGGCATCGTGCTCTTTGATACCAAGCGCTATAAGCATAACTATATCATTAACTTCTAACCGACTATGAAAATTACCAAAGTTTACACCCGCAAGGGTGATCAGGGACAGACCTCACTGGTAGGTGGTCAGCGCGTATCGAAGGCCAGCGTCCGCCTCGAGGCCTACGGCACCATCGACGAACTTAACAGTCATCTCGGACTCCTTGCCGCCCTGTTGCCCGATGGTCCTGAGAAGACCTTCGTAGAGTGCATCCAGAACAACCTGTTCAATGTTGGCACCAATTTGGCTACCGACCAAGACCATGACCCGCTACCTGCCTCAGCCCATCTGCCCGAGGGTGCCGTCAAGGAGTTGGAACAAGCCGTCGACAACATCACCCACGAGTTGCCCGAGTGTCTGGGATTCATTCTTCCTGGTGGTACACAGGCTGCTGCTCAAGCCCACGTCTGCCGCACCGTCTGCCGTCGTGCCGAGCGTTGCATCGTAGCCCTCGCAGAAACCGCTACAGTCTCCCCCGAAGTGCAGCAATATGTCAACCGCCTAAGCGATTATCTCTTCATTTTAGCCAAAAAGTTGAATTTTCTTGCTGGCAAGAGTGAAAAAATATGGCAGAATGCTTGTAAATAAGAAAAAAAATATTACTTTTGCGGGCAAATTAGAAAATAAGAACCGAAAACAATAAAAAGTTAATCATTAAATTGCATTATTAATATGTACTGGACACTAGAATTAGCGTCAAAATTAGAAGACGCCCCCTGGCCCGCAACCAAGGATGAATTGATAGACTATGCCATTCGTTCAGGTGCTCCCCTCGAAGTACTGGAGAACCTGCAGGAGATAGAAGATGAAGGTGATATCTACGAGAGCATCGAAGAGATATGGCCCGACTACCCTACCAAGGAAGATTTCCTGTTCAACGAAGACGAGTATTAAGGCAATATCGGCCTAACAAAACTGAATACCAACGGGATAATGGATGATTAATCTTTTATCCCGTTGGTATTTTATTGCATCAATTGTTACAATCCTGTTACGTAACCGAATCGTAACAGGATTTGTTTTGTGGCATGGAAGAAAGGAGCTATCTTTGCTGTCGAAAACTAATGAAGTAATAAAAGATGGAGACAACTCAAGACTATTTGATGGTATCGCTGAAACTGCTTGGAGCATTAGGACTGCTCATCTACGGCATGCGTATGATGAGTGATGCCCTGCAGAAGATGGCGGGACCGCAGTTAAGACACATTCTGGCACGGATGACCACAAACCGTTTGACGGGGATGCTGACGGGAACCTTCGTGACTTGTGCTGTGCAGTCGTCGTCGGCCACGACGGTGATGACCGTTTCGTTCGTGTCGGCAGGACTACTGACGCTGGCGCAGGCCATCTCGGTAATTATGGGTGCCAACATCGGTACGACGCTCACGGCTTGGATTATGTCGCTGGGCTACAACGTCGATTTGACCAGCGTCGTGTTCCCGGCTTTTGCCATCGGCATCATACTTATCTACATGAAGCGCCACCGCTTTGTGGGCGACTTTCTGTTTGGCATCGCGTTTATGTTCCTCTCGCTGGTGATGCTGAGTACAGCGGGTAAGGAGATGGACCTGGAGCACAACGAGGCGGTGGTGCGGTTCTTTGCTTCGTTCGACACCAACAGCTATTGGACGATTCTTGCCTTTTTGGGCATCGGTACACTGATTACCTGCATCGTACAGTCGTCGGCAGCCGTCATGGCTATCACCATCCTACTCTGCTCTACGGGCGTATTACCTATTTATTTAGGCATAGCCTTGGTGATGGGTGAAAATATCGGTACGACGGCAACGGCTAATCTTGCGGCTCTCGGTGCTAATACACAGGCTCGTCGGGCAGCATTGGCACACTTATTGTTCAATGTGTTCGGAGTTATTTGGGTGCTCTGCGTGTTCTATCCCTTTGTCGATATGGTGTGCCAATTGGTGGGCTACGATCCGACGGCTGGCGGTCAAGCCACACTCTTGCCCGTGGTGCTGGCCATGTTCCATACCTGTTTCAACGTGACGAACACGGCCATTCTGATAGGACTGATTCCCCAGTTGGAGCGCGTGGTGTGCAGGCTGTTACCTGAGAAACCGCAGCCTGAGCAGGAGCAATTCCGCTTGCAGTACATCGAGACCAACCTGATGCAGACGCCCGAAATCTCCGTCCTGCAGGCCCAGAAGGATACGGCGCAGTTTGGCGAGCGTGTGCAGCGGATGTTCAGCATGGTACGCCAGCTGACGGACGAACGCGACGAGGGCAAGTTCGCGCATCTGTTCAGCCAGATAGAGAGCCAGGAGGACTACACCGACCGTATGGAGATAGAGATAGCCCGCTTTTTAGAGAAGGTGAGCGAGAACCACCTCAGCGACGAAACCAAAGTAAAAGTGCGCCAGATGTTGCGCGAGGTGGGCGAACTGGAAAGCATCGGAGATGCCTGCTACAATTTGGCCCGCACAATGAACCGTCTGCAAGAGACGGGCAAGGACTTTACCGCCAACCAGCGCACCCAATTGCAGGCCATGATGACCCTCTGCGACGATGCCCTGTCACAGATGAATACCATCATGTCTGGCCACCGCTCTGAGCACGATATCCGCGACAGTTACCGCATTGAGAACGATATCAACCAGATGCGCCAGCGGTTAAAAGGTGAAAATATCCGTGCCGTCAACGCCCGTGAATACGACTACGCTCTCGGCACTGTCTTCGCTGACCTCGTCAACGAGTGCGAGAAACTGGGCGACTACGTGGTTAACGTCGTGCAAGCAAGATTCGGGAGATAAAAATTTGCAGTATTGAAAGCTTTTTATTATATTTGCCCCCAGAATGGAACAGAAAAGGATTCTTGTGGTGGACGACGAGCAGGATCTCTGCGACATACTGCTCTATAATCTGAGGGCGGCGGGCTATCAGGCCGAAGCGGTGTACTCAGCAGAAGAGGCACTTGATAAAGTTCAAAGTTTTGACCTGCTGTTGCTTGACGTGATGATGCCAGGCCTGTCGGGCTTTGAACTGGCACGGCGGCTAAAAGACAACGAGGCGACGGCAACAACACCCATCATCTTCCTGACGGCAAAGGACACAGAAGAGGACATGCTGCACGGCTTCGGACTGGGAGCCGACGACTATATAAAGAAGCCGTTCTCCGTGCGCGAGGTGGTGGCGAGGGCGAAGGCGGTGCTCAGCAGGAGTCTCCCCCAACCCCTCAAAAAGGAGGGGAGCCTTGAATACGAGGGGCTGTCAATAGACCTCAGCCATAAGTCGGTCACGGTGGATGACGAGGCGGTGGCGCTGACCAAGACAGAGTTTGAACTGCTGGCCCTGTTGCTAAGTCACCGCGGCAAGGTGCTTTCGCGTCAGGATATTCTCGACAGTGTCTGGCCGCAGGATGTCATCGTCACCGATCGAACGGTAGATGTCAATGTAACCCGCATGCGCAAGAAGATTGGGCGATACGGACAGATGATCGTCTCCCGTCAAGGATTTGGATACGTGTTTGAGAATTGAGAATTGAGAATTGAGAATTGAAAATTGAGAATTGGCTACCGCGAACGATGAAGAAGTTATCAGAAGGAACGAAGATGTGGATGAGCGTGATGGTGATTTTTGCCGTCTATGCCGTCATCTTTATTCTGTTCGAAGACTACGACCGCAAGATGCTGGCGCCCTTTGACGAGGTCAGCGACTGGCACCTGCTGTTGTTCTCGCTGGTGGTCATGGTCGGCCTTGCCCTGCTATTGCACCGCTATGCCCGCCGTATGGACGAGCGCATCAGTCGCGAACAGACGGAGAAGGAGAGCCGAATACGCCGCGAACTGACGCAGAACATCTCGCATGAGCTGAAGACCCCCGTGGCCAGTATACTTGGCTATACCGATACCATCCTCGACAACCCGCAGATGGACGACCAGACGCGACAGCAGTTCATAGAGCGCACCCACGCACAAGCCCAGCGGCTGACTGCCCTGTTGCAGGATCTCTCTACGCTGAACCGTATGGACTATGCCACCGATGTACTCTCCATGGAGCGAGTAGACATCTCGGCTATGATGGCAGACATCGTTGAGGAAACGGCTCTCGCCGTAGCGTCCAAGCGGATGCAACTAAAGAATTGTCTGCCACAGGATGTCAGCATAGATGGAAACTGGTCGCTCGTCTATAGCATCTTCCGCAACCTCGTAGATAATGCCATCAACTATGCAGGAGAAGGAACGACGATGGAGTTATCTGCCGAAGACAAAGGCAACTGTTGGGCTTTTACTTTCAAAGACAATGGAGTCGGTATAGCAGAGAAGCACCTGCCTCACATCTTCGAACGTTTCTATCGTGTGGACAAAGGGCGCAGCCGTAGCATGGGCGGCACAGGTCTCGGTCTTGCCATTGTTAAGAATGCCGTTCTGCTGCACGGCGGACAGATTACGGTAACCAATATCAGCAGTGGTGGTCTGCAATTTGATTTTACCTTAAAGAAAAATTGACGATATACGGCTTATTTTACGGCATCTTGCACCACTAATCCTGCCAACATAAAGCCGAAAATAGCGGTGATGTGGACGATGGAACCATTACCTTTGCCGTCGGGATCAATAGGCTTCTCTGCCGAGGGATTGATGGTCAGCAGACGCTCCTTCAGGGCATCTACCTTCACCTGACCCACGGTCTTGGTGGTGGACATCAGCTGGCGACGGATTGTGTGACGACGGGAATGCTGCGGGGGTTCTGATGCCCATGATGCGGCGCACGTCCTTGTCATCCATGCCCATCTCGTAGAGGATGAGGAAGATGGTCTTGTGGGCGGTCTTTTAATAATCCGTAAAAGTTACGGTTTGAGGTGTAACAATTGCGTGTAATTGTGTACTTTTGTTGATGTAGGGTCAACATCAGGACTTTTTCTATTCGTTCTACTGCTCTGACTTAGAGTTCGTATAGCTGACAGGTGCCAGTCCCTCGTCAGGAACATATTCATTTCGCACGATTGGTACTCACCATCGTCTTATTTATTATCATTGAATATCTCCTTGAGTTTCTCTTTCAGTTCGTCAATGCTGTTAGGCACGGCAATGATGGTGCCGTCGCAGTCGATGAGGAATAGGGCACTATTTTGAGTGCCGTGCTTATGGAACACGCCGAACTCGTTGTCAAGGTCAACGAGACAGGGCCAGGGGAAGGCGTGACGCTCGACGGCTTTGCGCATGGCATCGGTGGATTTGAATTCGTGGGCGAGGCTGAACACGTTCAGACCACGATTGCGGTACTCGTTGTAGATGGGGATGATGTCGCAGGCGTCGCGGATGCAGGGCGAACACCATGAGGCCCAGCAGATGACGAGCGTCAACTTTTCCTTGTAGTATTCAGAGGCGCGGACTTGCTGCCCGTCCATTGTGCGCACGTTGTAGTCGTTGTACTTTCGCCCGCAAATCTGATAGCCCACTGCCTCTTGCTCGGCAATGCGCTGATGCACGGGATGGTCAGGATAGAGCGTGGTGTATTGGCGGTGGTAAATGTCAAGCATAGCGGCAAGGCCCGTGTCATTGAAATGAAAGCCCTTGAGCCGCTCGTCGAGTTCGAACAGGAAACCGAGCATCGGGTGGGTTTTGTAGTAGTCAAGCGTCCATTGGTGGTATTCGTTCTTCAGTTCCGCCATCTTCTGCTTGTCGTTCTCTGACTGTTGGTCAGAGTGTGGCGTTGCATTCTCATCCAACGTCTCATAGGCAGACATGAACTTCTCTTCGGCGGCTTGCTCCATTGCGTGCCATGCTTGGTATTCCTTGCCTGTAGATTGGATGTCGAACTTGTCGCCGTCGAGCTGGATGGTAACAGTTGCGCCGTCCTCTGAGAAGAACTCCCCAGAGCGGAGGGTCATGCCCTTCTCCATCACCTCGCCGAAGTCCACGATGTGCCAGTGTTCTATCTGTGCGTCCTCCACGTCGCACTCAAAGCGTCCGTTCTTCAACATAGGTCGTAGTGTACTGTTCTTCGGGTCTTCGCCGTCGCGGTATATCCTCAGTTCAATGGGCGTTGTTCCTTCTGCCACCGTGCCAATGACGTGACACCTCACTTGTCCCTGCCCTGCCACTGCGACGAGGGCGAGCACGATGGTGATAATGGTTTGCTTGTTCATTGTTCGTTTCTTATTTGTTATTACTTTTTATTATATATACGCCGTAATTGCGGAAATATGACGCTGCGGGGTGTTAAACTTTCATAATCTTGCAAACGGCACAGGACGCATCGCTGCGCCCCATGCCGTTTTCCGGGGGTGAATCAAAATCTGTCATTAGTTTCAATATAATTCGCGATTATCTCAACTCTTTTAAAACTGATTCGAGCTCTTCCAAATTACGAGGGCAAGCAACGATAGTTCCCTTAGCATCGATGACGATCAGTTCAGGATAGGAACGGATGCCGTAGGCAGCAAGTGCGTCTCGGGGGTTGGTATCTGGATTGGGCATCAATTGCGGCCATGTCAGCCCGCGCTGCTTTACTTCCTCCCGCCATCCTTGCACACCGAAACTGAAGGCCAAGGTGACGAACTCCACACCACGGGGATGGTAAGTGTCGTAAATCGTCTTCATGGACGGAAGGATTTGATATCCATAACCGCCAAGGCCATGCCAGAAATGCAGCACGACATATCCCTTGCCGATATATTCGCTTAACTGATGTGGGCGGCCCTTCGTGTCCACCAGTTCGAGGTTGGTGTAAGGAGTGCCAGGCTTGCGTTTTTCCAGCCCTTCCACGTATTCGCGCATCGGTGACAGGAGGATGTGGTGCGAGTAGGCATAGTTGTCACTGAGATAAGGCTTCAGTTCCTCGTAGCTCATTTCCGTATAGACAAGGCTGAGTGCACATGCTGAGATGATATTGTCACGGTTTTCACGGACAGCCTTGAGAAGTCGCTCGCCGCGCTGGCGGTTGATTTCCGCTTTTTTCTGAATGTCGGTCTCATGGAGCTCGACCAGGCGTTCACGCTCTACCAACTGCAGGAAATCGTTAACCTTTTGGCTCGATTTATTGCTCCTTACCGTCAGTTTCTCCATATCCGCACTGATGGGCTTACCATCAGTATAGAAGTAAACAAATCCTCCATTATCGACAAATATCCGGCACACCTCGTTCTTCGGTAGTTTGCAGGTAAAGGAGAATTTGCCGTTGGTGATGGGACACGACCCTAATAGTTCAGAGGTAATACTGCGTCTCACTTCCACTTTTTGGTCTTCCAATGGCGCCGTACCAGATATCTGGCACTCCACCATCTCTTTCTCCGCTGATTCGTTCATCAGCATACTGTTATAGACAATCGTCTTTGATACCTGCGAGGTGGTGATTTCTGAAGCAACGAATGGCGCATGTGTGACATCTGTATTTCTGTCACCCTCATATAATTCACTCTTCTTGTAAATCATGTAGCAGGAATAGCCCAGGATGCTCTTCAGGTTTTCATTCTTTTCGTTATCAACTAACGGCTGGATGCTGCTCAGCAGGTCGAAATACTGTTCTTTGGTCAGTTTGCCATTAAATGCGTTACACGTCTTGTTGAGCACCACCCCTGCTGCCGTTTTGCCTTGCGGGGTCTCGCGCTGGAATATCTCACAGGTGCGCTTTACCTTGGCCATGAACTCTTCGACAGACATGGCATCAGCCGGGGCGTTATACTGCAACCCCGCAACAAAGGTGCCTGATGCGCTGGGCTGTTTATAGTGGGCGATATAAGGTCTGTCGGATATTCTTGTTGAGGTCGAATGTCACGGATTGCACCATCGGATGTTGGGCATCCATCATAAACTGGAACTTCACGCCTGAAAGGGGAGAGTCGCCGTCGCTTGCATCATGGATATAGATGGTCTTGGCATTCACGGCCTCCGACCTAAAAGCCTTCTCCAAATCCAACATCCGGGGCGTGAACAACGGACCGTAGTATTTGCTGTCCAACTCCTCACCGATGGCAAACTGCTGGGCAAACTGATAAACATTCAGTCCGTCTTTTGAGAAACCGAGTCGATGCACGCCGTACTCTTTCGATTCCACGAAAGCATTCAGTTTTTCCCTGATGTTGCTGGAGCGGGACGTCTGTGCGCTGCATGCAATAGCAATCAGCACTACTGCAATGGTTATGAAAAGTCTATTCTTCATCTTCTGCTGTTTTTACGTTATACATGTTTTCTGCCGTCTGGGGTCGGCCCTCCTTGTCGAGGGTGTGCAGGATATAGCTGTTGACGATGCGCTGCAGTCGCTCGTCAGCACGTATAACCTTGTTCATCCGCTCTATGTAAAGGCTCTCATCCACTTGGGCCAGTTCGCGTTCTATCTTGTCAATATAGTAATCCAGACTATCGGTAGCAGGAATGGTTGTAGAAATCTTATGAGCAATGACTGTTGCTGTGCGACGTAGAATGGCTGCTCTGGCTTGCTGTTTCTTCTTGATTGTACAGATAATGGAACGTCAGCAGCACTACTATGCTGGCGGCAACGGCAGCAATGATCGGATACTGCCACACCCGACGGCGTCTGGACTGAAAAACTGACGGTTGTTCTTCTATCCGTTTCATCACCCGCTTGGTAAAGTCAGCGGGCACTTGTGGCTGCGTAGCCTCAAAGGCTGCTTTCAGTTTGCTGTATTTCTTATCTTCCATGTTCTCTCGCTTTGATGTAATGATAGATTTTCTTGCGTATGCGATGCAGACGGGTGGCCAGCGTGCCGGCATCAGTATCGGTAACTTCGGAGATGATGGCGAGTGGCTGCTGTTCGAAGTAGTGCTGTTGCACGAGCAGGCGCTCTGTGGGCGGCAGTCAGTGGATGGCCTCAACGAGCAGCTGTATGCGTTGGTTATCATCGGTGTCCAGCACGCTGTTGACCTCGTCATCAGGGATGGCCTGTAGCACTTGCTCGTCCGTTTCAAACCATACACCAGGATGCCGGCGTATGTGGTCAAGACAAAGCCGATAGGCAATACAGCGAAGCCAAGTATAGAACGAACTGCGCTGCGCGTCGTACTTTGCCAGCTGGGCGTATGCTTTCACAAAGCAGTCCTGTGCCAGTTCTTCAGCATCTTCGCGACATGTAACCATCGTGGCAACGAAGGCAAAGAGCCGCGGCCCGTAACAGTCCACCAACAGCGCATAGTCTGTCTGCTGACCGTCGCGTAGCACCCGGTCTATAATCTGTTGGTCTTTCTCGTCTTGCTGTTTCATCACTTATATATACGGCAAAACAAGGAATAGATTACATGGCTTAACGTTTTTTACGAAATAATTCTGATCCACGTAGCCAACCAGTGCACACGGGGACAGTCCTAGGTTGTTAAGTTAATCTGTGAATTATTTGTTAATTTTAGAGGATAATATTTTAACTAAATATATTTACATATTTTAGTATATTGATTACTATTTTTCTTGTATAATTCGCTGATTTTTAGTAACTTTGTAGAGTTTATT
>OMXL01000038.1 GCA_900314985.1 uncultured Prevotellaceae bacterium | reverse complement strand
ATCTATGGCTGGCGCACCTACAACGAGGAACGCGAGCAGATGCGACAGGCGTTTAATGAGTGGCTACGCACCTCGCCCATCTTTGATGGATGTATCGATTTCGATGCGGCAGTACGCAGTGTCACCAATCCCAAGGCTTTTGCCGACGGCTTTGACAGTGGCGACCACCTGCATCCCAGCGAGCGAGCCTACGAGGCGATGGCACAGGCTGCTATTCATAAATTGGTGCGTACCATGCCACGCTATGACCACGAAGAGTTGTTTTAGTTAAGGGAGTTAAAGGAGTTAAGGAAGTTAAAGAAGTTAATGAAATAATGAGAAAAGTTATCGTAATGATTGTCGTGCTGGCAAGTATGGTCAGCACCGTGAAGGCACAGAATTTGGACGCTAAATATGCTACTGACCTGCTGCCCGTAGGAACACAGGCTCCTGACCTGATAGATGCCATGGGCGATATCCATCCGATAGCCGATTTCCGTGGCCGTTGCGTCGTGCTCGACTTCTGGGCTACATGGTGTGGCGACTGTCGCAAGGACTTGCCAGAGATGAAGAAACTACATCAGAAGTACGACATGGAAGGTGTGGAGTTTATTGGCATCTCGTTCGACTCTGACCCTGGTGTTCTCCAGCAGTTTATGGATAAGGAGCAGATACGCTGGGGTGTGCTCAGCGAGTTGAAGCAGTGGAAGAAAACCAAGATGTCAGCAGACTATCACATCAGCTGGATTCCCACCATGTATCTGCTGGATACCGAAGGTCGTGTACTGCTGGCTACGGTAGAGATTAACAAGCTGAAGGCCAAGTTGGCAGAGCTGAAGAAGGCTAACAAGCTGGTAGCTCCTGAGTTGGCTGGTCAGGACCATGCTCCGCAGTTTCCTGGTGGTGTTCAGGAACTGATGAAGTTCTTGTCATACAACATCAAATATCCTGTAGAAGCAGAGCATTATGGCGTTCAGGGCCGTGTGCTGGTTAGCTTCTATGTGGAGACAGACGGCTCGGTGGCTGATATCGAGGTGGCAAAGGCTGAGTTGAAGAACAGCTTGTCTGATAAGAAGTTCAACAAGTACTCTGACATCGAGAAGTACGCCATGCGTGAGAAGGGTGAGGGGCAGTTGAAGGAAGAGGCCTTGCGCGTCGTCAGCAAGATGCCGAAATGGCAACCCGCTATGCGTCGTGGTCAGAAAGCACGCGTGAAGTACACGCTGCCTGTCAGCTTCAAACTGAAATAAGTATCATTTCTTGTCTATATCACCATTTTGAAGAAGATTAAAATAGGAACCATAGCCATCCTGTTGGCTGCAATGAGTGGTCACGTTTGTGCGCAAAATTTTCCTGTTGGCATTGTCAGCACGCAGGATACGGTGAAGAGCTTCCAGTTGGGCATTATCTCGTCAGTGGCTGCTGATGGTGGTCGTGGACTGCAACTGTCGGGTGTTTCTAATACGTCGGCACACCTCTTTAATGGTCTGCAGTTGAGTGGCGTCAGCAACATTACCACCAGCATGAATCGTGGCGTGCAGCTGTCTGGCATTCTGAATGTCTCGTCAGGCATGATGCGTGGCTGGCAGTGGGGTGCCGTCAACTATACTGACTCGCTCGACGGTGTGCAGGTGGGTGCTTTCAATGTGGCTCGCAAGCGTCCCAAAGGATGGCAGATAGGTTTGATTAATCTCTCCTACGATAGCATTGGACATAAGATCGGTTTGGTGAACATCAACCCGATGACCGATATAGACATTATGATGTATGGTGGCTCGTCGACCAAGACGAATCTTGCCGTGCGCTACCGAAACCGCAGCACCTATAATATAATAGGTGTAGGTACCCACTTCATGGGACTTGACTCCAAGTTCTCTGGTGCCATCTTCTACCGACTTGGCCAGTACTGGCAGGTATCGCCCCGCTGGAGCCTGAGTGGTGACATTGGCTACTACCACGTAGAGACCTTCTCCAAGAACAACATGGAAAAGCCTGAGCGTCTCTACTCACTACAGGCACGTCTCAATGCAGACTACCAGTTCAGCAAGAAATTAGGCGTCTTTGCTTCTGTAGGCTGGGGCTTGACGCGCTACTATGACCGCAACGAGACCTACCGCAATCGTCCATTGGTGGAGTTAGGTCTGACCTATAGCCAGCCACGTAACCAGCACGACTCATGGCGACGCGCCTGGGAAGAGAAGCGCTCTAAACTCATCTTTGCAGACTCTACGATGGCACTACCCGTTGAGAAGCGCTATTGGCAGGCTGCTGCCGAGGCTACGGGCATCAATATTGGCGTGCAGCTGTTCGACCGCTACGCGCTGAATTCAGACTTTGCCCAAACCACGCTACGCACGCTGAAGCGCAACTTCACCGATGGCATGGTGTGGGACAACGACTTCTTCATTACCAACATGTTTGCCCATCCTTATCATGGCAACCTCTACTTCAACGCTGCGCGCACCAATGGTCTCTCGTTCTGGGAGTCAGCGCCCTATGCGCTGGGTGGTTCGCTGATGTGGGAGTTCTTGGGCGAGACAGAACCACCAGCCATCAACGACGTTATTGCCACCAGCTGTGGCGGTATGGCTATTGGTGAGATGGCTCATCGTCTGAGTCTGACGATGCTGGATGATCGTGACTTCGGAACCCGCCGTTTCTTGCGTGAAGCAGCTGCTGCCATTATCAACCCCATTCAGGGCTTGCACCGCATCATTAGCGGCGATGCCTGGCGCGTGCGTCACAACCACTATCGCTACCATGACTATAGCAAGACGCCCATCGATGTGTCCATCTCAGTAGGTTGGCGTTATCTGGCTGACGACGGTGCCCTGTTCCGTGGCATCCATGCTCCTTATGTTAATATGACGCTGACCTATGGTACCTCCGTTGATGGTGAGCGCCACACCACGCCCTACGACTTCTTCGACGTAGAGATGAACTCTGCATTCGGTGGCGGACAGCCTTTTGTCAATACGCTGAACATTGTAGGTCGTCTGTGGAGTACACCTATTCTTGATAAGAAAGAAATGGCTGGTGAGTTTGGTATCTACCAGCACTTCAACTACTACGATGCCAAGCCCATTGAAGACGGTTCAGAGTTGACGCCTTACCGCATCAGTGAGGCAGCAGGTTTCGGTCCTGGCTTCATTCTCTCATTGCCCCAGATGGGTGGCCTGTCGAAGTTGGAGCAGCGCATATTCCTCAGCGGCATCCTGTTGGGTGGTACCAAGAGTGACTATTTCAATGTCATCGAGCGCGACTACAATATGGGTAGTGGCTTTAGTATCAAGTCGAAGACACAGCTCGACTTCGGCCGCTTTGGCCGTTTCGTGCTCAATGCCAAATACTTCCGTCTGTACACTTGGAAAGGCTACGAGGACAAAGACCTGCAAGCCTATGCTGATGGTACTAAGGATCTGCACTACCTGAACGTGCAAGGTGACCGTAGCAATGCCGCCCTCTTGGTTGTCAACCCCGTCGTGGAGATACACCTTGCCCGCCAATGGTCTGTCACCCTCTCTGGTGCCTACTATTCGCGTCGTACCTACTACAAATACTATCCTAAGGTACATGCTAACACATTTGAAACCAAGATTGGTCTCACTTGCAGACTGTAACTCATAAAACAATTGATATCTCAAAAGATATGAAAAGACGATTATTGCTATTTCTCTCTGTACTGTTTGTCAGTAGTTTCTTCGTAGTCAATGCTCAGACGAGCCTTGCAGGTCACAGCTATCATCATCCTAACATTATGGCAGCTGAGTTGAACGAGGCCACCAAAGATATGGATAAGAAAGTCGCTGAGGCCAAGAAAAAGGCTATTGCCGAGGGCGAGAAGAAGAAGGGACGCAAGCTGACGGCTGACGAGATTGCCAAAATTGACAAAGATATGAAGGAGAAGGTTGAGCAAATCAATGCCATAAAAAAAGGCATGAAGACCGCTCTCACCATAGAATTCGTTGACAACAAGAATCTGGTTGTCAAGCCCGATATCATAATCAACGATGCCGCTCTCAAGGCTGCAGGCATGGGCTGGCTCAAGCGCAAGGCCCTGAAAGCTGCACTCGCCCTGGCTCCTAAGTCAGAAAAAGGTACCTACATCGTTAAAGGTAATATGGTAATCATGACTGATAGCAACAACGAAAAAGATACCATGACCATCAGTCAGGATGGCAAGTATCTCACTGGCAAGTTCGATGCCAAGACTCCGTTCAAACTGACGCGAACCAAGTAGAGACGAAATCCGCCACTTCATACACTCAGCGAGGTATTCAGAAATATCTCGCTGATACGAGATAACTGTAGTCCAGAGTTGTTAATAGTTGTCCAATACTTGCTTTAGCTTCTCGCGCTGGCGCTCTTTTTGGGTTTTGCGATTAGGAAAGAGTTTGCTGATAAGCAAGGCGGCCAGGGAGAGGGGATTGATGCTGCCAACCATGACACCACCCTCCAGTTTGTTTTGCTTCTGCTGCTCTTCCAGCTTGTGACCATAATAGCAGAGTATCATATCCTGACGCAGTTTGGGCGTCATGATGGGAATCTTGATGGGTGGGTGCTGGACGATATTGACTTGGGGTGACAAACGACTTATTTGCGGAGGGATTGGTTGCAGGACACTGCTGTCGTGCTGCTGTGGCTTGAGAGGCTCGTTGCGCAACCACTCGTCGAAATCGTTGGCAGGGCTTTTGATAGAGTCTGGCATGCTGATTTGTTTCTTGTCATCAGAAACCTGTGCCTTGGCCATCACGGCCAAGGCTAACAGGAAAACTGTCAAAACGAAGAATCTTAACATTTGCTGTTGTGTTGGATTGTTATTCTGCTGGCAAAGTTATAGAATCTTTGTTATAGTATGGATGAAAAATAGTTTATAAATTCTTAGCGATTAATAAAATAAGACTTTCTTAAACTTATTTTCGTTAATGTTCATTGCAAGATGTCAATACAGTTTATATTCCAGCAAGTTTCCTGGTGGACATAGAATTATAATACTTATATTTGGTCATGTCGGCAATATTTTGTAATTTTGTCGGCGATTTAAACTTAAACATATATTGTAGATATGATCAACATTACTTTTCCGGACGGATCTGTTCGCTCGTATGAGCAGGGCGTAACCGGACTTCAGATTGCCGAGAGCATCTCACCAGCTCTGGCACGCAGCGTAGTAAGCTGTGGCGTGAATGGTGAGACCGTAGAGCTGAATCGTCCTATCAATGAGGACGCTACGATTGCGCTCTATAAGTTCGATGACGAGCAGGGTAAGCATACCTTCTGGCACACATCGGCACACCTTCTGGCTGAGGCTCTGCAGGAGTTGTATCCTGGCATCCAGTTCGGCTTTGGTCCCGCTGTGGAGAATGGTTTCTTCTATGACGTGCTGCTGCCTAACGGCGAGAGCATCAAGGAGAGCGACTTCCCCAAGATTGAAGAGAAGATGAAGGAACTGGCTGGCAAGAAGGAGCCGGTGGTTCGCAAGGAGGTGGCCAAGGCCGACGCCCTGAAGGAGTTTGCTGCCGCTGGTCAGACCTATAAGTGCGAGCACATCGAGCAGGACTTGGAAGACGGTTCTATCACCACTTATACGCAGGGCAACTTCACTGACCTCTGCCGTGGTCCGCACTTGATGGATACTGGCGAAATCAAGGCCGTGAAGCTGACGTCTGTGGCTGGCGCCTTCTGGCGTGGCGATGCCACCCGTGAGCAGATGCAGCGCCTGTATGGCATCTCGTTCCCCAAGAAGAAGATGCTCGATGAGTATCTTGTGATGCTGGAGGAGGCCAAGAAGCGCGACCACCGTAAGATTGGTAAGGAGATGGAGCTGTTCATGTTCTCCGACAAGGTCGGTAAGGGTCTGCCCATCTGGTTGCCAAAGGGTACCGAGCTGCGTCTGCGCTTGCAGGACCACCTGCGCAAGGTGCAGAAGCGTTTCGGCTATCAGGAAGTTATCACTCCGCACATCGGTTCGAAGAACCTCTATGTTACCTCTGGTCACTATGCTCACTATGGCAAGGACTCCTTCCAGCCCATCCATACTCCTGAGGAGGACGAAGAGTACATGCTGAAACCCATGAACTGTCCTCACCACTGCGAGATCTTCGCATGGAAGCCCCGTTCATATCGTGACCTGCCTCTGCGTATTGCTGAGTTTGGTACCGTCTATCGCTACGAGCAGAGCGGTGAGTTGCACGGACTGACCCGTGTACGCTCGTTCACGCAGGACGACGCCCACCTGTTCTGCCGTCCTGACCAGGTGAAGCAGGAGTTCCTGAACGTGATGGATATCATCAATATCGTCCTCAAGGCTTTCGGCTTCGAGTTCGAGGCACAGATTTCTCTCCGCGACCCCAACGACCACGAGAAGTACGTTGGTACTGACGAGGACTGGGCACTGGCTGAGAAGGCTATTCAGGAGGCTTGCGAGGAGAAGGGTCTGCCCGCTAAGGTTGAATACGGCGAGGCTGCCTTCTATGGTCCTAAGCTCGACTTCATGATTAAGGACGCTATCGGTCGTCGCTGGCAGTTGGGTACCATCCAGGTAGACTACAACCTGCCTAAGCGCTTCCAGTTGGAATATACCGACGAGGACAACACGAAGAAGACACCTGTCATGATTCACCGTGCACCCTTCGGCTCATTGGAGCGCTTCTGCGCCGTACTCATCGAGCACACCAGCGGTCACTTCCCCCTCTGGCTCACTCCTGACCAGGTGGCTATCCTGCCGCTGTCAGAGAAGTACAACGACTATGCCAAGGAGGTTGCCAAGAAGTTCGATATGGGTGGCGTACGTCCTACCATCGACCTGCGCAACGAGAAGCTCGGCCGTAAGATTCGCGACAACGAGCTGAAGCGTATTCCTTATATGGTTATTGTTGGTGAGAAGGAACAGCAGGATGGCACCGTTGCCGTACGTCCTCAGGGCGGTGGCGAACAGAAGGTGATGACCATCCAGGAGTTCATCGACCACATCAATGCCGAGGTCGCTGAAATGACGAAAGAGTTCTGATAATTTTTAATCTTTAATTTTTAATCTTATCAAGACTCCCGTCTATATCATTGAAGAAACGTTGCTGCGGCGCAACCTCGCTCTTATCAGTGAGGTTGCCCGTCGCACCGATTCTCAGTGGATTCTTGCCTTCAAGGCCTTTGCCTTGTGGAAGACGTTCCCCATCTTCCGCGAGTATATCTCGTCGACTACTGCCAGCTCGCTCAGCGAGGCCCGTTTGGCCTTGGAGGAGTTTGGCGCCAAGGCACATACCTATTCTCCTGCTTACAAAGACGACGAGTTCGACGACATCGTCCGCTGCTCCAGTCATCTGACGTTCAACTCGCTGTCGCAGTATGAGCGTTTCCACGAGCGGGCAGGGGAGTGCTCGTTGGGTTTGCGCATCAATCCCGAATATTCTGAGGTAGAGACGCTGCTCTACAACCCCTGTGCCCCAGGCACCCGCTTTGGCGTCACTGCCGACAAGCTGCCAGAGCAGTTGCCCAGCGACATCCGTGGCTTCCATTGCCATTGCCACTGTGAGAGCGGCTCGGATGTTTTTGAGCGCTCGCTGCAGCATATCGAGGAGAAGTTCTCGAAGTGGTTCTCACAGTTGGAGTGGATCAACTTCGGTGGTGGCCATCTGGTGACGCGTAAGGACTACGACATCGAGCGACTGGTACGCCTCATGCAAGGTTTCCACGAGCGCTATCCCCACCTGAAAGTCATCTTTGAACCAGGCAGCGCCTTTGCCTGGCAGACAGGTCCGCTGGTCAGCAGCGTGGTCGACATCGTAGAGGATAAAGGTATTCGTACTGCCATCCTCGACGTCAGTTTCACCTGCCACATGCCCGACTGTCTGGAAATGCCATACTATCCTGATGTGCGCGGTGCCTCTTTGTCCCCTAAGTTAGGGGACGACAGGGGTCTGAAGGAGGGTCATTGTTCAGACCCCCAACCCCCTAACTTAGGGGGCTTATACCGCTATCGGCTGGGCGGCAATAGCTGTCTCTCTGGTGACTGGATGGGCTATTGGCAGTTTGACCACGAGTTACAGGTGGGTGAGCAGATTATCTTTGAGGATATGATTCACTACACCACCGTGAAGACCAATACGTTTAATGGCATTACGCATCCGTCTATTGCTATGCTGCATAGCGATGGCAGCTTAGAACTGCTGCGAGAGTTTACTTACGAAGACTATCGCGACAGAATGGACTAATAAAAAAAGTGGTGAATGTTCACCACTTTTTTATTTCTCTTCGAGTAAGTCTGGACGCAGGCGGCGCGTACGCTCCATAGCCTGTTCCAATTCCCAGTTGCGAATCTTTGCCTCGTTGCCTGAGAGCAGAATCTCAGGAACCTTCCAGCCCTTGTATTCAGCAGGACGGGTGTAGATGGGGGCTGCTAAGAGGTCGTCCTGGAAGCAGTCGGAGAGGGCGCTCTGCTCGTCGCCAATGACACCAGGAACCACGCGGACAATAGCGTCGGCAATCATCGCAGCCACCAGCTCACCACCTGTCAGTACGAAGTCGCCAATGCTGATCTCCTTAGTAATAAGGTGGTCACGCACGCGCTGGTCGATACCTTTATAGTGGCCAGCCAGAATAATCAGGTTGCCCTTCAGCGAGAGCTCGTTGGCCATGTGCTGGTCGAAACGCTCACCGTCGGGCGAGGTGAAGATGACCTCGTCGTAGTCACGTTCCGCCTTCAAGGCCGTGATACAGCGGTCGATAGGCTCACACTGCATCACCATGCCTGCTGAGCCACCATAGGGGTAGTCGTCTACACGGCGCCACTTGTCCAGCGTGTAGTCGCGCAGGTTGTGCAGACGAATCTCTGCCAGTCCTTTCTTCTCGGCACGTGCCAGTATCGATTCGTGTACGAAGCCCTCCAGCATTTCGGGCAGTACGGTTATTATGTCTATGCGCATTCGCTAAATGATAAATTATAAATGATAAATGAGAATTATTCTTTGTTGTAAAACTCCTTGATGCGGTCGATATAGCGTTCTCCCACAGCGCGTCCTAACTCGTAAACGTGACGCATCTGCTGAGCGTCGTGCGAGAGGTGGCCAATGGGTATGTTCTCATCAGGACGAATCACCAGACAGCGTCCAAGGCGTTCAGCCTCTGCCACATAGTCCAGCTGACAGTTGTACATCAGGTGGCGCTCATCCAGTGCCTTCAGGAAGTGTGGGTACTTGCGAAGTGCCAGGCGCATCAGCGGCATCAGACTGAGGTGCTTCTTGCGATAGCCTAAGGGCTGTGTCAGAATGACTACGTTGCGCTTGTAGCCCTGCTTCTCGTAATACTCCAGAGGTATGGAGTCGGCCACACCGCCATCTAACAGTTTCCAGCCATCTACCTCTACCACCTTTGACGCCAGCGGCATCGAGGCAGAGGCGCGCAACCACTCCAGTTCGTTGTAGTCCACATGGTCCATTTTGTGATAGACGGGCTGTCCAGTCTCTACATCCGTGCAGACCACGGTAAACTCCAGTGGGTTCTTCTCGAAGGTCTCGATGTCGAACTTGTCGTACTCAAAGGGTACCACATGGTAGCCGAAGTTGGCATTGTAGTAGTCGCCACTCTTCAACAGCGACTTCCATCCACTGTAGCGCGGGTCTTTGGCAAAGCGGGTGTTGTAGCGAATGGCTCGACCAATCTGGTGCGACTTGTAGTTACAGCCAAAGGCCGCTCCTGCTGATACACCAATGAGTCCGTCGGGCTGGACGCCATGTTCCATCATGACATCTATCACGCCAGCCGTCCACAATCCGCGCATGGCTCCACCTTCAAGTACTAGTCCAGTCTTCATTTCGAGTGCAAAAATACGAATAATTTCTTTATTAACCAAATCAAGGAAGCCCAAAAAGGACTTCCTTGACGTTCAGTTATCCGAAATGGCGGAATTTATGCGTTATACTCCTGCCAGCTCTTAATCTTGATATCATCTTGCTTCAAGGCGGTGAATGCCTCGATGAAGGCTTTGGCCAGACGTACATTCGTCATCAGAGGAATGTTGTGGTCGATGGCGCCACGACGGATGCGGTAGCCGTTGGTCAGCTCACGCTTGGTGTGGTTCTTCGGCACATTGATGATGAGGTCGAACTGGTGGGCGGCAATCATGTCCATTACGTTGTTCTCACCATCCTCGTCAGGCCATGCGACAGCATTAGCTGCTACGCCGTTGTCGTTGAAGAACTTAGCGGTACCGCCAGTAGCAAATACTTTGTAGCCCTTCTTAATCAGTCTCTGTGCAGGCTCCAACAGGCTTACCTTACCCTTGGCACCACCTGAAGAAATCAGGATGTTGGCACCCTCCTTGGGCAGACGGTAACCCGTAGCAATCAGCGAGTTGAGCATAGCCTCGTTGAGGTCGTCGCCCAAGCAACCTACCTCACCGGTAGAGCTCATGTCTACACCCAGCACGGGGTCGGCATTCTGCAGACGGGCGAAGGAGAACTGGCTGGCCTTCACACCGATGCGGTCGATGTCGAACTCGCTCTTGTCGGGCTTCTGATAAGGAGCGTCGAGCATGATCTTCGTAGCAGTCTCGATGAAGTTGCGCTTCAGAATCTTAGATACGAAGGGGAACGAGCGAGAGGCACGCAGGTTACACTCGATAACCTTGACCTCGCGGTTCTTAGCCAGGAACTGGATATTGAATGGTCCGCTGATGTTCAGCTCGGCTGCAATCTTGCGGGCAATCTTCTTAATCTGGCGGATGGTAGAGAAGTAGATGTGCTGTGCGGGGAATACCATGGTAGCGTCACCAGAGTGTACACCGGCATACTCTACGTGCTCAGAGATAGCATACTCAACAACCTCACCCTTGTCGGCTACGGCGTCGAACTCAATCTCCTTGGTCTCCTGCATGAACTGTGATACTACTACAGGGAACTCCTTAGACACCTCGGTAGCCATATTGAGGAAGCGATGCAGCTCCTCTTCGTCGTAGCAGACATTCATGGCTGCACCAGAGAGCACATAAGAAGGACGTACCAGTACGGGATAGCCTACCTTGTCAACAAACTCCTTGATATCGTCGAATGAGGTCAGCGCACGCCATGCTGGCTGGTCGATACCCAGCTTGTCGAGCATAGCAGAGAACTTGTCGCGGTTCTCGGCACGGTCGATATCGACAGGAGAGGTACCCAGTACGGGAACACCCTGACGGTGCAGCTTCATAGCGAGGTTGTTAGGAATCTGACCACCTACAGAAACGATGACACCACGAGGTGACTCCAGGTCAATGACGTCGAGTACGCGCTCCAGTGACAGCTCGTCGAAGTAGAGGCGGTCGCACATATCGTAGTCGGTAGATACGGTCTCTGGGTTGTAGTTGATCATGATGCTCTTATAGCCCAGCTTGCGAGCGGTGTTGATGGCGTTCACAGAGCACCAGTCAAACTCTACAGACGAACCGATGCGGTAAGCACCAGAGCCGAGTACGATGACTGACTTCTCGTTCTTATAATAAGAGATGTCGTGTGCGGGCTGATAAGGCTTGCTGTCAGGAGTAGCGAAAGCAGGCGTGTGGGTGTAGGTGAAGTACAGGTAGTTGGTCAGCTCGGGATGCTCGCTGGCAACGGTGGGGATACGCTTTACAGAAGGCATCACACCCATCTGCTTGCGGTACTCACGAACCTTCAGGTTCTCCTTCTCCATATTGGTACCCTGCGTCTTCAGTACGAAGCGGGCAATCTGGAAGTCAGAGAAACCACACTGCTTCACTTCGAGCAACAGCTCGGCGGGCAGTTCCTCCAGCTTGTTGTACTTCTGCAGCTCGTGCTTCAGGTCGACGATGTGCTTCAGACGCTCCAGGAACCAGACGTCAATCTTGGTCAGCTCCTCGATACGCTCTACAGTGTAGCCTTCCTCCAGAGCCTGTGCAATAGCAAAGATGCGCAGGTCGGTAGGATTCTGCAGGGCGTCGTCCAGGTTGTCGAACTTGGTGTGGTCGTTGCCCACGAAACCGTGCATGCCCTGACCAATCATACGGAGACCCTTCTGAATCATCTCTTCGAAAGAGCGACCGATAGACATAATCTCACCAACAGACTTCATGCTGGAGCCAATCTGACGGCTCACACCAGCAAACTTGGTAAGGTCCCAACGAGGAATCTTACAAATCATGTAGTCGAGTGAGGGAGCAACGTATGCGGAAGAGGTGGTACCCATCTCACCAATCTGGTCGAGGGTATAACCTAATGCAATCTTAGCAGCTACGAAGGCGAGTGGATAACCGGTAGCCTTTGAAGCCAGTGCTGACGAACGACTCAGACGAGCGTTGATCTCGATGATACGGTAGTCGTTAGTCTCGGCATTGAAGGCGAACTGGATGTTACACTCACCGACAATACCCAGATGGCGTACGCACTTGATGGTAATCTCCTGCAGCATCTTCACCTGCTCTTCCTTGAGCGAACAGGTAGGAGCAACAACGATAGACTCACCAGTGTGGATACCCAGGGGATCGAAGTTCTCCATAGAAGCTACGGTGAAGCAGTGGTCGTTGGCATCGCGGATGCACTCGAACTCAATCTCCTTCCATCCCTTCAGCGACTCTTCAACGAGAATCTGAGGAGCGAAGGTGAAAGCGCTCTCGGCCAGTTCCTTGAAGGCCTTCTCGTCAGGACAGATACCTGAGCCAAGACCTCCCAGCGCGTAGGCTGAGCGAATCATGATGGGGAATCCGATTTCATGGGCAGCCTTCAGGGCATCTTCCATATTCTCTACGGCGTGGCTGACTGGAGTCTTCAACTGGATCTCGTCGAGCTTCTTTACAAAAAGGTCGCGATCCTCAGTGTTCATAATTGCCTCAACACTTGTTCCAAGGACCTCGACCCCATATTCTTTAAGAATACCTTTCTGATACAGTTCCGTACCGCAGTTCAACGCGGTCTGACCACCAAATGCTAATAGGATGCCATCGGGCCGTTCCTTCTTGATGATCTCTGTAACAAAATGAGTGGTGACGGGTTGGAAATAAACCTTGTCGGCAATACCTTCAGAAGTCTGAATGGTAGCGATGTTGGGGTTTACTAACACGGAAGAGATACCTTCCTCACGTAAAGCTTTCAATGCTTGGGAGCCAGAATAGTCAAACTCACCAGCTTGTCCGATTTTCAAAGCGCCAGAACCTAAGACCAGCACCTTCTTGAGTTTTTTTGTCATATCGTTTGCTGAGTTGTTGATGTCATTCTGGGCTGCAAAGGTACGAAGAAAATGAGAAATAGCAAAGGGATTTCTCATTTTTCTTATAAAAAATGTAGGGAAGACACTTCTGTCTTCCCTACACCTTAATATATATGCGCGAATTATTCGCCTTTCTCCATCTGAGCCTTCAGCTGAGCCAGAACGTCGATGTCGCCCAGTGTTGTGCTGGCAGCAACATTCTCGATCTTTGGAGCGTCAGCCTTTGGAGCGCGAGCCTTCTTAGCAGCAGCCTTCTTCTCCTCACGCTGAGGATCCTCGAAGGTACGGCTGTGAGAGAGGATGATGCGCTTGCTGTCCTTATTGAACTCGATAACCTTGAAGGGCAGAACCTCACCAGCCTGAGCCTGTGAACCGTCCTCCTTCTGCAGGTGCTTAGGAGTAGCGAAGCCTTCTACGTTCTCAGCGAGAGATACTACAGCGCCCTTCTCGAGCAGCTCAGTGATCTTACCCTCGTGGATAGAACCAACGGTGTACTGCTCCTCGAATGCATCCCAAGGATTGTCCTCAAGCTGCTTGTGACCGAGAGAGAGACGGCGGTTCTCCTTGTCGATGTCGAGAACGATAACGTCGATCTCAGCACCAACCTGAGTGAACTCTGAAGGATGCTTAACCTTCTTGGTCCAGCTGAGGTCGCTGATGTGGATCAGACCGTCAACACCTTCCTCGAGCTCTACGAATACACCGAAGTTAGTGAAGTTGCGTACGCGAGCAGCGTGCTTGCTACCAACAGGATACTTCACCTCGATAGCCTCCCAAGGATCTTCCTTCAGCTGCTTGATACCCAGTGACATCTTGCGCTCGTCGCGGTCGAGAGTCAGGATAACTGCCTCGATCTCGTCGCCAACTTTCAGGAACTCCTGAGCTGAACGCAGGTGCTGGCTCCAAGACATCTCAGAAACGTGGATCAGACCCTCAACACCAGGCTGGATCTCAACGAATGCACCGTAGTCAGCGATAACGACTACCTTACCCTTTACGTGGTCACCAACCTTGAGGTCAGCATCCAGAGCATCCCAAGGATGAGGAGTGAGCTGCTTCAGACCGAGAGCGATACGCTTCTTCTCCTCATCGAAGTCGAGGATAACAACGTTGATCTTCTGGTCGAGCTCTACTACTTTGTGAGGATCGTCTACGCGGCCCCAAGAGAGGTCTGTGATGTGGATCAGTCCGTCAACACCACCGAGGTCAACGAATACACCGTAAGAAGTGATGTTCTTAACAACACCCTCGAGGATCTGACCCTTCTCCAGCTTGCCGATGATCTCCTGCTTCTGGGCCTCGAGCTCAGCCTCGATGAGAGCCTTGTGAGAAACAACTACGTTGCGGAACTCCTGGTTGATCTTAACAACCTTGAACTCCATGGTCTTACCAACGAACTGGTCGTAGTCGCGTATGGGATGAACGTCGATCTGGCTACCGGGCAGGAATGCCTCGATGCCGAATACATCAACAATCATACCGCCCTTAGTGCGGCACTTGATGTAACCCTGAATAATCTCCTGAGCCTCCAGAGCAGCGTTAACGCGCTCCCAGCTCTTAGACATGCGGGCTTTCTTGTGGCTCAGTACGAGCTGGCCTTTCTTGTCCTCAGCGTTCTCAACGTAAACCTCAACAACGTCACCGGCTTTCAGCTCGGGGTTGTAACGGAACTCGCTGGCGGGGATGATACCGTCGCTCTTGTAGCCGATGTTTACGACTACTTCCTTCTTGTCAACGCTGATAACAGTACCATCAACAACCTGATGCTCGCTGACCTTGTTAAGGGTCTCGTCATAAGCCTTGTCGAGCTCTTCCTTGCTGACGTTTACTGTCGTGCCATTCTCAAACTGATCCCAGTCGAAGTCCTGTAATGGCTGGACGTTCTTTGTTAATTCTGACATATTATAAATAATGTGTTGCCCAATCTCTCGATGGGCGAAGGCCTGAACAGACGTTTACCAGACCATATTTTAAGGGTTAATAATGATAGGAGACGGCGCCTGTTCCGGCCCCTATTTGCCCTTTAGGGCATAAAGCGGCTGCAAAGGTACAAAAAAGTGGTGAGAAGTGAGTGGTGAGAGGTGAGAGTTGGGTAAGATTTACGGATTTTTAACTTTTTTAGCTTTCTTTTTCTTTGTTGACAACAGGTCAGCCAGTCCATTGAACTCTTTCTGCATGATGATACCGATGCCTTGCGTGTTCAGTGACGACTTGGTAAAGTAGCGGTCGTTGGTCTGGTTATACACCTTGAAGGCTAGGTTGCCGTTGGGCAACAACAGGTAGCGGATGTCGAAGTCGCCAATAAACGATGGGGTAGCCGTCGTAGCTTTGGTGGTGCTGGCAGTAGTGGCTGTTGTACCGTCACGATAGCCGAACTGTCCATTGATGAGCAGACGGTTGTTCAGCAGTCGGCCATTGATGATACCCTCGTATTCAGCATTGTTCCAGCCATCGTCACCCGTGGAGATGTTGGCACCGAAGCTCCAGTTGTTGCTCTTGATGACGCGGTTGAGCACATCGTTCAGCTGACTGCTGAGCGTACCAGACAACAGACTCTGCATGGCCAGTGAGGTCTTGCTTTGTCCTGCCGTCTCTTCTTCATTGGCGTTGTTGGCACCCTGTGGATAGAAACGTCCTACCGCCAACAGATAGATGACCTGCTGGTTCATTTCCTCCTCGCTGTTGATGATAGAGCGCAACATCTGCTCTTCGTCTGAGCTGACGTTGAGAATCTTTAGGTCGAAGTCGATGATGGGTGAACGAGGTTGTCCGCTGATGTTCATCAGACAGTTGACGCGAACGGTGTTGGCAAAACTCTTACCCACGTTCAGGTCAGAGAGCGACACACCATTGACGGTATGTTGTGCCTGCATGTCCAGTCGGGCGTCGTATGGGTCGCCGCCAAAGGTGATGGTACCTCCCTCTTTGAAGACGAAGTTCTTCTTGATGATGTTCTGAATGGTGATGCCGTAGGTGCCTTCGCTGATACGATAAGTTCCAAACATGTTGAAGCTACCTTTATTATAGAAAGAGGTCTGCAGGTCACCACTACCTTGCATGGTGATATAGTCGTTGGTGCGTTCGTCCATCAACAGACGGATGGTAGCATCAGGCGTTGCATTGATTCTCAGATTCATTCTGACATCGGTGCGTAGGTCGGCACGTGGGGTGAGGTCGTTTTCTGCCGTCTCGTTGGCATCCTTTAGTGTCGACTGGAAACGAGGCTTGGCCGATTCGTCTTTCGAACCCCATACGATGAACTCCTGGTCGGTGATGACATCAGGAGAAGCAGCATTATAGACAAATACGGTACCTCGCTTGGGTGTTACGTCAGCCTCAATGAGCAGGCTGTTCTCCCGACCGTGGATGGCTACCGTACCATCAGCGTAGGCAGTACCATAGAAGGTGGCATCGCCGAAGGTCTTGAAGTCGTAGGCCAACAGATTGCGTGCATCCAGATAGATGTCGTAGGTAAGGTTGGTCAGGTCGTTGTGGTGAATGCCTCCCGTCATCACGCCCTTGTTGCCATAGATGTCGTAGATCTCACAGTTCTTGAAGGTGATATTATCGCGTGTCAGCAACAGCGTGTCGTTCTTCATCTCGTAGGTGCAGTTCAATGTGCTGACATGCGCCTTTCCGTTGAGTATCAAGTCGCCATAGAGGTTCAGAGCACTCAGTGGACCAGCCAGTTTGACATTTCCGTAAACATTGCCATCAATCTGGTCGATGAAGGTCTCTGTAAACGACTTGGCGAAATCCAATCTGGTACCTACGGCCCTGATATCGAGGTCGAGATAGTCGCGTTTTGGCGATATGTAGCCACCGATGATGGTACTTGCCTTTGAGTCAACGGCCGTAGCCTGTACGTCAATCTGTTCTTTCTCTGTGTTCCATTTGACGACCGCATCCAGACTACCCATGCGACCATGTTCAAATTCGAACTTCTTGACCACCAGCTTGGCGTCAGCCTCCAAGTCACCCATGACACCTCTCAGTGTGCCACCGCCAGTAGCTTTTCCACTGAAGCTGACCGCATCGAAGTCGACCAGTTCAAGCAAGTAGTCGATGTCGAGGTCGCGCATCTTGATGTTAAGGACATCCTGCTTGCTCTCTGAGGCGATACCTTCGACAGAGAGGTGTTGTTTGTCGTGGCGTATGGAGAATCCGTTGATGTTGAGGCTCTTACCAGTATAGCAGATGGTGGCAGGCTGAATTTCCCACGTCTTGTTCTTGATGGTCATCTTTGAGCGTGCCAGCTTGACGAATGTCTGCTGTGTGTTGTCAAACGAACTGTTGAAGTAGGCCAACGCTGTGACGCGACCGGAGGTCTGCTCCTCCGCATGATTGTTCCATTGGAGCGTCGCTGTCACCTGATCGTTGTGAACGCTACCCATGACTTGCAGTTCCATATCGTCAGTGTCGTCATAGTGCTTGGTGATGCTGGCGTCATACTGCAAGGTGTTGATAGGGGAGAGGATGCTGATGTGCGCATTGTCGTAGCGGCTGCCATCATAAAAGAACTGTGGCATGTCGCACTCCATGAAAATCTGTTGGCGCTCGTCGTTCAGACTGCCTCGTAGCGTGATGGGTTTTGTAATATAGAAAGGTGTACGCAACAGATGCTGTACCCAGTCTGACTTGCGAATGGTGGCCTGGATAGAGAAATTGTTGTGTACCCTGTTGTCAACTGCAGGAAGACCAGGAATGGTCGACATGCGTGTAGCGATGAAGTTCGTAAAGCTCTGCGGCAATGTCTGGTAGTCGAAATCGCCACGGATGGATGCTTCGCCAAAGTCGCTGGTCATGGTGACGTAGTGTGTGTCGCCGTCGTAGCCTGACTCAATGTGGAAACTCTCTAAGTCGTACGAGGCCCGATGACCCTGCAGCGAGAGTTCTGTGATGTCGAAAGTACCTACGGCATCGTTGATGTTGCTGGCCAGGAAGTCGGCCTTGATATCACCAAAGAAACGTCCCTCGCCCCACTTGTCGGAGAGGTTGATGGCCTTGGGCGATATGTTGGCGAAGGTAGCCTCCAGTTTGACATTGTGCTGCTTGCCTATCTTGACGATGCTACCATCCACCATCAGACCGATGTTGGCGTCGTCGATGCTGGCATGGCCGTGGATATCGGTAGGACTGTAGAGTCCGTCGATGTTGATGTGCTGATAGTTGTATCCTTTGAACTCAAACTGGTGCACCACACCGTTGGCCTTCACCATCAGAGGCTGGTGGTCGGGCAATTGTCCGCTGAGGTCGATGTCGGTAGAGAGTATGCCAAACTGGTCATCGTCGAGCACCTTCTTCAGATTAAAGTCCTTCGTGTCGATATGTCCGTTGAACTGGCGCTTCTCGTCGATAGCCAGCGTCATATTCACACTACCCGCATCCGTCTGCAACTGGTTGTGCGTGTCGATGGTGTTGGTGCCCTTGCCGTTAGCGTGACCCTTCATGTGGATATTGCCCATGCGTACCAGTTCCTGTGGCACCTGAATACGCTGGCCTTGCAGATTCTCTGAGATGAAGCTCACCGTCTTGGCCGATAGTGCCAAATCGTGAATGTCAGCATTCCACGTAGGCTGACTGGCGCGCAGGTCTTTTATCCATCCGCCTATGTTGATACCAATATCGCCTGTCGTGGAGCCAATGTGTAGCATGGGAACGTTCAGCCGCTCTCCTTCGCCGTTGAAAATGATGGCCAGCGATAACGTGCTCTGGAAGGTGTTGAGCGATGGCAACAGGCAAGCCAGATCGGAGAGGGTGATGGTCGACGGCTCGATGCTACCCGAGTAGTGTAGCGAAGGCGTTACGAAATGTTCACCACGGAAACGGTAGCTGGCCTTGATGTCGCCCAACTGGATATTGGTGCCAGGCATGCGGAGCACGAAATCAGTCAGACTGCTATTCTTCCTGCCTCCCTCGAAGTGCATGCTGAGTCGGGTAATGTTCAGACCCGACTGTTCCTTAAACGACAGACGCTTGATGTTGACATTCAGCGAGTCTTCTGAGAGTGCCTTGAGGATGATGTGTGAACTGATGTCGCTAATCTGCAGGTGGTTGGGATTCAGCACACCAGCCGTTTGGGGCAAGTCTTTGCGGTCGTAGCTGACGGTAGAGTGGCGGATAATCAGCGAGTTGATGCGCAGATTCAGCGGACTTGTCGACGTGGTGTCTTTTGATGCCAACGAGTCCAGCACAAACTGGAAATTGGGCTTGGCCAATGAGTCACGCTGATAGAGCTTGGCATGAGCACCAAACAACTGAGCCGTAGAGATGGAAATCTTGCCGTCAGTCAGCGGCATCAGGTCGAGGTGGGCTGAGATGCGTCCAGCCGTCAGCATGTCGGCACCCTGCTGATCCTTGATGTTGACCTGATAGAGCGTCAGGTGACTCAGCAGTCCATATTTCAGTCGACCGATGGTCACGCTGGTTCCCAGTTTTTCAGCCAGCACATTAGCCGCACGCTTACCCAGATATTCCTGTACGGCAGGGATGCTAAAGGTAAGAATAATGAGCAGGTATAGTCCGAGTAGTGACCATATTGCAATGTTTAGTATGTGCTTCAGTATCTTCAAAACTGGCAAATAGAGATTGCAAAAATTTTCATTCTGCTTGTTCTTGGCTACAAAATTACATCAAAAAGTTGTGATGACGGAATATTTCGGTGTTTTTTTGTGCCCAATATGGCATTTTTTTAGTAATTTTGCACCATTCGAAGAGAAAGTGTAGTAGATAACTATTCAAATATTCATTTATATTATCCATGGCAAATGTAATCAAGTTACACAAAGGCTTGGACATTCACCTTCAGGGCAAGGCTGAGGAGAAACTGATTCAGCTGAAGTCAAATGGCCAGTATGCACTGGTTCCTGACGACTTCGAGGGAGTTACTCCAAAGGTTGTTGTCAAGGAGGGCGATATCGTCAAGGCCGGGGATGCGTTGTTTGTCAACAAGCAATATCCCGAAGTGAAGTTTGCCTCACCCGTCAGCGGTAAAGTCGTTGAGGTGGTGCGTGGCGAACGTAGAAAAGTATTGTGTGTGAAGGTGCAGGCCGATGCTGAGCAGGAGTTTGTAGACTTCGGCAAGAAGGATGTTGGCACGCTGACGGGCGAGCAAGTTGTTAATGCATTGCTGGAAGCAGGTATCTTCGGATACATCAACCAGTTGCCTTATGCTGTGTCTACCAATCCGAGTGTCCTGCCTAAGGCAATTTTTGTGTCTGCCTTGCGCGACAAGCCACTGGCTGCTGACTTCCAGTTTGAGGCAAAAGGTCAGGAGCAGGACTTTGTGACAGGTATCATGGCATTGTCGAAGATAGCCAAGACGCATGTGGGTCTGGGTATTCAGCCTGACTTCCAGACGGAAATCCGCAAGTTAAGTATTGACCAGTATGCAGAGTTGACCATTTTCGACGGCAAGTGTCCTGCAGGCAATGTGGGTGTACAGGTGAACCACATTGACCCTGTGAATAAAGGTGAGGTGGTTTGGACCATTGGCGATCCTACGGTTGTGCTGTTCATCGGTCGTCTGTTCAATACGGGCAAGGTTGATTTGCGTCGTCGTGTTGCTCTTTGCGGCAGCGAGGTGAAATCACCCGCTTATGTTGATATGCTGGTGGGCGAAGAACTCTCTACCTTGCTTTCTAACAGTTATGATGCCGACCATCATGTTCGTATTATTAATGGTAATGTGCTGACTGGACGTCCCACAACGAAGGAAGGTTTCCTGGGCGCACACACTTCTGAGATTACCGTGATTCCCGAAGGCGATCAGGCTGACGAGATGTTGGGTTGGATTCTTCCACGTTTCAAGCAGTTCTCCGTCAACCGCAGCTATTTCTCTTGGTTGCAGAATCCCTGGTTCTGTAGCAAGAAGAAGGCCTATGCGCTTGATGCCCGTATCAAAGGTGGCGAGCGCCATATGATTATGAGTGGCGAGTATGATAAAGTGCTGCCAATGGATATTTACGGTGAATACCTCATCAAGGCCATCATCACTGGCGACATTGATCGTCAGGAGGCACTTGGCATCTACGAAGTAAGTCCTGAGGACTTTGCTCTGGCTGAGTTTGTCGATTCCTCTAAATTGGAGTTGCAGCGCATTGTTCGTGAAGGTCTGAACATATTACGTAAAGAAAACGCATAAGACTATGAGCGCATTAAGAAATTATCTCAATAAGATCAAGCCGAACTTCGAAGAGGGTGGCAAGTTGCATGCCTTCCGTTCGGTTTTCGACGGCTTTGAGACTTTCCTGTACGTGCCTAACGATACAGCAAAGACGGGCGTGAACATTCACGACGCTATCGACTCAAAGCGCATTATGAGTATGGTGGTCATCGCCCTGATGCCTGCCATGCTGTTTGGTATGTATAACATCGGCTACCAGAACTTCCTGGCAGCAGGCACACTGGCCAGCGCAAGCTTCTGCGAGATCTTCGCTTACGGCTTCCTGGCTGTTCTGCCTAAGATTCTGGTCAGCTACATTGTTGGTCTGGGCATCGAGTTTGCCTGGGCACAGTGGAAGGGCGAAGAGATCCAGGAGGGTTACCTCGTATCAGGTATCATTATTCCGCTGATTATCCCTGTAGGTTGTCCGCTGTGGATGCTGGCTCTGGCTTGTGCCTTCAGCGTGATCTTCTGTAAGGAGATTTTCGGTGGTACGGGTATGAACATCTTCAACCCCGCTATTGCAGCCCGTATGTTCCTGTTCTTCGCCTATCCTTCTAAGATGACGGGCGACCAGGTTTGGGTAGCTCAGAACTCAATCTTCGGACTGGGTAACGACCTGCCTGATGGATTCACTGCTGCTACACCACTCGGACAGATTGGCCAGGGCATTGCTCCTGATGCTTCTATCCTTGATATGACGCTGGGCTTCATTCCTGGTTCTATCGGTGAGACCTCAGTGATCGCTATTGCTATCGGTGCTGTTATCCTGTTGTGGACGGGCATTGCTTCTTGGCGCACCATGCTGAGCGTATTCGTTGGTGGCACTGCTTTGGCTCTGCTCTTCCAGCATACTGGTTCTTCTATGGAGTGGTGGCACCACTTCGTGATGGGTGGTTTCGCTTTCGGTGCTGTCTTCATGGCTACCGACCCCGTCACCTCTTGCCGCACCACTACTGGCCAGTACATCTACGGCTTCCTCATTGGTGCTATGGCCATCATCATCCGTGTGATGAATGCCGGCTATCCTGAGGGTATGATGCTTGCCATCTTCTTTGGTAATATGTTTGCTCCTACGATTGACCACTTCGTGGTAGCTCGTAACATTTCGAAACGTTTGAAGAGAGGAGGTACCAAATGAAACTGAACACAAATTCTAACGCGTACATTATTATATATAGTGCGATACTCGTGGTTATCGTTGCTTTCCTGCTGGCGTTTGTCTATCAGGCTTTGAAGCCTATGCAGGATGCTAACGTGGCCCTCGATGTGAAGAAGCAGATTCTCTATTCGCTGAATATTCGCGACCTCGATGGTGCTGAGGCTGAAGCCAAGTACAAGGAGGTAGTGAAGGCAGAGAAGGATATCAACGGACAGAAAGTTTATGCGTGCCAGATTGGCGACCAGCAGGTGGTAGTAGTATCACTGAAGGGTATGGGCCTCTGGGGCGGCATCAGCGGTTATCTGGCTGTTGATAAGGACGATAAGGTTTATGGTGCCTACTTCAACCACGAGAGTGAGACAGCCGGTCTGGGTGCTGAAATCAAGGACTCTCAGGAGTGGCAGGAGAAGTTTATCGGCAAGAAAATCTTCGATGAGAATGGCAATGTGATTCTCTCTGTTGTGAAGAAGGTGGAGAATGCTGAGTCGCAGGTTGACTGCGTAACAGGTGCTACGCTGACTTCTAACGGTGTAGATGCTATGATTAAGGATTGTCTGAAGAAAGTAAAGGAGGACTAAACTATGGCATTATTCAGTAAACAAAATAGAGAGGTTTTTACTAACCCGTTGAATGTAGATCATCCTATCCTTGGACAGGTGTTGGGTATCTGCTCGGCTCTCGCTGTTACATCACAGTTGAAGCCTGCCATCGTGATGGGTCTGGCTGTAACAGTCATCACAGCCTTCTCTAACACGATTATCTCAATTATCCGCAACACCATTCCTAACCGCATCCGTATCGTGGTGCAGCTGGTCGTTGTGGCTGCTCTTGTAACTATCGTATCGCAGATTCTGAAGGCTTTCGCCTACGACGTCAGCGTTCAGCTCTCTGTGTATGTAGGTCTGATTATCACCAACTGTATCCTGATGGGTCGCCTCGAGGCTTTCGCCATGCAGAACAAGCCTTGGCCTTCGTTCCTCGATGGTGTGGGCAATGGTCTTGGCTACGCCATGATTCTGGTCATCGTGGGTGCTGTTCGTGAGTTGCTGGGTCGTGGCTCACTGCTGGGCTTCCAGATTATCCCCGACGCTTGCTACGACTTCGGTTATGTCAACAACGGTATGATGACGATGCCTGCTATGGCACTCATCCTCGTTGGCTGTGTGATTTGGGTACATCGTGCTTACTTCTATAAAGAAAAATAAGTTATGGAACACGCAATATCATTACTGTTTAGGTCCATCTTTGTGGACAATATGATCTTCGCCTTCTTCCTCGGCATGTGCTCATATCTGGCTGTGTCGAAGACGGTAAAGACCTCACTGGGACTGGGTATGGCTGTGACCTTTGTGTTGACAGTTACCGTTCCCGTCAACTATCTGTTGCAAACTAAGGTGCTGGGCCCCGACTGCCTCGTTCCAGGCGTCGACCTGAGCTACCTGTCGTTCATCCTCTTCATCGCTGTCATCGCTGGTATGGTGCAGTTGGTAGAGATGACGGTCGAGAAGTACTCGCCCTCGCTCTATGCTGCGCTGGGTATCTTCCTGCCGCTGATTGCCGTTAACTGCGCCATCATGGGTGCCTCGCTGTTTATGCAGCAGCGCATCCTCATGGAGCCTACCAACTCGCAGGCCATCACCTCCGTTTGGGATGCCATGATCTATGGCTTCGGCTCTGGTCTTGGTTGGACGCTGGCCATCGTGGCTATGGGTGCCATCCGCGAGAAGATGCAGTACTCCGACGTTCCCAAGCCCCTGCAGGGCCTCGGCATTGTGTTTATCACCGTAGGTCTCATGGCTATGGCGATGATGTGTTTCTCTGGACTTAATATTTAATTGAAGGTATGGCTCAGTTTATAGCATATAGTATAGGAGTATTTCTCCTGGTAATCATCCTGCTGGTGATTATCCTGTTGGTGGCAAAGAAGTATCTGAGCCCCAGCGGCAATGTGAATATTACAGTAAATGGCGACAAGGTGCTCAATGTACCACAGGGCAACAACCTGATGGCTACGCTCAATGAGAACGGCATCTTCCTGCCTTCTGCCTGCGGTGGTAAGGCCTCTTGCGGACAGTGTAAGGTGCAGGTGCTCGAGGGTGGGGGAGAAATCCTCGACTCTGAGAAGCCCCACTTCACCCGTAAGCAGATCAAGGACCACTGGCGCCTCGGCTGTCAGTGTAAGGTCAAGGGCGACCTGAAGATTCATGTCGACGAGTCTATCCTTGGCGTTAAGGAGTATGAGTGTACCGTTATCTCTAACAAGAACGTGGCAACCTTCATCAAGGAGTTCAAGGTACAGCTGCCTGCTGGCGAGCACATGGACTTCCTGCCTGGCTCTTACGCTCAGATTAAGATTCCTAAGTTCGACTGCATCGACTACGATAAGGACTTCGACAAGTCTCTCATTGGCGACGAGTATCTGCCCGCTTGGGAGAAGTTCGGACTGTTCCCCTTGAAGTGTAAGAACCCCGAGGATACCATCCGTGCCTACTCAATGGCCAACTATCCTGCCGAGGGCGACGTCTTCATGCTGACCGTGCGTATCGCTACGCCTCCTTTCAAGGCCGACCGCTCGGGCTTCATGGATGTCAACCCTGGTATCGCTTCGTCTTACATCTTCTCGCTGAAACCTGGCGACAAGGTGATTATGAGCGGTCCTTTCGGCGACTTCCACCCACACTTCGACTCGAAGAAGGAGATGATTTGGGTTGGTGGTGGTGCCGGTATGGCTCCGCTGCGTGCTCAGATCATGCACATGACGAAGACCTTGCACACCACCGATCGCGAGATGCACTACTTCTATGGTGCCCGCGCCCTGAACGAGGTGTTCTATCTGGACGACTTCCTGGGCTTGGAGAAGGAGTTCCCCAACTTCCACTTCCACCTGGCTCTCGACCGTCCCGACCCAGCAGCCGATGCCGCTGGCGTGAAGTACACTCCGGGCTTCGTTCATCAGGTCATGCTGAACACCTATCTGAAGGACCACGAGGCTCCCGAGGATATCGAGTACTACATGTGCGGCCCTGGCCCCATGTCGAAGGCCGTCGTTTCTATGCTCGACTCACTGGGCGTAGATCCAGAAAGCATCATGTACGATAACTTCGGAGGTTGATGCGTTACATCATCCCTTGCATACTCATCCCTCTTGTACTGACCCTCCTCTCGTGTGGCCAGCGCAAGAGGGATGCTGTTTTCTATGAGCACATGGTCGACAGCATTCGCAAGGCTGAACAGCTGGAGGAGATGAAGCGTGAGGCTGGTGTCTATGACGACCCCGTCGAGGAGTTCTTCGATACGCTCTCGCTGCGTCCGTTGCCCATCAATTCTGAGCGTGGCGACTTTGGCAAGATTGGTCGCTTTGGCAAGGTGCCCCCCTCGGTGGCTACGTTGCTGGGCTATCCCGTCGACACCCGCCTCAAGGCGCTCCTGTTGCCTAAGGTGCATGGACTCCATGCCTTGCTGCTTTCCGAACGGCAGGACTCCACGACCTATTCGCTCTACCTCTATACCCTTGACCGCGAATACCAACCCATAGACCACCTCTGCCTCTACGAGGAGCGCGACGAAGACCGTGCCGACGACTTCGGCAAGCTCTTGATGGACTACTACATCACCAGCTCCTACGAGGTGTCGCTGCTTTACACCTATCAGTCATCCACTACAAACCGAATGCAGCCCGAACAGAGCCGCCGCTTCGAACTTACTGCCGATGGCCGCTTCCAAGAGGTCGTTATTGAAGAAGAACGTTGAACGTTGAACATTGAACGTTGAACGTTGAAAATATAACCCTTAACCCATAACCCATAGCCGTGAACCAATGAAAAAGACAATACTAACCATGCTGCTTGCCCTTGTCGCCCTGATGGGGCAGGCCATCGACGAGCGCCATTTCCATAGTGGTACAGCCGTACTGAAAGGTCGCATTCTGAACAGACCGGCAGGAGAAGAAAAGACGCTCTCCGTACATACTTACAATCATTTCACCGACGAGGTGCGTATCGTCAATATGCCCGTTGCTGACGATGGCCGCTTTGAGCACGTCATCCCGTTAGACCATTCGCAGAGTGTCCGCATCGTCGAGATGGGCGACTTCCTGCTGCTCGTGGGCGATACCCTGGAAGTGACGATAGATGCTGCCAAGGAAAAATTCGACCGCCTCACCTTTCTCGGCCACAACACCAGCGCCACCATCAACCAGTTGTGGCCTGCCCTGAGAGCGCACTATTTCGGCCATAAGAGCCTGATTATTCCCTCCGACCAGTTGGCCACGTGGAAGCCCGAATTGGTGGAATACATAGACCGCATCATTGCCGACATCCAGGCCGACCGCCTGCCCCTGCCAGCTGGCACCGACCCCTTTGTCAAGGAGGTGCTGGGCGCAAGTCTGTTGGCAGAACCCTTCGTAGCCTTTGGCAATTATTGTCACGACAATCTATATACCAAAGGAACGCACGTCATGGGCTCACTCTACGATTTCCTGGCTGGTCGCGAGCAGTGGCTGCTCGACTATCCTGCCATGCTCTTCGCGGTGCAGGATGGCCACCATGTCGTTAATCGCGTGGTAATGCACATGATGCCCGATTACAACTTTCTGAAACCCAGCAGGGTGCCAGGCTTACGACCTGACGACCAGACGGGACTCTACCAAGCCGCCTCACGCTACATTCAGGAGCGCTACCACCTCAAGAGCACCAACCTGATGCAGCAGATAGCACTCTGCTGGTCAGTATTTCGCGAAGACCATATTGATGAAGACTCCTCGCCCGACGAGCTGGCCCGCCTCTTCTCTGCAGCCATTCCGCAAATCACTAATCCCATCGTTGCCAAGATGGCACTGCAGCGCTATCGCCAATACGTCATCAGCCGTGAGGGACAACCCGTGCAGACCGCTTCCATGACGCCAGAGGCCGACGCCATCTTCAACCGCATCATCGCACCCTACAAGGGCAATGTCCTCAAAGTCGACTTCTGGGGCATCTATTGCAGTCCCTGCAAGGCCGATATACTGGCAGAACGCGAGCGCGTAGAGAGCCAGAAAGACCTGCCCGTGCGCTACCTTTACATCTGCGACCAGAAAGACAGTCCGCGCGACCGCACAGAGAAGTGGCTGCAAGACAATAATGTCAAGGGCGAACACATCTATGTCACCCACGAAGAGTGGAAACTCCTTTCCGAGAAGTTCCAGTTCAATGCGCCGCCCTTCAATACCGCTGTCGACGAGAACGGCACCATCATCACCCTCAACGCCTTTTTCAATCGCGTCGTTGAGCTGATGCAAAAATAGGGATATCCCAATGGTTTCGTTGACTTCTTCTATAACATTGACACCGACGGTAAGCTAGTCCAGCCCTGAGTAAAACAGCCCTAATAATAGAGGAGCGAACCCTTCCGGTTTGCCCCTCTTTCTTTCACTATTCTTTGACTTGAAGGTCAAAGTGTGGCTTCGCAATCACTATTCGTTATTCTTCAACCTAAAGGTCGAAGTGTGGCTTCGCAATCACTATTAACTATTCACTAGCTTGCGCTCAAAGAGCGCAAGCGCTCACTCCCAGCGTAGTTCCCAGTGCCGTCAGCACCGAAATGACAATCTGAATCAGTGTCTTCCAAAATTCCTTGTTCTTCATACGCTTCTACTTCTTTGTAAACAACAATTATTTTTAACAAACCACGAAGGCCGAAGGGCTCGCGAGCGACAGCGAGAACGAAGTGGCAATTTCACTAATTTCACTAATTTTTGGCTTGCGCCCTACATGTTTTTTTCAAACAGAAATTATCAGAAATTATTCAGAAATTAATTCGTTTAATTCGTTTAATTCGTGGTCGTTTTAAAAGCCCCCTCCTTTTGGAGGGGGTTGGGGGGAGGCTGTGAGGCTTTATTCCCCCTGCACCTCCTTCTCAACCTTGTTCTCAGGCAGCTCCTCGCACTTCGCACCCTGCAGGAACTGCTTCACGCGGTTGCCGGCAGCGTCGGTAGAGCGCTCGGGGGTGAACACGATGTGCATGCCCTTGATGTTGTCGGCCACGGTGAAC
>OMXL01000064.1 GCA_900314985.1 uncultured Prevotellaceae bacterium | reverse complement strand
AAAAGTCATCGTACTAATGGACTTCACGCTAAGTGATTGATAATAAACAGTTAATAAACAATAAATATTTTCCAATTATTTGGAAAGCAACATAGAAGAGAATTATGATTTCGAACCTAATTTGCTGGTAATTTGCTAGAGAAAGAAAGCTGATAAAAAAGTATGTCAGAATATCTTGAAATACCAGTTGCGGTAAAGCGTGGCAGCGTGAAGCTGGTTGTGTATCCGCAGTCTTCGAAGGCGAAGGTCTTTGAGGAGCAGGAACCGTATGCTGGTGAGTCGAGATATCAGTTGGTGGAGGGCGGTACTTATACACACCGGAACCGACCCTGTTGTGTACAACTACAAACCATGAGTTTTGGGTAGCCAAGATTCGTAGAAATAAGGAGCGGGACAAGGAGAAACAGAAGAAACTGGCGGCCATGGGCTGGCATTGCGTCACGATATGGGAATGTGAATTGAAACCAGCGAAACGGGAGGATACCTTGAATTCAATAGCATTTACGCTAAATCACATCTATCTTCAAGACCACTCAGTTCATAATCCGTATAAGGTTCAGGAGAAAGATACAGGATTTTGATGGTAGCAGAGAATTTATAGTTTAACAAAAGATAATGTGCACAGGGTTGACCCCCTGTGCACTTGCAATTTGCAAGTTTGCAAGATTTGCGTGGAAATATTTGCAAACCTCAGAATAGTTTTGTATCTTTGCCATCAAGTAAAAACAAAACGAAATGAAGACAGATAAACAGATGGCAGCAGCTGCCGCTGAATTTGCAGAGCGATGGAAAGGTAAAGGTTACGAGAGAGGCCAGTCACAGCCTTTCTGGATAGACTTGCTGACCAATGTCTATGGCATCGAGAATCCTTCTGATGGTTTCATCACATTTGAAGACCACCAAAAGGTGGACGCTTCCAACTTTGTTGATGGACGTATCCGTTCTACTCGTGTGCTTATCGAGCAGAAGTCGATAGACAAAGACCTGCGTGCTCCTGTCAGACAGAGCGATGGCGCAGTGCTCAATCCCTTCCAGCAGGCTCGCCGCTATGTGGTGGGACTGCCTGTTTCTGAGCATCCACGCTGGATAGTAACCTGCAACTTCAAGGAGTTTCTTGTCTATGATATGGAGCAGCCCAATGGCGAGCCAGAGCAAATCCTGCTGGAGAATCTTGGCAAGGAATACTATCGCTTGCAATTCCTGGTAGATGCCAAGAACGAGCACCTTTCCAAGGAGATGGAAGTATCTATTCAGGCAGGTGAAATCGTTGGCAAGATTTATGAAGCCTTGCTGAAACAATATGATGACAACTCGCCTGAGGCTCTGCGCTGGCTGAACATTCTCTGTGTCCGCATCGTCTTCTGTCTCTATGCCGAGGATGCTGGCGTTTTCACTCACGACCAGTTCCACGACTATCTTGTGCGTTATGATGCAGAAGATATGCGTAATGCGCTCATTCGTCTGTTCGACGTGTTGAACACCCCGATGGATAAGCGCAGCAAGTATCTGAAGGATGACCTGAAGGCATTCCCCTATACCAATGGCGGACTCTTTGAAGAGGAGATTGAGATACCACAATTTACTGAGGAGCTGAAGCAGACGCTGTTGCAGAATGCCAGTCTTGACTTTGACTGGAGCGAGATATCTCCCACCATCTTTGGTGCCGTCTTTGAGAGCACGCTGAATCCGGAGACTCGTCGCAGCGGAGGTATGCACTATACCTCTATTGAGAACATCCACAAGGTAATAGACCCGCTGTTCCTGAATGACCTGCGCCACGAACTCGACGAGATATTGGAAGAGAAGGTAGAGAAGCAACGCAAGCGTAAGCTCAACGAGTATCAGATGAAGCTATCGTCGCTCACCTTCCTTGATCCTGCTTGTGGCTCTGGCAATTTCCTTACAGAGACCTACCTCTCGTTGCGTCGTTTGGAGAATGAGGCTATCCGCGAGATGTATCATGGCCAGACCATGATGGGTGCTTTCGTCAATCCTATCAAGGTCAGCATCCTGCAGTTCTATGGCATCGAGATTAACGACTTTGCCGTTACTGTTGCCACCACCGCCCTGTGGATTTCAGAGGCGCAGATGTTGGCAGAGACGGAAAAGATTGTGCATCAAGACATCGATTTCTTGCCACTGAAGAGCTACCACAATATCCGTGAGGGTAATGCGCTCAGAATGGATTGGGACGTGATAGAAGTTCCTTCTGGCATACCAACCATTTATGCCAAGAACGTCCACCTGATTGTCGAGCCAGAGCCGATGATGGCCAGCGAACCTGTTGAGTATAACGATGTAAATGTCGTTACCAGCCATTTCGATGGTAATGCCAAACCAAGCGTTCAGCGCTACCAAGTACACTATGACTATATCATAGGTAATCCGCCGTTTGTAGGTTATTCTTTGCAAAGCAAGGAACAGAAGGATGATATTCTCAGCGTTTTCCTGGATAGCAGTGGCAAGCCATTCAAGACTGCTGGAAAGATAGACTATGTGGCAGGTTGGTATTATAAAGCCGCACAATTGATGAGGTATTCTAAAGATACTCGTGCTGCTCTTGTATCAACAAATAGTATTACTCAAGGTGAACAAGTTGCTGCCATTTGGAAACCTCTTAAGGAGTTGTTTGATATTCACATCGACTTTGCACATCGTACTTTCCGCTGGGATAGTGAGGCTACTCTAAAAGCTCATGTGCATTGTGTAATCGTTGGATTCAGTAATGTAAAAGTTCCCAAAGTCATTTATGATAATGACAAGCAGAAAGTAGTAAAGAATATCAATGCATATCTTATTGATGCGCCTGAAGTCTTTATTGACAGCAGAAAGGCTCCTTTGTCCGATGTACCTGAGATAATTACAGGGAATAGACCTGCTGACGGAGGTAATCTTATTATTGAAGCAGAAGATTATTCTGAGTTCATAAAACAGGAACCTGCATCCAAACCATATATAAAGAAATTGTTAGGTGCTGCAGAGTTTATTAACAATAAAGAAAGGTGGTGCTTGTGGTTGGTAGGTGTGTCACCTGCTGTACTTCGCAGCATGCCTTTGGTAATGAAACGAGTGCAGGCATGCAAAAAAGATAGAGAAAACGCTCCAGATGAGGGTAGACGAAAACTAGCTGCGACTCCTCATCTATTTAGAGAACAATTTAACCCAGATACATATATCATTGTACCTTCTGTTTCATCAGAACGCAGGCGCTATGTACCTATGGGGTTTCTCAAAGCAGACACCATTCCTACAAACCTTGTGCTTATCATCCCTGATGCAACTCTTTACCACTTTGGTATTCTCGAGAGCAATGTTCACATGGCATGGATGCGAGCGGTCTGCGGTAGATTGGAAATGCGTTATCGCTATAGCAAGGATGTCGTCTACAACAATTTCCCATGGCCAACACCAACGGATGAGCAAAAGGCAAAGATAGAGCAGACGGCACAAGCCATCTTGGATGCCCGTGCTAAATATCCCGATTCATCGCTGGCAGATCTCTATGATGAGCTAACCATGCCAGTAGAACTGCGACGTGCTCATCAGGATAACGACCGTGCCGTGATGCAGGCCTATGGTTTCCCTATAAAGTCAACATTTACAGAGAGCCAGTGTGTGGCCGAACTATTCAAACTCTATCAAGAACTAATAACACAGAGAAGTTGACTCTTAGTAAAAAATGAGAAAACATGAAAGAATTGACCGACCAACAAATAGCACGCCAAGACTACGTTGACAACGCTATATACGACCTTATCAACGAACTCATTCCCTCCGACAAGGAGTTGGACTGGGATATTGAGATTATTGGCAAAGTACGTGATACAGTACAAGCCTTGCTAGTTGAGCGCGGCATCTGTACCGAGCAAGATTTTTATCCCTATATATAGAATTGCGCAGCTGACTTCGTGTGCAATAGAACATAGAATATTATGTTATGGACTATTTAAAAATACCACGCTCACTAATATACAAAGAGCGCAATGATTTAAAGGACTTTGGAGTACAAACTCCAGATACAATGAATTCTCTGCTCTTCTTGCACTTGAAGCAGCAAGCCCTCATGGGCGTTCCTGGAGCAAGAGAAGTGGCTTTGAGGTGCTACAATAACGCCTATTATATCTGTACCCTAATTCTTCTTGAGGCAGATAATTTTCCTGAACTTCGTGTTTCAGATTATGTAGATACAATCCTTGAGACTGAAAAAGAGAACAAATATACTGATGAAGTCTGTCTGGCTTCGATGGCAATGGCATGCTTACTGCTCGCAAAATACGATGAAAAAAGATATGGTACGGACAGCGAGATATGGAAAAAAATCTACTACAGATGTACACACTATCAGTGGTATCACTCGTCGGAAGCTACTATTTTTCTTAATATGATGTCGTGGGAATACAGTTGTACTTCTCCTCTTTCCAAAACAGAATTTGAGCCTCGCAATATTATAGACGTAATTGAGAATTTTAGTGAAAGGGATTTTCAAGATTATTCTGAATATATTTGTAAAAGACTTGCTCACTTGAAAGACCCCCGCCAACGAATATACTGGACTGATATGGCTGTAGCCCAGATAAAGGGCTACCAACTTGAGCTCTGTGAAGACACCGGATACGATCCCAAGAAAGATTGTTTCAAACATACGGATAATTACGATCCTATAAGAGATTTGTCTTGGGAGAATAAAGTGAGAGCGTGTTACCAGCGAAGCAAAGAGGCCATAAAGTATTACACAGAGCACTATCCTACAAAGGAGGAGAACGACTCTGTGGAGAAAACCGTAGAATCTACTAAGGCCCCAGAAACGGAAGCCCCTCAGACGAAGTTTGCGGAACTGGAGTCAAAGCTGACTCAACAAGAAACCCAGTTGAAAGAGACTAATAATATTAATACCCAACAAGCTACTCGTATAAAGGAACTTGAAGCAGAATTAGAAAACGAGTTGAAAGAGCATCAACAATGCGAAAAACACACAAAAGACAATAGTAAATTGCTGAAACGTATTGCCGAATTGGAACAAGAGGTTAACAGACTAAATACGAATTTATCTACCAAGAGCAACGTTGATTTTGAGGAGCTAAATCGTAGAACAGAAACACTTCAAAGTCTATATGATGCTGCGGAGAAGAGATTAAAACGTTATGAATCCATATTTGGTACTGAGGAGAAGCTGAGTAAGGAGAAGAAATTCAACATTGCGGAGCGCGTCATATTCTGTTCGTCGCTTTTAGGGTGTAGCTTGAATGAGGGCGATATTATCCAGCAGCAGATGGCTAAGATGATAATGAGATTTTCTGGAGACAAGTGGCCGTCTATCCGCACAACTATATCTGATATGAATGGTAAGCGAACAGCCTTGGAAGAAGTTGCGAAGAAAGTAAAACAGGAGGAAGATGCTGGAGCACGCATGGCTCTTTGGAGAAGAGAGGAAAAGAATTTCCAAGGCATTACCAACGCAGCTTTGAATGTTTATAAATATCTACACTCTGCCGTAAGAGGGGCTACTGTTGGTGCAAAGGCATATCAGTGTAAGCAGGCAATGGAAAATATTGATCATGCATATTACCTGACGGAAAGGAAACTTATAATCCCAACAGACGGGCAACCTCAAGGAGATGATTTTATCTTGCCGCCAGAAGAGATTTAATGTTTATCATCAAGCAGGGATTACCCTGCTTTTTTTGTATTCATACTCCCTTTCTACTTAATTATTGTTAATTATTCGGTGCTTTATTTCGAAGTAGAAGAGTGTAACGGGATGTGTAACGGGGGCTGCAACGGTGTAACGATATAGACCCCGTTACTCGAAAACTACCTTTGCTGCGTGTTAAAAAAACAATGATTATGACACGCAACAAAACAAAAAGAAGCGCAGCACCTGAACAATATGTAAGGTCCGCGCACGTGAGAGAAAATCAAGCCGTCGTTTTCGACGATTTTGCAGGGCTGCCCTTGCAGGTGACTTACCTCCAAAATCAGTGGTGGATCACCACGCCAGGCTTCCTGCTACAGCCGCTGAAGGAGTTTTTCGACAGTGATGACGTACAGTACTTTTATCTCTGCGAGCCTGGTGGACGGGTGGGTGCCCTGGCACTGGCAAAGATGCTGGGCAGGGCGCTGTCGCACCCCGAAGACACTATCGACAATGTGTTGCCACGGAGAGTGCAGAGCTTGAAACGGTTGGGCGTGACACTCGATGTAAAGGACGAGGCGCTGACAGTGGAATTGGAGATCTTCTCGAACAAGGATTATCCGCACCGACAGGGCAAATTTTCAGCAAGGTGTCGGTTGGCAACAGACTTCTGCGAACAATTGTTCGACATCGACTGCTTTGACGAAGAGGAGAACGCATTGGATTGGGCCAACTGCTACTTTGATTTTCTGCGAGGTTTGGGTATTGAACTGAAAATAATTAATCAAGCATAGATATGGATACGAACAACACAAAAGACTCCATTAATCTGGAGCAAGAGCTGGATCAAAAGGCCAGCGAGTTGGATGCTCAGCGCCGTGAGCGTGAGCAGCAGGTAGTGACACTCATCCTTCAACGAATTCTTGACGGGATAGAGTCGCAAGAAGCAGACATCAAGAGACTGATGTCTGCTACCAAAGGGCGTTGTCAGAAGGAACTCCTGCAGTTAGTCGTGAAACAGGTTATTTGGTCTGCTGACGGCTCTTTGTGGAATCCTGACTATAGTCTGCGCCCTCATGGTGATCAACAGATATTCTGCTTCACTGGCAATCACTGGAAGAAAATAGATTCAGCCATGTGGAAAGATTTCGTGGGACATTGTGCCGAGAAGTGCGGAATACCTGAAGAATTGCTGATGGACTCTAGCTTCATGAAGAAGTTGTACGACAGCATGGGTTACAACGTCTTCATGCACCGTCAGCCAGTGGTCAACAACGGAGAGGTTTGGCTCAACATGCCAAACTTCACGCTGGAGCTGAAAGCCGACGGCAGTGTAGTGGCACGAGAGCATCGTAAGGAAGACTTGTTCTTCTATTGCCTACCCTATCCTTACAATCCGCAGGCAGATTGTCCGCAATGGCACGCTTTTCTTGACCGAGTACTTCCTGAACTATTTGCACAAAAGCTTTTAGCCGAGTATTTCGGCTACTCGCTGATGCGCAGCCATCGATTTGAAAAGATGCTTTGGCTGGTAGGTCCTGGACAGAACGGAAAGTCAACGGTATTGGAAGTCCTCGAGTCGCTGTTAGGTAGCGAGAATGTTAGCAACCTCAGTCTCGACCAGCTGACTAACGACCAAATTATGCGTTCGGCATTCGAGCACAAACTATTGAACATCTCATCAGAGACGGGCGACAAAATCAATGCCAGCGTGATGAAGCGTATCTGTACAGGCGAGGCCATTACCGTCGAGCAGAAATACGTCAATCCTCACGAAACGACCAGCTATGGCAAGGTAATTATGGCTACCAACGAATTTCCCCGACCAGAAAATACGGGTGCCTTCTTCCGTCGTATCTTGATTCTGCCTTTCGAAGTCACCATTCCCGACAGTGAGAAAGACATCCATCTGGCCGACAAACTCAAACAGGAGTTGCCGGGCATCTTGAACTGGGTGTTGGCAGCCCTTCCAGAACTGATGAAGCGCGGAGAGTTTACATCATGCGAAAGCAGCGCTCATGCACTTGAGGAGTATCAGTTGGAATCTGACAACGTGCGCCTGTTCCTCAGTGAGATGCTGGAGCCGTCAACCACGTCAACTCACGGACAAGACCTGTTCAAAGCCTACGTAGACTATTGCAAAGCTGCGCAGCTCTATCCGTTGGGCAGAACAAGATTCTACAAGCGTCTTGACAACCTGACCCATGCCGGTGAGAAGATTCGCAAAGTCATGTACTTCAAACTAAAAGTCATTGAGTCATGAACAGTCAGCATGAACATTTCGACACCGAGCGCATCCGAGCCATCTCCATTACGGAGGTGGCACGGCGCTTAGGTGACAACATCCGTAAAGTGGGCGTGAACCATGTTACCCGCTGTCCTTGGCATGACGATGAACACCCCTCACTATCACTGGTCGAAGGCAAAGGCAAGAACTATTGCCATTGCTTCAGTTGCGGTAAAGGTGGTGATGGTATTGCTTATACCATGCAACACGAGAACTGGACCTTCCAAGAAGCCTGCCAATGGCTCTCTCAGACATTTGGCATCAGTACCCTACAGACGAGCAGCTATGTTCCTCGGCCTAAGCAGAAACCCACCGTCAAACCCACAGAACCAGTATACACCTATATACCCATGGAGATGCTCGACGGGTTGGTATCGACAGAAAACTCACTCTGCCAGTGTCTGATGCGCATGTTCCCAACGGAGGCTGTAGAGTGGATTACCGAGGAGTATCGGATTGGCTGTTACTCGCTATATGAGCAGGAAGACTACACCGTCTTTCCAAGCATCGATAGTCAGGGACGCTTGTGTAATCTGAAGGTGCAACACTACGACACCAATCCTACATCTGCCCGATTTGCACATAACGACCAAAAGACCTTTTGGTTAGGCAAGATGTGGGCTAAAGAAGGGCTGCTGCCCAAGGATGCCGTATTCAAGAGCAGGTGTCTGTTTGGCGAGCATCTTCTGAATCGCTATCCACAGTGTATGGTGGCTCTTGTAGAGAGTCCCAAGAATGCGCTGTTCGGTGCCTTAGCATATCCCAAAATGTTATGGATTGCTACGGGTAACAAGACGGCAATTGGTCCTGAGGAGTTGAAACCTCTACAAGGGCGTGATGTCATAGTCATTCCCGATCGAGATGCGATTGCAGAGTGGAAGACAAAGATAGGAAGTATGAGATGGTTGGCCAACTTTACCATCAGTGATTTCTGTGAACGCATGGCACCTGAAGACCAGGCAAAGTTCGACATTGCCGATTATCTGCAACAGCAATTGTGGGCACAACCATTTTGAGTCTCTGCTGTGAAAAGTTTTGAGAATAGTTGCAAGCCGTCTGATGCGCTGAAATGCCCATACAGACGGCTTTCCCATAAGGTAACGTGAAAAGAGAAATACTTTTCAGGAATACTTTTTTATTAGATTTCTCTTTGTAAGACTTTATCAGAAGAAAGTTCGCAAAAGTCACAAAACGCCATGCAATATCCTATACCACAAAGAATTACGCTCTTTTTAGACATTCACAACATTTTCATCAACTATTCTGCCCCACGAGACAGCTGTATAAGGTGTCGTTATCAGCCTAATATGCGCGCGTATCAGCCTAATACGGAACTGTATTAGGCTGTCTCGTCGGGCGTATCAGCCTAATAAAAATTACACAGCGGGTCGGTTCTGCTGTGTAATTTTTTCGCAAAAAAGTGGCGAAAAAATTTGGTTATATCAAAATTTTTTCGTATCTTTGTAACATAATAGAACAGTGTTAGTTAACCATATTTTTTAACCATTTAAAGTTACTAGTTATGAGTGTATTTTATCGTTTGCATCAAGACCAGAGTGTAGGAACGAAGCGCAGCGGCAAGTGGTATGCCCGCATGGTACCTACCAGTTGTATCAACACCCGCCAGTTGGCTGAAATC
>OMXL01000036.1 GCA_900314985.1 uncultured Prevotellaceae bacterium | reverse complement strand
AGATTTAACGGATTAAACAGATATTTTTAAAACCACGAATTAAACGAATTAAACGAATTAATTTCTGAATAATTTTTGATAATTTCTGTTTGAAAAAAAAACATGTAGGGCGCAGCCAAAAATCTGCGTCATCTGCGTCATCTGCGAGAGAAAAGAAAACATACGTCGGTGAGAGATTGATATCTCGCAGGAGTTAATTATTTCTCGCAGATTGCGCGGATCTCGCAGATAGGCGCAGCCAAAAATTCGTGAAATTAGTGAAATTAGTGGTTAAAAAAGTAATTCGTGGTTTGTTAAAAATAATTGTTGTTTACAAAGAAGTAGAAGCGTATGAAGAACAAGGAATTTTGGAAGACACTGATTCAGATTGTAGTGACGGTGCTGACGGCACTGACAACTACGCTGGGAGTTAGCGCTTGCGCTATGTAGAAGCCTACCCCCAGCCCCTCCCAGAAAGGAGGGGAGCTTGGAGAGGGGAAAGAGAGAGGAGCGAACCGCAGGGGTCGCTCCTCTTATTGTATCAGATGGTAATTTCGCCACTGCCGTAACAACGGTGGTGGCGATTGTCGTATATGACGCAGAACTGGCCGGGGGCAACGCCGTGGATGGGGGCGGCGGCATGTACCATATAGCGACCATCGCCGAGGGATTCCAGGGTGGCGGGCAGAAATTCGGGGGTGTGGCGAATCTTCAGCGTGATGTCTTTGGGTGGCAGTTGGCCGTTGATGCTATGGAACGCCATGATGGGGAAGTCCTGCTTGTAGGCCGTTGCTGGGTCGTAGCCGTGAGAGACATAGATGATGTTCTGCAGGATATCTTTCTTCACGACGAACCACGGACCGCCACCCAGTCCCATGCCTTTGCGCTGGCCGATGGTGTGGAACCAGTGGCCTTTGTGCTTGCCGATGAGTTTGCCTGTCTCCAGTTCGACGACGTCGCCAGGCAGCTCGCCCAGATAGCGGCGCAGGTAGTCGTTGTAGTTGATCTTGCCCAAGAAGCAGATGCCCTGCGAGTCTTTGCGCTTGGCATTGACCAAGTGCTCACGCTCGGCAATCTCGCGCACCTCTTCCTTCATCATGTGACCAATGGGGAAGAGCGCCTTCTCCAGTTGCCAGTCGTAGATTTGGGCGAGGAAGTCGGTCTGGTCCTTGACAGGGTCGGGACTGGTGCAGAGCCATTTGAGAACCTCTCCCTGCCTCCCCCAAGGGGAGGAGCTGGCTGGCGCGATATGCCCCGGTAGGCACCCCCCTCCCTGGGAGGGGACGGGGGAGGTTCCCGTCGTCGCATAGTGCCCTGTAGCGATGAGGTCGTAGTCATGGCCTCGTTTCTCGTGGAAGGCGCCGAACTTGATGAGGCGGTTGCACATGACGTCAGGGTTGGGTGTCAGTCCCGCGCGTACCTTATCCATCGTGTATTGCGTCACCTGGTCCCAATACTCACGGTGGCAGTCGATGACCTCCAACCGGCAGCCATACTTGTGACTGACGGCAGTAGCCATCTCCAAGTCCTCCTCGGAAGAGCAGTCCCACTCCTCTTCCTCCTCAGGACCAATCTTGATATAGAAACAGTCAGGATGCAGGCCCTGGCGCACTAACTCATAGAGTACTACGCTGGAGTCCACGCCGCCTGAGAGCAATACTGCGATACGCTTGTCATTCAGATTCATGCTGCAAAAGTAATTAAAAAATATTAAATATGCAAGCAATCCCATTGTTATTTCAAAAATAGTATATATCTTTGCGATATCAAAATGATATCAACTATTATAAAACCTCAAGATTATGGAGAACAAGGAATTTACCTTTAAAGGTATCGTCATGAATGGCTTCTTGATGTTGTTTTTCAACATCTTCGTATTGCTACTTACCCTCTTCCTGGCCGTACAGGCTATCATTCAGTTTGACGCCGGCAATGGCGATCTGGGCGGCTGGCTGTTAGGTGGCAGCTTTGTGTTGCTGATCATCAACATCATTATGTGGTGTGGCTTTATGATGCTGGAGCCCAATGAGGCCCGCGTGCTGACATGGTTTGGTAAGTATTCAGGAACCTTTGCCCAGGCAGGTTATTTCTGGGTCAATCCTTTCTATGGCACGAAGAGAGTGTCGCTGCGTGCCCGTAACCTCGATGCAGAACCCATCAAGGTGAACGACAAGGTGGGCAACCCCGTGATGATTGGTCTGGTACTGGTGTGGAAGCTGAAGGATACCTATAAGGCACTCTTCGAAGTAGATACACAGACCATGGCCACTGCAGCCCAGGGACAGATTGGTACCGACGTGAAGAGCATCATGAATGCCCTGGAGCGCTTCGTTCGTGTACAGAGTGATGCTGCCCTGCGTCAGGTGGCCGGACAGTATGCCTACGATGACGAAGATAATAAAACTGACGAGCTGACACTGCGCGGTGGTGGCGAGGAGATTAACGACCAGCTGGAGCAGAAGCTCAACGAGCGTCTGGCACTGGCAGGCATTGAGGTCGTAGAGGCTCGCATCAACTACCTGGCCTATGCTCCCGAGATTGCTGCCGTCATGCTGCGTCGCCAGCAGGCTTCAGCTATCATCACCGCTCGCGAGAAGATTGTAGAGGGTGCTGTCAGCATGGTGAAGATGGCACTTGACAAGTTGGCCAATGAAGATATCGTTGAGTTGGACGACGACAAGAAGGCCGCCATGGTCAGCAACCTGCTCGTCGTGCTCTGCGGAGACGACTCTGCACAGCCAGTAGTAAACACGGGAACTTTGAATCATTGATTGGTCAATGATTCAACGTTAATTGAGAATTGAGAATTGAGAATTATGAAAAAATATGAATATAAGACGGTGTCGGTATTGTGGCGTACAGAGCGCAAACTGAATCAACTCGGTTATGAGGGTTGGGAACTGGTGGCTGTGGACGGTGGCCGCATGTATTTGAGACGTGAATACAACGATTGATGGCAGAGAAGAGTACTAAGAGTTTTATTCTGCGCGTCGATGCTGATACCATGAACGCGATAGAGGCATGGGCTGCGGACGAGTTCCGCAGCACCAATGGCCAGCTGCAATGGATTATCACGGAGGCGCTACGGAAGGCTAAACGTCTGCCGAAAAAGAAAAATAAAAACGATGAATAATAAAAATATCGCGAAGCTCAGTAGGCTTCGCGATATTTGTTTTCGTCCTTGTCGTCAAGCATGGAAAGGTACGACTGATAACGACTCTGGGCGATGTAGTGGTCTTCAACAGCCTTCAGTACTGCACAGCCAGGCTCGTGGGTGTGGGTGCAGTCAGAGAAGCGGCACTGCTTGGAGAACTCAAAGATTTCCTTGAAATAGCTCGTCAGCTCCTCGCGCTCGATGTCGAAGGTGCCAAAGCCCTTGATGCCTGGGGTGTCGATGAGCCAACCAGCCTCCCCCCATCCCCCTCCAAGTAGAGGGGGGGACTCAAGTCCGTTCAAGCTCCCCTTCCCTTTGGAGGGGGCAGGGGGGAGGCTAATCATCTCCGAGAAGGTGGTGGTGTGCATGCCCGTCTGGTGGGCATCGCTGATCTCTGCCGTGCGCTGGTTGGCGTGGGGCACGAGACGGTTGATGAGGGTGGACTTGCCGACACCACTGTTGCCGCTGAGCAGCGTAATCTTGCCGTCGAGTAGGGGTCGCAGCTCCTCTACGCCTTCGCCCGTTTCCGCCGAGATGGCGCGACACTCGTAGCCCACGGTCTCGTAGAGCTCCATCATCATCTGCTGGTAGTGGCGCTCGTCATCGTTGAGCATGTCTACCTTATTAAATATAAGGATGACGGGTACGCGGTAGGCCTCGGCAGAAGCCAAGAAGCGGTCGATGAATGTGGTAGAGGTCTCGGGCTTGGCCACCGTAACCACCAACAGTGCCTGGTCGACATTGGCTGCCAGGATGTGGCTCTGCTTAGAGAGGTTGATGGACTTACGAATGATGTAGTTGCGACGATCCTCGATTTCCGTAATCCAATTCTCGTCGTTCACCGTGACGCGGTCGCCTACGGCCACAGGATTCGTAGAGCGGATTCCCTTGATGCGGAAATTGCCCTTTACCTTACAATCAAGCAGCTGGCCATCGTCCGTCAGGACGGTGTACCAGCTACCAGTATTCTTAATGACTAAGCCTTTCACTATTAACTATTCACTATTAACTAGCGAAGCGCTTAGACTGTCATGATTTCCTTGTTCTTGGCCTCCATGAGGTCGTCAAGCTTCTTGATGTACTTGTCGTGCAGCTTCTGCAGGTCAGCCTCGGCATCCTTCTCCAGGTCTTCAGAGAGACCGTCCTTGATGGCCTTCTTCAGCTTCTCCTTGATGTCAGCACGAACGTTGCGTACCTCAATCTTGGCCTTCTCGGTAATCTTGTTGCACTGCTTAACGAGGTCACGACGGCGCTCCTCAGTAGGCTGGGGCAGACCCAGACGGATAATCTCGCCATTGTTCTCTGGAGTGATGCCCACGTCAGAGTCCATGATGGCCTTCTCGATGTCGCGGATCTGCTTCTTGTCCCAAGGCTTGATAGCAATGGTACGGGCATCGGGAGTGGAGATGTTGGCAACTTGGTTCAGAGGAACTCTGGAACCGTAAGATTCTACACGTACGCCATCGAGAATGGCTACGTTAGCACGGCCAGCACGTACACGGCTCAGCTCCTCTTCCAGGAACATCGAAGCCATCTGCATGCGCTCTTCCGCGTCGGCTAATGTCTGTTTTACGTCAATCATATTTTTCGTTGTTTATGTGATATCTGCCACAAAGATACGACATAAATTCCGACTATGCAAAGCATTTTGTGAAAAAAGTGAGAAAAAATTTTGTTAAATGCCATAAGTTTTATACCTTTGCCTACATAAATACCTATGATACTATTAGCCTAAGAATGATTCAGCAAACGTGTGACATCTCATTATGGAGTCTCGATCATTACGTAATCAGCGTAGTGGTTGCTATGTTGCTGGCGATACTAGTTGTGGTGTTTTACAACCGTGTCTATATCAGACGCGCCAAGGATGCCAATGCCCGTCAGAAGGAGCAGAACGCCCATCTGGCACTGGTGTTACAGGCAGGACGCCTGCGCATCTGGAAGTATTTGCCTGCTACCCGTCATTATTTCTTCCTCTCTGAAGAGGGTACGATGGAACAGTGCTATAATCCAATTGATTTCGCGCAGTTCTTCGACCGCGACGATTTCGAGCGGTTGCGCTCCACCATCTTCGAGATTTGTGAGGGCAGGAAGAACAGTGCCGTCGTCACCATGGTCAGCAATGCCAAGGACGAGGCTTTCCTTCGTCATTACGAGGTGACGATCTCCGTGGACCGTCGTGACAGCAGGGGACGTGTGACCAGCGTCTTCGGCATTCAGCACGACGTGACCGATGAATATCGCCGTATGGAGTCTGTCAACCAGTTGCTGCTGCGCTATCATACCGTGTTCAGCACTTCGCTGATTGATATTGTCTATTACGACAATCATGGCGTGTTGCGCGACATCAATGAGCGAGCGTGCAAGACCTTTGGTGTTGCTGACAGGAACTTTGTACTCCAAAACGAATTCCTACTGAAGAACAATCCCATCTTTGCTGATGTGGACATAGAGACGATGAATAATACACAAACCTCGTCGATTGTTGATTTTAGCAATTATAACGACCCGAAGTATTATACGGACGAGTTTGGCTTGTCTGATAAGAAAATGTACTATGAGTCCACCATCAACCCCATCCGCGATGCCCAGGGCAATCTGGAGGGCGTCTATATGGCTGGTCGAGACATTACGGAGATGGTGGTGTCGTTCCACCGTCAAAAGGAAGGTGCCGAAAGGTTGCGCAAGGTCAACGAGAACATCCAGCGGTATATCTCTAATATCAATTATGCACTGCGCGTCAGCGATATCCGCATGGTGAACTACTATCCCAACAGCTTCACGCTGGAGCTCTCTGACAATATCACGCAGTCGCAGATGAAGCTGTCGCAGTTGCGTTGCATCCGTCTGGCCACACCCCGTTTCCGTCGTACCGTGTCGAGTGTGCTGAACCGCATGGACCATTTGTCGCCTTATAATATAAATGTGACTATCGAGACCGAGATTCGTGACAAGAAAGGTCGCCAGATATGGATGCTGTTCAACATGGTACCGATGCTAGGTGACAGTGGCAAGGTAGAGCGCTACTATGGTTTGTGTCGTGAGATGACTGATATGGTTGAGATGGAGAAACTTTTGGCTCTAGAAACCAAGAAAGCCCAGGAGACCGAGTTGCTGAAACAGTCGTTCCTGGCGAATATGAGCTATGAGATTCGTACTCCGCTGAACAACGTCGTCGGTTTTGCCGGACTCTTCAATACGCCACACGACGAGGCCGACGAGCCCGCTTTCGTGGAGCAAATTAAGATTAACTCCAACAACATGCTGACACTGGTCAATGACGTCATGCTGCTGTCCAGTCTGGATGCCAACATGGTGGAATACCATAAGGATTATATCGACTTCGCACAGGTCTTCGCCAGCCATTGCCAGATAGGGTGGAGCACGGCTAATACACAGGTGAAGACTGTGATAGACAATCCATACGAGAGTTTGGTGCTCAACATCGACCTGGAGCACGTGGGCAAGGTCATTGAGAAACTCTGCTGGCTGTCGGCACTGACATTGAAGGAGGGCTATGTCATGGCCCGTTACGAATATCGTCGTGGCGAACTGCTGATAACCATCGAGGATACTGGTGACGGTATCCCAGAGGAAGGTATGGCCCATCTCTTCGACCGTTTTGTGCATAATGTCGACAATCATCTGCTGGGTACAGGCCTCGACCTGCCTATTGTTCAGGCCATGGTGAACCAGATGGGTGGCACCATTGAGATAGAGTCTACGTTACACAAGGGCACCACTGCATGGGTTTCCATCCCCTGTGAGGCGAAGAACATCGAAAGACGACGTGAGGAAATAACAACAAACGCAACAGAAAACATCCTGCTATGAGCATACTGACAAACATATATCTCCTATCGTACCACCTGTCGCTGGCAACCATGTGGCAGCCATTGCTGCTGGTGTTTATTGTCATCGTGCTGGTTTGTGTGCTGATACAAAACCATCGGGTGCGTCGTCGTGTCCACCAGAGCGTAGTCTCTGCTGCCACCACCTACGAAATGATGGAGAAAGCGCTGAAGATAGTCGACAACGATGTCGTCATCTATGATATTCAAAAAGGTACCATTAGGCGACTCAGAGGTAGTCTGTTTACCACTGCTGAGATGCCTGCATCAGAATTCAGCAAGCATCTGCATCCTGACGATATGGCGCAGGCACTGGCTACCGTCCACCAGCTGATTGATGGCAAAAAGCAGTCGGTAGAATATAGCTATCGCTGGAATATCAGCCCTGACGGTGAGGAACCCGAATGGCTCTATATCCGCAACAATAGTGTGACTGAATATGTGGCGGGCAACAGCAAACCTGTCAGCATTATCAGTGTGCTCGTCGATGAAACCGACATACGCCGTCAGCAGTTGGAGGAAGAAGGGCTCACCAAGCGCTATATGCAGATCTTTGAAGGCTCTATCGTGGGACTGTCGTTCTATTCTCCTGAAGGCTGGCTCTTGGCTTCCAATAAGATGATGCGTGAGATCTGCCACTTCGACAGCGATGAGGGCGATGCCTTCTTCTCAAAGGTGAATCTCTTCGATATAGCTCCCTTCAACGAAGTCCTCGACCGCTATCATCCCAACGAATACCTCGCCTGCTCGCTGAGTGTGGTTCCTGAGCGCGACATGTACATCTATCTGGAAATAGGCGTACACCCCATCTATGATGAGGAAGGCAAGCTCATCTACCTCTCCGTGGCCGCTCGAGACATCTCAGAAGAGCGCGACCTGTATATCCAGGCCAAGAAGAACGACCTCGAAATCCAAAAGATCAACGAGTCTATCCAACTCTACGAGAAAGAGTTGCGCTACATGATGGAGACCTGTGGCTTGCAGGCATGGCGCATCTCTCTGGAGCGCAATGTGATAGAGTTCTATAGCGGACTGAGTACCGTTGACCGCCAGTTTACCCTACAGGAGCTCAAGTCGATGTTCAGTCACCAGGAAGACGAGATTGTGCGCAGCCTCGACAATCCCGCTGAAGCCATTGCCAAGCCCCTTAGCTATATAGGACCGATGAATGCTGACGTCATATCAGGCCACCGCGAGCCTCAGTGGGTACAGATCAATAGCATCCCAGAATACGATGAAGAAGGCCAACTCAAGGGAGCCTTCGGTATCTGGCGCAACATTCATCAGCTCATGCACAAGCAGGAGTTGCTCAAGCAAGAAACCGAGCGTGCCAACGACTCTGGTCGTATGAAGAGTGCCTTCTTGGCCAATATGACCCACGAGATTCGTACGCCGCTTAATGCCATTGTCGGTTTCAGCGATGTCCTGCCCCTGCTGACTACCCCTGAAGAGCGACAGGAGATGATCAATCTCATCATGGACAATTGCGATATGCTGCTGCGCCTGGTCAACGACATGCAGGACGCTGCCAAGCTTGATGTCAGTGGAACCGTCGAGATTGTGCCCATGAAGACAGATTTCTCCAAGTACTTCGATCACCTCTGTCAGCAGCTCAAGGAGCGAATGAGAGAGCCGGCTATCGAGTTCCTTACAGACAATCCTTATCCCACCTACGTCACCGTCTTAGACGAGATGCGAATCCGTCAGGTCTATACCAACTTCGTCACCAATGCCGTCAAGTACACCCATCAGGGTCATATCAAGGTCGGCTACCGCAAAGAGTGGCGCGAGGAAAACGGTGAGAGCCTGGAGGGCCTCTATCTCTATTGCGAAGACACAGGCGATGGAGTGCCCAAGGAGATGCAAGACAAGCTCTTCGAGCGCTTCTTTAAACTCAACGACTATATACAGGGTACAGGTCTCGGCCTCTCCATCTGTAAGGCCATCGCCAAGGCCAGCCATGGACAAATCGGAATGCACTCCGAGGGACAAGACCAAGGCTCTACCTTCTGGATGTGGATACCCTGTCAAGAAATCAAATAGTAAGAACTATCAGCCATGCACAAAAGCTATCGACACCTTGTGACCGTCCTCTGTCTGCTGCTGTTCACCCCCGTCAAGGCACAGATTCTCGCAGACAGCCTGCGCATCTTCGACCGTGAGCATCCCCTCGTCTATGAAGACGCCTGGGATCTCTGGCCCTATTCCTTCCTCAATGCGGAAGGAGAAGCCGTCGGATATAATATTGACCTCGTCAAGCTCATCCTCGACGAGCTCGATATTCCTTATATTATCAAGCTCAAACCCACCAAGAAAGCCCTCGAAGATATTCGTGACGGTCGGGCTGACCTGATGCTGGCCATGGATGCCCCCTACCACCAGCAATATGGACACTTCGGCCATGCTGTCGTGCAGATCTTCACCCACAGCCTGTTGCGTCGCAAGGCCGACCCACTGCGCATTAAAACCCAGGCAGACCTGGAAGATAACCACATCATCGTCCATGAGGGCAGCTTCTCTCATCATTATATGATTGACCATGGCCTGGTGCAACAGACCACGCCCTATGACGACATGCGAGAAGCCACGCAGTACGTGCATAACACCCCTAACCAGCAGATTCTCTGGAACACGCTTTCTCTCCGCTGGCTCATGCGAACCTTGCCCTTTCCTGACCTTGAGCTCACGCCCGTCAAGATGCCACATGGCGAGTATAAGTTCGTGTCAAACCAGCAAGTTCTGTTAGACATCGTCGACGATATATATACCCGCCTCGATGCAGAAGGTCAGTTGCAAGGCATACAAAACAAGTGGTTCTATCCCGACCGCAAAGATACAGGCGTGCCCACGTGGATATGGATTGTGATAGCCGCTATGGTACTCGTGCTCCTGATAGCCCTCGCTTACTATGCCGTTTATCGTCTGCGCGAGAAGAAGATGACCAAAACCATCCGTCGCAGCAACACCCGTCTGGCACATATCCTCAGTACGTGGAACGTGCATCTGTGGACGTTCAATGTAGAGAAGAAGACCGTCACCGTCTATAACGAGAAGGGCGAGATAGAGGCCGATAATCAGCCGCCCACCTTCTTCTTCAACCGCGTGCAGGCAGAGGATGTGAAACTCATGAGCAGCGTGTTGTTACAGTTAGCCGAAGGCAAGATCAACAAGAAGAAAATCGAGGTGCGTTCAAAGGATGCCCAAACGGGTGAGCTACGCATTCTCTCTGTCGTCATGTCCGTCTTCCGCCGTGACAAATCGGGCGCGACTACCGATATCATCGGCACCTATTGCGACGTTACTGACGACCGTCAGCGCCAGCAGAAGGTCAAAGACACGATGCTGCGTTACCACTCCATCTTCCACTCGGCCATGATTGACTCTATTGTGTACGACAGCAAGGGCTATATCTATGACATGAACGAGAAAGCCGCTCAGGCCTTCCCTGGTGGTAAGGAGGGAGCACTGAAAAACAATATCAATCTGCGCGACGTGCTGGGTGGTGAAGTATCGTTGGAAACGATGCAGCCCTCCTATTTTACCAGGTTGTATGAGGCAGGCCATGACGACCGTGTCTTCAATCCCAAGCTGCACAAGCGCCGGATGTACTATGAGCTTCAGCTAATGCCGCTGCGCGACGACAAGGGACAGTTGCTCGACGTCTTTGGTTCGGGACGTGACGTGACAGAGGTCGTCAAGTCGTATCAGCGTCTGCAGCATAACATCGAGTTGCAGGAGCATGCCAACGAAGAGATGAATACCTATTTCCGTAACATTAACTACGTGTTGCAGAACGGTGGTGTGCGTATGGCACGCTATTCACCTGACACACACACACTGTTAGTCTATACGAATGTAGGTCGCGAGCAGAGCAAACTGACTCAGACGCGTATTCTGGCACTGACGGCCGACGATTCAAGGCGTCGCGCCCAGCGTATGTTCAACAGCATGGACAACCGCACGCTATCGCCGCTGAAAGCCTCTTTCAACACCATCATCCGTATCAAGAAGGGCATGCGCCTCAGTCTCCTGATATCTTTCGTTCCTGTGTTGGACGACCAGGGACAGGTGAAGGAGTATTTCGGTGCTTTGCGTGACATCAGCGAAATCAAGGCTGCTGAAGATAAGGTGGCTCAGGAGAGTGCCAAGGCACAGGAGGTGGAGACCGTCAAGAACGCTTTCCTCCGCAATATGAGCTATGAGATTCGTACCCCGCTCAGCTCGGTAATTGGTTTCGCAGAACTCTTCGAGATGTCGCACGGCACCGAAGACGAGACACTCTTTATCGAGCAGATCAAGAAGAACTCTGCCCAGCTGCTGAAGCTGATTAACGATATCCTGTTCCTGTCACGACTGGATGCCGGCATGATTGAGTTTAAGAAGAAGCCTATCGACTTCGCTCAGTTCTTCGATGCCCGCTGTCAGTCGATGTGGACGGCTCACCACCATGAAGGTGTGGACTTTGTCATGGACAATCCTTACCAGCAGCTGGTGGTCGATATTGACGACCAGAATTTAGGTATCGTCATCGACCAGATTATGGAGAATGCCACCCGACATACCACTAATGGTACGGTGCGTGCCAGCTATGAGTACACGGGTGAAGACATTGCGATGGCTTTCCAGGATACGGGTAGTGGTATCTCTGAAGACCGTATGAAGCAGATTTTCGAGCGCTTCGTATCGTCGGGTGGTCATGGTACCGGCCTCGGCCTTGCTATCTGTCATGAGATTACTACTCAGATGGGTGGTAAGATTCGCATCAAGTCGGAGGTGGGCAAGGGTACCATCGTCTGGGTAAGCATACCGTGTAAGTGTACTGAAATGGTCAGAATATAGAGGAGGGGAGGATATAATAATGAAACAGTCAATCAAATATATACTTGTTGCTTTGTTCCTTGGTGTCCTGCCTCTGACGGTTGTCGCCAAAGACTTCTATGGCTATACCGAAGAGAACCCGCTGATTGTTGCCTGCGACTGGGACTTCCGTCCCTTTGAGTTCCTTGACAGTGAGGGACAGCCGGCAGGCTATAATGTGGAGGTGCTCGATATCATTCTGAACCGTCTGGAGATTCCTCATAAGTTTGTCATGCAGGAGTGGCAGGCTGCCAGCGATATGTTTGTCAAGCATGAGGCCGACCTGCTTCATGCCTTGTCTATCTACTATAAGGAACGCCCGTTCCTTCAGACGAAGAAGTATGTCAACTACTATAATCTCCGTGCCGTTCGTCGCGTTGATATGCCGCCTTTCAGCAGCATTGACAATACCAGCAAGGGCGTTAAGGTCGGTGTCAAGAAGAACGACTATGCTGCCCTGCGCATCAGCGAAATCGACACCATCCCCTTTACGGTGCAGTATCTGTCGCCTAAGGATGGACTCGTACGGGTAAGGAGTCGTCAGAGCGATTATTATATCTGGGGACAGATACCCTTGGAGAAGAAGATTCAGGAGTTAGGTATCGATAGCTTGGTATTGGACGATGTGAAAGACATCCCTGCTGGTGAACTGCATATCATTGGCTATGAGATGGATGTGCTCGACGCCATTGACGACCAGTACACCCGTCTGGAACAGTCGGGCGACCTACAGCGCATCTACGACAAGTGGTTCCACCCGGAGCGTGTTCACGACAATGCCTCTCCGCTGGCTCCATTCATTCTGATTGGTCTCGTCGTAGCGGGCATCGCACTCTTCATTGCTGGCCGTATCATCTATCAGCGTGTCAACGACTCAATACGTCGCAATACGGAGTTGAACAGTATCATGGCTCAGGCCCTCGACATGGACGACTACATCGTGCTGGAGTATGATATCGTCCTTGGCATTGTCAAGAATGTCTATGGCACGCTGTTGCCCGTCAGCGGTATTCCTATTGAGGAACTGATAGAGCGTGTTGCCCCTGAGGAGCGTGACGAATTCCGCATGTATGTCAACTGCATGAAGCGTGGCGACTGTGAATCGTGGAACTTGCAGCGCCGCTATAATACCGGTACCAGCGACAAACCCTGTTGGAAGACCTTCGTGGGTGGCGCTGTGCTGGAGCGCGAGAATGGCGTGCCCCGATATATCCTGCATACTGTCAAGGATATTACCAAGGATCTGGAAGAAGAACAACGTGACGAGGAGTTGGCCAACAAGTATTTGAAGGTATTCGAAACCAATATGATGGCCATGTCGTTCCACGATGCCGATGGATTCCTGATTAATATGAATCAGCGCATGCGCGAATTGCTGGAGATTACCCCTGAGCGCGAACAGCATTTCCGTGAGACCTCCTTCTTGGAAGATCCGTTCCTCAAAGGCTATGTCAGCCAGAGCCACTTTGATACCTTCCATGTCTGTGGTCGTATGTTCTATCCGAATTGGGGACTCGACAAGTATATCGAGACGAGGGTCGTACCCGTCAAGAACGAAGCGGGACAGTTGGTTTATTATATCATCTCTTCTCGTGATGTCTCTGCCGAGCGCGACATGTATATGAAGCAGCGTAAGCACGAGCGCCAGCTGAAGGAGACGCACAATGCCATCAACCGCTATGAGCAGCGACTGCGCTACCTGTTGGAGGAGAGCAATATGTATGTGTGGACTTTCAATCCCTTTGAACGTATTATCCGCTTCTCGCGTTCTTTGCGTCAGACGGAATACTCATTGTCCCTTGACGACTACTTGGCAGGTATGGCTGCCGATCACCGTGCTGAGGCTGAGCAGGTATTCCGCGACTTGGTATTGAACGGAAAGCCCTTTAATGTCATTCACGAGTTTGACTATACGCCCGTGACCGACTGTCTGACGTGGTTTGCCATTACGGGTATTCCTGTCATAGACGAGGATGGCCATTCCAAGGAGTATTTCGGATTGGTGCGCGACATCTCTGACCTGATGCTGGCCCAGAAGAAGCTCCGTGAAGAGACGGCACGTGCCGAGGATTCAGGTCGCTTGAAGAGTGCCTTCCTGGCCAATATGACCCATGAGATTCGCACGCCGCTCAATGCCATCGTCGGTTTCAGCGACTTGCTGCAGATGGTGGATAGTCCTGACGAGCGTCGCGAATTCATCCGTATCATTCGCAGCAACTGCGACATGCTGCTCCGACTCATCAACGACATTCTGGAAGCCAGCAGCATGGGACAGGCTATTGCCATAGAAGCGACGCCCATCGACCTGCCGCCCGTCTTCAACGACATCTGTCAGACCCTCGAACAGCGCGTACAGGGCACGGGTGTAGAGTTTCTGATAGACAATCCTTACGAGACGTTGCCTGTAGTGATGGATAAGGGGCGCCTCCAGCAGTTGCTGACCAACTTTGTAACGAATGCGGTCAAATATACGCAGCAGGGACATATCAAGGTAGGCTATCGCAAGGAGTCACGAGAGATTGACCGCCAGCGCAAGGATGGTCTGTGTTTCTACTGTGAAGACACGGGAGCCGGTATTCCCAAGGAGAAGCAGGCTGCCGTCTTCGAGCGTTTTGTCAAGCTCAACGACTTTGTACAGGGTACGGGTCTTGGACTCGCTATCTGTAAGTCTATCGTCGACAAGTGTGGCGGCCGCATCGGAGTCACCTCAGAGGGTGAAGGCCATGGCAGCACCTTCTGGTTCTGGGTACCGCTTGTCGTTGAGCAGAGTTAGATAATTAAAAAAATGAAAAATTCAAGAATTGAAAAATAATTGAAGCGTTAATGAGTTATTTAGATAAATAGATTGTTTTATGGATAATAGTGTTATGAAATCATTTTTTGTTAGCAAGGCCTGGTCTATGAAGGAGGGATTCCTCCTCGGAGGAGGCCTTGTCATAGTGGGATTGCTGTTGCAATGGCTGTTGGGTCCAGTGACCTGGGACGCCTTTGCATGGCCTGTCAATGGTATCGTTCTGGCAGCATTCCTGTTGCTGATAGCCGTACTCTTTCTACAGAGTAAGCGTGTGTATGCCCTGACATTCTTGGGCAGCTATCAGGCGGCTGTCCCCGCATTATGCTATGCGGTGCTGTTAACGGTCATCATGGGCTTCGGACTGTATGAGATGCTGTCGTTCTGGCCGCTTGTACTCATCTACGTTTATGTCTCCATCATCTTAGGACTGGTGGTGCTGCGACAGCTAAGGACGTGGGCGGCCTCTCGTTTCTCCCTACGTGCGTTCCGTGCCTCACTCTTGCTCCATCTGGGACTCTTTGTGGCCATGACGAGTGCTACGCTGGGTAGTGCCGACGTACAGCGACTGAAGATGCTGACCGTGGTGGACAACCCTGAATGGAGGGCGCTGACCGCTGAGCAACAGGTGGTGGAGATGCCTTTCACCATCTCACTGAAGAAGTTTATCATGGAGACCTATCCAGACGGAAAACCCAAGCGTTTTGCCTCGGAGATCGTCATCGCACCTCACGCCTCTCACCCCTCACCCCTCACCTCTAAGATAGAGGCTACGGTCGATGTGAACAAGCCCATCAAGGTGGGTGGCTGGATGATTTATCAGTTTGACTACGATGCACAAAGGGGTACCGAGAGTCAGGTGTCGCTACTGGAACTGGTCAGCGACCCATGGCTGCCACTGGTCTATGCGGGCATCTATATGTTGCTGGCTGGTGCCGTACTGATGATGCTGCGCTCAATACCCTGGAAGAAGGTGTACCAACGTGCTCAGCAGCATCCTAAGCGGGCATTGTCGCTGCTGTTGCTGACCATAGTCTCCTTCGTCTGCATCCACCATTTTATGCCCATCCTCCATTCGAATACGCTGGTGCCAGCCCTGCAAAGTCCTTGGTTTGTACCACATATCGTCGCCTATATGTTTGCTTATACGCTGATGGCTACAGCAGCTATCAGCGCCATATACCTGCTCATCAAGAAGTCTTCCTCCACGTTAGACAATCTCGTCTATGGCGGTCTTGCCTTTATGACCGTCGGCATGCTCTTTGGTGCCCTGTGGGCTAAGGAGGCTTGGGGACATTATTGGGCGTGGGACCCGAAGGAGACATGGGCTGCCATCACCTGGTTTGCCTATCTGGTGTATGTCCACTACAGAAAAATACCCACACACAAGCCGAAGCTTGCACTGTGGGCATTACTCATCTCGTTTGTCTTGTTACAGATGTGTTGGTGGGGCATCAACTACCTGCCTTCTGCACAGAAGACCAGTGTGCATACCTATAACAAAAGTGAGTAGGCAGCCTGCTAAAACTCTAATCGATACGCGATATTGGGGAAGGTCAGCGAGGTGAATTGGTCGACCAACTCGTGCGTATGGATGTCGAAGGTCTGTCCTTGGAATGAGCGCATCTGCAGATACTCCAGGATGAAGTGGTGTGCACTATGGTGCTTGTTGATGGTGTACTTCACGGAGAAGGCATAGCCTACGTTCATATTCATCTGCGCACTGAAGGGGTTCGCACCGTCCTGCGGAATTGTCCTGTCAGGACGTTGGGCCACTTCCTCATAGGTAGTACCGGCAACCATCGGTGTATAGCGATCGCCGCCCATCAGCGTGAGACGACCATTGATGCCGAAGACATTCTTGCGACTCTTGCCAACCATCCACTCCTTACCGCCAAGGATATTGGTGATGTATCCTCTGTCGTGGCGTGTGTGATGCCACTCGCCCTGTGCATCGCGATACTCTGACTTGAAGAGCGTAGCCGTGAACATGCCATAGAGACCATCCTTCAGATAGCGCTCTAATGTCAGGTCGATACCGTAGTTTCTGCCAGCACCCTTGTTGACGAGTGCACGGTCCTGATAGAACAGGTTGTGGTTGATGACAGAATATGTGGTGCCCTGCTCTACGGGAACATCGAACAGCCACTGCCAGTAGGGCTCTATCTTCAGCATGGCATTCTCTCCCAGACGCTGTGCAAAGGAGGCAGAGATATGGTGTGAGCGCGTCAGTCCGAGGCCTTTGTTGACATTGGGTTCTTGGCTGTTGGTATTGAGCACGAAGTAGGTGTCGATAGCCTCTTTGCGACTGTTCATCGCATAGGCGATAGACAGTGTGCTCGATGCCGACGTCTTGTATTGGAAACTGATGCGGGGCTCTACCAGTACTTGGTTGTTCAGGTTGAACCACATGACGTTAATACCTGCTACGGTCGATAGTCTCTGACTGAGTGCTATCTTGTGATTGGTGTAGAGGCGCGTCAGACCAGTACTGCCGTTCGATTCAAAGACACGATACAGCGGACCGCCTACCACCTTGATATAGTCCATCCAGGTGCAGAAGTCCATGTGTCGATGCTCGAAACCATTCTGCATGGTATAGCGCGACGAGAACTTGTGCTTGTGCTGGGTACTGATAATGACGTTCCACGACAGGCTGCGGCCCAGCATGTCGGGCATCTGCTGCATCTGTTCGTTATAGTCGTTGATACCCAGTTTCTGATAGGCGCCGGTGTAGGCGATGTTGGAGGTAAGTGTACCACCAGAGCGGAATCGGTAGGTGTGGGTCAGACCGCCTGCCCAACTCTTCTGGGTTGACCACGAGTCGTTAGAGTCCCACAGCGTCTTGCGGTCGGCAACGTCAGGTACGTCGTTCTCAAAACGGTCGAAGAGTCCTGTGAACCACACGGCAAAGGTTCCTGCATGAGTGGTCGGCACATTCACCTTGAAACTCAGGTCCTGATAGTCGAGCGTCTCTTTCTCCATATTGATAGCGTGCAACTTCTTGGCAATCTCCAGGAAGCTATACCTATAATTAATAAGGTATGAGGCCTTGCTGTTCTTGGTCAGCGGCCCCTCTGAGGCGAAGTCGACGCCCAGCGTACCCACCTGAATGGCGTGCTCGTGCTTGGTGTTGTTACCTACGCGCATCTTCATATCGAAGGCTCCCGACAGGGCATTGCCATATTCTGCAGGCATGGCACCCGTCATGAAGTCGCTATTAGCCAGTACGGTACCGTTCAGCGAGGTGAAGACACCACCGCCAGCCTCTGTAATGTCGGCAAAGTGATTGGGGTTGTTGACCTCGATGCCCTCTATACGCCATTGTAGCATCTGTGGTGAGTTACCATGAATAGAGATGCCGTTGGTGGCACCACCCGTAGCGACACCTGCAAACATGGAAGCCGTACGTGCAGGATCGGCCATACCGCCAGCATAGCGGGTAGCCTCTTCTACACTGAACATACGCGCACCCACCTGTGCCATCTCGTTTAGGGGTTGTTGTTTGTTGACACGCGGTTTGATGACGACCTCCTGCAGATTTGTGAGGCTCTCTGTCATCTTCAGGTTGAGCACCAACTCCTTACCCGATGTCACTAACTGCTCCTTCAGCAGTACGGGTTCATAACCGATATAGGTGGCTCGGACGGAGTGACGTCCTACGGGTACATGCTGAATCACAAAGTTACCGTCTATGTCAGAGACGGTAGCCATTGTCGTTCCATTCTCTACGGTAATCGTCACACCAATCATCGGCTCACCGGAAGCGACGTCACATACTTGTCCTCTAATGGTCTGATCGGCGGTGGTTGTCTGTGCCCTCATCATCGAGGGGAGTAGCAGCATCATCGTTACAGCTGCTCCTAAATACATTCTTTTCATCTTTTACTTGTTGCGTTCATTGTTTTTGACGCAGCAAAGGTACAGATAGTTGCAGCATCCTGCAAATTTCTGGGATAATCTGCACATATATGTGATGAATGGGTGGCCTCAGTGACCACCCATTCCCTTTTTTTCTGCTATTCCACTATCTTGATAGCGACTGCATGGAGTTGCTGCCAACCGGCACGATCGGTCAGGCGCACCATGAAGTGGTAGTCGCCGGGATCAATGTCTGCAGGTATCTGGATGTCATGGTGGGCATCATAGCTGCGCAAGCCTGCAGGAATCGTGAAGTCGTGGTTGTAGATCCACGGATTCTGTGGCTGCTTCTGTGCATCCATCGGACAGTCGGTAGCTGTGGTGCTGTGGGTGTGGTGATCGAAATTGTTGTGAATCTCGATGTTGTAGGCACCCAACTCCTGGTCGTCCAGCATCAGGTAATGAAAGGGGATGACCTCGCCACGGTGATACTGCTGACAGTCTATGGGGTTGGCAGTAATGCCTTGGTCGCTGATGGCGGGCTGTTGCATGTCTCGCTGCTCGTCATCGTCGCTGCCACATGCGGTCAGTGCACACAGCAGCAAGATAGCATAAATGGAATTTCTAATCATATCAAATGGTTTTATTCTTCTTCGTCTTCGTCGTCATCCTCTTCGGCAGTGATGTCTTTCTTGGCGGTGACTGACTGTCCCTCAGCATCGGTGACAGACATCTTGAGTACGTCGCCTTCCTCGACATTTTTGCCTGCGATGTCAACATGTACGTGGAATCCGTCGATGTTGAGCACGCCGATGTACTTGTTGTCAGTGACAGGATAGGTCACCTTGGCAGTACCGTCCTTGCCTGTGATGACCAGCTGGATAGCCGCTGTACGGCCAGGGGCTGTGACGTCGGCCTGTACGCAGAGGATGTCGCCCTCGATATTAGCCTCGTGGATGGTAATCTGTGGTGCGGGCTTGTTGGTGCTATCGTCGTCATCGTTGCCGCAAGCGGTGAAACTCATTGTTACTATGGTCATGAGAGCCATCATCAGGCTCATTTTGATAATCTTTTTCATTGTTATTATTTTAATTTGTCACTTATTATTTATCATTTAGCGAAGCGCTAAAATTCCAGTCCTACCATCAGCGAGACGTTACGCCCTGGTTCGGGTACGTCAATCAGACGGTAGTAGCTGGTGTGATCGTAATATTTTTTGTTGAGCAGGTTGTCGGCATGCAACGCGATATTCAACTTTGAACTTTGAGCTTTGAGCTTTGAGCTTTTGGGTCGTAGAGGTATCTGCTTGCCTGCCGAGAGATTGAGCGTCCAGTGGCCGTCGGTAGTCTTCTCTGGTGGCACAATTTCGTGCTGTGCACCCACGATGTGGGCATTCAGACTGACGAAGGTGTTGCCATGCCACTGGAACGAGTATTTAATGCCTGCATCCGCTGACCATGGAGTGCTGAAAGGTAGCGTGTAGCCCTTCTTGTCGCCTGAGAGCTGTTCCGCATAGAGGTATTCGCCCTTCAGCTCAGCCTCCCAATGAGGGCCGATGACCCATGTGGCCTGTGCCTCGACACCATAGCGCAATACACGCGCCTGGGTGTAGTTGTAGAGTTGCAGACCCTCCACATATTCGGCCGTAGGATTCAGGTAGATGTAGTTGGGGAAGTAGTTGACGTAAGGGTCCACCTGCACGCACACCACGTCGTTGTCCCAATGGATGCCCATGTCCAACTGGTAGCTCTCCTCTGGGTCGAGACTGGCATTGCCACGCTCGTAGCGGAAGATGTGGTAGTTCACACCGTCGGCACCCAACTCCTTAGGAATAGGTACGCGGAAGCTCTTGCCTACATTGGCCTTGAGTACCCAGTGGCCTACGGCGTAGTTGATGCCTGCCGACCAGGTGGCACTGGTAAAGCTACGGTCGATGTCTGCCGAACGCTCCTTATAGGCGGAGATGCCGTTGCTGATGGGTGTGAGGTACCAGTCGTAGTAGCTGCTGATGTGCGTGTTGGCATAGTCCAAGCGTACGCCTGCATTCACCTTCAGCGCCTCGCTCAGCGTATAGCGATCCATGGCATAGATACCCACGCTGGCCGTCTCGAAGTCGGGGATGATAAAGCCCCAACCGCCACGACGGTTATGCTGATATTCTGCATTGACACCTGCACTTAGCTCATGGCGACTGCCTATGGGGAAGTGCAGCGCGACGTTACCTGTCAGCGTATTCTTCACGAAACGACGCTCCAGTGTGCCGTCGGGTTTGGGCATGTAGCCGTGACTGACGGGTTCGCTCAACTCCTCGCGGTGGTTGTTCTGCCAGGCAAGGTTTGCCTCCATGCGCAGACGCTCGCCCTGCCACGAGGTGTGGCTGAGCACCTTCAGGTGGTTCACCCACTGATAGGGCAGGTCGATGTCGCGACGGGAGTGGTCGTAGTCGATGTCAGACAAGCGTACCTCCAGACCGTGGGCATTGGCAAAGAAGCCACTCTTCGAGTAGCTGTCGGAGATGCGCAGGTCAGTATGGAAGCGATAGCCTGCATAGCCTAACACCACGCTACCGTCGCGCTCGCAGCCAGCGGTGTTGCGCAGACGCTGGTCCTTCAGGCGAATCCAATAGGAATAGTACTGGATGCTGTCTGTAGGCACCCGATAGTCGGCATAGTCTATCAGCGTGGCACCCACACGAAAGAACCAGTTGCCACTGCGTCCTGCCAACTTCGCTGTCACACCCATCTGTTCGTTGTTGGAACGGCCAAAGAGCTGGATGCTGCCACTCAGCGGTTCGGTGGGCACATGGTTGGTGTAGAGACTCAACACGCCACCGATGGCATCCGAGCCATAGAGTAGGGCAGCAGGACCCTTGATGACCTCGGCACGATCTACCGCAAACTGGTCTATCTCCAGTCCGTGGTCATCGCCCCACTGTTGGCCTTCGTGCTTGATGCCGTCCTCACTGACCACCATGCGGTTGTAGCCCAAGCCACGAATCGTTGGCTTCGACTGTCCTGAACCGATGGCCATTGCCTTGACACCAGGAATGCCTTCTAATGTCTGCATCAGCGACCCAGAGAAGTGCTGCTGCAGGTAGTCGTGACTGACCTGTACGGCCGACTGCGACGTTCGCATCTGGAAGTCGCGCTGTCGCTGTCCACTCACCGTCACACCTTGTAAGACGACCGTTGTGTCGTCGGGTGCTACATCAGCATGGCCACCCGCCAACAGAGCTGTCAGCGCCGTAGCCAGAATGGATAATGTCATGATTATTGCTCCATTTTGATGGTTAATACGTAACTACTGCCGACATCCTCTGTGGATGCCAGCTTCCCTCTTGCTAAATGGAGAAAGCAGGGGGCGCACGCAGACCCACGATGCCATGATAGGCGACGCTGACATGGCATTGCTGGGCATTGATACGACTGTTGACACTTTTCCGCGCAGCTATCAAGCTGACACAGGCAACAGCCACAAATGAGAGGGTCAGAAACTGACACAGCACACAGTCGTGCGTCCATGATGCCATCTGCGTCAGGTGGCCATGACAACAGTTGTGAACGCAGTCGGTACATTCCGTCTTTGCGGTTCCCATGCTGTCTTCATGCACGTGAAGCGACGTCATCAGGAGCATTGGCACAAACACGGCCAATAGCAACCATGAGGCAATATGTCGTCTGTTTCCCAGTTTCACACCTAATTAATTATATCTTTAAGTGGTTTATCTCTTCTTGTAAACGTAGCAGGAATTTGGCTGCAAAGGTAATCATTTTTTCTGGATACTTCTATCATTCTTGGAAAAGATTATCATGTTTTGCTATATTTTCTGAAAATACATCAAACCAATACCTACTTATGATTAATCCTTTTTTGAAAGTCTTTGAAGGTTCTGGCAAAATAAAAGCCTTACTTTTGAGTATTGCACGGCATGTGGATTCACTGTACCTTTGCACCCAGAATTTTTAGCCATTTAAAAAGAAGATAAAATGAACGCAACGATTGTCGTATTTGGTTCCTCGACAGGAACATGCGAGGCTATCGCAGAGAAGATAGCCCAGAAGTTAGGTTGTGAGGCTATTGACGTACAGAACCTCACCGCCGACGTAGTGAATAACAACCAGAATCTGATTCTCGGCACCTCCACTTGGGGCGCTGGCGAATTGCAGGACGACTGGTACGACGGCCTGAAGGTATTGCAGGGCGCTGACCTCTCTGGCAAGACCATCGCCCTCTTCGGCTGTGGCGACTGCGAGTCGTATGGCGACACCTTTGTGGGCGGTATCGGCGAGTTGTTCAATGCTCTCAAGACCAGTGGCGCTACTTTCGTAGGAGCCGTAGATATCGATGGTTACACCTTCGGTGACTCTGAGGCCGTAGTAGACGGCAAATTCGTAGGTCTGCCCCTCGACGACGTGAACGAGGACGACAAGACCGATGCACGTATCGAAGCATGGATAGCAGCTATTTCCCCTAACCTTTAAAAACAATATTGTATGATGCAGCGGACAACGGAACTTCAGACGAACCAGACGGTGTTACCTTCAGAGATACGCGTGCTGATGAATCATATCTACGAATATAAGAAAGGTGTACGCAGGATGATACTCTTCACCTGCAACCGCCGTTTCGAGCAGCAAGCATGTCGTCGCCTGTGCAACCAGTCGATAGACTACGTACTGCAGCCCGCAGGCAAGGATAACGTCAATGTGTACTTTGGCCGCCGCGAGTGTCTCGATGCCATCCGCCTGTTCGTCACCCGTCCGCTCAACGAGCTGTCGCCCGAGGAGGATTTTATCCTCGGCGCCATGCTCGGCTACGATATCTGTGCACAGTGCGAACGCTATTGTGAACGTTGCAAAAAGAGAAAGTCATAACGTTTTAGAAACTGTACTTCAGTTTTACGAACACCTCGGAGTTGTTGTCGTAGACGGCAAAGCTACCGCGGTCGGCATGGAAGAGGTCGTAGCCGAGGATAGCGTGAAGCTGGTCGTTCAGAGCATAGTCAGTACTCAGGCGATTAAAACTCCTACAAGATAGTATTAATCAGAAATAGGTATTGTTTCTCCTTCCTTGCTGATTTCCCAGAAAGGAATATCTTTTTCGTCCGTGAACTCCTTCATTCGCCATGAGGATTCGAAGCCGCTGGCCACAAAGTGCATAGGAACAAAGAGACCTACCTTGAAACGCTCAATAAACTGTCGGCCACCAAGGGTATATCCGTTGCCGATACGCCCGTCTATGGGGAACATCACCACATCGAAGCTGTCTGTTATCTTGCGAATGTCCTTTAGTTCGCCTAGGTACTGCTTCTCATGGGCTATCGGGTCAATCTCTTCGTCGAACTCTTCACTATAGATAGTCTCACCAGGCACGGCTTCTGGCAGAAATCTCGCATACCAGTTATTCAAGTCCCCGGCATGGAAGATACGCCTGCCCTCCGTTTCTACTATCCATGATACTCCGCTATCTGTGCTGCCTAATGCCCATACAGACAAGGTGCCATCAGACCATACGCCGCCCTTGGCTAGCCATACGTCAGCATCCTCCTTTGTGGCTCGCCGATGCTTGTAGATGTCCTTGGATAGTATATAGGTGATTTTATCATGCAGCTTTCTCCATTCGAAGATGGCACTATTGAAGTGGTCTTCGTGGAAGTGACTGGAAAATACATAGATGGGCTTGTCTTTCTTCAGAAACAGTGGCACGACACCATTCAAATCCATCCAATAATCAAATATTAGGATGGATTCCTTAGTCTCCAAAACAAAGCCACTATGAAAAATATACGTTAGTCTCACCTCCAAAACTCCTTGTCTCTTATCTTCTCATCAATCAAAAAGTTTTTTCCATAGCCAGAGCACACTGACTGCACCTACAACACAGAACACGAAGTTGGTGAGGTAGCCCTTACCAAAAAGTTCTATGTTCAGCAGGTGACTGATGAATGTACCTGCGTAGCTGCCAATGATACCTATCAGGAGGTTCATGCAACAACCTTTGCCTTCACCGCTCATAATGCGGTTGGCTACATAGCCTATCAAAATGCCTGTCAGTATCGGCCAAGCCGTGAATTCTACGATGTGTTCTAACATGACTTTACATTTTTACTCCTTAAACTTTTGTCTATCTTATGCAAAGGTACGAAAACAGATGGGAAACACCATCGTTTTTATGTCTTTTTAAGAATGAAACACATCATGTACCTTTGCAGCAGTTAACATCAACACAAAGGACAGGCGAAATACTGGAATATCGTGAAGAGTAATTCTAAATCCTATTGCGGTATTATCTACCTGCTGACGGGTGACGAAAGGTTGGCCTATCAGAGAATTTAGGGAATATCTCCAGGCGGAGGCACCTACGAACTTCAGCTCTTGACTGACCTTCAAGTCCATCCCCAATGTTATTACGACTTGGTCAACATCATCCGTGAACACGAAGAGTTTTTTCCTTCTTGGCATTCCTCCTCCATCGCAGATCTTTACACTCCAAAAACATTCCAAAACAAAAAAAATCATCCGCTTATTGATTTTAAGCGGATGAGTTTACTCGTATTTTGTATTAAATATATAAAAAGAATATGTATTTAAAACCCATATAATTCGCCATTTCCATCTTCAAGTGCTGACATAATTCTATCTTCCTCAGTCATATCCATTTCCGCACACCGGCGTTTTTCATATGATTCATAAACATTACTCATATATTCGTCATAATCCTCTTGGCATTCTTGTTCCTTTTGATTCTTATCTTTATTACGCAGCTGCCAATAATGCTCCTCATTGTTAAAGTTCAAAAATTGCCCCACTATAGGTGAATTTATCGCTATATAATGTTTATCCAGTGTTTCTTGTATTGTAGGACGAAGTTTATTATCAAGATTCGCAAAAACAACGATTTGGGATAATTTTATGGGATTCCCTTCGTCATCTCTTTGTACTTCACCAACATGTTCTCTTGAACAGAGCTCATTTTCAACATCATCCCATGTGTAAATATGATACAATGGGATATTGGGTTGAATAGCAATTCTATCAACTGTATGAAGACTATGTGATTTCATATCCATCTTTAAGAAATCATATGCAGATTCATCATATATAATGCTAAATAGCAATTCTCCATTATCATATTTTCCATACTTGGCTACAATGAATCTGGAATTATTTTTGCGATTCCTTTTCTTTATTACGCTAAGTAATCGACAGTTCCAAGTAAGTTTTTGAGTAATTGAATAATCCATAATATAAATGAGGATAAGTCTTACTTTTTACTATCGGAAAATAATTCTTTTGCAGCAGCATAACCTCGGTCATCAGGCATAACAGGCACAAAGTGATCGTTTGTAGACGCATTCGTGTAAATACAATTTCCTTTAGAGTCATAATCACAAATAGAAATCATACATTCTTTATTATGTTCGAAATCATATTTTATCCTCATGAGTGTATAAGAATAATCCGTAAATTTCGCACTATTTTTAGAACGTATAAGTTTGTCTTTGATAATATCTGCATTACTTCCAGATTTCAATTTTCGTTCAAACGTAAAAATATAACAATCTTCCCTCTTAGAATATTCATATGTTGTATGTATTCCATAAATATACTCATCGTCTTCCCCTAGTTTCTTAAAATCTGATTGACAGGAGAAAAACAATACGCCAAATAATAAAATAATAAATCGTTTCATATTAGGTATTCTTTTATAGTATTAGTATTTCATTTGCAAAGATAAGAAAAAAAAGAAAAACCTCAAAAAAATATTTCAATTTATATTCTTTCCCGTATTTTCATCTTTTTTTTCGTACCTTTGCATGCAAACAACGAAGAAACATGAGTTATCAGTATCCTTTTGGCCAAACGGTCAAACCTTTAGTCCAGCAAGACCGCACCCCCAAGAAAATTTTCGTTCTTGGAGTTTATGCCAGCGCCGTTCATGCTCGCTGGAAGAAAGACGGAAAGACTGTTTGCACAGCTCTTGCCGTAGCTAGTGAGCCCCGCATCTTTTGGGACGGCAACATCGAGGAGGCAAAGGAAATCATCAGTAAGATTTCCATTCCCGAAGAGGTTGGCACATTGGAGCCTGCAGGTAGTCATCTCAATGGCCCTTCTGCAAAAGTTCTCGACGAGCATATCCTTGGTACTTTAGGGTACACAAGGAAAGATGCATGGCTTTGCGACCTTCTTCCTGAGACACGTCTTAACTCCAGTCAAGTCAAGGTTCTTACCGAACGCTACAATCCGCTGATTGAGCAATACGGTCTGAATAAAGTCACTATCCCTGAACGCCCCACAGTCTTCTGTGATGCAAAGCGGTGCGAAGAGATTCTTCAAGAACTGAAAGAGTCACAAGCAAGCCTTTTGGTCTTACTTGGTGATATTCCTATCGCTCAGTTCTTAAACTCTGTGGCAGACGTTCCATATACATCCCTGCAGGAATATGTTGACTTATATGGCTATGGAACAGCTACCGATGTCACCATCGACAATCGGAAAATAAAGGTTCTTCCGTTAGCACATCCGCGCCAGATTGGTGCTCTGGGTGCCCACAGCGAGAAATGGAACAGACTCCATCAAGAATGGGAAAACAATCTGAAGAAATGAAAATTCTAACATATAACATTAATAAATCAACTCAGGAGAAAATTGAAAAGGTCTTGGCCTTCGATGCAGACCTTCTCATCCTGCCAGAAGTGGCATGCCCTTCGAAGGTTACGCTACCAGAAGACTACCGCATGGAATGGATGGGCGACTTTCCTAATAAGGGGCTAGGCGTTATATGGAAACCGAAGCTAAAAGTGGAAGTCCCAAGTTGGTTCAATCCTGCACTCCAGTACTTTCTTCCGCTATTGGTAGGCAGACAGTTAATCATAGCTGCATGGCCAACGACAACAAAGCACAACTCTCCAATGAAGTACCCAGAGATTGCAATGAAAGCTTTCCAAGAGTATGCGCCATACATCAAACAGTTCCCTACAATCATAACAGGGGACATGAACTGCTACAAGGGGCAGTCTGGAGAGTCCAAGATGTTCAGCATTCAAACTATATGTGATTTCCTGAAAGAGATGAACGTGGTCAGCGTCTATCATGAAATGACAGGTGAGACTCTAGGAAATGAGAGTTGTGCCACTTACTTTCATCAATTCAAAGAAACGCAGCCGTTCTTTATTGATTATACATTCTCCAGCATACCGCTGAAGTCCTATCAACTGGGGGAATGGGACAAGGAGCTTAGCGACCATGTTCCACAGTTTATTGAAATATAGAATTACGCAAGAGATAATCCCTCAAAATTAGTTCCTACCATAGCAGATAAAGATAGAACAAGGTAGTGCTATTAATGGAGTTAGAAAAAGCATAGAAACAGCAAAGCAGAGCCAACCCTTCCATGTTCTGGGCCGAACAGACTCAGGCATACAAGCATAGAGTCCAGTTAAGATTATATAAAACCAGATTACTTGCTCTTCATCCATAGCATTATAAGTTATTTTCTGCAAATATACTATATTATTTCGTTATTTCCAAATAAAAGGCAAAAAATCATGTCTTTTCCTTAAACAACTTACTTCTATACCTTTGCACCATGGAAACATTCAATGTTGCCAAAGCGCTCGATGACAATTATAGGAGATACCACCATTAATCTATAGTGTAGCTTTCGCCTTCTCTGCTTATTTCCCAGAAGGGGATTCCTTTCTCTTCCGTGAACTCCTTCATACGCCAAGCTGACTCAAAACCGCTGGCCCAGGCGGAAAATAGTTTTACGTACTTCATAGTAGAAGTTTATTCCGTGAATTCTATAATTGTGCTGACATCGTTGCCAACAGATATGGAAATAATGTATCCTCCTTCTATTTCATAGATGGTGGGAATAAGAACGTCTCCTAACTTTGCGGCAACACGATATTCTACTCTAAGGCCATGAACCATGAAGCCCTCGGGAAGTAGCTCCAGGGCCATCCGGACATAATTGGCATTGTTTACGTGCTTGTTGTAGTCAATGTCAGCACGAAGTACACGGATGGGGTCAAGAACCGTTCCATCCTCTTTGGGTAAAATAATGCGACGATCCTTGTAGTTCATCTCCAGCTGTGGCTCCAGTGCCATCGAGGCAATCGTGGCATCATCCACACGCTTCAACTTGCCTGCTGTTTTATCGACAAAAGCCCCCATGCTCCAGGTTCTATAGCACGGCTTACCCTCTGAATCATAAATAAACGTATTGCGGAAACCAAACATGGGCTTCATGCCATAGACAGAAGTCGTCACCGTCAGCTTCTCCTTATAATCGGGTGCTCGTATGACCTCTACTTGGCGGGTTGCCAAAAGCTGTGCCATGTTCTGCTCCGTGAAATACTGCTTGACGCCAGGTTCTGAGTCAATCCACATCTCTGAGCAGTCCTGCATCATCTGGAGGGCAGAGTAAAGCTTCAGCTTTCCCTCGCTGTCGCAGGTGCTGGTGGTTACTTGATAGTTTAAGCTGTACATATCTAAATGTTACTTGTTGTCTTGCAAAGGTTCAAATAAGTTAGCAGAAAACAAAAAGATGGCAAACTTTTTGTTGCTAAGCAAGTCAGGGATTTGCTTTTGTCAGGTCCAAAACTCTTTATCGCCAGTCACCTCCATCTCACCCTGGCACTTGGGACAAGTATGTCCATCCCAGATTCGGATATTATCGCTGCCGCACTGTAAACAGAGCCTGCCGACCTCGCTTCTATACGAGGGTGCCACGTCGGCTATAATCCCACCCACCACGATGTTCTGGATGCTCTTGCAGTCTGGGCACGACACGGCACGAATCTCTTGGCGGAAGAGCCCACGGCCTTCGTACACCTCGGCTTCGTAGCCACACTGGCTACAGCGATATTTGAGTTTCCGATAAATCAAGGGATTTCTAAGATAAAACCAAGAGTGAGGCACTTAATAAATGTTAAGGAGCCTCATTTTCTTCATTTTGAGGCTTGAGACAACAGTTTTTGGTG
>OMXL01000015.1 GCA_900314985.1 uncultured Prevotellaceae bacterium | reverse complement strand
GAAGATGGAATGGCTAATAGTTCATGAGGACGAGCGCAGGGCAATGGGTCTGAAAGCCCGTGAATGGGCAGCCAGTAGGAAATTGTCAGTTGTGATGTCCGAGTATGAAAAGCTATTATTGAATGTTGTTAGTTAGTTGTTGATGTTTATTAGAAGAAAGCTTACATAATTATATATGAAACAGTTAAGTATTATATTGCCAATATATAAAGTAGAAGCCTATATCAGGGAGTCTCTGGAGTCTATATTCAGACAAGGATTAGATGATGAAGACTTTGAAGTTATTCTGGTAAACGATGGAACGCCTGATAATAGTATTGGAGTTGTTGAGGATATAATTCGTCAACATCAAAATGTTATTGTTCTCAATCAAGAGAATCAAGGGGTTTCTATAGCTCGTAATGCTGGCCTTAACAAATCCCAGGGAGAGTATGTCTATTTTATGGATCCTGATGACTTGTTGGTTGATAATGCGCTATCCGTCCTTCTTAAAAGAGCGCAATCAACAGCTGTTGATATTTTGATGGCTGATTATTGCAAGTTTAACGATGGAGAGGATTATAGTCAGTTAACCCAAATTCGTCAAGATTATTCTGAAACATTAAAGTCTGCAGAATCTTCTTTCCTTGAGGACTTGAGCCCTTATGAATGTTATGTCTGGCTCATGCTTATCAGACGCTCTTTCTTGATAGATAATAGGATAGAGTTTAAGCCATTTTGGTATGAGGATACTCTTCTTTGTCAAGAATGTTTTATTAAGGCATCCACGGTTTTGAGGACGCATTTTATACTTTATGTATATAGAATGCGTGAAGGCTCTTTTACATCTTCTATGAATCTCAAGAAGATGTTGGATTTAAATAGTTGCTTGTCTGCACTCAATGAGATAAGGTGCGTAAATCGTGCAAATGCTCAAGTCACGAAAAAGTTATCTGATAATATTTTTGCATCCTTCTCGTATGGTTTGTGGTGTATAGTACATAATGACGAATTGTATGCACAAAGAGGAACGATAATATCGGACTTGAGAAAGAAGATTAGGCCCAGTTCTTTTGTTTTTAGAGGAAATATGAAACAGCTAATGGTTTCCTATGCCTTTCGTTTCTTCCCATTCATGTACTTAAGTCTACGTCGTATATGTTAATAACCGAATTTGTTCGTATGAAACGATAATAATTGGTTTGAAATTTGGAGATTTGTGGAAATATTTGTATATTCGCAAAAAAAATAGGAATATGGCTGAATGGTATGCTAAATATAAGTCTATTTACGGAAAATCTCTTGACGAGATACCTGATTCGCTTCTTGATGAGATTAAGTCAAATATGGCTAAGAAGCAGCATGAGAATCCGTTGGTTTCTGTAGTAGTAATTGCCTACAATGAAGAGCAAAGGCTGGCAGCTTGCCTGTGGTCATTAAGTGAATTACAAACAAAATATCCAATTGAAATTATCGGTGTAAACAATAATTCAAAAGATAGAACAGAACTTGTTTATCAGCGCATAGGAATTCCCTATTATAATGAGTTGAAACAAAGTCCGGGTTTTGCACGCCAATGCGGTTTGGAGCATGCACGTGGAAAATATCATTTTTTCATTGATGCAGATACATTTTACCCACCACGTTATGTTGATCTTATGATGGACAAGTTGCTTAAACCCAATGTGTCATGCGTCGGTGCGTTCTGGAGCTTCTTTCCGGATGAATCACATTCCCGTTTCGGATTGTTCCTGTATGAAGCCATCCGTGATATGTTCTTATTTGTCCAACATTTCAAACGTCCAGAATTATGTGTGCGAGGAATGGTATTCGCATTTAATGCGGACTATGCTCGTCAAGTAAAGATACGCACTGATATCCGTCGTGGAGAAGATGGCTCTTTGGCATTATCCCTAAAGCAGTTTGGGAAAATAGTTTTCCTATATCATCGTGGAGCGCGTCCCGTAACAGGCTATGGAACTATTGGCTCTCAATCACTTTTGCAGAGTTTTGTTCACCACGTCAAGATACAGGGCAAGGGAATCTATCGTGTTTTTTTCAAGAAAGACCATTACGAGGATAGCGATGAGAATTTGGTAAAGACGCAGCAATGAAAGTATTATATATAACAGATGCAATAGTTAATTGGGGTGGTATAGAACGTATTTTGGTTGAGAAAGCGAACTATCTCGTTAATAATTATGGATGTGATGTGCATTTTATTACTGTAAATCAAGGAACCCATCCTATTATATTTCCGCTGAGTGAGAAAGTACATTATTCAGATTTGGATATTAGGTTCCATCAGCAATATGATTTTAGGGGATTCTGGCGTTTTATAAAAAAATGGAAATTAGAAAGACTGTTTAGAGAAAGGTTGCGCAAGTATGTTGATGATATCAAACCTGATGTCATCCTTACGGCACGTGTTGAACTCATTTCTGGTATATTAGCTTCGAAGGGAAAAATCCCGTTCGTATATGAATCTCATTCTTCTTATATTTCAGATTGCTATTTATCTGACGGATGGTTCTCTTTACTAAAATCGAAACGTCTTAATTATAGAGTTCGACATGCAGAAATGGTTGTCGCTTTGTCTGATGGAGATGCATCTGATTGGAAGAGAATAACACCAAATGTTAGTGTTATTCCTAATATCGTTTGTCTAAACAAAACGGGTTCATATAGTAGTTGCGAGAATAAAACAGCCATCTTCGTAGGGCGTTTCTCAAAACAGAAAGACATTAGTAGCTTATTACAAATATGGTCTGTTGTTTCAAATAGATATCCCGATTGGCAACTTCATATTTATGGTGGCTTTGGTGAAGAGCAGAATCAACTCATTGAAGCTATAAGAAGAAAATATACAAATATCAGTGTCTTTCCTCCTACAATAGATATTTTGGACAAATATCGTGAGAGTTCTCTTCTGCTCCTTACATCACTGTATGAACCATTTGGTCTTGTATTGCCTGAAGCAATGAGCTGCGGTATACCTGTTATTGCTTTTGATTGTCCTTATGGACCCCGAGAAATTATAGAAGATGGCGTTGATGGCTTTATTGTTGGGAATCGTGATATTCATCAATTTGCTGAAAAGGTGTGTCTATTGATGGGTAATCAAGATCTTCGTGTCAAGATGGGTAGGGCAGGCGTAAAATCTTCTTCTCGCTTTGAAGATAAAAAAATCATGCCCCAGTGGATTTCTTTATTTCAATCTTTAAAACACTAAAGGGCGGCACCTGCCGAAATACCTATTAATCTATAGGTCCTGCATGGTACCGCTCTAATTATTGTTTGCGTAATTTGTTATTCGCCCTCGTTGTAGACTGTTCCTGGAGTATAGTATTTATACCAGTCTGTGCTGTTCACTCTGGTCTGTCCCCATTCGTTGAATCGGCTGTAAGCATCCTTGATGCACTTTTGCTCTATTGGATACTTGAAATCGTAAGGAATCATGATGCCATGAGGATCCTCGCCTTTCTTTGATAACTTGATAATCTTACCTTCCGACATGTTATAGATGTACGGCTGGGTATCTTCATCTAGGAAACTGAAATCCTTATCTACAGTAACAACTTCAGTGACTGCAGGATATGTCTGGGCACCCTTTACAGTATTAATAAACGTATTGGTAGAAACGCCAAATAAACTGTGGACCTCCTTGTCGTCACGAATCGTAGTTCCATTTATGTTTCTGATTTGCAACTTGTCGTGTGCACCACAAGCCACAATGCTATATTCTACTGTAGTTTTGTTGATTCGAGTAGCCTTGATAACGATGTCGTTCATGTCATAGTCACCCAGTTCTCTATCCTCAAAACAGAAAGTGTAAAAATCTCTCTCGTACTCAGGATAGAAACAAATCTTCTCAATGCCACCCTCAACTTCCAGTATAATGTCGTTGAAGTCAGCATCTGTACCAGACTCAAAGCACAGGAACAGTCTATCCTCGACATTAATCCAACCTGCTCGTGGGCCATCAGTACCTAAATTGGAGCTTTTAAAGTTGCATTCAGAATACTTGTTGATTTCATTGTTTAGGCGACCGTCACCATACAACTCACCTTGCTTTCTGGCCTTTCCGTCTTTTTCTTTGTAATCAGTCTTTGCACGAACCATAAAACCAATCTTATAGCCAGCAGGGAAGGGTTGTCCTGTTGTCGTACCAACTTCAGGTGTGCCATCACCCCAATAAATTAGCGTATATGATGCACGCTTTTCGATATTGTCATCCTCTGTCTCTCCAAAATGCTGATTAAAAGGAATTGCCTTGAATTTGGGCAGAGCGTTGAGGAAATCAGCTGCATCTCCACCATTATTAACGTAATTGTTCAAATCTTCATCTTTGAAATAGTAGTAGTAGAGATCTGAATTCCATACCTCATTACCATAGGTTTGGGCTTTGTCACACTTGTAAACTGGTGATACTACAATAGCACTTGCACCTGTGGTTACAGGATATACTCTATCATTAACGTATTGACTTTCCCAAATCAAAGGAAGGTTATTATATTGACGTCCATTCTTGAAATGAGAGAAGATAATATCTCTGAAGAGCTGTGTATACTCTGGCGAATATCCCTCTGCAGACGTTTTCCAGTTCTGATAGGCTTCATCGCTCATGCTATAAAGCATCTGGCCGGGTAACCACCCGCGCTGACTGGCGTATGACTCAACTTCTTCAGTGAGTACCATGCTTGCAAAGCTTTCTGCTGATGGAGCTCTACGTGCAGCGGCATGATGGCTGTTGGCAAAATTGGCAACACCATTATTCACTAACTTCATCAAACGTTCACCATTATATTCAATAGCAGCATAGATACCCTTGTTTAGAGATGGAGCATCGTAAACCAACGTAATTTGCGAACCGCTAATAGCATCATCCTCGTTCAGTTTCAAAAGCGATGTCACTACAGCATCCTGATTTTCGTCGTCCTTCACGTCTTTAGCGACAAGTGCATAAAGTTCAACCTTTGTCGTACCAGAAGGTATGCCGGAAATGGTCACCTTGCCAGAGGCAGTTGTACACCAGTCGTGGTTGGCATCAAATGTAACACCAAACACATTTTCAACGTTGTTCTTTACGTCGTCTTTACCATTTTGATTGGGATTTGGAGTCATTTCACCCAAATCGTGATTTGTGCAACCTGTTAATACAAGTGCAGGAATAATCCAATTAAGAAGTTTGGCTTTCATATGTTTGTGAATTAAATAGTTTCTTTTTGTCTGCAAAAATAATAAAATAATTGATAAAAACGCTCTAAATTGGTAATAATTTTATTTTTTTAACAGTATGTGCCGTAAAGGAACTGAGTGGCTTCATCTGGAGAATTATGAATAACCGATAACCGTTGATCGTTAACCTTTTATCTCCTCGTGGTCATGCGTCGTGTGGATGAAGTCTGTATTCTTGCGGTCTATCTTCAGAATATTGAGAACCATCTTCCATACCAGCATGGGGATAGAGAGTATCTTGCCGAAGACGGAGTGGCTGCGCAACTGCTTGGGCGTCGATACGTAGAGTGACAGACAGATGAAGAGGAACAACAACCACCACTTGATGCACCAGTCCAGCGAGAGTATGGTGACAAGCAATGCCAGCATAAAGGTGAGTACAATCAGCATGGAACGAGGTATCAGTGCCTGCTGGAAGGTCTTGTCAAGATAGTCGATATTGCCATCCATCAATGCTTTGGGAACGTAGGGCAACAAGGAGAACAGACTCTGTATCTGGGCCGTCATCCAGCGCAGACGTTGCTTCTGGAAGTTATCTTTGTTGGATACCTTCTCGTCATATACATGGATGTCTGGCTCGTAGTGGATATGTATCTTCTGGCGCAGCAGGAGAGCCTCCAACTCACGGTCTTCACCAGCGGTAGACAGTTTGTAGACATTCTCCTTGAACCACTTGAAACGGAAACACATACCTGAGCCGATGAGTGCTGAAGAGAGGCCAATACGGTTGTGGGCCTTGCGGAAAAGGGTATTGTTAATCTCTTCGCTGACACCATCGAGTACGGCGATGTTGTTGTTGGAGTTCTTGGCACAACGGTGACACTGAATGGCATCATAGCCTTTGTTGCAGACATCGTTGAGGCGAGCCAGGAAGTCAGACTCTACCACATTGTCGGCATCAAGGATGACGACATAGTCGTACTCTCCCTGAATCTGCTGCAGGGCATACTGCATGGCCTTAGCCTTGCTGCTCTTTTCAAAGACTGGTTGCAAGAGGGTAATGGGCAACTGTGCCAACTGTTCGTTGGTCTCTGGTTGCATGTGGTCGCTGATGACGGCTACATGGAAACCTTTGTACGGATAGTACTGTCCTAAGAAGGTGTGTACGGAGTTGATGATTACACGGTCTTCGTTGTAGGCAGGATAGAGCACCAAAAAGGTGTGTTGACGTGGTTCGCGCATGGAACGGATTTGTCCCTCCAGATAGGCGGAGAGGGGCGATTCTGTCTTCTTCCATAGGATGGATACCAATGCGAAGAACAGAATGTATGCACCGGATGCTGCCAGCAGTAACCAGAGAAGTATCTCAATGATATGTATAATAAGCCAAATAATCTCCATAATGTATCAGGTTTAACGATGTTATAGTTTCTTGTTGATATTGCTCTTCATTTTCTTGCCAATAGTAGTCTTCGCTAAAATGGACGACAGCAGGATGATAGGTATAGAGAAGAAGGTACGATCCCACTTCTCATCAACCAGGTAGTTGGGCGTTGCCAAAGCAAAGATAAACAATACAATAGCAAACAGTGCCCACCATTTGATGGCTAGCGTAAAGTAGATGAAAGGCATGATAATTCCCATTGCGATAATGATGCCCATCATCAGGATACGGGGCAGGAGCATCCACTGGATAATCTTATCGGCCAGATCGTAATGACGTTGAATCAATGCACCAGGTAGATAGCGGATGTTACGCAGAATGGTGTAGAGATGCGACAGCAGCCAACGACCACGCTGACGATTGAAATCCTCCGCATTACGCGTCTTTTCAGAGAATACCATGATGTCGTCAAAGTAGTCGACGAAGATGTGCTGGCGCAGTAGTCGTGACTCCAGTTCCTTGTCGTCCCATGAGGTCTTGGTGGTCATGATATTGGTCTTGAACCAATTGAAGTCAAAGGCCATGGCAGAGCTGGCTGCTGCGGCAGAGAGTCCCAAGGCGGCATGGCCACGACGGAAGATGGAGTTGTTGATTTCTTCAAAGATAGCACTCAGACGGGCTGATGCAGTGTCACGGTTTTGTGAGAGCATGTGGCACTGGATAGCTTTGGTACCTGCGGCCTCATAGGCTTCATTCAGCTGAGTGAGGAATTCTGGTTCGACAATGTTACCTGGGTTAAGCACCACGGCAATGTCGTAGAGTTTGAATTGTGGCAGGTTATTGATGGCCAATTGCAATGACTTGGCACGAGAACTCTTCGTAAATGTTGGTATCAGTAGGGTGATGGGCTGTTGAGCCAGATGGAAATTGCTCATCTCGTCGAGATGGTCGGCAATGACCGTCACGTCAAACTGACGCTGGGGATAAGTCTGTCCAAGGATTGATTGTACCGTCTGGAGGGCACTTGGTCCATTCTTGTAGGCTGGAATGAGAATAATAAAACGATTTTCAACCCTGGTCTTGGGAACCTCCTGATGTTGACTGAACATGGAGGCCATGGCAAAAACACCCATATACACCACCGTCATACTGACGAAGATGAAAAAGGTTAAGTCGCTATAGTATATGATATCCCAGAAATCCATATCTTCAGTTTTTTATGAAATGCCATAATCCTCGTAGGGTGGCACGAGCTAAATCAGAACGTTTTGTTAACAGGTCTTTCAGTATAGCCTTCAACCCTGCTACAAAGATGAGGTAGAGGTAGGAGAGGAAGCGCCAAGGCAACGGACTGTTGCGCTGGACGAAGAACAGACGGTTACGTGTAATATAATAGGTACGCAAGGGACTGGCCTGTCCGGTTGTCTGGCTCTCCTTGTGATAAATGGTGCTGGTGGGTTCATACCAGATGGTGTAACCAGCACGTCGAATCATCATGGACCAGTCGAGCTCCTCGTAATAGAGAAAGAAACAAGTAGGCATCATTCCTGCCTTGTCGATAGCTTCACGACGTACCATCATAGCTGCTCCATGGCCATAGGGTGTAGGATGAGCCGTATCGTACTGCCCGTAGTCAGACTCGTTAAATCCAATGGCGTTGTTGCGCAGGGTGACGCGGGAGAGTGGGGTATAGCCGGCAAACTGAATCAGATTGTCTCCCCACGTAAAGCGAATCTTGGGACAGACCATACCAATCTGCGGGTCAGACTCCAACCGCTCGACAAGACTTCTGAGTTCTGCCTGCATGCCATGTTTGGGCTTCGCGATAGCATTTCCCTGTAGACTCAGAAGTGTATCGTTGTTGATGAAGTAGAGATACTTACCACAGGATGCCTCAATACCGAGGTTGTTACCACCGGCAAAGCCAAGATTCTCGCTGCTGCGAATGACCTTGACCTGAGGATAGCGTTGTTCGATGACAGACGCCTCGTCTTGCTGAGAGGCATTATCTACCACGATGACCTCTATCGACGTATCGTCGAGAGGTAACGTTTCCATCAGTTCACAGGTGTCTTTCAACCCATTGTAGTTGATGGTGATGATAGATATAATCTTCTCTTCTGTCATGTCAATCACACTTTAGTTTATACCCTGGCGGCTTTCTTCTTCTCCAGTTTCAGGCGCTTTTTCTTTTCTTCTATGGCGAGTAACTCATTTTCGTATGCAACCCATTCGTTTTCCAAGTATGGAAGTATATAGACAATGGCCATCCCCCCATAGAATGTAAGACAGTTTGGAAATTGGAGAAGTACCTGATTACCGTAGCCGCCCACCATTTGAGAACCAAAAGCACAGCAAAATCCTGCACCTATACCTCGTAGGGAAGAACTCTTGAGAACGAAGAATACGATGCGGCAACCTCCAAAGAGCAGGAGTCCCATGCAACAAAGGAAGACTGTGAGGCCAATGACACCCGTATGAATCCAAATGAATACTAATTCAGAGTCTGGTGGTACTGTTGCCATAAAGGTGTATTTGTTATTGGCTGGCGCATTGCTATAGCCTACGCCCATGCCTATGCCCCATGGTGCCTCTGCCATATATTTCTTCATCGCTTCCTGGTTCATGGCACGAACATTGGCAGAGGCGTCATTCTTGTCGAATGCTGTACGCATACGACGTATTTGCTGATTACCATTACCAATGTTTGTGAAAGCCAATATGAAGACAAATAATGCAAAGATAACAGTGAAAGGAATGGCAATCTTAATAGACTTGGACAAGAATATATACATCATAAAGCCTGCCATTAGACAAGCGATAGCGGTACGGGTACCAGAGATAAACATAGCCCATGCACAGCCGATACCGACTATGAGGAAGAAGATCTTGTATTTGCGTACCTTTGCTGTGATACCGAAGATAATAAAGGCTACTGCCGTAGAGGCGATGCCGATACCGAAATTAGCAGCATCACTATAGATGGAGAAATAGCGAATCAATGAACCACCCATCAATAAGTGGGTAGAACGGCCACGGCCTTGGAGAAAAGTGTTCTCTGAATCGGTGAATCCGATGTTTTTCTGCTTCCATACCCAGAATACGGCAAAAAAAGCTAATACTCCCCATACCAAAAGATATCTGGATAATATCTTAGGCGAGGTAATGTATAGTGAAAACACAAGGAATATATACATGAGCTGGTAGCCAATCATACGTGCTACAGTGTACCATGCACCGATATCAATACCGATGTCACAGGTGTCATTGAGTACTTCTAACGTACAGAATCCACACCATGCTGTTATGGCCAAGTACATGAGGTTCAGCGTGCGCTCAAAATGACTGCGATGAGTGTCTATTATCGCAAAGGCCAGCAATACCAATTGTAATAGTTCGTTAGGTAATGATGTCGGCATTGGTAAGCTAATCCACTTTGCCTGTATTATATAGTTGATGACAATCAAAGACCAAAATGCCAGCATACGGTATTCGAAGAGCAAGAGTACGGCGATAACCAGCACTGGCATCACGCAGATGATGGCAAATGCGTTAAATCCTGAAAAAACAAACTCGTAAATTGCAAGCAAAAACAGGAGAAAGAGTAATGATACTCTTCCTCCGTTTTCCTTTGCATACGTGCTGAACGTGAGTTTGTTCATTATAAGGCGTGTTCGTTTTCTGTAGCAGTCAATCCTAACTGAGACATACGGTAGACGAAGTTGTTGAACTTCGTATAAGGCGGTAGCTGACCGACGAATTCCTCGACAGCATAACGGGTAGCCTCCGTTAAGTACATGAAGAGCGTGTTCTTGTGCTCCTCGTCTAACATGGCCTGTACCTCATTGAGGGCTTTCTGGTCGACATCCTTCCAGGTACGATTAGCGCGTGTCACCATCATATTAATGGTACCCATATTTAATAGGGCAGGAGAGATGGAGTAGTCGTCCAGATTCGGATATTCGATGATAGCAATCTCCTCTGGCAGGATATCAGGACAGAGGTCCTTGATGTCTTTCGCCAAGATGAACTTACTGTCTTCTGCCAGGAAGTCTTCATCATAGGTCAGACGGCGAACCTGCAAACCAATGGAGATCCAGTAGTTCTCCAACTCTTGGGCGATATAGCTCTTACCATTGCCAGAGTCGGTTGAGAGGAGGTTGAGCACATTCTGCTGACCTTCCTTAAAATTAGGTAATAGTGCCTTACTCAATTGCTTCATCGCCATATCGGCAATGGTCTTATTATAGCGGCGATAGCGTAAATTGCTCTCCTTGGGGAAACAACCCATAACGGGTATCTTCGTGATACGCTCAGAACGCATGCGGTCACGCAGGGTGCGGTCGAGCATCTCGATAATCAGGAAGTAGAGCGTAACAAAAATGAAGGTGAGCATGAATGCTCCTAACAATACCATCATACGGTTAGTAGGCTGCGCATTCAGCGGGAACATAGGCGGGTTAAGTACGCGCAGTGTAGCGGTAGACATCTGTAGGTTACGCTGACGCATGCGAGCAGAGTTCAGGGCGCGCAACATCTCCATGTAGTTTCCTTCGATGAATCCGATATGGCGTGATTTACGCTCCAGCGTAGCACCAATGGGCGCGAAGTACAGATACTGCCTGTCAATCTCGTTCTTCATGATGTCAGTAGCTGTCATCTCAGCCTTGGTCTTCTCCAATAGCAACAATTGTTCGAGCCAACGTCCCAGCATGTCTTGAGCTTTGACACCCGTCTCTGTGCTGAATGTCGCTGCCTCAATGTCTTTTGTTAACTGAGCTACGCGGCCAGTGGCACGTTGCAGGTCACGTTGGGCTTTTGCCAACTCCTCTTGTGACTCGTTATTGTTGCCGCCACCCTCACTGCTCATTAATTTAAGATTGGAAATACGCGACTGGATACGTGAAATATCACGCACCTGGTTGGTGAATTCCTTGTTTGAACGAATCACTTGTGCACGGTTGCCAAGCTGGCGTTCCAAATAGTCGAGTAGCGCCTTGGCAGTAGTGTAGTTCATCAACTGGTCGTTACGGAAGTTCTGTTGCTGAGCATCCATAGAAGCCACCTGCTTGGTCTGTTCAGCGTAGTTGATGACACGCTTTGATACATTATAGCGGATGAGGTCGTCCTCAGCACTAGTCAGAATACGGTACAGACGGGCTACCTCACGTTCAAAGAACTTGATGACGTTGCTCGTCTCACCGTAGCGCAACTGCTGATATTGTTTTGAAAAGACATCATTGAGAATATCCAGCGTGTTATAGGCGATACCGGCATCGTTAGCTGAATAGCCGATGTCGATAATATCACTCTTCTGGAGTTGGAGCACCTTCAGACGACTGGTGATGCTGTTAATGCCGAAATAGGGGTGGTAGTTGGTCAAACCAAAGAGGAAATTGTCCTGTGAGGGCTTCTCGTATGCCTTTAGATTGGCATAAGTCTGTGCCTCGTTGCTGTGGTTGATAAGTGCCTTGACGTCTGCAGGGACGCTGGCATTCAACTGACGGAAATGTTCCGCAGAGATGTAGTTGTTATCCTTATTGGGATTACCATACATCATACAACGGGCAAACAGACGCAGCGACACCTCATGAATAGTGTTATCGGTCGTGATAATCAGCATCAGGTTGGTGATGTTGGTCTGTGAGTTTCCTCCTGCCGAGCCCGTTCCCCCTTCAATATTATAACCGGTAATCATACCCGTATAGATAGTGGTGTTAGTATCGTAGATGCGCTCCATGTTACGGGTCATAAACCACGCAATAATGAGCGAAATCATCGGCATGATGACTAAATACCAACGAATCTTATATAGGAAACGGACAAAATATCTAAACAAATCCATATTGAGTGTGCGTTATTTGTTCTGTTTTTTCTGTTGGCTAACAGCCTTGCGGAGTGCTTTCTTTTCCGCTTTCTCTATCTTACGATATCTCTCGTCTTCTTCGGCGACAGCTTTCTTGATGTTCTTGGCAACCTCGCGATTCTGCTTGCGGATAGCTTTCTCCGACAACTGTTCCTCATCGAGGGTGATATCTGTCGTGGTGTTGGTCAGAATGGGCGTATGAGATAACAACTCCAATGTGATAATGTCTGTAGTGATAGTTGTCTGAAGCGATTGGTACTGACTTACCACACTAACTTCACGTTCTTTTGTATTTGCAAAAGATTCAATGGACATGTTACCCTGGTGGAAATCCTCTTGATTCAAAGCACCTGCACCTTGATAGATGGCTGCACCCTCACTGACGGTTTTCAGCGTTACAAGGTTGTTGGTAATCTTGATATACAATGAGGCAATATCCCTTTTAAGGTCGTCAAATTTAATGTCTTTTTCAATTCGTGCTTTGTCTACTTCTAACCTTTTACGTTTCACGGAGGCTGTTAGATCAAGAATGTCCTCTAAGGGAACGCTGAGGTTGATACCTACATTCCAATAACTCTGTTCGCTACCTTGGAATTGGTAGATTGTGGTATAACTCTGGGTGGTACTGTTGTTACCCCACATATCGGTCTTACCATAACTATAGCTGGCATGCCCCTGTATATATGAGAAGATGTGCCGCTTCTGCTTGGCCACCTCTGCCTGGGCTATTTCCTGAGCCTTGTTGAGTGAAAGAATAGTGGGGTTCTGCTTGGCATTCTCATAAAGTACTGCCAATGGTGGCAGATGGAATGTCGAGAAATTAATCGTGGAATTGTCGCTGGAATCAAAGAAACCAGCACTAATACCACTATTATTATATTGTGCATGGCTTGCAGAAGCCATCGCCACAAATATCGTCGTCACTAAAAGATGTCTTGCACCGTTCATAGGCAATAATCTACACGTTAAACATTTCCTTTCTGCTTAAAGGCCGTGAAGGTCTTGAAAATAATCTTCATGTCCAACCAGAAATTGTATGTCTGTCCATAGGTGATATCCAACTGCTTACGCTCCTCTGCTGACATGTTACCACCACGACCACGCTCCTCAACCTGCCAAAGACCAGTGAGTCCTGCAGGAGCCATAAAGCGGTCGATGCTGGAGTCGGCAGTCAGCTTCTCAGCTTCATAGAGTGGCAACGGACGGTTACCTACGATAGACATGTCGCCTTTCAGAATGTTGAACAACTGAGGAAGCTCGTCAATACTATATTTGCGGATAATTTTACCGACTTTAGTGATGCGCGGGTCGTCCTCAATCTTGACGAAGGCATTGTTGATTTCTGCCTCTTTCTGTTTGTTGAAGTCGCTCTCAGCAACTACGAAGTCGTCACCCACCAACATAATCTCCTCGTCACTAATCATCATCTCCGATTCCATACCCATATCAAGCATGGCCAGTTCTGCTTGGTCGCCCAAAGGAGCGGTGATGGTCGATTTCGGATCTTCTTCCTCTTTGTACTGGTTGTGCTCTTTGCTCAACTCTTTCAGCTGATGCTCGGCATCCACATACATGCTGCGGAATTTCAAGAAGTCGAAAATGGTGTAGTTGGTACCTACGCGCTTTGACTTAAAGAGGATAGGACCTTCGCTCTCCATCCTGATGGCAATAGCCGTTAGGATGAAAATGGGAGAGAGTATAATAATAGATAATGTAGCTACAATGATGTCGAAGAGACGTTTCCAAATAGGAATCTGAAATTTGAGTATACCACGCCATGGGGCTTCGTTAGAGAACAAAATGTTCTCACGGTCAGCAATGAACTGGATCTTCTTGTTCATTTCCGTTACAGAAGCTTCCTGATGGATGGTGTCATTGATGCCACATTTTACATAGATGTTGCGCTCTTCGTCGGTCATCGTATCAGTCATGAGGACAATGTATACGTTGCGACATTTTTTGCGCAGATAGGTAATGGCAGTAATGTCTTCATTACGGACGTTCCGTTCATAGAACACCAAGAAGTGCTCGTTTGAAACATGTGGTGTACATATCTGAGCAGCATCCTTATAGGCACTGGTCATTCTTACTAGCTGTCCGGGGATGTATTTCAGACGTTCCTGTGTTTTCGGGTTATTACCTAAATATACAACACCTATCATGCAAATCTATAATTAGTGATTTATGTTTTGTCTATATACCAATTGCTGGGATATCAGTTTGGAAGAATCTTCTTCACGCGAATCTTCAATTCCATGGGGTTGAAGGGCTTGACAATATAGTCTACTGCGCCAATCTCCAACAGACGGATACGCTCGCTGGTAGAATCTTCACTCGACAGCATAATGACGGGGATGTGACGGAACAACTCGTTCTGCTTAATCCACTCCAAGAAGTCGTCACCACGCATACCCGGCATACGGATGTCGGAAATGATGAGGTCGGGTGTGTTACCTGCCTGAAGCCATTTTACACCTTGTAAACCATCGGGCAACCACTGAACGTCGTAGTCACTCATGAGATAGATGGAGAGCACCTTTGCGATGGTCTCTTTGTCGTCAAGTATTAGTATTTTCTTTTTCATAAATCAAACAAACCTTAGCTAATTGTTGTTTTTCTATTCTGCAAAGGTATAGAAAAAATTTTAATTGTAGTCAAATAATAATAAAAAAATATTGAAAATCTGTAAAAAAATTGGTTTTTAAAGATTATTTGCAGAATTTTGTAGTGCGAAAACGCACAATTGGATTAGAAAACATCTTATTTATTATCAACAATGGCAAACAGATATTTATTAGGTTTTGATGTCGGCAGCTCGTCTGTGAAGGCATCACTCGTGAATGCAGACAGTGGAAAATGCGTAGCTACAGCTTTCTATCCTGAGAAGGAAGCACCTATCATGGCCGTCAAGGCTGGTTGGGCTGAGCAGGACCCTCAGATGTGGTGGGACAATGCTAAGCTGGCATTGAAGAAGATTATGGCTGATGCAGGTGCTACTGCAGAAGATGTGAAGGCTATCGGTATTTCTTACCAGATGCACGGCTTGGTATGCGTCGACAAGAATTTGAAGGCACTGCGTCCTTCTATCATCTGGTGTGACTCGCGTGCTGTTCCTTATGGTGAGAAGGCTTTCAAGGATCTGGGCGCTGACCAGTGTCTGAGTCATCTGCTGAACTCTCCTGGTAACTTCACTGCCGCTAAACTGGCGTGGGTCAAGGAGAACGAGCCCGAGACCTATGAGAAGATTTATAAGATCATGCTTCCTGGCGACTATATCGCTATGCGCTTGTCAGGTGTGGCTAACACAACTGTCAGTGGTCTTTCTGAGGGTATGTTCTGGGATTTCAAGAACAACCAGGTAGCTGACTTCCTGATGAAGTACTATGGCTTTGATAGTTCTCTCATCGCTGATATCGTACCCACATTTGCTGTCCAGAGTGAGGTGAGCGCCGAGGCTGCTGCTGAGTTAGGTTTGAAGGCAGGTACACCTATTACTTATCGTGGTGGTGACCAGCCCAACAATGCGTTGTCACTGAACGTGATGAATCCGGGTGAGATTGCTGCTACTGGTGGTACCTCTGGTGTGGTATATGGTGTGCTGGGTGATGTCAACTACGATCCCAAGAGCCGTGTAAACACCTTTGCTCATGTGAATCATACGTCTGACCAGACTCGTCTGGGCGTGCTGCTCTGTATCAATGGTACAGGTATCCTGAATGCATGGACACATCGTAACATTACTCCTGAGGTGGGCTATGCACAGATGAATGACCTGGCAGCTACTGTACCCATTGGTAGTGAAGGCGTGACGATTATCCCATTCGGTAACGGCGCTGAGCGTGTGCTGCAGAACAGAGAGATTGGCTGTTCTATCAATGGCCTGAACTTCAACAAACACAATCAGGCTCATCTGGTACGTGCCGCTCAAGAGGGTATCGTATTCTCTTTCTGCTACGGTATGGAGATTATGCAGCAGATGGGTATGGACATTCGTAAGATCCATGCTGGTAAGGCTAACATGTTCCTCAGCCCGCTGTTCCGCGATACACTGGCAGGTGTTAGTGGTGCCACTATCGAGCTCTACGATACCGATGGCTCTGTGGGTGCTGCTAAGGGTGCTGGTATTGGTGCCGGTATCTATAAGGACAACAACGAGGCCTTTGCTACACTGGATAAGCTGCAGGTTATTGAGCCCGATGCTGCTCATCGCGATGAGTATCTGGCTGCTTACGCCCGTTGGAAGGCAGTTTTGGAGTCTAAGATTTAAGCATAGACGAAGAGATAATGAAAAAACGGCAGTGCTCGATAGCATTGCCGTTTTTCTTTGTTCTTATCGGATTTATCGGATGAAGAGTAGTTCGCGGTATTTGGGTAGTGTCCACAATCCGTCTTCTACTATCAGTTCCAGTTTGTCAATCTGCTTACGGATGGCCTCCATGTGGGGACAAACGGTGTCGTGATAAGCAATGGCACGCTGGTGGATATCCTCGATGCGGTTGGCCACACGACGAGCTTCCGTCAGATCTTCTACCAACTGTTCTATCTTCTCCGTACGCTCGGCAATCTCCTCGATGAGTTTCATGTTACGGCTCGACAGACGCTCGGCACGCTCCTTAGTGAAGACGTCCTTCATACCCTGCACATTCTTGATAAGCTGACTCTGATAGTGGGTAGCCACAGGGATGATATGGTTCATGGCGAGGTCGCCCAATACACGAGCCTCAATCTGTACGGTCTTCACGTACATCTCCCATTTTACCTCATTACGGGCCTCCAACTCTTTCTTGTTCATCACCTTGGTGCTCTCAAACATCTTGATGCTGGAGTCGTCGAGGTAATGCTCGAAGATGACGGGGCACGACTTCTCTACATCGAGTCCGCGCTTAGCAGCTTCCTTGACCCATTCCTCTGAATAGCCGTTACCATCAAAACGGATAGGCTTACAGGTCTTCACATCATCCTTCAGTACCTCGAGGATCGCATGGATTTTCTCTGTTCCGTTGGCAATCTTCGCATCTACACGCTCCTTGAAAGAGGTCAGAGCCTCTGCCATCGCAGCATTCAGCGCAATCATGGCACTGGCGCAGTTGACGCTCGAGCCAGGAGCACGGAACTCAAAGCGGTTACCCGTGAAGGCAAATGGTGAGGTACGGTTGCGGTCGGTGTTGTCGACAATCAGGTCGGGAATCTGTGGGATATCAATCTGCATGCCCTGCTTGCCCTTCAGGTTGAACAATTCGTTAGCCTCCGACTCCTCGATATGGGTGAGCAGTTCTGTGAGCTGTGTACCCAAGAATGAAGAGATGATAGCAGGAGGTGCCTCGTTGCCACCCAGACGGTGAGCGTTCGTAGCACTCATGATAGAAGCCTTTAGTAGTCCGTTGTGCTTATAAACAGCCATCAGTGTCTCCACGATGAAGGTCACAAAGCGCAGGTTCTCCTCAGGTGTCTTACCTGGGGCGTGGAGCAATACGCCATTGTCGGCGCTGAGACTCCAGTTGTTATGCTTACCACTGCCGTTGATGCCATCGAAAGGCTTTTCGTGGAGCAGTACGCGGAAACCATGCTTGCGAGCCACCTTCTTCATCAGTGACATCAGCAGCATGTTATGGTCTACAGCCAAGTTGCACTCCTCGAAGATAGGTGCCAACTCAAACTGATTGGGTGCAACCTCATTATGACGGGTCTTTACTGGGATTGCCAACTCTAATGACTGAATCTCAAGGTCTTTCATAAAGGCTACGACACGATCGGGTATGGTGCCAAAGTAGTGGTCATCCATCTGCTGGTTCTTGGCACTCTCGTGCCCCATCAGCGTGCGACCCGTCATCAGCAAGTCGGGACGAGCAGAATAAAGTCCTTCGTCTACGAGAAAGTACTCCTGTTCCCAACCTAAATTCACCTGTACCTTGGTCACATCGTCGTAGAAATACTGGCAAACATCCTTGGCAGCCTTGCCCACAGCATGCAGGGCACGGAGTAGGGGAGCCTTGTAGTCAAGAGCCTCACCTGTATAGGCGATAAAGATGGTGGGGATACACAGCGTGTCGTCAATGACAAAGACGGGCGATGTGGGGTCCCAGGCAGAGTAGCCGCGAGCCTCGAAAGTGTTGCGGATACCGCCGTTGGGGAAAGAAGATGCGTCGGGTTCCTGCTGAACCAGCAGTTTTCCGCTGAACTTCTCAATCATACCACCCTTGCCGTCGTGCTCTACGAAGGCGTCGTGTTTCTCGGCAGTACCTTCCGTCAGCGGCTGGAACCAGTGTGTATAGTGTGTTACACCCATTTCCAGTGCCCATTTCTTCATACCGTCAGCTACAGCGTCGGCAATAGAACGGTCCAGACTGGCACCGTTGTCTATGACGTCAATCATCTTGTCGTAGACGTTCTTCGGCAGATAACGGTACATCTTCTCCTTATTAAATACATACTTGCCGAAGTATTCTGATGGACGTTCGCTTGGGGCTTTAACGTCAAGTGCGTGTTTTTTGAATGCCTCTTCTACTACCTGAAATCTTAAATTGTTTGCCATCTTGATTTAGTCAATGTATCGTTTCGTAATATTTGTGTAATTTTCTATGCGGCGGTCGCGCAGGAAAGGCCACCAGCGGCGTACCTGTTCGGAGCGTTGCATGTCGACCTCCACAATCTGTTCTACCTCTTTGTCTATGGGAGCCTCGTAGAGCAATTCACCCTGTGGACCAGCTACAAAACTGGTACCCCAGAAGGGAACACCCTCTTCTTCTCCAACTCTATTGACGGTTACTACGGGTAGCCCGTTAGCAACAGCATGTCCTTGCTGTACGGTCTGCCATGCCATGCGTTGGCGTTCCTGTTCCTCCTTTGTGTCGTTGGGGTCATAGCCTATGGCGGTAGGGTATATCAGTAACTCGGCACCAGCTAATGCCATTAGTCGGGCTGCCTCAGGATACCACTGGTCCCAGCATACCAACACGCCTAACTTACCAACGGAAGTCTGGATAGGCTGAAAGCCCAAATCGCCTGGTGTGAAGTAGAACTTCTCATAGTATCCGGGGTCGTCGGGAATGTGCATCTTACGATACTTTCCAGCTATGGTGCCGTCCTTTTCCAATACTACTGCTGTGTTGTGATATAGTCCTGGAACTCGACGCTCAAAGAGAGATGTAACGATAACCACCTGCAACTCCTTGGCGAGGTCGCCAAAGAAGGTTGTTGACGGACCAGGAATGGTTTCGGCGAGGTCAAAGAGATTGACATCTTCCTGCTTGCAGAAATATAGCGAATTGTGCAACTCCTGCAAGACGATGAGTTCTGCACCCGCTTTGGCCAACTGACGAATCTTAGTAGCCAGATGGAGCTTGTTGGTTTCCACATTCTCCACGTTGTGCTGTTGTATGATTCCTATCTTCATGGGCTTGGTTTTCTAAAAAACGCTGCAAAGTTACAAAATAAAATGAAAAGTGAAAAGTGAAAAGAGAAAAAATGAGTGTCAATTCTGTTTAATTTCTTTTGCGGCTATCATTTTTATTACTACCTTTGCAGGCAATTTTAAAATTTAGCACAAAAATGAAACTGTTTAAAGTATTTGGAATCCTGGCGGTCCTGATGATGACCGTGAGCCTGACATCATGTTTGAAGAGTGATGACAGTGATGATCTTGAGAAGAAGTGGGAAGACTGGTTGAAGCAGGTCGATACCGAAATCAAGGCCTCTGCAGGTTCCTACGAGGGTAAGTTGTACTCTCTGTCAAATGAGTCTACCGATACGGAGACGAAGTTGGACTCTATTGCTGCAGTATGGAAGTTTAATAACGACAGTACAATTGATTTGTTGAATGTACCTGCTGAGCTACTGGTGAAGAAGATTCCTGAAAGTCAGAAAACCCTGCAAGAAGCTGTTGCTAATGCTGGCAATGTCAATATCCATGTAAAACTGGCATACAATTACTATTACTGTTCACCCTTAGTGATGTATGTCTATCCGGAATATGTCACATTCCCAGTGAATTATGAGAATGAAACACATCAGATTAAAATCACCTTTTGGAACTCTGATAGAGCCACTGGTACCTTTGCCAAGTATATGATGAAAGATGACACGGGCTATATCCATAGGAGTATCGTGGAATTATATCCTGAGTCATTGTATTTGGATGACAAACTTCAAGCACAGTTCACTGCCAATGCATACCTCATCTGGCACGGTGCTAAGAAGTGAATCAATAATACTGCATCGTGCAGCAGTGGAGTGAACCGTGCTGCTTGATGACAGCGCAACAGTCGATACCAACGATTTCGCGATCAGGGAATGCCTGCTGAATCACATCCATCGCCTCTTGGTCGAGGTCGGGCTGTTTGTAGGTGGGCACTAATACGGCGCCATTGACAATCAGATAGTTGGCATAGGTCGCTGGCAGACGGTCGCCGTCATCGTAGATAGGACGGGGCAGAGGGAGTTTCAGAAGACGGTAGGGCTTGCCATCAAGCGTCTGAAGGTCCTGAAGCTCCTTCTCCATTTCTGCAAGGTCTGGATGGTCCTTGTCACCCCCTGTATATAATAAGGTGTCGTTGGGGCATATTCTGACTAATGTGTCAATATGTCCGTCAGTATCGTCACCAATCAATGAGCCATGTTGCAGCCACACGATGCGCTCAGCACCCAACCATTCCTTTAGCCGTTCCTCTATTTCTTCCTTTGTCAGCGGTTGGTTGCGGTGGGGCGCCATCAGACAGCACTCGGTCGTAAACACGGTGCCCTTGCCGTCGCTCTCAATCGAACCACCTTCTAATACAAAATCCAGGTGGTCTTCGTAAGTGCCTTTGACAAGACCTTGTTCGTATAGATGCTTGTTAATCTCGTTGTCCAGAGCAGCTTCAAACTTCTCGCCCCAACCGTTGAACTTGAAGTCGAGGAGGAAGAGGACTGAATCCTCTTCCACAGTGATAAAGCCGTGGTCGCGAGCCCATGTGTCGTTATGGGGAATGCTATCTACGATAAGTAGTGGCTCACGCTTGCGGATTTCGCTCGCCATATTTTCATAGATAGCTGTGATTTCGTCAAGGATAGGTGCCCAGTCGGTACCTTCGTGTGGCCATGTCAGTTGCACCATGCTCTGGTGCTCCCATTCTGCCAACATGCGTCGTTTTGTACTTTTCATGGTGCAAAAGTAGAAAAAATAATTCGTATAATTCGTGTAATTCGTGGTTTTTTTATAATTTTGACCCTCGGTCAACTTACTTTCGCTCGAAAAAGCTCAAAAATCTTTTGGCTTTTTACTCGCTTATTCGTAACTTTGCCATCGATTATGATGTTAGAACTGCATAACGTAACTATCGGAGAACTCATCAAAGAGCTGTCTGTAACCATTGACGATGGACAGATCGTGGGAATACAGGGTAGGGGAAAGACCACTCTGCTAAGGGCTGTCGTGGGACTTATTCCCATTGATGGCGGTCATATCTGTATTGATGGCGAAGTACTGACGCCAGAGTCAGCACCCTATTTCCGCCGTTATATGGCCTATGTGCCCCAACACTTATCAGTGCCTGATGGCTACCATGATGTTCCTACCGATTATGTGGAGTTGGTGCGTCGTGCCGTACAGTCTGACAAACATCTCCTGGTGGTCGATGAACCATCCGAGCCCCTTAGTGACGTGGCGCAGTTGGCTGTTGGACGCCTGCTGGTAGATGCTGTCCAACAGGGACGTACTGTGCTGACTGTCATGAATCCGTTGAACGATAACTATATCCAACTATGATTATCTCTTATCTCATCATTGTACTGGCTGTTGTTGCGTGGAAAGGCTATTACGCCAGTCTGCGAGCTATGAAGAGCTACAAGCAAGACCGTGAGCAACACGACTCGCTGCGCGAATACCTGTTGGCTAACGGTGCTACGCCCTTTCAGTCCATGTGCCCCTTCTATCGTCATGCCTTGCAGCGCGCCTTTATACCGATGGCTGCCCAGTGGCGATTGTGGGGCGGATTGTTGCTGTTGGGTGCTGTTATGTTGCTGTTGAGAAGTTGCTAAGGCATGACGAGATACATGGTTTAATTATTTTTTTCGAAAAAAATTCGGTAACTCTTATTGGCAGTTGCCGATTTTTTTGTAATTTTGCAGCCCATAAAGGTATTATTGACACAGAAAAGGTAAAAACATTATGGGTGGCTTCTTTGGCACAATCTCTACAAAGGACTGCGTAAACGACTTGTTTTACGGGACCGACTACAACTCGCACTTAGGTACAAAACGCGCTGGTATGGTGACATTCGATGAAGAAAGCGGTTTCCACCGCAGCATTCACTCGTTGGAGCGCCAGTACTTCCGTTCACGTTTCGAAGATGAGCTCGACTCGTTCAAGGGACATCAGGGCATAGGCGTCATCAGTGACACCGATCCACAGCCCATCATTGTCAACTCTCATTTGGGACGTTACGCAGTAGTAACTGTTGCTAAAATCAATAACTTACGCGAAATTGCTGATGAATTGCTCAAGCAGCGTATGCACTTCAGCGAGATGTCTGCCAACAATATTAACCAGACGGAACTTGTAGCCCTGCTTATCAATATGGGTAACACGTTTGTAGAGGGTATTAATAAGGTGTATCAGAAGATAGAGGGCTCTTGCTCGATACTGATTCTAACCGAAGATGGCATCATTGCTGCTCGCGACTTCTTAGGACGTACACCTATTGTTATTGGTAAGAAAGAGATTCACCGCCTGTCGCCTGTAGGTACTGACGAGTTCATCCAGTCGTATGCAGTTACCAGCGAGACCACCAGTTTCCCCAACCTTGACTATAAGGTGTTGCGTGATGTAGGTCCTGGTGAGATTGTCAAACTGAAGGCCGATGGTATCGAGGTGTTGCAGAAACCCCTCACACGTTGTCAGATATGTTCTTTCCTGTGGGTCTACTATGGTTTCCCCACCAGCGACTATCAGGGCATTAATACCGAGTTTGTTCGTGAGAAGAACGGTCGACTGATGGGTGAGAAAGACCCTGTCGATGCAGACTTGGTTTGTGGTATTCCTGACTCAGGTGTGGGTATGGCACTGGGCTATTCTGAGGGTAAGAAGGTTCCTTACAAGCGTGCCGTGCTGAAGTATACACCTACTTGGCCACGCTCCTTTACCCCTGGCAACCAGAACCGTCGCGACCTGGTAGCTAAGATGAAGCTGATTCCTAATCCTGCTATATTGAAAGACCAGCGCATCGTGTTCTGCGACGACTCCATCGTTCGTGGTACCCAGCTGCGCGATAATGTGCGTACCTTCTTCGATAATGGTGCCAAGGAGGTTCATGTCCGCATCTCTTGTCCGCCACTGGTCTATGGCTGTCCGTTCATTGGCTTTACCTCGTCAAAGAGCGACCTGGAACTGATTACTCGTCGTATCATCCGCGACTTCGAGGGTGATGACAAGAAGAAACTCACAGAGTATGCAACCACTGGCACACCTGAGTATGAGCGCATGGTTCAGGAGATTGCTCGCAGACTGGGACTGACCTCTCTGAAGTTTGCTACCCTCGAAGATCTTATTGAGTCTATCGGACTGCCTAAAGACCAGGTATGTACCCACTGCTTCGATGGCACTAGCTACTGCCATGAGAAGGACAACGAGAAGTGGTTCACATAATACGTTGAACGTTGAACGTTGAACGATGAACGTTGAACGATGAACGTTGAACGTTGATAGTTCAACGCAGAATAATTAAAAAATTATAAAAGTGGCGGATTATCTGTGTAATCCGTCACTTTTTTTGTACCTTTGCACTTTCAAAACGAAGTAAGAAGCGTGAAAATACGACAAGTGCTTGAGGCCCTTGAACAGTTCGCGCCTCTGCCCTTGCAGGAAAGTTGGGATAATGCTGGCTTGCAACTGGGACTGACAGAGGCGGATGTTTCAGGGGCATTATTGTGTCTGGACGTCAACGAACAGATTGTCGATGAGGCTATCCGCAAGGGTTGTAACCTCATCGTCAGCCATCATCCGCTGTTGTTCCGTGGCCTGAAGCAGATTAGTGGTGCTGACTATGTGCAGCGTTGCGTTATCAAGGCGCTGAAGAACGACATCGTCATCATCTCCATGCACACCAATATGGATAATGCCAAGAATGGTGTTAACTGGAAGATTGCTGAGCGACTAGGACTGCAGCAGTGTCAGTTCTTTGCGCAGAAGCAGGTAGGTGACATTGAGGCCGGCAGTGGTGTCATCGGCTCTTTGCCACAGCCCATGGCTGCCGATGACTTCGTTCTCATGGTAAAACGCCAGTTCGGTGTGGAGTGTGCGCTGTGTAACGAGCTGCTGCGTCGTCCCATCCAGAAGGTAGCGCTCTGTGGTGGTGCTGGCGACTTCCTGCTCGATGATGCTCTGCATCAGGGCGCTGATGCCTTTATTACGGGCGAGATGCACTACCACCAGTGCTTCGGCTACGAGCAGCGCATCCAGATATGCGTCATCGGGCACTATCAGTCGGAGCAGTTTACCAGCGAGATATTCCGTGACATTATAAATAAGGAGTGTCCTGGTGTGCGCACAGAGATTGCAGAAACGAATACAAATCCAATTTTGTATATATAAATAGTCAATTAGTAAATAGTCAAATAGTAAATTAGAATTATGGCAAAGAAAGATCCTACAGATTTGTCAGTAGAAGAGCGTCTGAAGACCCTCTATCAGCTGCAGACCACGCTCTCTGAGATTGACGAGAAGCGTGCCCTCAGAGGTGAGTTGCCTCTGGAAGTAGAAGACCTGGAAGACGAGATTGCTGGTCTCACCACCCGCATCGAGAAGATCCAGAACGACATCGACGAGTATCAGCGTGCCGTAGCCCAGAAGAAGGGCGAGATTGAGACTGCTAAGGCAAGCGTAGAGCGCTACAAGAGTCAGCTCAACGACGTGAAGAACAACCGTGAGTATGATACGCTGTCTAAGGAGATTGAGTTCCAGACACTGGAAATCGAGCTCTGCAACAAGAAGATCAAGGAGGCTAACTACAAGGTTGAAGAGAAGAAGGCCGAGCTGGAGCAGAACCAGACCATCATCGAGGATCGCCGTCAGGCCCTCGACATGAAGAAGGCTGAGCTCGACGAGATCATGGAAGAGACCCGTGCCGAGGAGGAGAAGCTGAAGGCTAAGGTAAAGGAGCTGGAGGTAAAGATTGAGCCCCGTCTGCTCACCTCTTTCAAGCGCATCCGCAAGAATGCCCGCAACGGTCTGGGTATCGTTTACGTGCAGCGTGATGCCTGCGGTGGTTGCTTCAACAAGATTCCACCCCAGCGTCAGCTCGATATCAAGATGCACAAGAAGGTTATCGTCTGCGAATACTGCGGTCGTATTCTGATTGACCCCGAACTCGCTGGTGTCAAGATTGTTACGCCTGGTACTGAGGAGAAGAAGCCTCGTAAGCGCGCTATCCGCAAGACTGTCAAGAAGGACGAGGATATCGTTCCTGAGGCAGAGGCTTAATGCTGAGCGATAAATAAGAAGGAGGGCACTTCACAACGGTTGAAGTGCCCTCCTTCTTTTCTTCTTTATCTGCGTTGCTGGCGTTGCTGATCACGATTGCCCCACTTCTTGTCGTAGCGGCCTTCGGTATCAATCTTTCCACCAAACATGTTGAGGCGATAGCGGATATGCAGCATGGCATACGAGTTGACACTGTTGTAGCGCGTATCGCTACGGCTGGTGGCATTGACCCAGCGCTCGTAGTTGCTCTGCTGCCCTAAGAGGTCGTAGAAGTTCAGCGCAACGATGAGCGCTTTGGTCTTCAAGAAGGTCTTCGATAGCTGACCATTCCAGATGAGTTCGTTGGTATTCATCGACTGGTCGCTGTATCCACGACGGCTACGCTCATGAAGATTGCTGCTGAGCTCTAGGTCCCATGGCAGACGCACAAGGAACTGACCACCGTAGTTGAACTGCCACGTGTCGAGGTTGGCGGTGGGTTGCAGTTCGTTGCGTGAGTGCTGATAGTTTACCTGTCCGTCCAATGATATTTCCAGCCAGTCATTGCGATAGCCAGCGGTCAGTCGCTGGTTGATGTTTGTGGTACGTGTGGTGTTCTTTTCCGCATCGGCCTTCTGCTGGGCTACGTAACTCACGAAGTTGTTGTAGCGTAGGCGTGTGTCGGTGCCTACGTTCCAATGGGCTGTAGTGTCGATTGCGGTGTTGAATGAGAATCCACCATTGATGTTCCAGTTGCCGTTGATGTTCTCGGGTCTTGAGATGCTACCACCTGTCGATGGGTCATAGCGCACCAGGTTAGAAATGCTGTTGCGGATGTGACGATAGTTGAAGTAGACCACGATGCTGCGCTTGTGACGGACGATGTAGTTGTTGTAATACATGTTCAGCGAGTTGGTGAACTGTGGCTTCAGACCAGGGTTACCCTGCGTGATGTAGAGCGGATTAGAGTTGTCGGTGATGTCGAGCAACTGACTCATCTCTGGCTGGCGCGTATCGCCGCGATAGTGTATCCAGAGGTTGCTCTGGTCGTGGAACTTGTAGTGGAAGTCGAAGGTGGGCGTCAGGTTAGTGACGTTGCGCACGGTATCGACATAGACACCCTTGTAGTCTTGGATGAAGTTAGAGTGCTGGGGCTGTACGAGGAATCCGATGTTGTAGTCGTATTTCTCGTGCCAGTGGCGCAGCGTGAGGCGAATGTTGTGCGTGTAGTTCTTGTACTCCGAATAGCGGCTGAGGTCCTTGTCCAGATGGTTGTCCATGGTGCTGTAGATGGGCGACAGCCAAGGATCCCACTCGCGGTATTCAGGCAGGATGCCAGAGAAGGGGTCTTGCGCCATCCTGCTAAAGTCATAGGTCTGGCGGTCGCTGGTATTCTGGTTGTAGCGCAACTCATAGCCAAACTGCAGGTGGGCTCCCTTCCATAAGGGTTCGCTATAGGTGGTGCTCAGCACGTAGCCACTGCTGTGCGAGGGTGTGGTGCTGTAGCGTGCCGTATAGTAGGTAGAGTCATTGCCGAACTGGTCTTTGACCTGGTAGAGATGCACCTCGTTGTTCGACACATTCTGATTCTCGCTCTTGCTGCCGCTGAGTTCTCCGCGTACAACGATGTTACGGCCACGAGGATTCAGACGGCGGTATAGTTGCAGCATGCTCCAGAAGTTCTGGTTGCTGCCGTAGCTGAGGCTGCTGTTCAGATTCTGGTTGACAGTAATCTGTGGGATGTGTTCTTCCAGTGGATTGGCAGCATACCGGTACGGGTCGTCGTTGTATGTGGCGGCATTCGATGTCGTTGTACCGTCGTCTGTACCTGTCGTACCGTTGGCACGCAGCAGGATGTTGGTCAGCGAGTCGGGCTTCCACTCGAAACGCAGATTGCCGCGCCAGTTGTTGCTGCGCGTCATGTTCTTTGTATAGGTGTTCGAGAAGGTATGCGATGTCTCGCTATAGAAGTTTTCTGTGGCGTTCTCTGTCTGTGTGTCGCTGTCGCGGTGGTTCCAGCGCAGGCTAAGGTCTATCTTCAGCTTGTCACCGTCGTCATAGTTCATGTTGCCTCCTAGCATCTTGCGGGCATTCAGTCCACGACGATTCCACCAGGCGGCATTCTCTTCTTTATTATTGAAGTTCCCCAAGACGACGAAGCGCATGACGTCAGTGAAACTGCTACCCATACCGCGTGAGGCATAGCGCTGCTCTGTACCGCCTGCAATATCCAGATTGGTCATGTAGCCACGGTTCATACCTTTCTTAATGGTGAAGTCCAACACCGTTTCCTTCTCGCCGTCTTCAATACCCGTTATACGGGCTTGGTCGCTCTGCTGGTCGTAGAATTTCAGATTCTGAATGATGTTGACGGGTATGTTTTTCAAGGCTGACTCCACGTCGCCTAACATAAACTCCTTACCATCCAGTAAGATCTTTTTTACCTGCTTACCATTGATGGTGATGTTGCCGTCTTCATCGACTTCCGCACCAGGAATACGCTTGATAAGCTCCTCGATGGGCGAGCCCTCTGGCGTACGGTAGGCCTCTGGGTTATAGAGTATCGTGTCTTTCTTGACGATGACCTGTGCTGCACGTCCTGTTACTACAGCTTCCTGCAGCATCACGCTCTCTGATTCTATCATGATGTTTCCCAAATCCAGGTTCTCGCTACGACGTAACGTCACCTCGCGCTCCCATGTTTGGAAACCTACTGACGAAATCTTGATGCGATAGGTGCCCGCTGATGGTGCCTCAACGATGAAGTTACCACGAATGTTGCTCAGCGTACCGCCCACAAACGAACTGTCGGCAGCATGGAACAGCTGTACCGTAGCCTGTACCATCGGTTCCTTCATGTCGGCATCCAGCAGGTGTCCACTTACTGTCAGCTTGCGGTTCGAGTAGCCCTCATCGTCCTGTGCATAAACGGTGGTCACTGTCAGTAGGAAACATACAAATAGTAGTGTTAATCTTGTCCAGTTTAGTCTTTTCATAATTTGTAATTAGCAAATATTATCGTTTCTGTGTATGAGTTTGCAAAGATACATAATAATCTCTGGTTAATCGTGTTTTTCATAGTGAAAAAGTTTCCATTAAGCCATCATTCGTCCTGGCTTACAACTCGGAGTAGGAGGGAATGTCGTTGAGGAATACGTAGCTCTGGTGCTCGTAATCCATCTGGCAGCAGTAGTGTTGTACGCCGTTGCTCACCACCAGATAGTCCACATGGAGTAGGAGGTTGTACGCCGTTATCTGATTGAACACGCGCTGGGTCACTACCACGGTGGGTGCTTTGTATTCTATAATCATCTGTGGCTTTGCCTCCTTATTATATAGTATCGAGTCGCACCGCAACGTCTTGTCGCCACACTTCAGGGCCACCTCGTTACCCAGTAGTCCCTTAGGATAGCCTTTCTGCTCCACCAGCCAATGAACAAAATGCTGGCGCACCCACTCTTCAGGCGTCAGCGCCACATAGCGTCGGCGCAGAAAGTCGTATATCTCAGGCCTTTCGCGCGTACCTCTAATCTTTACGTCAAATGCTGGTAAATTCAGTTCGTTCATAGCGTTTGCAAAGGTACGAATTGTTGAGCGAAATACAAAACAAACTGGTTTGTTTTTTTATTGCTAATACCCCCACGAGACAGCTGTATAATCACCCCGTATCAGTCTAATACGCATCTGTATTAGCTTATCCCGTAACTGAGATAAGCTGTCTCCGAACTTCATAGCAATTCCTGAAAAAATAGCGATTGCCAAAAAAGACCTCACATTCCCCAGTAAATAAAGGGGAAGGGGGAATGGGGAGGTCTTGATCCATTTTCAAGTACACAAAAGGTCCCTTTTGTGCATGGAGATGTACAAAAATCACAGTGACTGCAGATAGCTGAATATACGCTGTTGCATGTCTGGGGTAAAGATGGCAATTACCGCAGGCTCTTCTGTGCAAGTCTGAGCGAAATATGCCAACTTCTGTCGCTCTTCCTCGCTTTCATATTCGAAACCGCCCTCACGCACGATGATGCGTGAGAAGAGGAACAGCGAGGGTGTTAAATGGACAGTTCCGAACATGTCTGTCATAGTGAATACCATATTCCAGGCTTCTATGCTGATGGTGATGAGTTGTCGTAATTGTTCACGACTCAGCTGGTTGAGCGCCTCGTCTTGAGCCACCAGCATCTTGAGTAACATGAGATGAATGGAATAGTCTCCTTGTATTGCCGATTCCTGTGTTTTCATCACTTCGGCCGTTTGCAATTTCAGTTCATATTGTTTCAGCATGGCCGTTGCTAAATCGTTACGCTTGAGCAACTCATCTAAACCATTGAACTGTTGTCGCACGCTTTCAACGCCTTGTTGAAAGGCTTCCGAGAAAATGAATTCGGCAGAATAGTAAAAGTCGAGGCTTGTCTCTATGAGGTCGGATGTCGACATGCCATTGAGTATGTTTGTTGGCAATTGCAGCATCTGCTTGATATCTGCAGTGGTGTAGCGACTGAAGTCCCACTCGGCATCGCCAGGCTTCAAGGGATAGCTGTAGATATGGGTCAACGTCCATGGCTGTCCGTCCTGAATCGTTTGTTGCAGTTGCATCTCCGTAGATTCAGACAAGGGGCTGCCATTGTTATCGAAGACTGTAATCTCATGGCCTTTCAATGGCATTTCCACAAGGTATGCACCAGCGCCTTTCTCACTATGAAATACCTTGATGTAAGGGTTGCTTGCTATCAACTCTTGTATCCATGCTGGTTGCTCCTCGTCGGCCATAGGCAGATAGATGCTGCTTGCCAGTGTTTCAGGCTCTAGGACCACTATAGGGTCTGGGGGCGCTATGCAACTCTCGGTTTTATCATCATTGTCGCTGCTGCAAGAGCTGAGGGCGAAGGCCGTCAGTATTACTACGGCAATAACCCACGTGACCAGTTTGTTGTAGTTGATTTTGGGGCTATACTCAATCGTATTTTGTTTCATGCTAAATGGTTATGGCTTGTTGGTTGCAGTTATTTGATTGATTAGTTTCAGGGGCAAAGGTACAAAAAATAATGATATAAAACAAACCTTTCTTCATTTATTTTCTGTTGCTTCTTAGAACAGGACACTCTTTCAACAAAAAGTAAAGCGGATTGCATTTGGCATGCAACCCGCTTTGTGATATTTAGTGTGTGTGATTAGACTTACAGTCCCAGCTTCTTGCGGATATCCTTGGGGATAGCATTCTTGTTGATGAGGAAGTCCATGGTGTTGGCAGCGATGAAGGCCTTGGTCATGTACCAGATGCCTTTGTAGTCGCCACTCTCACCCCATGAGTTCTTCACCATGTAGTACTCCTTGCCGTTCTGGTCCTTGGCAACACCGTAGATGAGCATGCCGTGGTCGTCGGTGAGCTCCCAGTTGTCGAAACGCTCCTGGCGCAGTTCCTGGGTAGGAACAATCTCGGGAACGGTGCAACCCAGTGAGTCGATGATGTCGCGCTTCTTGGTGGTAGAGAGCTTGAGCCACTTGGCCATATCACTGCCGCGCAGGCTCTGAGCGGCCTTGCCGTCGATGGCGTAAGCCAGACCCTTGCGGGTGAAACCGTCTTCAGAGACGTCGCCACCCCAGGCAATGGTGTAGCCCTTGTCGATGGCATTGTCGATGACCTTCATCATCTCGTCCATGGGCAGGTTGTAAGACTGCGGGAAGCGCCAGTTGTCCTGTACCTCTACAGCGAAGGTGGTGTAGAAAGGATGGTGGGTGTAGCTGGTAATGCTAACATAGTCGTCGAGGTTGATGCCGAGTGACTTCATGAAGCTCTTTGGAGTGTACTTCTTGCCCTCGTAGGTGAACTCCTCAGGGCACTTGCCGAGGTAAGCGTCGAGGATGCCCTGCAGACCAACCTTCCACTGACCAGAAATCTTCTTGGCGTCACTCTTGGCGATAGCTGCCACGTAAGGCTCCAGCAGGTTGAAGAACTCGTTGAAGTTGTTGAGTGAGTCACCATACAGTGAGCCAGGGAAAGGCATGATGCCCTGTGGAATGATACCATGAGTCTTCATGGTAGCCAGCACGTCTTCTGCTGAACCGCCCTGTGCAAACTGGCAGTCGCCATGGAAGCGAACAACCTGAATGGCACGCTCCATATAGGTCTTGTTGGCTACGAACGACTCGTCAAGGTCGTAGGTCTTGCCAGTAGCCTTCAGAATCTCAGCCTCAAAGAAGGAGAGGGTAGAGTAGTCCCAGCACGTACCTGAACGGTTCTGGTCTTTGATGCTGGTAATGGGGTTCTCCTTAATGATGGTAAATACGGGTTTGTTACTTGCAGCAGAGTCTTTTTTCTCTTCTGCCTGTGCACCAACGGCCACGAGAGCCAGCAGTGCGAAAGATAATAATTTTCTCATTCTAATGTTTTTTGTGTGTTGTAATTGCTGTGCAAAATTACAAATTCTCAAGCAACTAACAAAATATTTTTAGTTTTTCCCCAAATAAAATATGTATTTTTCTTGCATTATTGCAAAATTATTGCTATAATTGCAACTGATATATTACCTAAAACGAAAAAAGCTTATGAAAAAGATATTGTTATGTGTGCTTGCCCTGATGGGCGTAATGTCAAATTATGTGATGGCGCAAAATGGCTGCAATACATTATTGAAAGATGACAGTATTCGTGACTTTTGTATGCGTAATAAGGTAGATGCCAATAAGGATGGCAGAATATCTTTGGACGAGGCAGAAGCGACGACAAAACTCAGTCTGATGAATTTTAGAAATTTCATGCGCAATGTAAAGTCGTATGAAGATTTGCAGTATTTCCCTAACTTGGAGTATTTCCATGCGGGTTTCTCTTTCGTCAGAACGGTAGATGTAAGCTGTTGTCCTAAGTTAAAGGAACTGGACGTCAGCGACTGTCAAATGTTGAGGAAAATAGTTTTAGCAGAGGGCTGTAATCCGGAAATCAAATATCCCGCAGCTTACAAGGGCGTACAAGCGAAGTTGATATACAAGAAATAAACAAACATAAAAGAGGCACACCAGAACGGCGTGCCTCTAAATTGTATTTACTGTGCCATAAAGGCTTCGAGTTCCTTCACATGGTAAGGGATGCGCTTGTCGCCCAGGAAGCGGCAACCATCCTTGGTAATCAGCACGTCATCTTCGATGCGGATGCCACCAAAGTCCTTATAGGTCTCCAATTTGTCGAAGTTGAGGAATTCTTTGCAATGGCCGCTGGCCTTCCACTCGTCGATGAGGGCAGGGATGAAGTAGATGCCTGGCTCGTCAGTAACCACGAAGCCTTCTTCCAACTTACGACCCATGCGCAGACAGTTGGTACCGAACTGCTCGAGGTTGGGGCGCGTCTCATCGTCGAAACCAACGTGGATCTGACCTAGTCCTTCCATATCGTGCACGTCCATTCCCATCATGTGGCCGAGTCCGTGAGGTAGGAACATGGCATGAGCTCCAGCACGAACAGCCTCGTCGGTGTCGCCCTTCATCAGGCCAAGCTCCTTGAGGCGTTCTGTCATCATGCGACAAACGGCAAAGTGCACATCCATATACTTGACGCCAGGCTTAGCAACCTCTAATACATAGTCGTGGCAGGCCTCTACGATGGAGTATATCTCCTGCTGGCGTTGCGTGAACTTACCCGTTACAGGCATGGTGCGGGTGTGGTCAGAGCAGTAGTCGTCAAGCTCGCAACCAGCATCGCAGAGTGCCAAGCGACCAGCCTCTAACTTGGCGTCAGAGGGATTGCCGTGCATAATCTCACCATGCTGCGAGAAGATGGTGGCGAAGCTGGTTCCCTGAGCCAACGAACGGGCGATGCCATCCACCTGTCCACCAATGAAACGCTCAGTAACGCCAGGCTTTATCAGCAGTTGGGCTGTAGTATGCATGGCGTAGCCTACATTGCAAGCACGGTCGATGGCCTCAATCTCCTGTGGCTCTTTCGTGGCACGCATCTTGACAACAGCCTGAATGAGCTTCAGCGAGGCTGCCTCCTTCTGCTTGCTGGGATGAATGCCAAGCAGGTCCATAATCTGAATCTTGGTGTCAAAGCGATAGGGAGGTAGAAAATGTACCGTCCTATTTGTTGCAACTGAGTCGCAACACACCTTGGTGAGCGCTGCCATCGGGGCAGTCTTCATGACGCCCACCTCAGCAGCCAGGTCGCTGACGCTGGGTGTGAAGCCCATCCATACGATGTCTTCTACGTCGATGTCGTCGCCAAACAGCCATTCCTCATCTTTGTCGATATCGATAACGCCTACCAAGCCATCGCGATGCTGGCCGAAGTAGTAGAGGAACGAAGAGTCCTGACGCATGGGCGCATAACTATTGGCTGGATAGTTGCAGGGTGACTCATTGTTGCCAAAGAGCACGATGATGCCCTCGCCAACTAGCTTTTTCAGTTCGGCACGACGCCGAATATAGGTACTTTTATCAAACATAAAATGCGATAATTATAAAAATTCCATGCAAAGGTAATAAAAAATAGGCATGGAATATGCGTATTATGCGGAATTTTAACTAAATTTGTAGGCGAAATACAAAAAGAAATCTATAAAACTATGAATATAGCGATTTATACACTGACATCTGAGCTTCACGACGAGCAGGCCGTGAGTGGCGTAACAAAGGAATTTCTGGGTACGTTGGGCGTTGAGTATGAACTGAAAGGTAACGACTACAGCGACTATGGTACTCATGCATTGGATTTAATATATGTACGCACGGGAGGTACTGAAGGCATCTTCAAGCGCCTGTTGCCACAGTTGCAGCGACAGTCAAACCGTCCGTTCTACTTGCTGACGTCTGGCAAGAGCAACTCGCTGGCTGCCTCGCTGGAGATACTGTCGTTCCTCAGACAACAGCAGATTAGCGGTGAGGTGATTCATGGTAGTGAGGCGTATGTGTATCATCGTGTGGAACTGTTGGCCAAGGTGGGAGAGATACGTCGCAACCTGCAGGGACAACGCCTTGGCGTGATTGGCGAACCCTCCGACTGGCTCATTTCCAGCAAGGCAGACTATCAGGTGGTGGCTCAGCGACTGGGCATTGAAATGGTTGACATACCCATGCAGGAACTGCTCGACGTCATCAGCCAAACACCGCTGTATGATACGGAAGAGACCAGTAAGGTGGCTGCTATCCGTGAGGCATTGCCTGGTGCTCAGCAGATTTACGAGGCGCTGAAGGTGCTGGTAAGCCGCCATCAGCTTAGTGGACTCACGTTGCGCTGTTTCGATCTGCTAACAGCTGTCAAAAATACGGGTTGCTTAGCACTGGCCAAACTGAACTCAGAGGGTGTAGTGGCCGGTTGTGAGGGCGACGTTCCCACACTGCTGACGATGACGCTGTCGCAGGCACTGACGGGTGTATCAGGATTCCAGGCTAATCCATCGCGCATTGATTCGGAGACTGGACAGTTGCTCTTTGCCCATTGTACTATTCCATTCAATATGGTGGAGCGCTATGAGTTGGATACTCATTTTGAGTCGGGCATTGGTGTGGGTATCCGTGGATATATGAAGCAGGGAACTGTCACGATGTTCAAGGTGGCAGGCGATTTGTCACGCTGTTTCATTGCCGAGGGACGACTGGTGCGCAATCAGGCACAGCCAGACCTCTGTCGTACGCAGCAGGTCATTCAACTTGATGACAAGCATCAGGCGATGTACTTCTTGACGGAGCCTATTGGCAACCATCATGTCATCATTCCTGGGCACTGGGGTGAGGAATTGCACGCACTTTTTGACGAGGTGACTACTATATATAATAAGGTGTAGGTGGTTCCGACTGGGCAGCAAATGAAATAAAACGATGTTTTTTTGAAAAAAACGCCTAAAAAGTTTTGGCAGTTCGGAAAAATGTTGTACCTTTGCATCCGCAATCGAGAGAGATGCCTTCCAAACAGGATGAAAATGCGGAAATAGCTCAGTTGGTAGAGCACAACCTTGCCAAGGTTGGGGTCGCGGGTCCGAGTCCCGTTTTCCGCTCAACATGTTGAACAAAAAAGAGCATTACGAGTAGGCTTGTAATGAATAATGCCCAGGTGGCGGAATTGGTAGACGCGCACGTTTCAGGTGCGTGTGCCGCGAGGCGTGCAGGTTCGAGTCCTGTTCTGGGCACTCTTTTTTCTTCACACGTTATCCAACAAACTTGATGGAGAGGTGGCGGAATTGGTAGACGCGCTACTTTGAGGGGGTAGTGTCAATTGCGACGTGGGAGTTCGAGTCTCCTCCTCTTCACCATCAGTTTTAGTTAGTAAGATAGCTCAGTTGTTTGAGCACAACCTTGCCCCAAGAATTAAGGTGCCAACCTTGGCAAGGAAATATTTTGCGGAAATAGCTCAGTTGGTAGAGCACAACCTTGCCAAGGTTGGGGTCGCGGGTCCGAGTCCCGTTTTCCGCTCTTCTTTGATTTTTTATTTTGAAAAACAAACAAAACTCAATGAATTTATATCTTCGTTATTTCGACAGTGAAGTGTTGGTAAATAGTGCTGATGAAGCTATCGCCTTTTTATCTGCTATCGATGATATTGACATGAACCCCGTTTTGGAGAAAGATATCCGCGACTATGTAGCCAGTGATGTCTATTATCCCAAGCGCTATAAGATTCGTCCACGCGTTTACTTTATTATTATCAAGACGGAAGCCTCAACCATGCAGGACTTCAAGGAGAAGAAGGCTGTGCGTCCTGCTGAGGGACAGGCAGCAAAGTCTGCTCCCGTGCTGATGTCGCTCAACGAGCCCCGCTATGGCTGGTACGAGGGTACCATCTTCTTCAAGCGTGTACAGCAGGTTCCAGGCACTGGTAAGTTCCAATATCGCGACACTACCTTTGTGGCCCGTGTGAAAGCTGCATCAGGTATGGATTGCTACAATCGTATTGTAGAGCATCTGGCTGAGCGTGTCGATCGTCGTAGCCAGTTCCCCTCTGCTAAGGGTAAGAACTTCAAGTTCCAATTCCTTGGTCTCTGTAAGTAACGTTTACGTTGAACGTTGGTGCGCAGCCTAATTAAGCATTAAGAATTAAGCATTAAGCATTATGAATAAGGTAATGTTGATTGGTAATGTGGGTGTAGATCCTGAAATCCGTTACGTTGATCAGGGTGTAGCTGTTGCCCGTGTGCGTCTGGCTACAACTGAACGTGGCTATACGCTTCCAAATGGAACTCAGGTTCCAGATCGTACTGACTGGCATACCGTATTGCTTTGGCGCAAGCTGGCCGAGATTGTGGAGAAGTATGTTCATAAGGGCGACAAGCTGTATATTGAGGGGCGCATCCGCTATACCACGTGGGATGATAAGCAGGGTCAGCGTCATAATGCCACAGAGATATGGGCAGACAATATGGAACTGCTGTCTCCGAAATCGGTTGCTACCGCTACGGAACCAGCTGGTTCTGCCAATGTGTAATTCATGGATTATTTTCTAGATATATTAAATGAAGTAACCCTGTTGACACCATCAACGGGTGCTATTATTGCCGGCGTGCTGGCGTGTGCATTGTTATTTGTCTCTGGCTTTGCTTCGGGCTCTGAGATTGCTTTCTTCTCGTTGTCACCTGCTGACCTGAATGAGTTGGACGAAGAGAAGAGTGAGGAAGATAAACGTATCAAACAGTTGCGTGAAGAATCAGAACGTACACTGGCAACCATCTTGATTGCCAACAATCTGGTGAACGTAACCATTATCATGCTGTTTGGTTATTTCTTCGACCATACGGTGAAGTTTCATGCCCTGTGGTTGGAATTTTTCTGCATCACCGTATTGCTGACCTTCCTGCTGTTGCTATTTGGCGAGATTATGCCTAAGGTATATGCTGGTCAGCAACCGCTACGTTTCTGTCGTGGTGCCGTGAATGGCATTCTGTTATGCAGAAAACTATTCTATCCTTTTGCTAGTATTGTGATGAGTTCCGGTCGACTGGCTGATAAAGTAGTGCTGAAGGAAAATCATGTGCTGAGCGTGGATGATTTGGAACAGGCACTGGAGTTGACTGACAAGGAGGATATCAAAGATGAACAACGCATCTTGGAGGGTATTGTCCGCTTTGGTGACGAGACTGCTAAGGAGATTATGACCTCGCGTCAGGATGTCGTTGACCTGGACTTTAAGTCCACCTATCAGGAGGTGTTGCAGTGCATTGTTGAGAACAACTATTCGCGTATTCCTGTTTATCAGGACAATAGTGATAATATTCGTGGCATCTTGTATATCAAGGACTTACTACCTCATCTGTCTAAAGGGCCCGCCTTCCGTTGGCAGTCGCTGATTCGTCCACCATACTTTGTGCCAGAGACGAAGAAGATTGACGATTTGCTGCGTGAGTTCCAGGAGAACAAGGTGCATATCGCCATCGTTGTCGATGAGTTTGGTGGCACCAGTGGTATTGTGACGTTAGAGGATGTGCTGGAAGAAATCGTTGGCGAGATTAACGACGAGTACGATGAGGATGAGAAGAACTATCAGCGCATCAACTCGAACACCTATATCTTTGAGGGAAAGACGCTGTTAGCTGACTTCTATAAGATTCTGGAACTTGATGACGAAACCTTTGAGGATATTGAGGGCGATGCCGATTCATTGGCAGGTCTGTTGCTTGAAATCAAGGGTGAGTTCCCCAAACTTCATGAGAAGCTGGAATACCAGAACTTTACGTTTGAAGTGATGGAGATGGAGGAACGTCGTATCTCAAAAATCAAGGTCGTGATTAAGCGAACGCAGCAACAATAGTTTGTTGCTGCTGAGCGTGAACAAGCTCGAGAAGAAGTTTCAAGGTTATTGTTCACCAACCCACTGACGACCAGCCCACAGCATAGTACCAGCCCATCTGCTTGATGAGCTCGTTGTGCTTGTAGTATGGACTGTTGTCGTGTTTTGTCTGTGGGAAAAACATGCTGACACCTCCAAAGGTTTCTTGAGTTACCGTGAAGTCTTTAAATGCTTTATTACCGCCTCGAGACTCTAGATAGTTGGCATGCCAGTAAGTGCTCATCCTGCTATAGACCACTGTTTGGTCAAAGATGCTGTGCCATGTCTGGTAGGCCGTAGGGTCTTCGGATAATCCCCAGCGGATGATGTCGTTCATGTCGTAGAAGTTTTTCTCGTTTGGCAGATAGGTGTGTCCTGTCCATGCATCGAATTTTACTACGCCAAAATAATAGATGTGTCCCTGTCCGAAGTCATCCTTGGGAACTGCAGCAGCAACAGTAGGTAATACCTGACGTGTTGCTTGTGCCAAAGCATTTATCTGACTGGTCTTGATGACTGAGATAGGCAGATGGCCACCCATGGCATCAACCTGATCATGATAGTTGTTGCAGACGCTCTTATACATCTGTGTATCATCATGGATAAACAAAGCGGGAACGACCGTGTTGTAAGGTGCTCCGTATCCTGTAATCTCTGCAGGTGAACCAATCAGGTATTCTGCTACGTCCTTCAACTCGTAGGCAGTCTCTATGTTCTGCATGTTACAGCAGTCGCTGAAGATGAATTTCCACTTGATAGGGAGCGATTGGAGTGCACGACGCATGGAAGGAATATTGAGCCACTTTTTGTTGTCTACACCGTAAGCCCTGCGTGAACCATAGCTACTATTATCTATAGAGTCTTTTTCTATCACGCTACCGCTGGCATGTCCCCACAATACCAGACCATAGTCTTCTGTAGCAGGACACAGTTGGAGACAACGACTCAGCACTTCAGCAAAGTTGTCGGCATCTGAACTATAGAAATCGGATGGGTATTCATACAGTGTTTCCATCTCGCCATTGTCAGTAATTCTGGCAATATACGGCTTCTCGTCTGCAGCCTGTCTATCGACATAGACGACAAGGTTCTCATTAGAAGCTACCTGCTTGCGACCAGTCTTCATCTCGCTGAGATCGCTCTGAACGTAACTCGTCAGGTCGTTATCTCCTGACATATAGACGATAACAGTACGTCGAGCAGGCTCAGGGGGCGCTTCATAGCTATCGTCGTCCTTGGAACAGGCTGTAAATAATATAAAAAGACTTATAATCGTCAAAAGATGTTTCATATTCATACTTTTTGCTTGCAAAGATACAAATAATTGGCAAAAAAATGCTATCTTTGCAGGAAATTTGAAAACAATGAAGCTTTTAGCACGCTATATTCTTTTTTTATTACTCTTGTGTCCGCTCTCGCTGAGCGCTCAAGACTATTATGTACAGTGCGAGGATACCTGCTCGCATATTCATGGCATTGACCTCAGCCATTATCAAGGTAATGTCTTCTGGGAAACCATTGGCGACAATACCCACATGGCTTATGTCTACCTGAAGGCGACAGAGGGTGGTGACCGCATTGACGCTACCTTCGAGCGTAACATCTGGATGGCTCATCAGCAGGGCTTGAAAGTGGGCAGCTACCATTTCTATCGTCCTAAGTCTGACCAGCTGAGACAGTTACGTAACTTCCAGTCGCAGTGTATTCCTGAGGAACAAGACTTGATACCCATGATTGATGTGGAGAGTACGGGTGGCTTGTCGACAGACGTGTTCTGCGACTCGCTCTTCTACTTCCTTGATTTAGTGGAGGAAGCCTACCAGCAGAAACCGCTCATCTATACGGGTCGCAACTTCTATAATAAGCACCTACAGGGCAAGATTGACGACTACAAAATCATGATTGCCATGTATACAGATGAGGAGCCCGTCGTTGCCGACGATCGTGAAATTACGATGTGGCAATATACGGGTAAGGGTAGCATAGCCGGTATCAGCGGCTATGTCGACAAGAGTCGTTTTATGGGGAACCATAATCTGCGCGAGATACGGTTCCGCCACTAATTACTTGTTCTTGTTCTCTTCGTAGGAGGCCAACACTTCTTCGCCTTTCTTTCCAAGGCCCTTGCAGTAGTCTCTGATTTCTCCGTCTGTTTGTTCGTCGGAGAATCCCATTCGGTGTGCAATACTTCTCAGCGCTTCAATCTCCTGAGAATGGCACACGTTGTCGGTAGCCATCACCTCAATCAGACGACGCAGGTATTTGCTCTTCTCTACGAGACTGGTGGGGTAGTTGTCCTTGATTTTCTCTGGATCCATCTTAAACAACTTCTGCAGCTTGTCGATGTCAATGCCTTCTTCTCTACAGATGTCGAGAATGATAGAGTTCTCGTCCATGGAGTAGTTGCTGTCCGATGCGCTGATAATAATCAGATCGCGTAGACGTGTGAGGTCAGGGTCATTGCTGAGGTCACGTTTGAATAGATCAAATAATCCCATTGTTGTATAGTTTTAAGTTTTAAGTTTAATGTTTATCGTTACTCCTCGATGTGCGACATAGAGTGCGCAAAGTTTTTCATGAAATTGGTAATCGCTTCTGCGGGATAGTAGTGCATATAGCGAGCCGACTGTTTGACGTGCCACATCATAGCCCGTGAATCGCTGCTACGTACAAAGATGCTCTCGCCTTGCGTAAAATACCAGTCGGCAGCATTCTTCTCGGTCAATTGGAAGATATCGTCAACAGCTCGTTGGGTACTCTTGTTTACTGATGCATCGGTGAAACGTATCTCACGGTTGGTAAAGTGGAACAGCTCCATCAGCAGTGAGCCTTCCAAATGTACCATGCGTCCCATGTCTAACCGTTGTATCCATGTCTTCAGTACCTCATATTCTATGGCATCCTTGGTGGTGCGCAGATAGATACCCAGCATGATGAGCTGTCGGAGGCTGATGCCCTGGGTCATTATGTTGCGAGCGATATGGATAAGTCGTAGCAGTAGGTTGAAGGTGGGGTCTTCAGAACCAGCCTCTTCAGCCAACTGTTGTAGCTTACGGTTCAGCATGGGGTTTGTCAACTCCTCTGCTCCCTGTTCCTCTCTCGTTGATGTGACATCTTCTTCGAAATGCTGGAGCAACGAGGGTGTCAACTGTAGGAAGAAGTCGTCTTGACAACGTCGGATGCCATTTCTAATCCAGGGTGTAACACCATGAATCTGAGATATCTGGTAGAGCTTGTTCCATTTCCAGTGGGACATAGGTTCTATTGGCTCTGTCTTGCCAAATGCTCCACAGCGGAGCAGTCGTAGGAAGTTGCGCTGAATGATGTCCATAGTCGTTAACTGTAGCGTTTCGGATACCTTAATAATATAGAGAGGATGGCAGCGATGCCGATGGCAAAGGGATAATAGAGATAGGGCAGGATGCTGATAGGGTTCAGCTGAGCCAGACCTGCTGCCATCAGCAGTTGTGCTCCGTAGGGGATAAGTCCTTGTATGGCACATGAGAAGGTGTCGAGAATGGAGGCACATTTGCGGTTGTCAACGCCAAAGCGGTCGGCTATCTGCTTGGCGATGCCTCCCACCGTAATGATGGCAACGGTATTGTTGGCCGTACAGAGGTCTACAATCGATACCAGTCCGGCAACTGTCATCTCTGCACCACGCTTGGTGGATACATGACGCGTCAGTCGCTGGATGATGAAGTCGATGCCGCCATTATGTTTGACGATTTCCAATAGTCCACCCGCCATCATCGTGATGATGATAAGCTCACCCATCCCCACAATACCGTCGCCCATCGCGCCCATCCATCCATAGACATCGAACGAACCGTCGATGATGCCGATGATTCCTGTCAGGATGATACCTATTGACAGCACCGCCATTACATTCATGCCTAAGACGGCTGTCAGCAGTACGACCAGATAGGGTAGCACTTTCAGATATGCTACGTCGGGAATGTGTTGTGGTGAGTGGATGTTGGCACCCATAAAGAGATAAACCACGAGAATGACCAATGCGGCAGGTATCACGATGAAGGAGTTGACGCGGAACTTGTCACTCAACTTACAGCCCTGAGTAGAGGTGGCTACGATGGTGGTATCAGAGATGAACGACAGGTTGTCGCCAAAGAATGAACCACCCACCACGACGGCCGTCATCAGGGGTATGCTGGTACCCGTCTGTTGGGCCACACCAGCGGCGATAGGTGTCAGCGCAACGATGGTACCTACACTGGTTCCTACGCTGAGTGAGATAAAGCATGCTGCGAGGAACAGTCCTGCCAGCAGCATATTGCCTGGCAATAGTGTCAGTGCCAGATTGACGGTGGCGTCGATGGCTCCCATCATCTTCGCAGTATGGGCAAAGGCGCCAGCCAGTATGAATATCCAGATCATCAGCATCATCTGTCCCTTGGCAGCGCCACGACTATAGATGTCGATGCGCTCGCGCAGGGTGGTGCCACCACTCATGACGACGGCATACATCGATGCCGCCATAAAAGCCACGGTGATAGGCACTTTGTAAAAGTCACGAGCGATGATGCTCGTGACTAAATACAATATGACGAACACCCCAAGGGGCGATAATGCTATCAGACCTTTCTTCATTCTCAACTCTCAACTCTCAATTCTCCATTACAGTGTCACTCCGTTTTTAAAGATGGATATTTCGCGGTAGCCGTTCTCCTCATTACGGGCAGGCTCGCCACTGGCAACTGCCAGCACCTTATCGATAAATTCTGGTACCAACTCTTTCATGGTGCGTCCTTCAATCAGCTGTCCTGCCGAGAAGTCTACCCAGTGGGGCTTGTTCTTGGCAAGGGTGGGATTGGTGGCAATCTTCATCGTGGGTACGAAAGTACCGAAGGGAGTGCCGCGACCAGTTGTGAACAGTACGATATGACAGCCTGCTGATGCCAATGCCGTAGATGCTACGAGGTCGTTACCAGGAGCCGACAACAGGTTCAGACCAGTATGTTCCAGACGGTCACCATACTCCATTACACCACTGACAGGCGCCTTGCCACATTTCTGTGTGCACCCCAGCGCCTTGTCTTCGAGGGTGGAGATGCCGCCAGCCTTGTTGCCTGGTGATGGATTCTCACCGACAGGTTCGCCATGTGAGAGAAAGTAGTTCTTGAAGTTATTAATCATTGAGACGGTCTGCTCAAACAGTTCCTTCGTCTCACAACGATTCATCAAAATGGTCTCTGCACCGAACATCTCTGGCACCTCGGTCAGGATGCTGGTTCCACCCTGTGCCACCAGCCAGTCAGAGAACTCGCCGACCAGTGGGTTGGCGGTGATGCCGCTGAAACCGTCAGAGCCACCACACTTCAAACCAACGCGCAGCTTCGATACGCTGACATCCTCGCGCTTGTCTTGCTTGGCCTGAGCGTAGAGCTCGCGCAGAATCTGCATGCCAGCCTCCATCTCGTCGCCTTCTACGCGCTGGGTCACCAGCAGCTTGATGCGGTCTTTGTCATAGTCGCCGAGCATGGCCATGAAGTCTTCAGGCTGGTTGTTCTCGCAGCCTAAGCTCAGCACCAGTACACCACCGGCATTGGGGTGCAGACAGATGTCACGCAGTACTTTGCGAGTATTCTCGTGGTCTTCAGACAACTGTGAACAGCCGTAGTTGTGATGCCAAGCATGGATGGCGTCGATGCCCTCGCAGCCAGTCTCTTGAGATAACTTTTGGACGAGGCGTTCGGCAATGCCGTTGACGCAGCCTACGGTAGGCACAATCCATATCTCGTTGCGCACACCCACATCGCCGTTCTTTCGAACATATCCTTTGAAGGTGCGCTTATCGTCTTTGATGTGAGCAATGTCGCTCTCGGCATCAACAGGCTTGTAGGTGTACTCCAAGGTGCCGCTGAGGTTTGTCTTGAGGTTGTTCTCGTTGACCCAGTCGCCGGCTTTCAAGTCCTGACGGGCATGACCAATGGGGTAGCCGTACTTGATGATGTCCTCACCTTGTTTGGCATCCTTGATGAGTACTTTGTGACCTGCTGGTGTGTCTTGATTGACAGTGATCTGTTGGCCGTCGATGTCGATGATGTCGCCCTTCTTCTTGGGCGTCAGACATACGACCACCGAGTCGGCGGGATTAATTTTTAAGAATGTAGCTTGTTCCATGATTTGTTTTGTTTGTATAGTAATTTAATTTATCCGATATTTTCCCGTCGGTAGAAGTCGATGTTCTCCTTGCTGAGTAGTTCGATAGGCATGTAGTTGACAGAGTCTACCTTCTTCTTCAGGATGATGGCATTGAAGAGTGTGTCGATACAGGCATAGCCCTGCATGAAGGCATGCTGCGCAATGAGGCATGAGATGCTGCCTTGGCGCACGCACTCTGCATTCTTAGGAACCATATCGTAACCCATAATCTGGATATTGCGACGGTTGCTTCTCAGCAGGTATTCGCCCACCAGATGAGCTTTGGAGTTGAATGTAATACAGTGGTGTACCAACGGATGCTGCTCAAAGAATTTCTCTAAGATGGTATCATAACTCTCGCGCTTCTCGTCGAGCGACAAGTTAACCTCATGAATCTTGACATTGGGGAAGTGGTCGTGCATGTAGTGGCGGAAACCCGTCTCACGGTTCTCCTGCTGTTTGGATGCTACGTTGCCGTTGTGCATCTGTTTCATCAGCATGATCTCCTTCTCGTTAGGCGTAAACAGCATCATCATGCGTGCTGCATAGTAGCCGCTGGCAAAGGAGTCCTGACCGAAGAATGCCAATGGGCGCAGGTCGGGCATGTAGGAGTCGAGCAACACAAAGGGAATCTCCTGTGCATGCATAATGTCAGTGTATTTGCGGGTGATGTCCAACTGCGAAGGCACGACGACAACACCGTCAGGCTGTTGTTTCAGCACCTCTGTCATGGTTTGTGAGAAGGTGTTGATGTCGAAGCGGTTGTAGTACATCACTGTCTTCGATACGCGGAAGTCGCGGAAGCGTTCGGTGGCTTCTGTGGCACCTATCTCGATCTCCTCCCAATAGGCCTCTGACTCATGCTTGGGGAGTACCATAAAAAAGGTGTACGACTTGTTGTAGGCCAATGCTGAAGCATAGCGGTTGGGTTTGTAGTCCATCTCCTCCAGGGCCTTCTTGACTTTGTCCAATGCTTTAGGCGACACGTTCGGACGCTCGTGTAACACACGGTCAACAGTACCTACGCTGACGCCAGCGCGTTCTGCAATGTCTTTAATTCTAATCTTAGCAGTATCCATAATCTCTGCAAAGGTAATGAAAAAAAATGATATGTCAATGATTATTTGCATAATTTTCTCACTGGAAACGTTTACGGCAGATTTCTTGAATATTTTTGCCGTTTTCTTTGTCATTATGAAAAAATAGTCGTAACTTTGCAAACACTTTAGACACAACAGTTTTTATAATGTAATACTAAAACAAATGGCAAAAATTGTAACTTTAGGCGAGATCATGCTTCGCCTGTCGCCCATGGGCAACGACCGTTTCATTCAGAGTGAGTCTTTCCGCATCATCCCTGGCGGTGGTGAGGCTAACGTTGCAGTTAGTGTGGCTAACTATGGTCACGAGGCCTATTTCGTCTCTAAGCTTCCTAAGCATGAGATTGGTCAAATCGCAGTCAATGCCCTGCGTCGTTACGGTGTAAATACCGATTATATTGCCCGCGGTGGTGATCGTGTAGGTCTGTATTATGCTGAGACGGGTGCAAGTATGCGTCCCTCAAAGGTTATCTACGACCGCGCACATTCTTCTATTGCTGAGGCCAATCCTACAGATTTCGACTTCGATGCTATCATGGAGGGTGCTGCTTGGTTCCACTGGAGTGGTATCACGCCTGCCATCAGCGACAAGGCTGCTGAGCTGACTCGTCTGGCTTGTGAGGCTGCAAAGCGTCATGGCGTGACAGTCTCTGTCGACCTCAACTTCCGCAAGAAGCTGTGGACCTCTGAGAAGGCTATCAGCATTATGCGTCCTCTGATGAAGTATGTTGATGTCTGTATTGGCAATGAGGAAGACGCTGAACTCTGTCTTGGCTTCAAGCCCGATGCTGACGTAGAGGGTGGTCAGACCGATGCTGCTGGCTATGAGGGAATCTTTAAGCAGATGATGCAAGAGTTTGGTTTTAAGTATGTTGTCTCTACACTTCGCGAGAGCTATAGCGCTACCTTCAACGGTTGGAAGGCTTTGATTTACGATGGTAAGGAGTTCTATCAGAGCAAGCGTTACGAGATTAATCCTATCATCGACCGTGTAGGTGGTGGTGACTCATTCTCTGGTGGTCTGATTCATGGTCTGCTGACCAAGAAGACTCAGGGTGAGGCTTTGGAGTTTGCTGTGGCTGCTTCTGCCCTAAAGCACACCATCAATGGCGACTTCAACCTGGTAGGTGTTGATGAAGTAGAGGCACTGGCTGGTGGTAATGCCAATGGTCGCGTGCAGCGCTAACGCTAGTGAATAGTGAAAAGTGAATAGTGAAAAGATATGGCAAAATTTGATAAGATAGCTGTCCTGAAGAAGATTGGTGACACTGGTATGGTGCCCGTCTTCTATCACAAGGACTTAGAAGTTTGCAAGAACGTAGTAAAGGCCTGTTATGAGGGTGGCGTTCGTGCCTTTGAGTTTACTAATCGCGGTGACTTTGCTCATGAAATCTTCGGTGAGCTGGTAAAGTGGGCCGACAAGGAGTGCCCTGAGTTGGCACTGGGTATCGGTAGTGTTGTCGATGCTCCTACAGCTGCTCTCTACATCCAGTTAGGTGCCAACTTCGTCGTTGGTCCACTGTTCAATCCGGAGATTGCTCCTGTCTGCAACCGTCGTCTCATTCCTTACTGTCCTGGTTGCATGACCGTCTCAGAGATTGGTAAGGCTCAGGAGTTGGGTTGCGACCTGACGAAGGTATTCCCTGGCGATGTCGTTGGTCCTAACATGATTAAGGGCTTGAAAGCTCCCATGCCTTGGTCTAAGATTATGGTGACAGGCGGTGTCGCTCCTGAGGAGGAGAACCTCAAGAGCTGGTTCAAGGCTGGCGTCTTCTGTGTGGGTATGGGCTCTAAGCTGTTCCCCTCAGACAAGGTAAAGGCTGGCGATTGGCAGTATGTAACCGACAAGTGCAAGGAGGCACTCGGTTATGTGGCTCAGGCTCGCGCTTAGTACCGCAATCCTCGTTATATTATCAGCTTGTTCGCCGTCCGATAAGGCAGCGGTGGACAAGCTGAATTCTCTTTCCTATGCCTTTCACTATCGCGACATCGACTCTACCGAGTATTATGCTCAGCAGGCCTACCAGCAGTCGTCGTTTGATGACGGACGTGCCGAGGCTCTTAACAACCTGGCTTTCGTCTCTCTGGTACGCATGGATTACGATAAGGCTGAGCAGCAGTTGAACGAGGCGTTGTCGCTGACCGATAACCAGATAGAACTGTTGATTGCCGAGGTGCAACAGATGCGCCTCTGCCAGCGTCGCAGTAACAACCGTGCTTTCTACGAACACCGTGAACAGGCGCAGAGCCATCTGATTCGTATTCACGAAGAGCGTGGCGAATTGTCGGAGCGCCTGCAGAAACGACTGATCTATGCGGAGTCAGAGATGGCTGTCGTCAATTCCACCTATTATTATTATGTGGGTCTGGAGCGTCAGTCGATAGAGGCTATCGAGGCAATGGACACGGAGACAACGCGACGCGATACCGCTCAGTATCTGAACTATCTGTATAACGTCGGTGCTGGTGGCATCTTGACGGATGGCAGCGCCGAGCAGATTCGTGCTGACGAGATAGAGTGTCTGACGCGCTGTCTGAACATTGCCCAGCGCCGCCACTATCCTTATTTTGAGGCACAGGCGCTGGAGGCGCTGGCTGACCATACCGGCAATTTGGAGCAGGCCGAAGAGGCGTTGCGACTGTTTACTGCCTATGGTGATGTCTATCAGATTGCGGGTGCTTACCGTACCTTGGCTTCGTGTTATCATGCGATGGGCGATGACCATCAGGCGCTTGACAATCTGAATAAGGCATTAAGCGATAAGCGCATCAACCAGGCTCCTGACCTGGTGGCGAGTATCCGTGAACAGTTGTCTGTGGCTTATTCTGCTATCGACGACAAGAAGCAGAGCGACTATAACCGCAATATCTATATTGATCTGCAGGAGCAAACCCGTCAAGACCGCGAGTTGGAAGCTCGTGCCGGTATCCTTGATAAAGAGGCCACCCAACTCAACTGGATGATTTTGGCTGTTGTGGTCGCCATTCTGCTGTTGGTATTCCTGTTGTGGTTCTTCAATCGCATGAACCGACAGCATAAAGAAGACAATGAGCTCGACGATATCCTGGAACAGAAGAATGAGGAAGTTGCTGAGGCTCGTCTGCGTGTAGAGCGTAACGAACGACGCCATCTTGAACAGCGTGCCAAGATATCAATGGCCATGGGCATTTTGCCCCTCATCGACCGCATCCGTCATGAGGTGGAGAAGGTCTCTGAGCATGGTGACAATACAGAACGTCTGGATTACATTCGTGAACTGACAGACAATATCAACCAGCAGAATGAGTTGCTTACCCAGTGGATTCAGTTGCGACAGGGTGAACTGAGCATGCATGTGGAGAGTTTCTCGCTGCAGGCACTCTTTGACATCTTAGCTCGTAGCAAGACAAGCTTCCAGATGAAGGGTGTCGACCTGAATGTTCAGCCCACCGACAGTACTGTCAAGGCTGATCGTGTATTGACGCTCTTCATGCTGAACACGTTAGCTGATAATGCTCGTAAGTTTACGCCTGACGGTGGTCATGTAGATATCTCTGCCGCTGAGGGTGATAATTATGTTGAGGTATCGGTGGCTGATACGGGTTGTGGCATGAATGCCGACCAGTTGGCGCACGTCTTCGACCATAAGGTACAACAGGGCCATGGCTTTGGACTGATGAATTGTAAGGGCATCATCGAGAAGTACCGCAAGACCAGCCAGTTGTTTTCTGTCTGCACACTACAGGCTGAAAGTGAGGAGGGTAGGGGTTCGCGCTTCTTCTTCCGACTTCCCAAGGGAGTAGTTCGCACCTTGTTGCTGCTACTTTCCACATTCCTCTTTCCTCTTTCCTCTGCTCGCGCCCAAATGGCGCTCGAGCGTGCTCACATCTATGCCGACTCTGCCTATTTCTCGAATGTCAACGGCACCTATGCCCGCACCTTGGAGTTTGCCGATTCTTGTCGTGCCTGTCTCAATGAGCACTATCAGCAGCAATATCCCAAAGGACATCTGTTGCTGCAACGACTGGGCGATGAGGCCACACCGATAGAGGTGCAGTGGCTGCACGAGGGTGTGGAGACCAACTACCAAATCATTCTTGACATTCGTAACGAGAGTGCTGTGGCAGCGTTGGCGCTGCATGAGTGGGCACTCTATGCTTATAACAACAAGGCCTATACGCAGCTGTTCAAGGAGCTGAGTGCCGATGCTACGCTGTCTGACTATGTTCGCACCATGCAGCAGTCCCAGCAAAACAAGCGCATCGCCGTTTATCTGCTGTTGGTATTGCTGGTACTTATTATGCCAGCCTACTATATGCTCTACTATCGTCATCGACTCTATCAGCGTTTCCGTCAGGAGCGTCAGCAGCAGACCAGCATCGAATTGGCTGACGACGAGTTGCGACGTGCCGAACTGGAGAACGCCAATCTGCATGTGGCCAATAGCGTGCTCGATAACTGCCTCTCTACGCTGAAGCACGAGACGATGTACTATCCCTCGCGCATCCGACAGTTGGTGGATGCCGGCGATATGCAGTCGTTGGCTGAGGTGGCTGCCTACTATCGCGACCTCTATGGCATCCTCATCCAGCAGGCCAACTCACAGGTAGAGCGCATCAAGTTGCATGTCCATCCCGTAGAACTCTACGGCCAGACCGTCTTAGGCGACGACAACCTGCTGCACTACCTCTTCGAGCTCATCCTAGAAGCTAGAGGTGAGATTGCAACGCCACACTCTGACCAAAGGTCAGAGAAGCTAGAAGCTAGAGATATGATTAAGAGCGAGGTGAAGGACGAGAAGTATGTGGTCTATCACATTCCTCTCACCTCTCACCTCTCACCACTCACTTCTTATTTGGCCCGCCAAATCGTTCGCGACCATGGAGAGGCTACGGCCCGTCGTGGTTGCGGCATCGTCATTGATCATGAGAATAACTTAGTCAACATAACATTACCCCGACACAATGGAAAACTTTAAACTAATTATCGTCGAGGATGTACCCCTCGAACTGAAAGGCACAGAAGGTATCGTGCGCAACGAGATTCCTGAGGCTGAAATCATTGGCACTGCAGCCAACGAGAGTAGCTATTGGAAACTGATCAAGCAACAGCAACCCGACTTGGTGCTGCTCGACCTTGGTCTTGGTGGTTCTACTACCGTAGGCGTCGAGATATGCCGTCAGACGAAAGAACTCTATCCCAAGGTGAAGATTCTTATCTTTACTGGCGAGATACTCAACGAGAAGCTGTGGGTCGATGTGCTCGACGCTGGTGCCGACGGCATCATCCTGAAGAGTGGTGAACTGCTGACCCGTCGCGACGTGATGGCCGTGATGGAGGGCAAGCAGTTGGTATTCAACGAACCCATCCTGCAGAAGATTGTCGATCGTTTCAAGCATGCTGTATCCTCTCAGTTGGCCCGTCAGGAGGCGCTGATCAACTATGAGATGTATGACGAACGTTTCCTGCGCCATCTGGCATTGGGCTATACCAAGGAGCAGATTACGGGTCTTCGTGGCATGCCCTTTGGCGTCAAGAGTTTGGAGAAACGACAGATGGAACTGGTTCGCAAACTATTCCCTGGTGGCGAGAGTGTCAATGCTACTCGTCTGGTAGTGCGTGCGCTTGAACTGCGCATCCTCGATGTCGATAACCTTGAACCCGATATGGATTAACTTTGAAAAAAATATTGCCTCATATTGCCGTAACGCTGTTCGTAGCACAGCTGCTGGTCATGCTGGTGTCGTGGCTGCTGAGTGCTGTCTTCCCAGA